>NZ_SBHM01000007.1:620039-1240079 GCF_004028095.1 Paenarthrobacter ureafaciens | reverse complement strand
CTGAAATCTTCGCCAGCCATACCTTATTGTTGCGCTGCAGTGTGCCCTTGAACAGGCCGACCGTCCCCCAACTGAGTCGCATTTGTGCGCGTTATGGGCGCTCAAAACGCGTGTGGAGTCTCATGACTTAATAGACAGTTCTGTCTCATGACTTCGTAGACACTCTGTCTCAGGACATCGTGGACACTTAGCTTGCGGGTTTGCTGCTATGCATGAGCAAACCCCAACCGGACATCAAGATCCGGCATGCTGTGGCAACGTGGTCCGAGGATTCGCCCAGAGGCGCGGTTACTGCGTTCTGCAGGAAGCACAATGTCTCCCGGGCCTGGTTCTACCGGGTCCGGGCGGCGGCTGCCGAGGTGGGGCCGGTGAAGGCATTGGAGAAAAAGCCCACGATTCCAAGAACCATGCCGGCCCTGACCCCACAGGCGATGATCGAGTTGCTGCTCGGTACCCGGGCGGAACTGCAGGAGAGCGGGCAGGACCACGGTCCGCTTTCTGTCATCGCGAAGCTCTCACGACAAGGCTTCACACCGCCCTCGCGTGCCACCGTGGCCAGGATCTTTTCCCGGGCCGGTGTCGTGATGCCCGAACCGCGGAAGAAGCCTCGAAGCGCCTACAAAAGGTTCGTCTATCCGCAACCCAACGCGTGCTGGCAAATCGACTCGACCGAATGGCAGCTCGCCAGCGGCAAGAAGGTAGCCATCTTCCAACTCATCGATGATCATTCGCGTTTGGCGCTGGCGTCCCTGGTCGCACCCGGCGAAACCAGCGCCGCCGCAATCGCCGTCGTTACCCAGGCCATCGAACGCCACGGAGCACCGCAGAAGTTCCTTTCCGACAACGGCTCGGCACTGAATCCCACCCGCCGCGGCCGCACCGGGGCCCTCGTGGAGTTCCTCAAAGCCAAAGGCATCGAACCGATAACGGGCAAACCCTACAAACCCACCACCCAAGGCAAGAACGAACGCTTCCACCAAACCCTGCACCGATACCTGCACAGGCAACTCCCGGCCCCTTCAATGGCTGCCCTGCAACTGCAGGTCGACGCTTTCGATCTCTACTACAACAACGAACGCGAACATCAAGGCCTACCCGCGGGAACGACGCCCTATGAGGCCTGGAACGCCACCCCGAAAACGCCCCCGCCAACCGTTCCTGAGCAAGTCACGCCCGCAACGGACAGGCAAAGCGCGCACCGAACAGTGAACCGGAACGGGTCCGTGACGATCCTAGGAACCCACTTCAAAATGGGCAAAGAACACACCGGCACCACCGTGCACATCATCTACGACGACACCACCATCATGTTCTTCGGAGCACAAGGCACCGAGATCATCACTCACCCCAGACCTCCGCACGGAACCACCTACGTCGGCAACGGAAAACCCTCAGGAGTCGTCGCAGACCCACAAGGCACCCGCAAGAAACGAACAAAGTACCCGCCCCGCAGAGGCCGACAAACAAAGTCCCAAGACGAAGTGTCCACACAGTCGTGAGACAACAACCGTCCACGAAGTCATGAGACATGAAGTGTCTACAAGGTCATGAGACATGACAGGCGCTCAAAACGCGCACTATTGCGACCTAGTTGGGAGGGTTGGGAGGCTTGTTCCACGTGAGGCGGACCTTGAAGTTGGACGCCGTGCTTGCCGAAGCAATGAATGCGCCGGCCTCGGCATGGAGGTCGATGCCGAACTCCACACTCACCTCATCCGGCCGGTTCTCCAAGCTCAGCAGTTCGTCGATGACGCCTTGGACTGCCGGCCTGACGTGCTCGAGCGCCCGCTGGAACGTCTGCTGGGCCCGGGCAAATACCCCCGAATGCTCGGCTGCGTGATCCCCGCCCCTGGTCACCAAGCTCCCGGCCGTGCTGGCCACCTCCACAACCACGGTGCCGCCGTCGTCCGTGGCGAACTCAACCAAGCGGCTCATGACGCGTCCTTGATGACCATGCCCACGCCCCCGACGCTCGCGGTGCGCTGTGCAGTGACAAGGAAAGCGATACCAGCCCCGCACAGCAGGATCAGGTGCAACAGCAACGGCAACGCCTGAGACATGTACCAACTCACCAGGAACACGCCCTTCCCTTGGATCCAAATGATGGGCAGCAGGACGGTAGGCAACAGCAGAAGCCAGGCCATCGTCTGCTGCGCGGGATACTTCATGGCAAGCACTCCGGCCCAGAGTCCGGAACCCGCAACGGCAAAGCTGCCGATGACGGCGGCTACCTCAACCGTGTAGTTAAGTCCGGCCAGTCCGAACACGCCTTGCGAGACCACCAGGCAGGTCATCGCCAGCCGTCCCTGCGCTGACCGATCCGGAAGGCCGGCGATCACGAGTAGCAGATAGCCGAACGCCGTGACCACGCCGTAGACGATGCGGAGCACGATGTCGCCGCCGTTGTCCTGCCAGTAATTCTGGTCGAACCACATGAAGAACACCACGAAGCCGGCGCCCACACCGCCGGCGGTTGCCAACGTTGCACCCGCCCAGGCGATGGTGGCGCCGGCGAGAGGCAGGTGTGGCCGCCGGGCCGGTTTCCACACCGGTTCGTCAGGGCCCGACGGCGGCACGAGCCCAGGTGCCTTCTCTTTGGGTTGGGCGCCGGCCTGCCTCTTAAGGGCAGGGAGATCGCTTGCGGTGTAGGATCCGCGCTCTTCGTCCGCGATATCCTCCGCGGCGCTCTCCGGGGCGGCCTTACTGAGCTCCGCCTTCGCTGCGGTGGTGAGACCGTCCGGATCCGCGGCCCCCGGATCGAGGGTCCTGAGCTCCTTGGCGACATCGATCACCGCCTCCCACGAACCTTTGGAGTGGTGGTAGCGGAGCTCTCCTTGGAGGTCGGAGATGCGTTGCTTGCGCTCGCAGCCTTCCTTGCGCCGCGCAGCGTCCGGGTACTGGGGGCTGTCCAGCAGCTTCGCGAAGCCTTCTGCTGCTGCAATCCAATCCCCGGATTCCTCCGCAGCCGTGGCGTCCCGGTAGGCCCGTTCTTCAGTGAGCCGCCTGCTTGCGGTGTCCCTGAGAGCCACAGCATCCCGGTAACCGGGCTCCAGGGTCAGGAGGTCGTTGAAGGATTCGAGCGCTTGTTCGTAGTGTTTGGCCCGCAGCTCGGCCGACGCCTCCACATACAAGGCACGCAGTTGCGCCCTCCGCCGGACTTGGTCCAGGTCCGTGCCGGAGGTTGTTGCCCGCGCGGTTTCGCTTTCCGGCAGTGGTTTGGTGGTTGCGGGACCCGGGGAGTCGGCTGGGAGGACTGACTCGTGGGGGATGGCTGTGTAAGCGGACGACACGGAGGCGGACTGACCGCCCGAGGCCCTTGTCGGCGTCGTGCGTTCCGCCGGGGGCCGCCCGCTCGGGGTGCCCTGCAGCGAGAACAGTTGCGTTGAACCGCCGCGGACGTACAGTGCGGGCGTGACCCATTCGAGAGTGCCGTCGGGGCTCGCCATGACGGAAATGCGGCCGATCCGGGCGGCTTCGTCCACTGTGCGGCCGTTTGCAATGGCCGCGTAAAAGCCGTGTGCAAAGGCGATGGCGGCGGAGTCGCTGATGGCGAACTGCATGGCTGCCACAGCTCCGATGCCGCTCCTGACCAGGGCCGAGGCTGTGCCGGAGAAGAGATCCGTCTGTCCCATCTCACCCGAGGAGCACGAGTTCAACACCACCAGGCGCGGCCGGGGAGCGGCCACGCTAAGGAGGGCCATCAGCCTGACGGCGCGGACCATCGCGGCGCGGCCGTCGTTGCCCACCAGCGCGATGCGGCCCTCATCCGTGCGGGAGTCGTAGTCGCCGTGTCCAACGAAGTGGACCACGTGCCATGGTCCGGCGAGGAGCATTGACTGGACGTCATCCCACGTGCCGCTCCTGGTCCAGACGAGTTCCACGCGGCCCTCATCGCCAGGACCCGCCAGAGCCTGGGCCAGATGGTCCTTCTCCGCCTGGACGTCGAGGGCGGGGAGGTCGCGGGGCGAGGCGACGATGCCGAGGATCCGCAGCGGCGGGGCGACATCCAACGGGTTCTGGTTGTAGTCCGGGGCCGGGATGTGCCGGAGCAGGGGCTCGGTCTGGCAGAGGTAGGTTTCCGTTTCGGGGTCGAACAGCGTTTCCCACGGCATGGTGGCCAGCTCGGGGGCAGCCAGCCGCAGGACCACGCGGAGTTGTTGGCCGGCATGCTGCGCTGCGCCCAGGCTGGCGCGGTAAGTGCCGTACACCTCACGGGTGAACAGCGCTTGGAACAGTTGCTGGCCAACTTCCCGAACGGCGACTTCGGCAACAGGGAGTGTTCTCCGGGCCGCTACGGCGGAGGCAAGGACGGTGGCTTCCAGCTGGGGGAGCCTGCCTTGGATGCCGTCGATGTCAAGGGTGAACCGGCCTGATGCGTGGCCTCCCGCCGGTGCACGGACCACGTGCACCGTGTACTCACCGCGTGTTGAGCCGGTGCCGATCTCCAGCTCGATGTCACAATCCATCGCGGGTCCCTCGTGGTTCCTACGTACAGATTGACCCCGACGGAGGCTCCTTACAAGGGGTTTTACCAGCTGGTCCTTGTAGGCGCACCGGCCCCGGCCTACCGTTAATCCGTGGTCTCACTTGGCGATGAGTGGACGGAAGGCGGCGTGCGATGGAAATCTTCATGTGGTGGCTCGATCTTCACCTGGACAGCAAGGAATGGTTGCGGGAAAACCTGCGGGCCGAGGAACTTCCCCTGGAGGTCCTGCAACACATTGCCGAAGCCGGTGGACCGCATCAGGACAGTCTCAGCGGGGGATTGACGGCGGCGGACTGGGACTTCATCGAGACGCAGTCGGAGTTTGTGGACTGAGGAAACGCGCCTTAGGCGGCTTGTGCTCCCGGAACAATCAGCTGCGCGCCGGTTTCCGGCGCACGGCTTGGTACCTCAACGACGACGGCGGCTGCCGGCTTCTTCTCCCGCATGCGGTAAAGCGCGACGGCGGAAATGGCGAACCAAGCCACGTTGGTCACCACTGACGGCCAGGCCCCATGCAGTGTGCCGTTGATGATGAATGCGCAGGATCCAAACAGGTTGACGACCTGGAAGTTGCGTCCAGGCTTCAGCCAACCCATGGACACTGCCAAGTAGGCACCGAGCATCGCCGCTGCGCCGGCCCATCCGGTCATTTCCCAGAGCAGTTCCATTGGAATCCTTCCGTATTTTAGGCGCACGCAAACAGGGGCGTTCGCAGTAGAGGAGGGGCCGCGAAGAAGTGGAACTTGCGGCTATGAACTAAATATTGGGGCACGTTCTGGTTTAGATCAATTGCAATCTTCTGAAGCCGGTATTTAGAGTTGCTTAACATGGATATGGACCCGCGCCGACTCCTTGTTTTGCTTGCTGTGGCGCGCACCGGAGGGGTGCTCGCAGCCGCCGATGAACTACGGATCACGCCGTCGGCTGTGTCACAGCAACTCAGCAAACTTGAGCACCAAGTGGGACAGGCCCTGCTGCAGCGGACCCCCAAGGGCTCGGTACTGACACCCGCTGGATTGGCGATGGCAGAAGCCGGCGAAGAGATCGAACGGGCGCTCAATGTTGCGCGTGCCCGGATGGAGGGCGAGGCCAAGGTTGCGGGTGTCGTTCGAATTGGCGGCTTCACCAGTTTCATGCGGACCGTGGTGATCCCGCGGCTTCCCGAGTGGCGCAGCCAGTACCCGCAATTGAAGATTGAAATCGTTGAGGACGCTTTCCCGCCCCTCATGCGGCTGCTGCGGCAACGGCAGCTTGACGCGCTGGTCATCGAGCAGGACTCGACGGCGGCCGAGCAGCGTCCGCTCGCGGCCGGCATGGTGCAGGAGCCCCTGCTGGATGAACCGTGGAAGCTGGTTGTTCCCGCAGGCTCACTGCTGGCCACTGAAGCCATCGACCTCAGCCGCCTCCCGTTGCCCTGGCTGGGAGTTGAGCAGTCCGCCGCGAACAGCGCCGTGCTGGGGCGCCTCCGCCATTCCACGGGAGTGCGGATTGAGACGGTGCATCAATATGTGGATACGCTCACCGCCCTTGCCCTGGTCGCATCCGGGGAAGGTGTGGCGATTGTGCCCACTTTGGCTTTGACCGGCGTCGTCCATGACCAAGTGGACATCCTGGATGTGCCGGGCCTCGGTACCCGGCACATCGCACTTCGGCGCTTCGACAGGAAGAAGCCGACGAGCCTGCCCGTGGACACGGTTGCCCGCCTGCTCAGGGAATCTGCGGCTCAGTTCGACACGCGTTCCGGCGCCTGAGCCGCCCGGGTGACCGGTCCGCCGTCGTAATTTAGGAGCTGTTCGTCAGTAGACCGGAGCCCAGCCCAAAGCCGGTCCGAGTTTCTCCGCGATGTCCGTGAGGATCTGCACGTAGTCCTCGTGGTCGAAGCTGAAAGGCAGTGCGAACGCTACCTCGTCGACTTCCTGGAAGCCCCCGTGCGCGTACAGCTGCTCCGCGATCTGGTCGCTGGAGCCGATAATGTCCGCAGCGAACACCATCCCGCGTGGTCCCTGCGGAGTGAGTGTGCGCGGAGTGCGCTCGTCCACGTAACGCTGGTACTTCTCCCGCTGGGCTGTTGAGGCAGAGTCCGTGGGGATGACCACCAGGCCCTGCGAGACCCGGGCGTTTGCGTGTCCGGCGCGCGCCGCTGCGTCGCGGAAAGCACGGATTTGCGCCTGCTGAACCGCGGCGAAGTACGGGGCTTGGTCCTTGTCCGGGAAAATGACGCTGCTGGAGAGCAGGTTGAAACCGTGCTCGCCGGCCCACGCGGCGGACTTCGAGCTGCCTGCTCCGTACCAGAGACGGTCCCGTAGTCCGGGAGAGTGCGGTTCCACCCGGTTGGAGAACTCCTCCACAACACCCTGCTTGCCGGAGAACTCCCGCACCTTGTCCCCGGCTACCAACCGGGCAAACCGTTCCACCCGTGCGTAACTGAAGTCCTCGGTGTCTGCGGAGTCGGGGTAGAGCTCGTGCTTGACAGTGCTGTACGTCATCGGTTCCCCCACGCTGACGCCCGGATTGATGCGTCCGCCGCTGAGCAGATCCACGGTGGCCAGATCCTCAGCCAAGCGCAAGGGGTTCTCCCAGCCCAGCGGTGTCACCGCGGTTCCGAGCTCGATCCTTGATGTGCGCTGGCTGGCCGCTGCCATCACCGCCACCGGTGATGAGATCCCGAACTGCAGATGCCGGTGGCGCAGCCAGGCGCTGTCGAACCCCAGGCGCTCGCCGAGCTCGATGATCTCCAGTGTGGACCGGTGGCCGGCCGCTGGGTCAGTGGGATCGAACAGGCCGATGGTGAGGAATCCAAGCTTTCGGAGGGGGCGATCGGGACTGGGCATGGGCTTCCTTCGGCTCTCTACAGGCGGCTACTTCCCCAGAATAGGCTCCGATCCCCGTGACGACGGCGGGAGGTTACCTCATGTGATCGGCCGTCGATTTCCCTCAGCCTATTGCAAAATGACGAATCTAGAATCTACACTCTAGGGAACGACCTGATGTGGTCGAGATCACTGAGAGGGAAAGCAATGTCGCTTGCGCTTGCCGCGTTGTCACACGCGCCATCATTTGGAAACGTCGATCCCGGCGGAACGATCTTCGCGGAAATCAATGAAGCCTTGGCAGAGGTTCGCTCGTTCGTGGAGGACTTCGCCCCGGATGTCACGGTCATCTTCGGCCCGGACCACTTCAACGGTGTGCTGTACTCGATGATGCCCCCGTTCGCCATTGGTGCTCAGGCCGTGGGCGTCGGGGACTACGGAACGGGTGAAGGCACCCTCCCCGTCGATTCCGAGACCGCCCGGGAACTGCACGCGCTGACCATTGCCCAGGGAATCGACATCGCCCGTTCGGAGCGCCTCGAAGTTGACCACGGCGTCATGCAGCCGCTGGAATTCCTGTACGGCTCGGGCTTCACCAACCCGTTCGTTCCCGTGTTCGTGAACGCGATCGGCAAGCCACTCACCCCCATGGCCCGCATCCGCCTGATGGGTGAAGCCCTGGGCCGCGCTGCCCAGCAGTTGGATAAGCGTGTTCTCCTTGTGGCCTCCGGCGGACTCTCCCACAACCCGCCGATTCCCGAGTACGACGGCTCGCCCGAACCCGTCCAGCAGCGCTTGGTCTCCTATTCGCCGTCGAAAGAAGACCGGGCTGCCCGCGAAGGAAAGATCATCGAGGGCATCCAGGCGATTGCCGATGGCCTGAGGTCCAGCGCTCCCCTTAATGAGGAATGGGACCAGAAACTGATGAAGGTGTTCCGTTCAGGGGCATTGACCGACGTCGACGGCTGGGACAATGACCAGTTCATTGCCGAAGGCGGCAGTGCGGCGCATGAGATGCGTTCCTGGATCGCGGCCTACAGCGCATTGTCGACGGCGGGCGACTACAGCATGGTTGTGGACCGCTACTGGCCGGTCAAGACCTGGGGCGCCGGTTTCGGCATCACAGCTGCCATCCCCCGGAACGCATGAGGCAGGCAACCATGTGGGCTGAGATCGCCGATCTCCCCCACACCCTCGAATACGTCCAGGTGGGACCATGGCGGACGCGCGTCCTGACCGTAGGCGCAGGAGAGCAGACCCTCGTCCTCCTTAACGGCACCAGCGGGCACATCGAAGCGTGGACCCATAACATCCGCGCCCTGGCGCAAAAGTACAGGGTGATCGGCTACGACTACCCCGGACACGGGTATTCAACGTTGGCTGAAGCCGACCTCGAGATCCCTGACTACGAGGCACACCTCCTGAATCTGCTGGACGTGCTCGACTTGGACAAAGTGCACCTCCTGGGTGAATCACTCGGCGGGTGGATCGCCATCAAGTTCGCCGCACACCACCCCGAGCGCCTGCACACGATTGTCCTGAGTGCTCCTGGCGGTCGCATGGTGGCTTCCAAGTCCATGGACCGTGTCAGCCCGGTGAGCCGCAAGGCCGTGGAGGATCCCAGCTACGAGAACGTCAAGGCCCGGCTCCAAGTGGTGATCCATGATCCCGAACAGATCACGGATGAACTGGTGGAAGTCCGCCGCGCCGTCTACGGACGGCCGGGCTTCATCACCTCTATGGAGCACATCATGGCGCTCCAGGTGCCGGATATCCGTGCCCGGAACCAGGTGACCAAGGAAGACTACGCTGCAATCCCGGTGCCGGCCCTGCTGGTGTGGACGGACCATGAGCCGACCGGCGGCGTGGCAACGGGCGAGACCCTGGCGGCGGCAATTCCGGACGGCGAGTTCGCGCTGATCCGCAACGCCGCCCATTGGCCGCAGTGGGAGGATCCCAGCACTTTCAACGAAAAAGCACTCGACTTCCTCAGCAGAAAGGCCTGATGCAGATGTCGGACATCATTACGGAGATCGCTGAAGATCTCTACAAGGCGCGGACGACGCGCACCCCTATCGAGTTCGTTCGCCACAGGTTGCCGGAGAAGGACAAGGACGCGGCCTACCGAATCTCCGAGCTCGTCACCCAGCAGCGCGAAGCTGCGGAAGGCCGCCGTCGTGTTGGCCGGAAAGTCGGCCTGACCAATCCCGTGGTCCAGGCGCGCGCCGGCGTGGACGAGCCTGACTACGGCATCATCCTCGACAACATGGTCTTCGAGTCCCCCGTTGAGCGGCCCGCGTCGGCGTACTTCCACCCGAAGATCGAAGCCGAGCTGGCTTTCGTCCTGAAGTCGGACATCCTGGATACCGATCTGGCATCCGTGGAGGCAGCGATCGACTATGTGACGCCTGCAATGGAACTGGTGGATAACCGTTACCACAGCTACAAGATGGGGATCGTGGACACGATTGCCGACAACGCCGCCTGCGAAGGAATCGTTACGGGTCCGGTTCGCATCCCCTACGGTGAGGTGGACCTCAAGCAGGTGGAGATGGTCCTCTACCGGGGCGATGAAGAATTGACGCGCGGTGTTGGCGCAAACGTCATGGGTGATCCCATCAATGCAGTCCAGTGGTTGGCAGAGACCTCGCTGCGGATCGGCAAGCCCCTTCGCGCTGGAGAGATCCTGCTCTCCGGATCCATCGGCCTGATCGTGGACTGGGATCCCAACGTTACGTACACGGCGAAGTACTCGCACGGGTTCGGAGACGTGGTCGCGCACCTGACGGAGGCTGTCCATGCGTAAGGTGACGATTGAAACCCGCGTGGCCATCGAGGCGCTCGTCGCGGAATTGCTGTGGCGGCTCGATCACGGCAAAGCGGATACAACCTGGGAGCTCTACACGGAAGACGCTGTATCCACGGGTCCCCTGGGTGACATGGATGGCCGTGACGCCATCAAGGCCTGGGGCGAACGTCGCGCCAAGGTCACCGGAGTGGTGGGCCGCCACCTCATCGGCGGCATCCGGTTGGAATGGGTAGGGGAGGAACTGCACGGTTGGACCCAGTACCTGACGTTCCGGGATTCCTCCGAGAACCCGCTCATGCCTGCCAGCGTTGGTGAGTTCCGGGAGGTCTACCGTGAGGTGGACGGCGAGTGGAAGATCGCGCGGCGCGAGATCAACCCCATCTTCGGCGGAATGAACGCTGCCGCACACGCCAAGCGCCTGACGGAAAGCGCCGCGAAATGAAGTGGGATAGCCGCGGCGGCCGGCCGCCGGCATTGTTGCACCAGGCCCTTTCCTCCCTCGCCGTCACGGAGTGGGCGCTCGCTGCCGGCTACGACGGCGTTGTGGTCGACCTGCAGCACGGCGAAGTGGGGCTCGAAGCTGCCTGCACCATGCTGCGGGCAGCACCCCGTGATTCCGCATATACCTATGCGCGGGTAGGAAGCCTTGATCCGGCCCCCATCCTTCGCCTCCTTGACAGCGGTGCCCGCGGCATCATCGCTCCGACCATCGAGTCGGGCGAACAGGCGCGCATGCTGGTGGAGGCCACCAAGTACCCCGGCGTGGGCAACCGTAGCCTCGGTCCCAGCAGGCCTGCCCTATATAAGGGAGAGTCCTACACCGAGGCCGGCAACCGCGCAGTGTCCACCGTCGCGCAGATCGAAACGGTGGCCGGCCTGAAGAACGCGGAAGAAATCGTCACGACTCCGGGCCTTGACTCGATCTACATCGGACCGGCGGACCTGGCAGTGTCCTTCGGTCTTCCGGGCAGGGGCGACTGGGAAGACGGACCTGTCCGCGACGCGATAGTCCACCTGGCTGCCTTGACGAGGGAACACGGCGTGACCCTGGGCATCTATTCGAGCTCCGGTACCTACGCAGCCGACCTTCTTGACCGGGAACTCGTCGACTACGTCGGACTCGGCATCGACCTCGTATTCCTTAGCCGTGCGGCACAGGAATCCATTAAGACCCTGAGGGGCACAGCATGAGCGACCGCAAGGACGTAATTATCATCGGGGCCGGTCCGGTCGGGTTGACCCTGGCCAACCTCCTTGGCCAGTTCGGCGTCAGCACCGTGGTCTTCGAGGCCGGCAATGAACTCATTGACTACCCGCGTGCGGTCGGCATTGACGACGAAGCACTCCGGACCATGCAGACCATCGGTTTGGTGGACAAGGTGTTGCCGCACACGGTGCCGGACCAGAAGATCCGGATCGTCAACGGTGACCGCAAGATACTGGCGGAAATCAACCCCACTACCCGTGAATTCGGCTGGCCCCGAAGGAACGGCTTCATCCAGCCGCTGGTTGATAAGGCCCTGCTGGAAGGCCTGGCGCGGTACCCCCATGTAGAGGTGCGCTTCGGTTGCCGGGTGGAGGCTTTCGAGTCGGATTCCGACGGCGTCACCGCCACCGTCAGCACGCCCACCGGTGAGGAGCGGGTTACGGCCGGCTACGTCGTGGGTTGCGACGGCGGCCGCTCGCTGACCCGTCAGCACCTGGGGCTCAAGTTCGACGGTGAAACACGATCGACGCGCGGCCTCGTGATCGACGTCGCGAACGATCCAATCGGCACCCCGCACGCGGTATTTGGCGGAGATCCAAGCCGCGGCTACGCAACCCTCAGCCTGCCCCACGGTATCCGGCGCTGGGAGTTCACGCTGTTTGAAGGGGAAACCGAAGAGGTGGCCGAGGATGATGAGTTCGTCTTCTCCCTCCTCGCGCCCCACGTCCCCGATCCCGCGCGCCTGAACATCATCCGCCGTCGGGTCTATGCCCATCATGCCCGCGTCGCGGAAAAGTTCCGGGTGGGGCGTTTCCTTCTGGCGGGCGATGCCGCCCACGTCATGCCGGTTGTGGCTGGCCAAGGGTGGAACTCCGGTATCCGGGATGCCCTGAACCTTGGCTGGAAGCTCGCGGCCGTCGTCCAAGGCAAAGCCAGCGACCGGTTGCTCGATTCCTACGAAGACGAGCGTCGGGAGCACGTGAAGGCCATGGTGGCGTTGTCACTGAACATGGCGAACCTGGTCACGGACCACAACAAGCTGCGCACGGCTGTCCGCGATATGGCCGCTGCCGTGGTGGATCGGCTCCCCAGGGCCCGCGCACGCCTGAACAGCCAGGGCTACAAGCCGATGCCGAAGTACGATCACGGCATTGTGGTCCCGTCGAAGCTTCCCACGTGGAAGTCACTGCCGGACAGGGAGGACGCGCCGCGTACGGTGGGAACGCTGTTCCCGCAGCCCACAGTCCGCAATGAGGACGGCAAGTCGGTCCTGCTGGACGACGCCACCGGCCAAGGCTGGCGGGTGGTGGTCTGGAACAACGATCCTACGGCTTTCGTGAGCGAGGCCGCCGCGGACAAGCTCGCAAGGCTTGGCGGCGTCCTGGTGCACGCGGTGCCGGCTACGCAGCTGCCGTGGGCCAAAGATGCTGCTGCACCTGGAGTCCGCGTTGTGGGCGACGAGAGCGGCGTTTTGAAGTCCTGGTTTGACGAGAGGCCTTTCTCGGCAATCATCGTGCGGCCGGACCATGTGGTGGCCGCAGAGTGCTTGGCGCAGGAGCTCAGCGATGTTCTGGAGAAAGTTTTCAGTGTGGCGACTGTCACTTTTGAGCCACAGAACGCATAATAAATCTAAGAATGCATAATCCATTGACAAAGGCGTTATCCACAAATACTGTTGCTGCAACTCGTCGCTGAAGACGGCAGGCAAAAGCCCGCGCAGCGTTCACTCAAGGGAGAGCGAATCCATGAACATCAAGAAAACCCGCGCAGCGGCCATCGGCGCCGTAGCCTTGGCACTGGCGCTCAGTAGCTGCGCAGCCGGATCTGTTGACGGCAGCACCCCCGCTGCGGGTGGCAGCAGCTCCGGGGGCCTGACCAAGGTCACCTACGGCATCTTCCCGTCCAACACCGTGGCAGCCTTCCAGGTTGCCAAGGACAAAGGCTTCTTCGAAAAGCATGGAATCGACCTGCAACTGGTGGTGGGTGCAGGCAGCAGCGCGGCACAGCTCCCCGCGCTGGCAACCGGTGACCTGGACTTCATGCTGGCAAGCCCCGTGACGGCACTGACGGCCACCACCCAGGGGCTCGATGTCCGGATCGTTGAAGGTGTCACCCAAAACGATCCCAAGATCGTGGAAGACTCCACTGCCGTAGTAGTGGGTGCCTCGTCCACCATCAAGACCGCCCGTGACCTTGAAGGCAAGAAGGTTTCCGTCAACGCCTTGGGCGGCATCGGCGAGATCGGCATCCGTGAAGCGGTAGCGAAGGACGGCGGCGACCCCAAGAAGGTGACGTTCGTCCAGCTGTCCTTCCCGGAAGTTGCAGCCCAGATTGAAGCGGGCCAGATCGACGCCGGCATGGCAGGTTCTCCGTTCATCCAGCAGGTAGTTTCCAAGGGGGGCCGGGTGGTTAGTGACTTCATCCACGACACCGGCCTGGGTGAGAACGAACTGGTCTCCATCTCCAGTGGCAAACTGGTGGAAAGCGATCCGGACAAGGTCAAGCGGTTCACTGAAGCCATGAAGGAGGCCCTGCCTTTCCTGACTGAAAACAATGATCTGATCCGCGACGCGATGCCGGCCGCCCTGGGGACTGATCCGGCCGCTGCAAAGAAGGCCCAGCTCTCGCTCTACAGCCCGGATATCTCGCAGGAGACGATCCAGTTGTTCGCGGATCTGCTCGTCAAGTACGGCATCGTCAACGCCGAGCCCGATGTGGCCAAGGTGATCTGGAAGCCGTAACTGAAGGTGTCGGGGCCGCCGCCCGGCGGCCCCGACCGCCAACCGATCGCACAAATGAGAGCAGAACAAAAACCGTGGAAACGCAAACTCCAACCCTGAGCAGCGTGGCTGTGAGTACCCTGCCTGCGCGGGAGCACAGAGTGCGTCGTGCTGCCCGGTGGACTGCTGTGGGACCCTACGTCCTGGGCGTCGTCGGCATCCTGACGGCACTCCTCGTCTGGGAACTCTACTCAGCCTTTGGCCCAGTCAGCCAGCACCACCTGCCACCACCTTCGGTGGTCATTCCCACCTTCCTGACAAACTTCACGTTCACCGCGTTCTGGCTTACCGTGGGCCAGACAATGTGGGCCTGGTTCCTTGGGCTGACAATCGCCACCCTGGGTGGTCTCGCAGTTGGCTTGCTCATCGGTTCGAGCAGCTTCCTGCGCGCTGCGACGCACACCACGGTGGAGTTCCTGCGTCCCATCCCTGCTGTTGGACTCATCCCCCTGGCCGCACTGTTGTTTGGACCGCGCATCGGGGCCGAACTCCTGATTGTGATTTATGGCTGTTTCTGGATTGTGATGATCCAAGTGATGTACGGCATCACGGACATTGACAAGGTGGCGGACGACACCGTTCGGACCCTTCGGATGACGTGGCTCCAGCGGGTACGGCACCTGGTCTTGCCGACGCTTCTGCCGTACCTGATGACCGGCATCCGCCTGGCTGCTACGGTGGCCCTGATCCTGGCAATCAGTTCCGAACTCATCGTCGGTACGCCCGGAATTGGCCGGGCGGTGGCGCAGGCCCAGCTAAACGACAACCCGCCGGCGATGATCGCCCTGATCCTGACATCCGGTCTCCTGGGCATCCTGGTGAACCTTATTTTCCGCTTCATCGAGCGCAAGGTGCTCTTCTGGCACAGCTCGGTCCGTTCGGAGGTGGCGGCATGATCGTCCTCAAACGCCTGGGCATGTGGCTGGGCCTCCCGGTCATCCTTATCGGCATCTGGTGGGCAGCAACAGCCCAGGGAGCCAACTTCTTCGTCCCCAAGCCGGACAAACTGGCCACCACGTTCGTCAACGTGTGGTTCAGCGAGAAGTTCTTCACCGACGTCGTACCCAGCATGGGTCGACTTCTCATCAGCCTTGCCGTCTCCTTGGTACTCGGGGTGGCACTGGGCATCGCCATCGGCCTCTCACGCACCCTGCGCTGGTTCCTGGAACCCCTGCTGGAGTTCATCCGGGCAGTGCCTTCAACCATCCTCATCCCGGTGTTGCTCCTGCTCATCGGCATCAATGACACGATGAAGATCACTGTGATCGTCCTGGGCTGCCTCTGGCCTGTCCTGCTCAACACGATCGAAGGCGTACGGTCCCTCGACGAAGTGCTGAAGAATACGGCTCTCGTCTACCGGCTCCGCGGCTTCGACCGCATCCGCTACCTGGTACTGCCGGGAGCGATGCCGCTCATCATGGCCGGAATCCGGCATAGCCTTGCCGTGGGACTTATCCTCTTGGTCGTCTCGGAAATGTTCGCGTCGACCGACGGTATTGGCTACTCCATTATTAACTTCCAGAACCGCATCGCGATCCCCGAAATGTGGAGCGGAATATTTCTCCTGGGGATCATAGGAGTGCTGCTTTCGGTGGTGTTCCAAGCAATCCAGAAGCGGGTTCTGGGATGGTACTACGGTCTGAAGGAGGCCTCCAATGACGGCTAACAAGTCGGATATCCGGCTCAGTGTCCAGCAAGTGCGCAAGGTCTACGGTGCAGGCACGCGCAACGAGGTGGAGGCCGTACGGTCCCTGACCTTCGATCTCCACGCCGGCGAGTTCGCCTGCCTGGTAGGACCTTCCGGTTCCGGAAAGACCACGCTGCTCAAATGCATCGCCGGTCTCCTGGATCCAACATCCGGGGAGGTGGTGCTGGACGGCAAGCGCGTCTCCGGGCCCGCCGAGGGCATGGCCGTGGTTTTCCAGGAGTACAGCCGCAGCCTCTTCCCCTGGCTGAGCGTCGAGGACAACGTCGAGCTGCCGCTCAAGACCTCCGGCGTACCCAAGGCTGAGCGGAAGGCGCGGGTCAAGGAAGCGCTTGAGGCAGTTACCCTGTCCCACGCTGCCAAGAGCTACCCGTGGCAGCTCTCCGGCGGTATGCAGCAGCGCGTCGCGATTGCCCGGGCCGTAGCCTCCAACCCCAGCGTCCTGCTCATGGACGAGCCCTTCGCGGCAGTGGACGCGCAAACCCGTGGAGAGCTGGAGGACCTGGTCCGTGACGTCTGGAAGCGGTTGGACATGACCATCCTCTTCGTGACCCACGACATCGACGAGTCTGTGTACCTGGCCGAACGCGTCCTGGTGTTGTCCAGCTCGCCCACTATTGTCCAGGCCGATATCCACATTGACCTCCCTGATGAGCGCAGCCAGGCTGACACGCGCTCCCTGCACCGCTTCGGTGAACTGCGCCATCAGGTGTACGAGGAGGTCCAGTTCGCCAAGACCAACCCTGGCGGCGAACGGATGAGCGCGCGCGATGGGTTGCACGCATGAGCCCGAGGGCAGCCGCGGACGTCAGCAGCAACAACGGCAAGACCGAGACCGGCAAGCGTCGCCGGGTCCACCAGTCCACACCGGAAAACGAACGCGCCATCCTTGAGGCCGTGCTCCAACTGGCCGTGAAAGTGGGCTATGAAGGCACCACCATGGCCGAGGTGGCCCGGGTTGCCGGTTTGCCGATCGGTTCCGTCTACTGGCACTTCGAAAACAAAGAGGGCCTCTTTGCGGCACTGATCGACTACTGCTTCGAACACTGGCAGACACGCCACCGCGGCCCGGAAAACAGAGTCATCCTCCGCACGAGCATTGCGGGTTCGGCAGCGAACTCAGCCGATCCTGCCAATGCGCAGGAAGCGTTCTGGATCATCGGTCTGCTGTTCGCGCTGGAGAAGCGGCTGGCAGGAAACGCGGCCCGCCAGAAATACCTCGAAGTGCGTGAGCAGATGTACGAGCTCATGGTTGAGGCCGTCACTCCGGGGCTTCCGGAAGCGGCCCTGCGCGTCAAGCCGGACCTTGCCCGGAAAGTAGTCATGCTGGGCCGCGCCCTGACGGACGGCTTCTACATCTCGGCCTCCGCGGGAGACGAGATCGACTTTGCCGAAGCGGCCGAGCTCTCTGCGCTCGCCATGGACAAGCTCGTCCAGCACTACGCCGAGCTAGGGGCGGCGGAGGACAAGCAGTGAACCCACCGGCGGACACGTCAGTCAAAGTTGCGCTGGTGGTTGGCGGTGGCCGCGGGATCGCAGGCGCTGCTGCCAGGGCGCTGGCCGATGACGGGTACAAAATTGCTGCCCTTTCGCCGTCCGGCAGTGCCATGGAGTTGGCGCAAAGCCTCGGTGGGGTGGGTGCGGTTGGTTCGAACCGTTCCGTTGCGGACCTGCAGTCAATAACCGACTTGGCGCTGGAGACTTACGGCAGGATCGACGTCGTCATTAACAGTGCCGGCCACGCGGCCAGGAAGCCGGTGCTTGAGATCAGCGACGACGAGTGGCTCGAAGGGTACGAGATGTACCTCATGAACGTCATCCGCCTGGCCCGGATTGTCACTCCCCACCTGCTGGCTGCCGGCGGGGGATCGATCGTGAACGTTTCCACCAGTTCCCCTTTTGAACCCAACCCGAACTACCCGGTGTCCGGCACGTTCCGTGCCGCGCTGGGCTCGTTCACCAAGCTGTATTCCGACGAGTACGGGCCGTCCGGAATCCGAATGAACAACGTCCTCCCGGGCTTTACCAAGGAGGATCCCGGCACCGTACCGGCTGAATGGACCACCAGGATCCCGCTGCGCAGGGCTGCCAGCTCCAAGGAAGTGGCCCGCGTTATCCGGTTCCTCGCGAGCGGGGAATCAAGCTACATCACAGGCCAGAACATCCGCGTGGATGGTGGCTCGTCGCGCTCCGTGTAGGAGCCGGCACCTGAAAGAAAGGCTTTTTTAGCTATGTCACTTGGTGTGATCACCGAAATGGGCTATCTCGCAATGAGAACCCGGGACTACGACGAGTCCCTTGAACTGGCCACCGACGTCCTCGGCCTGCGTATGACGCTGAACGACGACAAGCGTGCCTACCTGTCCGCCGCGGACCGCCACCATGAGCTCGTGTACGTGAAAGGCGAAGAGGACGGAATCGACCACGTCGGCCTTGTGGCAGACAGCCCGGAGGGGCTCGAAATCATCCGCAAGCGCCTTGAGGCGGCCGGGTTCCCGATCCTGACCCGCAGCCCGCTGGAGCGGGAAATCGGTGAGGGCTTCGCCGTCCTGGGCCCGGAAGGATACGTTTACCACGTTTATGTGGGCATGAAGGACCACCGGCACGGTCCGTCTTCCTTTGGCCCGGACCGTTACGGCCACATCAACATCCATCCCCAGAACCCCACCGCCATGAAGGACTTCCTGGTGGAGTTCTTTGGCTTCAAGGTCTCGGACATCATTGGCCAGGACTTCGCGTACTTCCTGCGCTGCAACCCCGACCACCACGGCATCGCCCTCATCAAGGGCCGCGGTTCCCTGCACCACCACGCGTGGCAGACGCAGTCCATCGCCGACCTCGGCCGCCTTGGCGACCGTCTGTTTGCCAAGGGCCGGCGCTTGATCTGGGGTCCTGTCCGCCACGGTGCGGGACACAACATCGCAGCGTATTACGTTGAACCCAACGGTACGGTGGTGGAGCTTTACACCGATCTGGAGCAGATCTACGAGCTTGAGCGTCCGCCCATCGAATGGGACCAGGATGACCGGACGTGGTTCAACAGGTGGGGCGTCTACAACGGCGAGGATTTCCGGAAGCACGGAGCGTTCCCCATCGCACTGAACTAGCACGTAGAACCAGGGGCCGGGTTGCCCTTAGTCGTTGGGCAGCCCGGCTTCGGAGGCGGCATGGAACTCGGCTTCTTCGATCACATCGATGGTGCGCATGTAATGCTCGCGCAGAAGCTTGGTGGCCGTCGCAGCATCGCGGGCAATGGTCGCCTCCAGGATGGCCCGGTGTTCGGCCTCTATGTCCCGGGTCTGGGCCCGCTTGTCCGGGGCGGTCCAGAGGCGGTAGAGCGCGGTAGCCTCGCCGAGGGTGGCTGCGAAGTCCTGCAACAAAGGGACCGGGCAGGCTTCCAGCAACTTTGCGTGGAAGGCCTGGTGGGCCAGGAACCATTCGACTGCAATATGGTCCGGGTCCTCGCTGGTGCGGCGCGGGGTCCGCTCCAGGCGGTGGTGGACCGCAAGGAGATCGGACTCCCAGGCAACATCGCCGTTCTCGATGGCCAAGGTCAGGCCATACTCCTCGACCCGGCACCGAAGTTCCCCCAGGCCGCGCAATTCTTCCAGGGTGTATTCGGAGACGAAGAAGCCTCTGTTAGGACGGAATTGCAGCAGCTTTTCGCCGGCCAAACGCACCAGTGCTTCACGGATGACCGTGGAACTGGCGCCGTACCGCTTGGTGAGCTCACCAACCTGGAGGTTGGTGCCCGGGGCCCACAGGCCAGCAAAGATGTCGGCCCGTAACTTGCCCCGGACCACTTCACTGATGGTTTCTGCATTCGCTTGTCGTGCCATGGGACAAGCGTACACTTAGGCACTCAGGCGATGGAAGTGCATTATTGACGCAAGAATGCATTCTGCGTATAGTTCAAACACCGGCACGCCGGAGGCAATGATGCCGGCCCTAGAAAGGATTCACATGCGCTACGCGAGTTACTTGAACCAGGAAGGCCAGCCCACGTGGGGCCTTGAAACCAACGGAGAGCTGCTGGACCTCGGTCCCAGCGGAGCCAACCTCAGCCCTTCGCTGCAGTCCGCCATCGAGGAAGATCTGCTGTCAGCTCCCCTGGAATGGGACAAGGCTCCGGTTCAGCCCGTTGAAGGAACCACCTTCCTCCCCCTTCTGTCCACTCCAGGCAAGGTCATCTGCATCGGTGTTAACTACCGCAGCCACCAAGAGGAAACCGGACGCGACTCGGTCGGCAAGCCCACCGTCTTCGCACGCTTCTCCGACACCCTGGCCGCCCACGGCGCCGACCTGCCGATTCCCGCAGAAAGCTCCATGTACGACTACGAAGGCGAAGTCGCACTGGTGATCGGTGCCCCCGCCGACCACGTCAAGCCTGAAGAGGCCTGGAACTACATTGCCGGCTATGCCGCATTCAATGACTTCAGCGCCCGCGACTGGCAGCGCCACACGGGTCAGTGGACCCCGGGCAAGAACTTCCCGCTCAGCGGAGCTTTCGGTCCGTACTTCATGTCTGCCGAGGAAGTCGGTGACGTCACCGAGCTCGTGGTGGAAACCCGGGTCAACGGCGAGGTTCGCCAGCGCGCAGCCGTCGCCGACCTCATCTTCGACATCCCCGCCATCATGGAATACGTCACCGCGTTCACACCGCTGGCTCCCGGCGACGTCATTGTCACCGGTACTCCGGGCGGCGTGGGACTCTTCATGGAGCCCCCCACATTCCTGGTCCCGGGTGACGTCGTCGAGGTAGAGGTCGGCAAGCTGGGCACCCTTCGCAACGTCCTCGTAGCTTAGGGATGCGTGGAGGAAACACTATGGATGACTTCGATGTCGCGGTTGTCGGGGCCGGGCCGGTTGGTCTGACGGCGGCGCTGTTGCTTGCCGACGGCGGTGCGCGCGTTGTGCTGCTCGAAACCGCCAAAGCGCCGATGGACCAGCCGCGGGCCATCAGCATCGCTGACGAGACCTTCCGGACCATGGACCGCTTGGGCCTCGCGGAAGCGCTGAAAGCGGAATCGCTCCTGGGAACCGGCAGCCGCTACTTCGGGTTGAATGACCGCCCACTTGCGTCGTCCACACCTGTTCCCTCCCGCGTCGGGCACCCTGCGAAGTCGCAGTTCGACCAGCCCGTGCTGGAAGAACTGCTGTGGAACAAGGCCCGTGACCATCAGGGGATTGAGTTTCTTGTCGGTGCCCAGGTAAATTCCGTCAACCAGAAAGCGGACGGGGTAACAGTCGGATTCGATTCCGACGCCGGTGCGGGCACCGTGACAGCCTCGTGGCTGGTGGGCGCCGATGGCGGTCGCAGCTTTGTCCGCGAGAGTCTTGGCATCGACCTGGTGGGGTCCACCCAGCAGGAACGGTGGATTGTTGTGGACCTGCTGAACGTCCCTGGAGCGCGCGAACCCTTCGCCGAGTTCCATGGCAACGGGACACGTCCCTACGTCCTGGTTCCGGGAATCAAGGGCCGCCTGCGGCTCGAATTCATGCTTTTTGATCACGAAGATCCGGACGAGATGACGGCCCCGGACAAGATCCTGGAGTTGTCCAGGCCCTTCCACCCGGAGCTCCGCACCGAAGACGTCAGGCGGGCCGTGGTCTATGTAGCCCATCAGCGGCTGGCCCGCACCTACCGTTCGGGCCGCGCTTTCCTGATCGGGGATGCCGCGCACCTGATGCCTCCCTTCTCCGGACAAGGACTGAACGCAGGCCTGCGGGATGCCCTCAACCTGAGCTGGAAGCTGCTGGAGGTGCTCCGCGGTGCGGGCACCGACCGCCTGCTGTCCACCTACGAGTCCGAACGCCGCACCCACGCGGCCAAGATGGTCAAGGTCTCGCGCCGGACGGGCGCTGTGGTTATGGCCGTCGGTGCCTTCAGGACCAATCTTCGGGATATTGCTTTCCGCACGGTCAGCCTGATTCCAGCCGTACATCGGTATCTGGGGTCGATGCGGTTCATCACCCCGCCGGACTACCGCAACGGTGTTGCGATCAAAGCCGACCGCGATGTTGATCGTCGACTCGCGGCCTGGGTGGGCCTTGCCCTCAGCCAACCGACCCTGACTGACGAGGACGGTTCAGTGGCGCCCCTGGACTCCCACCTGGGGAGTGGTTGGGCACTCATCACGCTTGGCACCGGCAGCACCGGCAGCACCGGAATGACGGCGGGCAACCAGTTTTGGTCCTCGCTGGGTGCTCGCCGGATTACGCTCACGGGGAATTCCCACGCCGCGCGCCCGCATGGTGAGGAGCAGATCCTGGTGGATTCCGAGCGCGTTCTGGCGCTTCCGGGACTGACCACGCCCCACACCGTGGTTGTCCGCCCCGACCGTTACGTCGCTGCTGTCTTCACCGGGCAGAGCGAGACGGCCGTGATCAACAAACTGCGTTCATACGTCGATCCGCAGCCGCGGGCCTGACGAGTTCAAGGAGGAAAAATGCCCAGCATGCAGGAAACGAGGTCTGAAACGATGCGGTTTGATGACCTCTACTGGGAAGCAAGCTCAGAGCCTATCGTCGAGGATGACGTCCACTTGGAAAAGATCGTCGGCCAGGCGGAACTTCCTGTCCTGCTGGCCGCCCTCGCGGCAGCGCTCGGCGACACCTCCTTCCTCAGCAGTGATCTGCAGCCCCCGTTGACCCTGGTGGACACCCAGCCCCACCCCCACGGGGGCATGTCACCGGAGCAGCAGGAACGTGCCAAGGCACTTGCCTTGGAGGGCTTGCGGCAACTCCGGGACAAGGCAATCACCAGCGTTGACCTGCTGGAGGACGCGGCCGTGACGGACCTCCTCGAGTTCCTCACGGGCGGCCGCGAGAACTGGTACGCGTCGCTGAAGCATGAACTCGACCTCGCCCCGGACAAGGGCGGAGCTCCGCAGTGGAACTTTGACGAGGTAGCTGCCGGGCGCGACTTCCCGGTGCTGATCATCGGTGCCGGCATCGCCGGAATCGCCGCAGCCTACCGCTACTCACAGGCAGGCGTGCCGTTCACCGTAGTGGAAGACGCCCCTACCCTGGGCGGGACCTGGGCCAAGAACACCTACCCCGGTGTCCGCTTGGACACTCCCACGTTCGGCTATTCGTATTCCTTCGCCCAGCGCGGTGACTGGCCGCACCAGTTCGCCGAAGGCGGCGACGTTTTGGACTACGTCCGGGACGTGGCTGAGCGTGCAGGCATTGTGGAATCCATCGAGTTCAACACCCGGCTTGTCAGTTTGATGTGGGATGAGGAATCCCGCACGTGGCAGGCAATCACCCGCAGCGGCGGCGGGCAGGAGCGGGTCCGCACCTTTGCCGCCGTCGTGAGCGCCCTTGGCCAACTGGACCGGCCCAACATCCCCGAGTTCCCCGGCGCGGAGCTGTACCGCGGGGTGACCATGCACTCGCAGGAGTGGTCCCACGGCGTCGATTACCGCGGCAAGCGCGTTGCAGTGATTGGCACGGGCGCCAGCGCGTACCAGATTGTGCCGGCGCTCGCCGATGAGGTGTCCAGCCTGGTGCTGTTCCAGCGGAGCGCGCCATGGATGCTGCCGGCACCGAATTATCACGACGGCGTCAGCGACACCTTCGCGTGGTTGCGGCGCAAGGTGCCGCACTATGCCCAGTGGTACCGCTTGTGGGTGACGCTCCAGGGTATTCCGGGCCGCATGCACACCGTCACGGCGGAGGACGGGTGGCACGGTGCGCCGTTGAGCGTTTCCGCCAAGAACCATGAAGTCCGGGAGGTGCTGATCGAGCGCCTCAAGGAGCAGTTGGCGGATCGACCCGAGCTGCTGGAGAACGCCATTCCCAATTATCCGCCGGGAGCCAAGCGGATGCTGCGCGACAACGGAGTGTGGGCCGCGGCCCTCAAGTCCGAGCGCACCACCGTGGTTACTGCCGGAATCGAGCGCTTCTCCGAGCAGGGGATCATCGACAAGGACGGCGTAGAACACGAAGTAGACATCGTGGTGTTCGCCACCGGATTCAAGCCTTCCGATTACCTCGACGAGGTTGAGGTAGTTGGCCGCGAGGGCGTAGAGATCCACGACTTCTGGAAAGGCGACGCCAGGGCCTACAACGGCGTCACCGTTCCCGGGTTCCCCAACTTCTTCCTGATCTACGGCCCCAACGTTGGCGGAGTGGTGGCGGGAAGCCTGCATTTCATGATCGAGCGGGCCGTAGAGTTCTCCCTCAAAGCCGTCCACGAGGTCCTGCAGCGTGGCGCCTCCGCGATCGACGTCAGACCTGCCGCTTTGGACCGCTTTGTGGAATGGGTCGACGCCGGAAACCGCCGGATGGCCTGGGGGCAGCCGTACGTGCGCAGCTGGTACCAGAACTCACACGGCCGCGTTTCCCAAGTATGGCCGTACACGAACGTGGAGTACTGGGAGGCAACCGAGACGGTCAAGGCCGACGATCACGAGTTCCTTGCGTGACTGTTCTGCTGATCGATACCCAGGCGGGGAAGGTCCGGGCGAATCTCTCTGCCGGGGTAGTGGATGCGCCCGGACTCCGGTACAGCACTGCTTCTTCACGTTCACGGGGCAGCGAGGTATCCAGTGTGATTGCCGGCGAAGCGCAAGCACGTCCAGCTGCCTTTCCCCAGCGGCCGGGCATGCTGGACGGGCTCCTCGGCACTGCGCTCAGCGAACTTGAACAGAGCGAGGACGCCTTCAGCCTGAGGGTCCAGGCGCCTGCCGGTGCCCACGGACTGCCCGTGCTCTTTTTCATTCCCGGCGGCGGTTTCACCACCGGTTCCGGGGAGAGCCGCTGGTACGACTCCCCGGACCTGGTGCGGAACGGTGGCTTTGTCCTGGTCACCGTGAACTACCGGCTCGGGGTGATCGGGCACTTCGGGCCGTCCGCAGACCCGTCGGAATCCACCAAGCCCTTGCGTGATCTCAAGGCTGCGCTCGCTTGGGTGCAGGAAAACATCAGCGCCTTTGGCGGAGACCCCGGAAAAGTCACTTTGGCCGGGGATTCGGCCGGTGCTTGGTACGGCTATGCCTTGAGCACGGACCCGTCCGCGCGGGGGATGGCGGCCCAAACCCTGCTGATCAGCATGCCCCGTCTGGCGCCTCTGCCCGTGGACGTCTGGCTGAGTCATTGTGCTGCTGTCCTTGCTACTTTGGGCTCGGATTTGGCCGCTGCCTCTGTTCCGGCCGTTCTTGATGCCCAAGAGGCTGCACGGGCAGGGCTGCGACCGTTCCCCTACATGCCCGCAGAATCAGGGGAGGTTCCGGCCGATCTGGTGCGGTTTGCGGATTCCGTGCAGAGAATTCACACCGACGCCCTTTTCATCCTGACCACGGCCGAAGAGTCCGCCGCGTTTCTGCGCAACCAACCGAGGGACCAGTTTTCCAACGCCGGTGTGGACGGGTTCCTTGAGCGAACCTTCAAGGATCCCGCCCTGGCCTCGGGGCTGTTGGGGGCCGACGATGCCTACTTGCGGATGGTCCGGGCTGCCACGTTGGCCCAGTTCCGCTTGCCTGCCCTGGAGATCGCGGCCCACTCACCCGTGCCGGCCCAGGTGGTCCGGTTCGATCACCAAAGCAAACTTGATGGCGCCTACGCAGCCCACTGCTTCCCGCTCGCGTTCATCTTTGATGGAACGAACCGCTGGGCTGATTCCCCGATGATGGTCGACGCCGCGGAGGCGGAAACCGCGCGCGTGACTGCTTCCATGCGGGACCTGATCTCCCGGTTCCTGTATTGCGGAGTAGCTGAAAGCAGCCGCTACGACGCCCGGGAGCCGAGGTCGATGGTCATCGATGCCGACGGGGTCGGGTGGGAGCCTGTCCGGGAGGCGGAAGTGCGGGTGCTGGGGTAGTTCAGCGTTCGCTTTGCCCTACCGCTTCCCGTACTTGCGATGGACGGCCTGCTTACTCACGCCGAGGCACAGGGCGATCGCTTCCCAGGAAAGTCCTGCTTGCCGGGCTTTCCTGACGAGGGAAGCTTCAGTGCGGCTGACTTCCTTCTGCAATTCGGTGACTGCTTGCAGCGCTTCGGCGGGTCCCTTGCCGTCCATGGATCCAATAAGTGTCTTCATGCGTTCCACCTCCATGCGTCAACATTAGTTGACGCTTTCGGGGCTCGTCAACCAATGTTGACGAGCCCGCCTTGGTGACGTGTCGCCGTCGTCATCGCCAACTTCGACATGTCCCGCCGAACGCTCCCGTGCCCCACCCGGTTCTTCACGTCGCGGGACGAAGCGACGGCCTGGCTGCTGGAAACCGCGGAGCCCTGAGGCAGGGCTACGGCCCCACCGGAATGAGCAGGACCGTGCAAATCCCGAGGACTGCGAAGGATACGACGCTGCCCGCCATGGCTGCAACCGCGGAGATACCGGGAGAACTTGCTTCGCGATGGATCCCGCTGATGGCTCGATAAAGGCGTCGCTTTCGCGTAATGCTGATGGCCAATGCCGCTAACACCGCGGCCACTACAAGCGTTCCCGCGAACCAGCCGTGGTGCGGCATCCAGCGGAGGAAGACGGCGGCGGCAACCACCAGCGCCAGAGCGGTGCGTCCCCAGGCCAGGTCCGTGCGCTCCGGCTGGAGCCCGGGGTCGCTATGGCGCGGTACATCACGTGACGGCATGGCTCAGGCAGTGCGGACCAGGACGAAGAGCATCATGGTGGCGGCTACGAGTCCTCCGCCGACTGCCAATAGCGGGGCGATCCACGGAAGCGGCAGCGGGTCCTTCCGGCGCATCGAGCGTTCAACGTTGAGCCAACGGAAGAAGGAGCCTACGCCAATAAGGAGGGCGAGCACCAGGAGCAGGACCGCAAGTGCTTTGCGCAATCCCGGGTCAAACAGCTCAGTCATGAAAGCTTCGACGGCCACGCCCCCGGCGAGAAGCGCCAACGAGGTGCGGATCCACGCAAGGAAGGTGCGTTCATTGGCCAAAGTAAAGCGGGGGTCAGGTTCGGTGCCGCCACCCAGGATCCTGCCCGGGAGCCCGGCTCGTCCGGCCTTCCGCCGGGTATCCAAGTCCTCCATGGGGTTCCTTCCACGTCATTCATGTTGTTCCACGCAGACCGGTGCGGAGGCCGCTTTGCGTCCTCCGCACCGATGATTTACAGGGGTACGTCAAGCCTTGCTGGGGACCTCCAGGGAAGGTGCCCCGGCTCCTTGGGCGGGAGCAGATGCTCCCGCGGGTGCGGCCTCTGCGGCTGCATCAAGGCCAAGCCGACGGCGGTCGCGCTGCTGGTTGACGAAGACCAGCGCAAGCAGGCCGAATGCCAGCAGGAGGCCTCCGGCGAGGGCAAAGGCTGCACGATAGCCTTCACCGGGCGAGGCAGCCCCGCCTATGAGGAACCCGGAGACCGCGGGGGCAAACACGCCACCGCTGGTGAGGACGGCGTTGGCTATGGAGAGGTTGGCGCCACGCTGGCTGATGGTGGTCAGTTCCGCCACCACAAGGTATGTGATGGCGAACAATGCCGGAGCAGTACCGAAGCCGAAGACCATGAGGGTGATGGACAGGACGGGTGAGGTGCTCATGGTTGCGGCGACCAGGCATGCCCCGGCGAAGGCGCCGGCGCCGCCCAGGACCCAGCCGCGTGCTTTCCTGGTGGGTACACCCTTGAGGTGCAGGCGCTGGGTGAGTGCACTGAGGCCTACAGTGGCCACCGTGCCCCATGCAGCGGGAAGGGCGATCATCGCGCCGGCTTCCTGACCACTGAAACCGAGGACATTCTGGAAGTAGGCGGGTCCCCAGGACATGGCCAGGGTGAATGTCCAGTAGCCGAAGAAGGAGGCAAGGACTGCAAAGATCCAGCTGGGGGACAGGATAGTGCGCCAGTAGCGGATCTTGGTTTCGGATACGACGGGGGCCTCTTCGGGCGCAATTCCGTCGATTTCCTGCTCAGCCTTTCGGCTGGTGTAAGGACCTTCCTTGCCGATGATGGCCCAGAAGACAGCCCAGATGAGGCCAACGATTGCCAGGAGGGCAAAGGCGGTCTGCCAGCCGAACTGTCCGATGACCCAGGCGAGGACGGGGGCGAACGCCACGATGCCCAGGGTTACTCCGGATGATGCGAGGGCTGCGGGGGTGGCGCCCTTCTTTTCCGGGAACCACTTGTAGATGCCGTGCATGAGGACGGGTGCGAGCGGGCCTTCACCGGCGCCGAGCAGCAGCCGGCTTGCCCAGAGCGCGGGCAAGGAGGCGAACAGCAGGATGGGAACCTGCGCCACGGACCAGAGCAGGCAAAGGACCAGCAGGATCCATTTGCTGGATACCTTATTGGCGATCGGGGCGGCAACGATCTGGGCCACGCCGAAGGTCAGGAACATGGCGCTGCCCACCAGGCCGAACTGCTCAGGCGTGATGCCCAGCTGCTTCATCAGGGGGACGGCTGCGATGCCCAGGACTGCTTTGTCCGCCCAACTGAGCATCATCAGGAAAAGCAGGCTGAACGTCACGAACCAGCCATAGCGGTTGCGCTTGGCCCGGGACCAGGTCCGGGGGTCGCGGGAGGTCGCGGAACCCGGCGTCATGTGGGGAGTTTCAGACACGGTTTGCCCAATCGTTGAAGGGGAGTCTTTGCCGGTTCACCGGCGTTTCCTTGACTCTAGGCTTGTGTGACCGGCCTTACATTCAGTCTTTCCGTTGGGTGGAAAGTCTCTTCGTAGGCCACGTGGAGTGCCGGTGATTGCGCTCGTCTTTTGCCCCAGGAACATCAGCAGCGCCATGCCCACGACGCTCATTCCGCACGTCAGCCACCACGTGGTACCCCATCCTCCAGTGGTGGTAGCAAGGAGGGCGAAAAGCGTCGGCCCCAGGAAGTTTCCCACATTGAAGATTTGCTGGGTCAGGCCCAGGACGGCCGTAACGGACCCGTCGATGGGGGCGATTTTCGCGGAGTAGCTGGTGACTGCTGCTGGTATGAGGCCGCCGACAGCCGAGAACACTGCAATGAGGACGAATTGAAAGAGTATGCCGTTCCGGATGTCCGCCCAGTCGACGGCAAACGTGGCCGCGGATGCGAGGGACATCGCCAGGAACGTCCATAAGATGATTTTCCGCTCAGTCAGTCCCCGCTGGATCAAAGACCCTGCGCTGAGGGCGCCGATCGCATTCACTCCGCCCACCAAGGCGCTAAGGATGCCCGGCCACGGGCCGCCCAGCCCTGCTGACCTGTAAATCGACGGCAGGAACCCCAGGACAGCCATCCATTGCGCCGTATAGCAGGCAAAAACCACCCCGATAATCCACGGTCTGCGCGAAGCCAGAGTGCGGGCCACCCTGCCGAGTGCGTTCCGGAGACCGGCGTCGACGGGTGCTGCGTCCTTGGGTACCCGACGGACCAGCAGCGGCACCGGGAGCAGTGTCAAGACGGCCATCACCAGCCACCACTCACGCCAACCGGCAGCCTGGAGGAACAATGCGCCCAGGGACAGGCCCAATAGTGTGGCCGTTCCTTGAAAGGTGGCCCAGCTTGCGAGGGCAAAGTTCAGCCTCCGGGGTGGCGACACTCTGCGGATAAGGGCAGGGGCGACGACGACCGCCAACAGGAAGCCAACGCCCTCCAGTGCTCGGGTGGCCATCAACCATTCGGTGCCGGGGGCCAAGGCTCCAAGGCCGGAAGCAGCACTGAGCAGCACCAACCCGGAGATGAGGAGCCTGCGCAGACCGGCAAGCTCGCCACAAACGGCAGTGGCAAGGCCGCCCACAATGCTGGCCAGCTGGATGATGCCGAGCAACAATCCCGCCTGGACCAGCGAAGTTCCAAGTTCGGTTTGTATACCGGCAAGGGCTGACGGAAGTTTCCAGATGTGCATGGCCGCCGCGATGCCTGCGGCGACGACGGCAAGCCAGGCGCCGTCCGTCGTCGTAGTTCCATCAATACCTGAAGTGCGCGACGGCAGTGCCACATCGATCCTTGCTGCAGGTGCGGGTGGTTCCTTTGCGGGTCTTCTAGGCGGGGGACAAGACGGGGCTGTCGATCCTGAAGCGTTGGCCGCTGACGGCAACATCAACCGGGCCGCTGAAGGTGGAGGAAACGCGATCATGCCACCACTTCGGCTCTGCCCTGCCGGCCAGGTGGGAAAGGACCAAACGGCCCACGCCGGCTTCAGCGGCAATCCTGCCCGCACCCTCAGGGGGAGTGTGGGCGATCCGCTGGTGGTTCAGGAATTCGGGGGCGAAGCCCTTGTCCGCGTAGAAGTCCAGGTTGACTGCTTCGTGCACCAGTACGTCTGCTCCCTTGGCGAGGGTAACCATGGCCTGGCATTCGGCGGTGTCACCGGAGAACACTACAGAGCCGGCGTCCGTCTCGAAACGGAACGCCAGGGCAGGGCGAACGGGCGGATGCTCCACCAGGATGCCTGTCACTTTCACCCGATCGTCCTCATAAACGTCAAAGGGCCGAGCAGCTTCCGGTGATCCATCCGAAGGAGTGTCAAGATCAACGGCGCGCACAAGCGCAGCCAAATCCGGACGCGCTTCATCATGGACCCGGATATCAATGTCATAGGAGAAGGCCTTCAGCGAATGGGCGACAAGCTCTGTTGTGCCGGAAAGGCCCACTCCGCCCGGGCGCGTCCCGTCCTTGCCCGGACCGACGATGGAAACCGGACGGGTGAAGCCTTCCACGGGGTTTCCCCAGTTCCAGAGCAGGAAGCCGGGAAGTTCCACGACGTGGTCCGAGTGCAGGTGCGTGACAAAACCCGCAACGAAGTCTTTGCCCCTCAGCCCAGCCTCATTGGCCGCACGCGAACAGCCCAGCCCAAAATCCACCATGTAGAAGGCGCCGTCCACCACCAAAGCACTGGAAATGCCGCCTTCAGGTCCGCGGATGGCCGGGCCGGCGGCGGTGCCAAGAGTGATCAGTTCGACGCTCACGGGAAAGTCCTTCTGCAAGAGTTTTTTCGGGCTTAGGAATGGGGGCGGGCATTGATAACGCGGGTTTCCAGGTACTCTTCCAAGCCCCAGCGGCCCCGCTCGCGGCCAACCCCGGACGCTTTCCAGCCTCCGAACGGGGCATCGGGTTCCACCTGGGTGTGCTGATTGATCCACACCGTACCGGCCTCAATACGTGAAGCCGTTGCGTAGGCCCGCTCCTGGTCCCTGCCCCACACGGAGGCCCCCAGCCCGAACTCGCCGGCGTTCAGCCCGCTAATCGTCGCCTCGAGATTGTCATAAGCCACAATCGGCAGCGCAGCGCCGAATTGCTCCTGCTCCACCAGGTCCATACCCGGCCCGGCGTCGACCACCACGGTGGGGGAGAGGAAGTAACCGGGGAGGTCACAGCCGGGCCTGCCGCCGGTAATGATGCGCGCGCCGGCCCCGACGGCGGACTCGACCAGGCCCTGGACCAGCTTGAGCTGGGACTCATTGTGCATTGGCCCCATGGTGGTGCCGTCTGCGATGCCGTGGCCCAGCACGTGGCGTTCGGCCTCGGCTGCAATAGCCTCGGCCAGTTCCGCGCTGCGGTTCCGTGGCACGTACACGCGCTTGACTGCCATGCAGACCTGGCCGGCGTTGCGGAAGGCACTGCCCACGATGCCGCGGGCGGTGACGGCGATGTCCGCATCATCAAGCACGATGGCGGGGTCGTTACCACCAAGTTCCATGGTGACGCGTTTTACGGTGGGGGCTGCCTGTTGGGCGATGGAGATGCCCACATCGGTGGACCCCGTGAAGGAGATCTTGCGGATGCCGGGAGAGGTGCTCAGGGCAACGTTGACTGTGCGCCGGGAGCTGGTGCGGACTTGCAACACACCGACTGGCAGTACCTCGTTGAGGAGGTTGACCAAGGCGATGGTGGAAAGCGGCGTGGTGGGCGAAGGCTTGGCAATCACCGTGCAACCGGTCACCAAGGCCGGAGCGAGTTTGACGCAGAGCAGCGAGATGGGAAAGTTCCACGGCGTAATGGTGCCGACGATTCCGACCGGCCTGTTCTGGACTTCCAAGGTGCGGTCCGCCCTCGGTGTGAGTTGCTCGGCTTCGTCCCACTCAAGGTCCGCGTAGTAGTCGAAAAGGCCGGCGGCAACGGAGAACTCGCCGGCGGCCTCGGCCTTGGGCTTGCCCTGTTCCCGTGAGAGCAACGAAGCCAGCTCATCCACGCGACGGCGGATCAGCGAAGCGCCGGCGCGAAGCGCACTGCGGCGTGCTTCCCGGTCCGCAGCCCAGCCTGCGGAGGCCGCGCGGGCGGCCTCGACAGCGGCCTCGACGTCCTCGGCGGTGTTTTCGGGAGCGTGCCCAACAAGCTCCAAGGTGGCCGGGTCGTGGACCTCGTATTGGGATGCCGTCATGGTTTGTCCTTTCGGCCGGGAAGAATTCTTATCCCAGTGTCATGGCATCGATCACATCCGCGATCGTCCTTTCCGTCCAACGGAAAGACTGGTTATGCTGCGCCGCCTGCTTGCCACTATGGAGTGAAGCACGTCACGCACTATCTGAGGAGTCTTATGTCCCACGAGAAACTGCCCATCGTCCTGACCGGGGTTTCTTCCGGAATCGGGGCAAAGACGGCTGACATCCTCGCCCTCCGCGGAATTCCGCTGATCGGCATTGACCGCAACCCGCCGTCGGAATTCCCCGGTACGTTCGTCCAGGCGGACCTTTCCACCCAGGAGGGGATCGCTGCTGCTGCAGCCGCGGTGGCGGCTGAGGCAACGGACGGGATCGCAGGGCTGGCAAATATCGCAGGCGTCCCCGGGACCGCGCCGTGGCGGACCGTGTTGGCCGTCAACGTCTTCGGCGTCCGCGGGCTGATCCGTGCGCTCGCCCCGCTGCTTCACGAGGGAGCCGCCGTCGTGAACCTGGCCTCCAGCGTTGCCGTGAACTGGAGGGATGTGAAAGCCAAGTGCTCTGCCTTCGCGTTGGCCCCTGATCAGGCGTCAGCCTTGGATTCCGTCGCAGACGATGAAGAGGTCACCGGTGAGTCCTACCTTTTCTCCAAGCAATGCGTAAGGGTACTCACCGAACACTTGGCGGCAGAGTTGCTGCCTCAGAGAATCCGCGTCAACAGCGTCAGCCCGGGACCTGTGGCCACCCCTATCCTTGAGGATTTCAAGAAGGACCACGGCCGCGACAAGGTGGAGGGAGCCGGCGCCCTGCTGGGCCGCTTTGGCGAGCCGGATGACATCGCGACTGTCATCGACTTCCTGCTCCGCCCCGAGTCGGGCTGGGTGAACGGATCGGACATCCGCGTTGACGGTGGTCTCGGCGCGTACCGCGGTTCCGGGCTCGCCGCCGTCGCCGGTTGAACGCTTAGTCTCCGGAGACGTAGAACAGTACGACGCCGGAGCCTCACCTCAGCCGTAGGAGGCGCCGGCGTCGGGCCTTAAGATGGCAGGGAAGGCACCGCGCCGCGTGAGACGACGCCCCGACCAGCGCTGAGGAGGGTGAGCATGGCAAACGCTGCCCCGTCAGGCCGGACCACACGCCGGCCGGCCGAGCGCAAGCCTCTTGCATCCGGGGGCGCTACCGCACGCCAAGCAGCCAGTGTCACCTCCCGCGCGCTGGCCTTGCTGGGCACTTTCGATGCCGAGCATTCGGCCCAGAGCCTCAGTTCCATGGCCCGCCGGGCGGGGCTGCCAGTGGCCACAGCCCATCGCCTGGCGGGCGAATTGGTGGCATGGGGTGGGCTCGAAAAATTGAATGGCGAATACCGGGTGGGCCAGAGGATCTGGCGGCTGGGTTTGCTGGCTCCAGCCCAGCAAAACATTGCTGAAGTAGCTGCGCCGTTCATGCAGGACGTCCTCTTTGTCACACACAATGTGGTGAACCTGTTCATCCTGGACGGGAACGAGGTTCTGTTGGTGGAGCGGATGTCAGGCACCAACGCGGGCCAGCCATTCCGGCGGGTGGGCGCGCGTTTGCCGCTTCATGCCAGCGCTGCGGGCAAGCTCATGCTCGCCTTTGGACCCAACGATTTGTTCTCCAACGCAATCCAACGGCTCGAGCCACGGACACCCAGGACGATCACCAGCCCCGGTCTGCTGGCCACCGAGATTGAGCGGGTCAGGGCCCAGGGCTATGCCACCACAGAGGAAGAAGCGGGACCGGACAATTATGGGCTGGCGGTTCCCGTGTTCCTGCCCGAGAAACGCATTGTGGCCGCACTGGGCATTGTCACCCGGGGGCGTCCGGCGCCGGTGGGGAGCGTGGTGCCCGTGCTGAACATCGCCTCGCGGGGAATTGCCCGACGACTGGGCGCAGAGCATCTCCCGCAGTAATCTCCTCGTTTGGGCGGCCGGAGGGCTCATCTTTCCGTTGGGTAGAAAGTTTCTCCGCTTTGTGTCGTGGAACACCTAACCTCAATTAGACCCACTTTAGAGCCGGAACTCCGGCCAAAGCCTGCGTGGCAGGCGAGCCGTTTCAAAGGAAGTGAAGACTCCATGACTGCACCCGCAGGAGCTACCATCGACGCCGTCGTCGATCAGGTGGACATTGTGGCCGACCAAGTGGTCTCCCTGGTGCTGCGCCGGGCCGACGGCCAGCTCTTCCAGCCGTGGCAGCCCGGGGCACATATCGATGTCCACGTTGGCGACGGTCTGGTGCGCCAGTACTCTTTGTGTTCCTCGCCCGGCGAGCTGGACCATCTGCGCATCGGAGTGCTGCACGTGCCGGACTCACGTGGTGGATCAAAAGCTGTGCACGCGTTGCTGGCCGGCACCCCGCTGACAATCTCCGAACCTCGCAACAACTTTCCCTTGCGTGAATCGCGACGCTATCTCTTCATTGCAGGCGGAATCGGTATCACCCCCATCATTCCCATGCTCGAGGCGGCCCAGGCCGCCGGCAAGGAGTGGACGCTGATTTATGGCGGGCGAAGCCGGAAGACCATGGCCTTCGCCCAGCAGCTGGAGGACAAGTACGGTCCGGAACGTATCCGGATCATCGCTGAAGACGAGGTGGGCCGTTTGGACCTCGACCAGATCCTCGGCATGCCAAGGGCACACATGCTGGTCTACGCCTGCGGCCCGGGCGGTCTTCTCGGAGCGGTGGAGGAACGCTGCATGGGCTGGCCTCCGGGTGCCCTGCACACAGAACGCTTCGTGGCCTCAACACTGGGGGCAGCAGCAGCGAACGCCCCCTTCGAGGTGCAACTGGCCCGTACCGGGACCACCGTGACGGTGCCCAACAACAAAACCATCCTCGAAGCCGTGGAAGAGGTGGGCGTCCGCGTCCTCTCATCCTGCCGCGGCGGACTGTGCGGTACCTGCGAAACCCGGATCATCTCGGGAGAGCCGGAGCACCGCGACGCTGTGTTGTCGGAAGAGGACCGTGAAGCCGGCGAGGTCATGCTGGTTTGTGTGTCCCGGGCCGCTGCCGGCTGCCCGCGCCTCGTCTTGGACCTCTAGCCCGTTACCTTCCCACCCCAAATTCCCTCACCAGGAGTGTTTCCCATGACCGTCACCACCCACGAAGCCAATGTGCTGGGCGAGGACCCGTTCGACACAGCAAATCTCTTGGATCCATACCCCTTCCTTGGCCGGCTTCGCGACGCCGGTGCAGTCTCCTACCTCGAAAGCACCGGGAGCTACGCCGTAGCCGGGTATCAGGAGGTGTATGAGGTCCTGACGGACTTCGAGACCTACATTTCCTCGGGAGGGCTGGGGCCGCGGGACATCCGCAAGGACTCCGGTTGGCGTCCACCGAGCATCCTTGAATCGGATCCCCCCATCCACACCGTCATGCGCCGCGCACTCACCGGCGTCATTAACCCCAGCACGGTTCGCGCCCTTCGCGAGCCCTTCACGCCCCCGGCCGAGGAACTCACGGAGCGGTTGGCGCAGCGGGAGACTTTCGACGCCGTTACTGACCTGGCCGAGAAGTACCCCTTGCGCGTCTTCCCCGATGCGGTAGGGATTCCCGACGTCGGCCGCGAGCACCTTTTGCCTTACGGCAATATGGTGTTCAACGCGTTCGGTCCGGAGAACTACATCTTCAAACAGGCCTTCGCCCAAGGTGATGAGCATGCCGCCGCGGTGATGCGGAACTGCCAGCGCGAAAACCTGAATGACACCGGGTTCGGTGCGCAGATCTGGAAGCGTGTGGAGGACGGGCTGATTACTGAGCAGCAAGCGACGCTGCTGGTCAGGGCCCTGCTGTCCGCGGGAGTGGACACGACCATCTTCGGAATCGGCAACACACTGTCGGTCTTAGCGCGCTATCCGGAGGCTTGGGCCCAGTTGCGTGCCAACCCCAGGATGGCCAAATTCGCCGTTGACGAGGCGCTGCGTCTTGAGTCGCCGTTCCAGAAGTTCCACCGGACCGTCGCCGTGGACACTGTCCTGGGCGGTGTGCATCTCCCGGCCGGTGCCAAGGTGTTGGTTTTCCTTGGGGCCGCGAACCGTGATCCCCGCAAGTGGGGAGACACTGCCGACGAGTTCGACCTGAATCGCAACGCCTCAGGGCACGTAGCTTTCGGCATGGGGTTGCACCAGTGCGTGGGGCAGCCGATCGCCCGGCTCGAGATGGAAATCGTGCTTCAGCAGCTGCTTCAGCGCGTCGCCGCCATCGAGCCGGACGGCGCTCCTGTTCCGATCCTGCACAACGTGCTCCGGGGGTTCGAGTCGTTGCCTGTGAGAATCGTCGCCGGCTAGCTTTCGCCAGTCGTCCGGGCCCGTGGCTTGACTGCCACGGGCCCTATGACTTGCCTACGGCAGAAACTCGTAGTCGTCAGCTTCGACCTTCTCGGTGATCCGCCAGTATTCGGTGGTCTTGAAAGGCCACACCTGGGAGACCCTGTTGAAGCGGTTCTTGTACCAGTTGGTCACGTAGGGCTGGCCCCACGTCATGCGGCGGTTCTCCGCGTCCACCCATTCGATGTGCCGATCGAGGGCTTCCTGTTTCAGGTCGAGCGCAGCCTTGTCGTGCAGGAGGAGCTGGTGGATCGCTTCAACTGCATACTCGGCGGCGCGCTCCATCATGATGTGCAGGCCGCCCGCGGCTACGCCGGTGGTGTTGGGTCCCAGCATCATGAACAGGTTCGGGAAATTGGGCACCGTGATGCCGGCGAACCCCTTGGCATCGCCCTGCCAGTAGTCGTGGATTTCCAGGCCGCCACGTCCAACAATCTCAATAGGATCCAGGTAGTCGGAGGGCCGGAACCCGGTCGCGTAAATCACCACGTCCACATCAATGTGTTCCCCGGTGCCTGTCACCAGCCCGGTAGGCGTGAAGGACTCCAAACCGTCTGACACCACTGTGGTGACGGGTGCCATGAGCGCGGCGGCCCAGACGCCGTTGTCGCGCAGCATGCGCTTTGCCGACGGCGGGTAGTTGGGGATTGCTTTTTCGAGCAGGTCCGGACGGCCCTCGTACTGGAGCTCCATGCGGCGGATGACCTCCTGGCGGAAGGCCTCGTTCCTGGGGCTGACGCTCAGGGGAGCCTTATCCCACCCTTCCTCGGCTTCAGCGACGTTGATGCGTCCTTCGATGCCAAGGGCAGTGACCCAGAGGCGGAACCACTTGCCGTAATGGGGCACCTTGGAATGCAGCCAATTGGCGGTGTCCGACATCGGCTCGTGGTAGCTCTCGGCGGGCAGCATCCAGGGTGCGCTGCGTTGGAAGACGTGCAGGCTTTCCACCTGGTCAACGATTGCCGGGATGATTTGGTAAGCGCTGGCGCCGGTACCGATCACGGCCACCTTCTTGCCGCGAAGGTCCACGGAGTGGTCCCATTCCTGGGAGTGCATCTGCGCGCCCGTGAATTCCTCCTGCCCGGGCCACGTCGGGATGTGGGGATGATCGAGCTGCCCGACGCAGGTAATGATGGCGTTGAACCGGCGGGTCTGCCGGGTCCCATCGGTGGATGCGGTGGTGGCTGTCCACGTCCGGCTGACCTCATCGAACTCCGCCTTCTCCAACCACGTATGGAGTTCGAGTTCGTCCGCAAGTTTTGCGCGAGCCACGACTGTTTCCAAGTAGTCAAGGACTTCCTCACCCTTGGCGAACTGGTGGGGCCAGTCGTCGCGCTGCGCGAAGGAGAAGCTGTATCCATAGGTCGGGGTGTCCAAGCGGACGCCCGGGTAGTGGTTCTTCCACCACGTCCCGCCAACCCGGTGGGAAGATTCAATCCAGGTGTAGGGGATGCCGGCTTCCTTGAGTCTGTAAGCTGCAGCGATGCCGGAGACCCCGGCGCCTACAATCAGCGTCTCGAAGGTTCGTCCCGGGGAGACCTCATCAAGGGTCCAGCCGGCGGAGCCGTTCCGCTGGGGGCTGATGAGCAATTCATGGTGCATTTCGCCCGCCCAGCTCGGATCGGAGCTGGTGCGCCCGCCCGTGAACCAATCCAGGATGTAATCCGCCTGCTCAGGGGGGAGTTCGTCTACGGTCCGGATGTCTTCATCGCGCAGGCGGCGCAGCGCTTCGAACGCAATCTGCCGTCCGCGGGCCACCTGGTCCTCTTTCAGGCCACCGTGGGGTTGCGTTGTGGCGCCCATGGGAGGCAGGGGCGGGGAAAGGTCCGGCTCCAGCAGGGACATATCCTTCAACGCTGCAGCCAGTGCGGTCATGAGGACCGGCAGTTCAGCACCTTCGACGAAGGCCCACAGCTCTTGGTCGGTCTCCGTCACCTGAGCGTAGGAGTCCCTGCCGTAAAGATCGCCGTAGTGGTCGGGCGAGGTCCGTTCGGTGGCGGTTGCCGGCGTGGTCATGGCATTCATGAGTTTCCTCCTGCGCGCCTTTGCGGCGCGGGTTATATGACGACGTTGTCTTGGTCAGGAATCAGCGCGTTGTCCGCGCCGTTACTCGCGAGCTGGGGGGCCTGTCAGCTTCTGTGAAGGCGGAAATCGTCCGTTGCGGCGCGTACTGCTGCGACGATTTCGGTGATCCGGGGTCTCATGCGTTCAGCGGGCCCGGAGACCGTCACCGCACCGAGGACTTCCCCTTTGTCGTTCCGGACAACAGCACTGACGCCGATGACTCCCGGTTCGCTTTCTTCATTGTTCAGCGCCCAACCGCGGTTGGAGATTTGTGCGAGTTCGGCAAGCAAATGGTCCCGGTCGTGGATGGCCAGGTCGGTGCCGTTGGTCCAGCTCCGTTCTCCCGAAAACATCCGATCCACTTCTTGCGGGGGAAGGGCTGCCAGAAGGCACTTTCCAGCCGAGGTGATGTGTGCCGGAAGGCGATGCCCCACCCTGGAGACGGCGCGGATGATATGCGGGCTTTCCACGCAGGCAAGGAACAACGCCTGGTCTTCCTTGAGCACCAAATAGTGGGCGGTCTCCCCGGTCTCCCTCGCCAGCCAGGCCAAGGTCGGCTCGATCTCGGTCCGGATATCGCCCTTGTTGGTCAGCGCCTGCGCGAGTTGCATCAACGCCGGGCCCGCTACGAACGACTTGTCCGTCGGGTGGCGTTCCAGCAAACCGGACTGGGCCAGCGTGGATACCATCCGGTGCGCCGTAGACCGCGCGGCGCCAAGCTCCTCAGCCACGTCCACGATTCGGATGCTGGACCTTGAACGCAACATGAGGAGGGTGCGGGCGGCGTTCTCAACCGACTCGATCGGATACCGGTATGCCGGATCCGCCGAGGACTCCTCGGGGACGGTGACGTTCATGGGGCTCAGCCTCTTCGTGTGTGGGTCGTCTGTAGCCAGCATAGACAGACCGTGGACCGCCGTGGCATTACGCATGGACGGTCCCTCCCACAAGCATGGCTTCCTGTCCGGCCAGCATCCGCGACTCCCGGCTGATGTACGCGCGAAGCTTCTCAATGGATTCCTCCAACGCCTCCGCGCCCTTGCCGGCGTCGAACACGTACGCGTCCGGCCGGACCAGCACCCAGTCGGCGTCAGCGGCACCCAACCAGTCCGTGAAGCGAGTCCCTTCCTCAACAAAGTTTCGAGGGGAAGCCTCACCCGGCCGGGTGCTGATGGAAGCTACGGAAACGTCCAGCAGTTCCAGGTGGCGCTTCGCGGTGGAAGGCAACCCGTTCAGTACTTCCGGCTGAACAGTCAGCAACGTCAAAGAGGAACCGAGGAGGTCGTCCAGGAGGACATCCTCGGAACCCGCAATTCGCGGTTGCACCGCCAAGCGGCCGCCAAGCGGACCGTCCACGAACCCGGCGCCGAGCTGCGGCTGGAACGGTGGATTGGCTTCTGTCTGGGCCTCGAGCTTTCCATCCCGTTCCGCTGCCTTTTGGGCATCCGTCTCGCAGACCAGTTGGCCTACACGGACCGATTCGGCGATGTACTCCGTCACGTGGGGCCGCCGGCTCTCCGTGTAGGCGTCCAGGAATTCGACCGGAGCGGTGCCTTTCAGCACCTTGTTGAGCATCCACGACAGCGTCATGGCATCACGCATTCCGCTGATCATTCCTTGGCCCATGAAAGGCGGCATCAGATGCGCGGCATCTCCGGCAAGCAACACGCGGCCCTGTTTGAAGGTCGAGGCCACCAAGGAATGGAACGTGTACGTGGTCGACCGGAGGAGCGTCGCCGTGTCCGCGGTGATCCACCGCCGAAGCTTGGGCCAGACGTTCTCCGGCTTTGCCGCTTCCACGGGATCGGCACCGTCGACGATCATGAACTCCCAGCGGTAATGGTCACCGCCCAACCAGGCCATGTGCGAAGGCTGGGCAGGATCGAGTACCTGGCCCGTGTCCGGAACCTTGGGGGCCTTGGCCCCCGCCTTCATTTCGACATCAATGACCACCCAGGTCGCTTCGAACCCGAGGTCGTCCCTTGCGATCCCTGCCTGCTCCCGAACGAGACTGTTGGCGCCGTCCGCCCCCACAACGAAACGCGCAAAGATAGGTTCCTCTCCGCCGTCGACCTTTAACTCAACACGGTCGCCGAGGTCGGACACGGTCCGCACGTTGGTCGACTGGCGCACTGTTACGCCCGGGGTGGACTTGGCCGTCGCGTCGAAGATGCCCTCGATGTCCGGCTGATAGAAGTGGTACGAGGACTCCCAGCCACTGGGAGTTTCCCAGCCACGCGGCAGGTTGGACAGGACGCTGAGATCGGCGCGGAGGAGCAGGTACTCGCGGGCAGGAACGATCGCGTCATTGATCTCCCCGGAGATCCCCATGGCCTGCAGGATCCGCATCGCTTCATGGTCCAGGTGGCAAGCGCGGGGCAGCGGGTACAGGCCGGCTTGCTTGTCCAGAACCAGGACCGACCACCCTTGACGTCCCAGCAGCGTGGCCAGGCTCTGGCCCACCGGGCCATAACCTACGATCGCGACGTCATAGTTCGTGGCTGCGTCCATTTCCTACTCCAGTCCCTGGCGGCGGAAGGACGCCGGCACCGGTGTCTTGGCCATGGTGGTGCGCTGGGCCCCGAGGCCCTCGATTTCGATGAGCACCTCGTCGCCGGCCTGCAGCCACGGGAATTCGCCCTCACCGTGGGTGCGGCTCAGTTCGAGGATGCAGCCCGTGCCACAAGTGCCTGAGCCGAAAACATCGCCCGGGCGGACTTCCGTGCCGCGGCTCGCGTAGGAAACCATTTCCCCGAACGAGTAGTGGACGTCAGCCCAGTTGGCCCGGGAGTATTCGACGCCGTTGACCTTGAGGGACATGGCCCGGTCAAAACCGGTCGCCGTCCGGTACGGCTCCAGTTCGTCCTTGGTAACCAGCCACGGGCCGAGCGAGGTGGCGGTGTCCTTGCCCTTCACCGGCCCCATGGACAGGAGCATTTCCTCATGTTGAATATCGCGGCCGCTCCAGTCGCACAGGATGCTGTAACCAATGATGGCGTCTTCGCCTTCCTCGGCCGTGAGGTCCTGCCCGCCCTTGCCGACAACTGCGGCCACCTCCAACTCGAAGTCGAAACGCTCCGAGCCGGGAGTCATGGGGATTTCGCCTTCACCCTTGAAGTTGTAGGGGTTGGAGAAGTAGAAGACCGGGATCTTGTACCAGAGCGGATTCATCTCCAGGCCCCGCGACTCCCGGCCGGCCTTGACGTGCTGTTCGAAGGCATAGAAGTCGCGGAACGTGGGTGGCGTGGCAATGGGGGAGAGGTTGCGGACCGTTGAAGGATCGACGACGGCGCCGGCCTGGATTGCTTGTTCGCCCGCCTTCCGCAGGGTTTCTTCGCCCTGTTGGATCAGGTCGAGCAGGTCATGGTGGCCTTCGATGACACGGTACGTGTCGTCAACAACGACGCCGACGCGAGGCAGTTCGCCTTCGCTGGTGAATCGAACGAACTTCATGGTTAACGTCCTCCCACCAGCAGGGTGTTCTGGCGGTACTTGGACGGCGTGGGGGCCAATCCCAGGGCGCGGAAGCCTTCGGGGAGGTAGTCGTTCCACTGGTTCCACCACACTTCGCCGTCTTCCCAAACGACTGGTTCGCGGTTGTCGTCATAAATCTGTTCGATGTCCGTGTAGAGCTCCACTACGTTTCCGGAGTGCTCCTTGTAGTAGCAGGCGATGTTGTTGCCTGCGCCGTGCCTGACCGGACCCCACAGCAGTTCACGGCCCAGGGCGTGGAGGCGGTCGCCGGCCTTGGTGAGGTCGCTGACGCCCTGGACCTCCCAGGCATGGTGGTGGAATGTGCCGCGACCTTGCAGCACGGCGATGCCGTGGTGTTCGGTGTTGCAACGCAGGAAGTAGCCCCGTGAACCGCCGGTGCCGATCACGTCGGAAATCCGGAAGTCGAGGACCTTGGTCAGGAATTGCACCATTCCGTGGTGGTCCTGTGGATGGAAGTTGAAGTGGCCGTAGCGGTTCGGACCGAAGCCCTTGGGGGCGATGCCGGCCTTCTGCAGGCCCAGGGAAATTTCGAAGGCGAAGCCCTCCGGGCCGATGAACGTGAAGCCGTCCTCCACGCCTTCTCCGGTGGGCTTCTCGGAGACGACCAGGAAGCCTTCGTCCTCCACCCGCCGTCGTATGTCCCTGAGTGCATCGCCGTTCGCGGCGATGAGTCCCAAGGCTTCCAAACCATCGACGTCGGACTCGACGTACGTCAGTTCGTGGTGCACGTCTGCGGCGGCCAGGTAGGAGACGCCGTCGGTCCGCTTGGTTTCGCGCAGACCCAGGATCTGTGTTGCGTCGACGACGGACTGTTCAAGGTTGGAGGTCCGGATTGATACCGGCCCCATTTCGGAAATAGCGCCCCAGGACATTTGGTACTCCACATCTGGCTGAATCGGTTCTGACTGTTCCGTCGAGTAGAACATGTTCTGCTCTGCGGATGTTACGAGGACGCTAACAGCTTTGACTCTGGAGTTGCAAGCTTTTGCTGCGGTGCAAAATTAGGACTTGTGCTGCAACTCACACTTCCAGTAGCGTGTGGTCATTCCCTCAGCGCAGAACATGTTCTGCTCTGCGAAACTTTACATTTCCCCTCTACAAAGGTGTGACTTGGGAAAGGACATGACATGACAGAACGGACGTCTACGCGGAGCCCGGAGTTGCGCAGCAGCTCCCGGGATCGCCGACGCGTGGTCTTTGCGACCGTCGCCGGCACCACCATCGAGTGGTACGACTTCTTCCTTTACGCCACCGCCGCGGGCCTGATCTTCACCAAGGTCTACTTCGAACCCGCGGGATCAGCCGCCGCGCCGCTTCTGGCATTCCTGACCGTTGGCATCAGCTTCTTGTTCCGGCCGCTCGGCGCATTCCTCGCCGGGCACTTCGGTGACCGCTACGGCCGCCGCGTTGTTCTGATGGCCACCCTGGTGTTGATGGGTGCTTCGACCGCGCTGATCGGTTTGTTGCCCACCTATGACTCCATTGGACTGGTGGCTCCAATCCTGCTGGTTCTCTTGAGGATCCTGCAGGGCATCTCGGCGGGCGGCGAGTGGGGAGGCGCTGCACTTCTGGCCGTCGAGCACGCTCCGACGCAGCGGCGTGGCATCTTCGGAGCCTCACCGCAGATCGGCACTCCCCTGGGACTCCTGCTGGCGTCGGGCATGTTGGCCACAATGACATTGATCGCTCCCGGTGAGGCTTTCCTTGAGTGGGGATGGCGCGTTCCGTTCATCCTTTCCGTGGCACTGATCGTCATTGGCTACTACATCCGACGCAAGGTGGATGAGAGCCCGGTGTTCAGCGAACTGGCCGAACGCAAGAAGGAATCCCGCGCACCGATCGTCGAACTCTTCAAGAACCACTGGCGTCTGGTCCTGTTGGCGGCTTTGATTCCTGCCGCAAGCCAGGCTTCCGGCTACATGACTACAGGCGGCTACATCCAGCGCTACGCCACCGATCCCGCCGGCCCCGTTGGCTTGGACGCCGGGGAAGTCCTCTGGGTGGTCACTGCCTCGGCCATTTCCTGGCTGATTTTCACCCTTGTTGGCGGAGCGCTTTCGGACAAGATCGGGCGCCAAAAGACGATGCTCCTCGGGTGGCTCCTGCTCGCCGCGGCGCTGCTCGTCCTCTTCCCGCTGGTCAACACAGCCTCGACGGTAGGGCTCTTCGCCGGACTGACCCTCGTGACCGTTGGCCTGGGACTGGTCATCGGCCCGCTGTCGGCGCACTACACCGAAATCTTCCCGGCGACCGTGCGCTTCTCGGGAGTCTCCATTGCCTACGCGTTAGGCGCGATCGTCGGCGGCGCTTTCGCTCCGACTATTGCCCAGGCCCTGGTTCAAGCCACAGGCTCCACCGGCGCCGTGACGGTCTACCTGGAAGTGATGGTGGTGGTGTCCATCATCGCAACCCTCCTGGTCCGCGACCGCACGGGTGTACCCCTTGGCGCAGAAATGGAGGACCGGGTTGAAAGCCCTGTTCATGGAGCCAACGCCTAAGATGTTACGCCGTTCAGATAGCCTGCGGCCGGATCAGATGGAGCCGGACCAGAAGAAGCTGTACGAAGCCATCACGCAGGGCACCCGGGCCCAAGGCCCGCAGCACTTCGCCCTCACGGATGAGCAAGGCCGTCTCAACGGGCCGTTCGGCGACTTCCTGTTGTCGCCGTCGGTCGGGATGGCGCTTCAAGGGGTTGGTGCCGCACTGCGCTACGAAACCGAATTGCCCGACCGGGCGCGTGAAATCGCGATCCTCCTTGTTGCTGCCCGCCATCACTCAACCTTCGAGCGGGAGTCCCACGAGGCCATTGGGCGGGCCCTCGGATTCAGCCGCCATGAGTTGGAGGCCATCCGGCGGGAAGACGTAACGCCGTTCGACGGAATTGAAGCACTGGTTGGCCGGACCGTCTTGGCACTCCTCGACGGAGACCTTGGCGATTGCGCTTGGTACGAGGCGGAGGATGTACTCGGCCAGCGCACGGTCTTTGAACTGGTGACCTTGGTGGGCTACTACTCAACCCTGGCGCTGCAGCTCCGGGTGTTCCGGGTGGATGCGCCCGTGGAGGATGAGACAGTCCCCGTCTATTGGTAGGGAGCTGCTGGCCACCCGGAAGCAGCTTGGGGCCCCGGAACGGTAATTCCGTTCCGGGGCTCTTTTGTGTATGCGGTTCGAACCAAGCTTGCAGAAGCTGGCTCTGTCGCCTCTGGCTGGGGCCAGGTCAGCGGGCACTCTGACGGCCGTCATTTAACCTTTGAGCCCGGATTGGTTCCAGACGTGGGGGAAGGTGAAGATTGCCACCGCGGCCAGTGCGGACTTGGCCAGGGGCATTTGCGATTTTCCACCGGATTGCTGTTCGTCCGAGTCCGTCGAGCCGGGCGGCTTCTTCCGGTTCTACCGGCAGGGCGATGTGCGATGAAGGCTTGCCGCATGATGAATGTCGTCGCCAGCACGCTCGGAGCTCCAAGTGCGGTTACAAGGATCAAGGCCAGTGCGTGTTGTTCCCGGGGAACGCCAGTGGCGGCAGCCGGAGGGTCTGAAAGTAAGTCTGAATTGTGTAGAGGCTGGGTGACCCACCTGCCTATTGGCGCGCCTGGGAGAAGCCCGCAAGGGCGGCCATGACGGCTGCCCTTGCTTTGTCTTCGAGTTCGTAGACGGATTTTCGTCCGTTTCGGTGGGAGGTCACTAAGTGGTGGCTCTTGAGGGCCGCGAGGTGGTTTGAGATGTAGGACTGGGATAGGCCGAGCGTGGATGCGATTTCGGTGGGACCTAGTGGTGCGGAGTACAGGAGCGAAATTATCCTTTGCCGGGTTTGGCTTTCCAGTACGGGCGCGACTACTTGTTTCATCGTTATCCTGCGGCTTCGATGGCTGGGCGGCCTCTGAGCTCGTAGAGGTCAACGATTCGTTCGAAGGGTAAGACCCCGACGCGATCGGCCCACTGGGCCCAGTCCGCGAGCAGCGATTCTGCAAGGTCCCGGTTCTCGGTGAGGACGTCATCGAGCTCAGTTGCGTCCTTGCCCAAGTTGTACAGCTCCCATGGTCCAGGGAAGTTCCGGACCAGTTTCCAGTCGCCGCGGCGGATCGCACCGTTGCCGGCGTGTTCCCAGTAGAGGGTGCCGCTCTGGGCATCCGCGGCGTGGCGAACAGGGTAGTTACCGTCGTCCCCGGTGAGGTGCTTCAGGAAGCTGGTGCCTTCCAGCGGGGGCATGGGTGTGCCGTTCATCTCGGTTGGCGGTTGTATGCCGGCCGCTTCCAAGAGGGTGGGCAGGACGTTGGTCAGCTGCAGGGGCTGACGTACCAGGCGGCCCTGCTGAACAGCCCCCGCGGGCCAGTGGATGATGAAGGGCGCCGCTATGCCGCCTTCGTGTGTCCATTTTTTGTACATCCGGAAAGGGGTGTTGGAGAGGTTGGCCCACGCCCTGCCGTAGCTGGCGTAGGTGTTCTCGGGGCCGGGAACTATTGCTGGTTCATTGCCGAGCGCGACGGGTTCCCCGTCGCGGGTGTGAGGGCGGTAAATGTCGCTGCGTTGGACGAAGGTTTCCCGCTCGAAGTGGGGAATCTCCTCGGGCGAGGCACCGTTGTCGGAGAGGAAGATGATGATGGTGTTGTCGAACTGGTTGTTGGCCTTGAGCTCGGTAATGATCTTGCCGATCCCTTGGTCCATTCGGTCCACTTGCGCTGCGTAGGTTTGCATGCGTCTGGTTTGCCAAGCATGGTCCGGGGTCTCAACCCAGGCTGCTTCTTCGGGGTCGCGGGGGCTGAGGACGCTTCCAGGTTCTACGATGCCGAGCTCGTACTGTCGTTCAAAGCGTTGTTGTCGTAGCTTGTCCCAGCCGGCATCAAAGCGCCCGTCGTATTTACGAATGTCATCTTCGGGCGCATGGAGCGGCCAGTGCGGTGCCGTGTAGGCAACGTAAAGGAAGAAGGGTTTGTTCTCCGTACTTGCCCTGTTGAGGAAGCCGAGGGCTTCTTCGGTGATGGCGTTCGTGTAGTAGAAGTCCGGGTCCTCGGCTTCGTGTTCGATGTTGGTTTCGTTTCGGGTGAGTGTGCCGGGGCTGTAGAAACTGCCGCAGCCTGTGAGTGTTCCGTAGAAGTAGTCGAAACCGCGCCGAGTGGGCCAGGCGTCGTTAGGGTTGCGGACGTCGGCTGCCAGATGCCATTTACCGGTGATTGCGGTGGCGTAGCCGTTGGCGGAGAAGATCTCCGCGGCGGTGGGGCAGTTGCGGTTCAGGTTTCCTTCGTAGCCTACGGGGGAGTCGTCGCCCGTGAGTACGCCGATGCCGGTCTGGTGCGGGTGCATGCCGGTGAGGAGCGAGGCCCGGGAAGGGCTGCACCGGGCCGTCGTGTAGAACTGGGTGAGCCGGGCGCCGCCTTCGGCGAGTTGGTCGAGGTTGGGGGTGTCGATCTCCCCGCCGTAGGAGCCCAGATCGGAGTAGCCGAGGTCGTCGGCGAGGATCACTAGGACGTTGGGTTGGGAGGTGGAAATGTCTTTCATGGTAGTCCTCTAGCCCTTCACTGCGCCTGCGGTCAGGCCGGCGACAATGTAGCGGTTGGCGATGATCGTGATGATGATGATGGGAATGGCTGCCAGGGTTCCGGCGGCTGCCATCTGGCCCCAGGCTACTTCGAAGGGCTGAACCAAGGATGCGATGCCGACCGTCAAGGGGGCTGTGACACCACCGGAGGTCATGGTCAGACCGAACAGGAACTCGTTCCAGGCCATGATCCCGGTGAACGTTCCGACGGAGGCCAGGCCGGGCTTGACCAACGGGAGCATCACCGACCGGAAGGCAGTTGCCTCCGATGCGCCGTCTATCAGCGCTGCTTCCCGCAGGGTGGCCGGCAGACCGTCGAAGTACACCTTCATCAGCAGCGCAGCAAAGGGCAACTGAAATACCGTGTTAAGGATGACCAGGCCGAGGGTGCCACCGATGAGGCCGAAGGAGGACATGGTGGCGTAAAGACCGGGGACCAGCACCATGGGCGGGATCAGCGGGATGAATGCCGTCAGTGCCAGCAGCGGCAGGAGCACGGCCCGGGGAATCGTCAGCTGCGACAGGGCGTAACCGGCGAGGGAACCGAAGATCAGGCACAGCAGCACTGTTCCGATGACGATGGCGAGGCTGTTTCCGAGCTGGGCCAGGAGCGGGTTGCCGGGTGCCAGCAGGTCGGTGTAGTTGCTCAGCGAAAAGCCAATGTTGATGTCGGCAGCGATGATGTTCTTCAAGGGTTGGAAGCTGAGGGCAACCATCCACACGATTGGCACGATGGTCGCGATGATGGCGGCGATGAGGATGAGTTCGGCGACGGTGCCGATGACGCCCATGCTGGCGCGGGTCTGGTTTTTAGACATGGGAGGTTCGCCTTCCGTTCACTGCTTTCTTGGTCAGGACGTAGATTCCGCCAAGCAGTGCAAAGATCAGGATGATGGCCACGCCAAGTGCTGAGCCGTAGCCAAGTTCCAAACGGTCGAAGAAGATGGTGCGGATGTGAAGGCTGATGAGGTTTGTGGAGTTGCCCGGTCCGCCATGGGTCAGCAGGAACATCTCATCGAAGGCTTTGACGGACATGATGAGTCGAATCACGGCTGAGGTGATGATTACTGGTTTGACCATGGGCAGGACGACCAGCAGGATGCTCTGCCATTCTGTAGCGCCGTCCACGCGGGCGGCTTCGAGGACTTCAGTGTCGATCGACTGGAGCGAGGTGTAGACGAGAAGGAATACCAAGGGTGTCCAGTGCCAGACGTCTACAGCGATGATGGACAGCATCGCTCCAACGGGTTCCCCCAGCCAGCCTTGTCCTGGGAGCCCGGCGGCGAGCAGTGCTTTATTAACAGCGCCGATGGTTGGGCTGAGGAGCAGCAGCCAGATGACGCTTACGACGACGGGAGCAACCACCGTGGGCCAGATCAGGATTCGCTTGGCGATTGTTTTCATGAACACGGCACGGTCGAGCATTACAGCCAGCAACGTTCCGAGGACGACCGTGAGCGCGACGGCTCCGACGATGAAGATGACGGTAACGAGCAGGACCGGAAGCGTGTCAGGGTCGCCCAGAATGCGGGCGAAGTTATCGAGGCCTGCGAACTCCATGTGGAAGCCGCCTTGGACGACCTGCACTTGGGAGCCGGCCATTACGATCAGCTGTATGGCGGGATACACGCCGAACAGGAGAAGGAACAGGGCAAAGGGCGTCAACGCCAGCAGCCCGAATTTGGACCAGGACTTACGGCCACGAGGGGAGGTTGCGGTTCTGACGGTGCGAACCGGCACGGTTGTTGTGGCTGTCATTTGAGGTACCCAGCGTCCTTGACGACCTTGGTTACCGCAGCCTGGAGCGCGTCCATGCCCTGTGCGGGGCTGACCTCGCCGGATGCTATCTGTGTCAGGAACTTCTCAGTCTCAGCGGCCATGGCAGGCCCGAAGGTTTGCCGGATTGAGGGTTTGATGTGATCGACTGACTGTTGGAGGGGTTTCAAGTAAGCTGCGCCGGCACCGGATTCGGCTCCCGATGCTAGGGCACTGCGGCGTGTCGGGATGCCACCGGCGTTCATGAAAATGGCCTGGGCCTCGTCGGTGAGGATCCACTTAATGAAATCAAGCGCGGCGCTGGCGCGTTCGGCAGGCAGGCCCTTGGGAATGGCCAGGCTCCAAGTGCCGCTGGTGGGTGCTGGACTCCCGCCCGGGCCTGCAGGAACCTCTGCGAAACCTACGGTGTCGGCAATTTGGGACTTATCCTTGTTCAGGAACTGACTGGCCGCGGCTGCCACAACATGCGTCTGGAGCGCTTGGCCGCCCTGCATGAGGGAAATAACTTCAGCCTGGCCGACAGTCTGAGGCTGTTCGGGCCCGAGCTTCGCCAGTTCACGGTAAGTGGTGGCAGCTGCGATGCCCGCCTCGGAATTGATGGTAGGCGTCCAGTCTTTGCCCTCCTCCTTGAACCACGAACCACCGTGGCTGTAGAAGACAGGCATGAATTCATAGGTCACCGAAAGACCGCTCTGCGCGGCCTGCGCGCGGGGCACGTAACCGTACCGGATCTTTCCTGCCTGCACCGCCTTGCGTCCGTTCTCAACGGCTTCCGACCAAGACTTGGGCACGGAAAGGTTGAGTTCCTCGTAGATGTCCTTGCGGTACACAAAAAGGTCCATGTTGCCATTGATGGGGTAACCCATCACCTTGCCGCTGTCAGCTGAACTCTTCTTCTCGGCATCCCAATAGGGGAGGTTCGCGTAGGTGAGCACTTCCGGATCCATCTTGAAGCCCGGGTCGATGGCATCAAAGGGCTGAGCCCAGCCGTTGGAGTAGAACTGCCCCACGCCGAATTCGTCGATCTGGAAGATGTCGAACGGGAAGCTGCTGCCTTGAACGGCGTTCGTCTGTTGCGTGAACAAACCGTCATAGGGGAACTCTCGAAGCGTAACCTTGATGCCGCTCACTTCCTGGTACTTGGTCGCCATCTTTCGGTAGGCCTCAAGCCAAGGTGTTTTGGCCGTCGGAACCACCAGTTCCGTGACTTTCCCACCGCCGGCGGATCCTCCGCCCAAGGCGCCGGTTCCGCTTTGGCTGCACGCCGTTACGCCGCCGAGCAGGGGAACAGATGCACCGAGTCCGAGTACCTGAAGGAACCGGCGGCGGTTGGTTTCAAATTGAACTTGCTCATTCATGGGGATCATCGCTCTCCGTTGAACGCCTCAGCTTAGGCAGCAGAAGGAATACGGTTTGGTTAGGTGATGTAACTAAACTCAGATTAGGAGACGTGCCTCACATTGTCAATACAAAGTTTCTAGGTCGAAACAGTCCAAGGAGAACGGACGAGCGCTTCGATGGCTGTGTCAATACCGCCGTCCAGAACAGCGTTTATGCCAAGTTGTGACACGACAGTTTTTGTGTCGTGCAGGAACTCCCCGCTGCTGGTCCGGGTGAGTTCTTCGGTGAAGGTTGGCGTCAGTAGGGGCGCCAACTGCGTCAAATACCCGCCCAAAATAATCAATCTTGGATCGAATATGGCCGTTAGTGTGGATGCGGCCCGCGCGAGCCATCTTCCCTGACTGGCCAGCTCGCGTGCCGCAGGGCGGCTTCCGGCCTCCACTGCCGACAGGGCCTCGCTTACCCTGACTGCCGCCGACGATGAACGACGGACGCCGGCGTCTTCCAGGGCTTTTGAGAGCGGCCCCACGCCCACGTAGGTCTCCAAGCATCCGCTGCGACCGCAGTAGCATGGCGGGCCGTCATGGTTGACCGTCAGGTGGCCGAATTGCCCGCCCATGCCGGCGTCGCCGCGGAGAATTTCCGAGTTCTTTTGGAAGGAGCCGCCAACGCCCATTTCGCCGTAGAGCAAAAGAATGCCTTCCTCTGCGGGCACCCCATGCTGGCGACGTTCGGCATGGATGGCCAGGTCGGCTAGCTTGTCCAACGTGAATACGGCGGTTCCTTCGAATCGTTTTTCAAGTTCCCGCACGACGGGAACATCCACCCAATTCAAGCTGAGCGATTTCAGGACCACGCCGCCTGCGTTATCTACGAACGCCGGACAGCCGATACTTACGCGTACTATCCGCATGCCTTCGGTGGCTGCGGCGGCTGCACCCCGCTTGATCATGTCCGCCGCCAAGTCCAAAACGTACTCTGGTGTGTGTTCACTTGCGGACACGTCCTGCCGCTCGAGAAATACGGCCCTTCCCTGCAGGGAGGTGCACTTGAGTGACAGGTGGTCAACGTTCAGCTCCAACGCGCCCACGGCCAGGTGGCTGTCACTCATTTCGAGTACGCGGGCCGGCCGACCCGACCGGCCGGTTGAGGCCAGGCCGACCTCTTCAATGAGTCCCATTTGTTCAAGTTCGCTGACCAGGTTCAGGACCGTAACTCGATTCAGTCCGGATTCCGCTACCAGCTCTGCCCGGGTTACCCGCCCTCGATCGCGCACCGACCTCAATGTCGCTGACAGGTTATGTCGGCGGATGTCGACGAGGCTAGGTGGGGCCGCTCCCTCCCCGGCGGGCTGGGCGCCTGCTTGTCGGGCCTGTGCGTTCAGCTTGTGCATAGGTGCTCCTAACGAACCGGGAGGTATGGTTTTGTTATATGACGCAACTTAACTATAGTCTCCCACTAAAGGGCTGACTGCGATTTCACCGGAGGGTAAATGAAGGAAAAATCCCGCGGCTGTTGCTCACCCTCCCGCCAGGGCCCCAGCAGGCCGGTCACCAATCTGAGACTCGCCGACCGCGCTCCCCGTCGGGCAGAAGTATCAATCCCGGCAGGCACGTTCCGCATGGGTGACTCATTTGATGAAGGATACTCCGCCGATGGAGAGGCCCCCGTCCATGAAGTGAGCCTCGATGCTTTTCGCATCGATTCAACTGCTGTTACCAACCATCAATTCGCTGCGTTCGTGGACTCCACGGGTTACCGCACGGAAGCCGAGATTTTTGGATCCTCCGCCGTATTTCATCTCTTGGCGGAGGCGGATCGAAAGGATATTCTCGGCGTCGCCGCAGGAACACCTTGGTGGCTGAACGTCCGGGGTGCCGACTGGGCACACCCTGGTGGCCCGTCGTCACACTGGTCACACATGGGCGATCACCCCGTCGTTCATGTCTCCCACAATGACGCGTTGGCCTACTGCGCTTGGGCTGACCGCAGACTCCCCACCGAGGCGGAGTGGGAATACGCGGCGCGGGGCGGCCTGGACCAACGGCGTTTCCCTTGGGGCAACCAGCTCTTGGGTGCCGAGGGGATGCACATGTGCAACATCTGGCAAGGGACGTTTCCTACGAAGAACACCGGAGACGACGGCCACCTTGGTACCGCCCCGGTAATGTCATTCCCACCCAACGGATTCGGTCTTTACGAAGTCAGTGGCAATGTGTGGGAGTGGTGCTCTGACTGGTTCCTGCCCAAGTACTACCGCAACTCACCGAAGCACTCACCTCAGGGACCCACGATCGGCTCGGGAAGGGTAATGCGTGGCGGCTCCTACCTATGCCACGACTCATACTGCAACCGTTACCGCGTCGCTGCCCGCAGCTCCAATACACCTGAATCCTCCAGCGGGAACACTGGCTTTCGCACTGCCGCTCGGAAAACACAGGTGACCCAGTGACGGCCCGCACTGAACAGGGCAGCAAATGAAAGAGCCCCGCTGGCGCCGGCAAGGGGCGACGCCGGATTACCGCTTCTCACTTGCCAATGAGAGAACCTTTCTCGCTTGGATACGAACGGCGCTGGCCATCATGGCGGGAGCAGTAGCCTTGGACCAGCTCGCGCCCAATGTCGCACCGGCGCCGATACGCTCTGGTCTTTGCGTCATCCTTGCAGCAGCCGGAGCCTTGCTGGCCACCCAGGCGTACAACCGTTGGTCCGCCCAGGAACGCGCGATGCGCCACAACCGAGAATTGCCACACTCCTGGCTGATGATGGGAATGACCATCATCGTCGCCGGATCAGCCGCTGTCTTCTCTGCCCTCATTCTCTTTGTTAACTGAACCAGCGCCACCTGCATGTTAACTGAACCAGCGCCACCTGCAAGGGATCCGGGGCTGCAGCCCGAACGCACGCTCCTTGCCTGGCGCCGGACTGTCCTGACGCTGGTCGTCACCGACTTCCTCATTGGTCGCGCATGGCTCACGGCTTCGTCAGCGGCAGCATCAAACACGGATGCACTGGGAGTAGCCGCGTGTGCTGCATCCCTGGCTACGCTGGTCCTGACGTTGTGCATCCTGGCAAGAGCGCGTCAGCTGATGAAGTCCCCGGCTCCTGCCCCGGCAGTCCTTCCGAAAGCGGCAGCTGGGGTCGTGATCGTCCTGGCAGCCGCGGTCTTTGCCTCAACGGGAGGTCCCTAGGAAGCGCGTCATAAACCTAACCTGGACTCCTTCAGCCTGACCACCGTGCGCCAGCCAAGCCGGGAGGTGGCCCGCATTGGCGCCAGGATGCTGGTCGAACGGATTCACACACCTGGGCAGCCCACCAAGCGGGTGGCCTTCCCGTGCGAACTCATCGTCCGGGGAAGCGCCAGGGAATCGTAGCCAAGGACTATCCTTCCCAGATCAGAGCCTGGGCTCGATCGACATCAACCATCACACGCCACAACTGGCTGCCTTCGGAACGTATGAATAGTCTCCGCCCGGCACCGGCCAGCAATTGGACCCAGAGAATTTCTCCGTCGTCAGTCACCGCATCCACGTGACCGGTCAGTTCGGTCCTTTTTTCTTGGCGGATGTGTACCTTTTCGCCCACTGCCAGTTGCGCCCAGTCCCTTACGTACTCGGCATCGTTTGGCGGCACTGGCGTCGGACTGTGACGCTCTGCCTTGGGCTGTTCGTGCCGTAAGAGCGGGCGGCCGCGGGCCATGATATTCCTCCGGTTAATCTGGGTCTTCAGGAAACGCAGGTTTCGGCTTTCGGTACCGCAGGACCATCACTTTCGGAGTTGAAAATGATGACTTGCCGAACAGCTTTTCCCTCAGCCAATTGGTCCATGGCCAGATTGATGTCCGCCAAGCGGATTCGGGTGGTGATGAGTTCCTCGACGGGGAGCCTGCCCTCCCGCCATAGTTGGGCGTACTGCGGGATATCGCGTGACGGTACGGCTGACCCAAGGTAGCTGCCCACGATTGTCCGGGCTTCGGCCGTGATGGTCATGGGCGGGATCTGGGCGCGGGCATCGGGCGACGGCAGCCCGGCGGTGATTGTCGTCCCACCTACCGCGGTTGCGGCAAACGCGGTTTCGAAGGCCTTGGGGTTTCCTGCGCATTCGATGACGTACTTGGCCTTTATGCCCTGCTCAAGTACCTGCTGCGGGGTGTAGGTTTCGTTGGCGCCGAGGCGCCGGGCATGTTCGAGCTTCTCCTCGAGCGTGTCGACGGCGACGATCCGTGAAACGTTCTGGGAAACAGCGGTAATCAGTGCGGCCATTCCCACCCCGCCGAGCCCGACGATCATGATGCTGTCTTCCGGTTTGGGGCGGGCGGCGTTCAAAACCGCGCCGCCGCCGGTGAGCACGGCGCATCCGAGCACTGCTGCGATATCCGCAGGAACGTCGTCATCAACGGGTACCACAGAGGCCCTGTCGACAACTGCGTGAGTGGCAAAGCCTGAAACGCCGAGGTGGTGGAAGACCCGTTCTCCTTCGCGGCTCAGATGGGCGGATCCATGCAGCAGGACACCCTCGCCATTCGTTTTGGAGCCCGTAGTGCAGGGCAGGCGGCCGTCCTCTGCACAGTTGTCACAGTCCTCGCATCGAGGGAGGAACGACATGACCACCCGTTGGCCGGTTTGAAGGTCCGTGACCCCTGTTCCCATCCCGACCACGCGTCCGGCGGCTTCGTGTCCGAGCAGCATCGGCGTGGGACGTACCCGGTTGCCGTCGACAACGCTCAAATCCGAGTGGCAGATGCCTGCGGCTTCCAACTGGACCAGGATTTCCGTGGGGCCGGGCTCGCCCAGATCCAGCTCGGAGATGGTGATGGGCCGGGATTCAGCGAACGGCCGTGGAAGGCCTGTTCCTTCAAGAACTGCGCCGATGATCTTCATTTGTCCGCTTCTTTTCCTTTGGATGGGATGGGGCGCGTTGCTTCCGGCCGGGCAGATTGCGATGGGTTGTAGGTCGCTTCGGCCACCTTGCCCGCAAGGGGGTCTCCCGCCCGCAGCGGGGCGTTCTCGAAGATTCCCTCATGGGCGAGGACCGGCCTCCGGTCCCCGGCAAGCTCCGGGTACTTTTCTTCAAGCTTTTCCCGTTTGGACATCAGCCGATGCCAACCGCGCACCATTTCCGGGTCTCCTCGCCGGATCCCATGCCATGTGTTAGGCATTTGGTCCCGCGACGGGCCTGCGTTCGCGGTCCCTGAGAGCCTGATGGCTGCAGGAATCTTTCCCGTCGGGGCACCGCATTCATGGCAGGGCGGGGTGTCGTCGAACATGGATTTCAGGGCTGCTTCAAAGCGGTGGCCCTCCGCGCATTTAACGTCGTAAAGGATCATGATGTCTCTCTAGGAGTAGTAGCCGTCTGGTGCGAACCGCAGCGTCTTGCGCTGCTCGGGGTCGTGGCCAAAGATGACCTCCGCGTTGGTGCGTTGGGCTATGCCCCGCAGCTTGTCCACGGATTCGAGCCACTTCACGTTGTCCCAGACAATGGCTGCGCCGACGGCCGGAGGACCCCAGCTGGCTCCGAGGTAGACGGCATCAGATGTGAAAATCTTTGTTCCGTCATTGGGGAGGTCCACCTGCAAGGACATTGTTCCCCAGGTGTGACCCGGGGTTGCGATAACGTTCACTCCCGGAAGGATCTCAGCATCACCGGACACCGCTTCGAGGTTGAGGCCGTCGAAGTCCGAAACCAGATGTGCCCCTTGGAACGCGCCGGAGATGCCCTGTACGCCCTGGATTTCATCGCTGCTCGCGATAATGCGGGTCTTGCCGTTGTCGAACATTTTGGCGTTGGCCGCGTGGTCGAAATGAAGGTGCGAGAGGACGAGGATATCGATGTCGCTCGGCTCGAGCTCCAGCTCGGCGAGTGCTGAATCAAGGTATCCCGGACCCGACGGATCTTCTTTGACGGGGAAAAAGTCTTGGAACCCGGTGGGCTCCCACCGCGTCTCCCAGTCGCGGGGAACTCCGGTGTCCCAAAGTACCCTGCCCTCGGGATGCTCGATCAACACCGCGTGCGTGGGGCAGTCACCCCACGCCGGAGGCGCGTCCTTATGATTGCGGTCCATGATGGTGGTCCCGCCCTTGAGGAGCAGCCACGTGTGGTCGCATTCCATGACCCCGCTGGAGAGCACATGCAGTTTCATATCGTCGCCCATGACGATCCTTTCTTTTGGAAGCTCTACATCGAGGTTATGCACTGCATCACAGCCCGCATATGTCACTCACGGCCACTGTCTGCTGCCTAGGAAGTGCACTTTGAACTGTTTCGCTACACTTTGGACGGAAGAATCAAAGGGGCAGGTATGGAAACCACCGGATTGTGGCTGGAACGCATCGAAGCCGGCATCGCCGACGATGACCTGTCCAAAGCCTTGGACGAGGCCTTGGCGCGCCATGAAATCACGGCACGGGCTGCCCAGGCCGCCCGCAACATCAACGCCCTCCTGCGTGGACAGCGGCAGCGCGAAGACTTGCTCAGGGCGCTGCATGACACGGCTACGGACCTGACGGGGATCAGGGATGTCGAGGCGGTGTTGCTGGCAATCGTCAAACGCACCCGTGTCCTCGCCGGAAGCGACATGTCATACATCAGCCTCAACGACTACGACCAGAACGAAACCTACATCCGGAAGTCCGACGGCGTCGCCACCGAGGATTACCGGACAATCCGGATGCCGATCGGAACCGGCGTTCTGGGTAAGGCTGCTGCCGGGCTTGCTCCCTACCAAACCACCGACTACCTCACCGATGACGGCCTCTCCCGTCTGCCCCACATCGATGCCATTGTGGCCAAGGAGGGAGTACGGGCAATACTTGGGGTTCCGCTTCAGATCTACGGCAGAGTCATCGGTGCGCTGCTGATCGCCGACCGGCGCCCCCGGACGTACCCGCCCGAACTTGTTGACCTGGTGGACACAGGCGCAAAGCATGCCGCAGTTGCCATCGACAACGCCCGGCGCTTTGCGGACGCTGCGTCCGCTCTCCAGCGCCTGGGCAATGAGAACCGCACCAGGCTCGAGGAGATGGGTGTCCTTCAAAGCCTCATCGACCTGGACGAAAGGTTCATTGAGGTCGTAGTCCAGGGAAACGGTCTGGAAGGCTTCGCTGCCCTCTCCCGGCAGATACTCGGAACGGACGTCCTGATATTGGACGCAGCAAACGGAGTCCTCGAGGAAGAGCATGGAACCTCACTACAGCAGGGAGGAGTCCCCTTCAGCGCCACCCTTATGGGGGACGATGGACGACGCGCCCTCGCTTCAGGTGTGGTTCAAGCACTGGCCTCCGGGCGCCCGTACGCCTTCACAGTTGCTCAATCAGAGCTCGTCCTCATCACAGCCAAAGCCGGGTCGACGCATCTGGCCACCCTGGTAGCCAGGGGCCCGTTCACCGACAGCCAACGCACGATCGCCGAGCGATTGGCCGTTTTCCTGACGGTTCTGCGTCTTTTTGACCAGGCAATGCACGACTCTGCCCAACGAGTTCAATTCGAAGTCCTCGATGACCTCATCTCCGACCGTGATGTTCCGCTGGAACTCATCCAGCAAAGAGCGGCGCGCTTTGGCGTCCCCGCAGCCGGGGGAATGACCGTGGCGGTTTTCGATTCCGGCGGAGCGGACTACGCACGGGTGGAGAAGATCATCCGTGAGGGGCTGGGACCAGTGAAAGCCCTGATTGCACGCCGCGGCTCCCGTACTTACCTTCTGGCATCGGGAAGCCGCAACATCACGCAGTCGGTGATGACAAGATTGAAGGAATCCAACGTCCCCGCAACTGCAGGACACGCCAGCACGGCCAACGGACTCGCGGGCATTAAGAAAGCCCACCGGCAGGCTGAGCTAGCCCTTTCCAGCCTCTTGGTGCTCGGCCGCAAGGGCGAACTCCTCGATGGAAACCATCTTGGGAACCTGGGCCTGCTGCTCAACGCGCTCCACTCAAACGAGGACCAAGAAGACTTTTACTCCCAGATCGAACCGCTCATCAAGCACGACACCCTGCACAACACCGAGCTGACCCGGACGGCCTGGACTTTCCTGGAAACAAACCACAGCATTGCCCGCACAGCAGAAGGCCTCTTCATCCATCGCAACACCGTCAAACAACGCCTTGAACGCATCGCCCTGTTGATGGGTGGAGACTGGCTCGACTCCACCCGTCAACTGGACATCCATCTCTGCCTGCGGATCTGGCACCTCCAGACCGCAGGCAGTGCAGGGCGCTGAGCGTCCAGCACCGGCGGGATTAGGGGAAGATGTCCCCGAGTTCCGGCTTCTGCTTCACCATGCCGTACTTATGTACGACGTCGGCCAGCTTGCCTTCCGCTTCCATGTCAAAGTCCACGGTGAAGGTGGGAAGGTCCATCGATTCCAGCTGCTCAACGGTGTTCTTGGTGTACGTGGTGACGATTTGGCGGACCTCATCCGGGTGTTCCTGCGCGTATGCCACTGACTTGGCCAGGGCCTTATTGAACGACTCCACTACTTTTGGTCGGTTCTTGACGGTGTCGTTCGTGGCGAAGTAGCCGGCCAACGTGAAGTTCGGAGAGAACTCGGAGAAGTTATATGAAACTACCCGGCTGCCCTCCGCGACGGCCTTCTGCAGGAACGGTGCCAGGATCCAGCCGGCGTCGACCTGCTTCTTTTCAACAGCGGCCTGGACCTCGGAAGGCGCAATCTCGACAAATTTCATGGTGCTTGAGTCGCCCCCGTCAGCGTCAACCAGGGCCCTGATGGTGGTATCCACCGAACCCGAGATGCCAAGCACGGCGACGGTCTTGCCGGCAAGGTCCGCAGGTTTCTTGATGGGGGAGTCGTTGGGAACGATCACTGCCTGGGACTTGGGCGCTCCGGCCGTGGTGGCCTCGTTGCTCACGAATTTCACGTCGATGCCCTTGTCGCGGGCCAGAAGGACAGAGACCGTGTTTCCCATGCCGAAGTCGTAGCTTCCGGAGACGACTGCGGGGAGGATGGCGCCGCCCCCGGATCCTGTCTTGATGTCCAGGTCAAGGCCTTCTTCTTCAAAAAAGCCCTTGGACTTTCCGAGCCAAATGGGTGCTGAGTCCACAATGGGAATGACTCCGGCGGTGACTTTTGTCGGTGCGTTGGCGGAAGGTTCTTCCGGACCTCCGCAAGCGCTCAACAACAACGCGGAGAGGGCAGCGAGTGCGAGGAAACGTTTATTCAAGGGTTTGCTCCTAAGATGCGGGTTCGAAAAATTTGGGGCACTGCAAAGGAAATCGTTGACGCTAGGCGAGGAACCCGTTCACACGCCCCCGCCCGCGGGGCGGTGGCCCTTCTTGGCGAGCTGGATCTGCTCGTAGACGTGATGCCGGAGCTCCGTGAAGCGGGGCAGTGTGCGGGTATTTAGCTGGTCGCGCTCCGCGGGCAGGTCTATGACAAGGTCTTCCTGGACGACGGTGGGGGAACTTGAGAGGATGATGACGCGTTCGCCCAGGTAGACAGATTCATCGATGTCGTGGGTGACGAAGAGTACGGTCACACCCAGCTTCTTCCAGACCGTCCGGATAAGGTCCTCCAAATCAGCGCGGGTCTGTGCGTCCACCGCTGCGAAGGGCTCGTCCATGAGCAGGACCTCCGGCTGGTAGGCGATGGCCCGGGCAATCGCAACGCGCTGTTGCATGCCGCCGGACAGCTGCCAAGGGTAGGAAAGCGGCACGTGCGACAATCCCACGGCTTCGAGGGCCTCTTCAACGAGCCGGTCACGCTCAGCCTTGGGCACGCCTTGGTTTTTCAAAGGAAGCTCGACGTTTTCACGGATCCGCATCCACGGAAAGAGGGACCGCCCATATTCCTGGAACACGACGGCCATCTTCTTCGGAGGCCCGACGACAGGCTCGCCATTCAAGCGGACTTCGCCGGCGGTCGGGGACATCAGCCCTGAGATGCACTTGAGCAAGGTGGTCTTCCCTGAACCGGAGGGACCCACCAGACATGCCAGTTCCCCTGGGCGGAGGTCGAAGTTCAGGCTCCGCACGGCTTCAATCTCACCGCCGTCGGTCTGGTAGACCTTCTTGAGCCCGCGAACGGAGAGCATTGCACGTTCGGTTGGAAGGGCATTCTTTTGCGAACCGGGTGTGGCATAGATGGATTCAGGCTGCATTTTCTACCTCTCGCAAGCCGTGGTACCAACGCAGCACTCGCCGCTCGGCCCACTGGAAGATGAATGACATGACGACGCCGATGAGGCCCAGGAGCACGATGCCGGACCACATCTCCGGAACTGCGAAGGACCGCTGGAACTGGACGATGGTGAAGCCGAGCCCCGAGGATGAGGCGAACATTTCGGAAATAACCATGAGGATTAATCCGAGAGAGAGGCATTGGCGGATGCCGGCCATGATCTGCGGCAACGCGGAAGGCAGGACGAGGTGCCGAACCCGCGCCGGGCCGGTGATCCCGTAGGTGCGTGCCGAGTCCGCCAACACCGAATCAATTGCCCGGACGCCTTCGATGGTGTTGAGCAACACCGGCCATATGCAGCCGGAGACGATCACGGTTACCTTCATGGAATCGTTGACCCCCAACAGGAGGATGAGCACCGGCACCAGAACTGGTGGCGGAATGGCGCGGAAGAATTCCAGGATCGGTTCAGTCAGTTCACGCAGCCAACGGACGGAGCCGATGAGCAGCCCACAAAGGACTCCGAGCAGGATTGCCATAGCAACTCCCGCCAGCAGCCGGCCGATGCTCGGCAGCACGTCCGAGAAGATTCGTTCTCCCACCCAGGTCTCTACAAACGTCGAAACGAGAGGGGCGGGCTTGGGGACGAAAAAGTTCGTTGAGGTGGAACTCGTTGCCCACCAGATCGCGACCAGGACCACAGGCAGGGCACTTGCATAGAGGAAACGCTTCAGGATGTTCATGCAATCGCCTCCGACCGGACCGATGAGTGCCAGGACAGGACCCGCCGTTCCACCTTCCGCATGGCAATATTGATGCCCACGCCAATGAGGCCGGTGGCTACAGCCAGGGCGTACATTTCCGGAACCGCGCCACCGGACTGGGCCAGGGCAATCTCGCGGCCCAATCCAGGGGAGCCGATGACGAGGCCGGCGGTCACGGCCAGGATCAAGGCGACGGCTGTGGCCAAGCGAAGGCCGGTCATCAGGTACGGCAGTGTGGTGGGGAAAACGAGATGCCGGATCCGGGCCAAGGAATTCAGTCCATAAGACCGGGCCGTTTGCATTGCGATGTTGTCCACATCAGCCACGCCATAGAGAACCTGAATGAAGATCTGCCAGAACGACGCGTAGATGATCAACATCAGCGACGACTCGATCTTTACGCCGAACAGCAACACCGCGAGCGGGATCAACGCAACCGAGGGAATCGGTCGGAGGAACTCCACTGTGGAATTGGTCAGGCGGCGAAGAACGGTTGAAGACCCGATGACGAATCCAAGGAGGACACCCAAAACAAGGGAAATGGCCAGGCCGATCGCCCACGCCTGCATCGTCTGTCCTGCCGCAATCCAGAACTTGTGGTGCACCAGATTGCCCATAAGCGCGCCCACGATGTCGCTGGCGGGTGGCATGAACCGAGAGTCCACAAGCCCTGAACGGGAACTCAGTTCGGATAGCAGCAGGAACCCCGCGATCCCGGCGAGACCCAGCACCTGCTTTCGGGCTTTCATGGCAAACCCCCTGGGTCCCGTGACGGCGGTCCCGCCGGCAATGGCGAGGGACTTGGTTGTGGATTCATTGGCTTCTTTCGTGGTGACAGCGGTTTGACTTGACCTTCCCTTTGGAAAGGTCTAACCAACGAATGGTATGATCAAAGTGAACGCGGTGCAATAGGTCACAGGCGTTTAGCTACTTGAGAGAGTGTGGTCCGGCGCGGCAGGTCGGGGAATCGAAGGTGATAACAATCGAGCAAGAGCTTTATGACTACAGTCCAATCGTCGATCGACCTCCTCTTGAGTGGCCCGGCGGCAAGCGGGTGGCATTTTATGTAGGCCTCAATATTGAGCATTTCGAATTGGGAAAGCGGTCGATATCAATTTCGCCCGGGTCCGCGGGCCTCCCCCTTGATCCGCTCAATCACGGTTGGCGGGATTACGGCATGAGGGTGGGGATTTGGCGAATTATCGAATCCCTTGACCGATACCGGCTACGCGCCAGCGCCCTGTTGAACTCGGACGTCTGCAGTCGTTATCCGCAGGTAATCGATGCAGGCAGGGAGCGGGGGTGGGCCTGGCTTGCCCACGGCCGTAACAATTCCACGCTGCAGGCGGGCATGTCGCCTGCAGAAGAGTTGGACTACCTCAGCGGAGTGATGGACACGATCGCCCTGCACACGGGCTCGCGACCCAAGGGGTGGTTGGGGCCCAATGCCACTGAAACACCCGATACTCCGAGGATCCTCAGCGAACTTGGAGTGAGCTATCTGCTGGACTGGCCTGCGGATGACCAGCCTTTTCACCTCAACGTGCCGGGGATGCTGAGCATCCCGTACTCCTTCGAAGTTAACGATGTGAGGATGCTGGGCGGCGCGGTCAGTGCGGGCGAGTTCTCGCGCATGGCAATTGACCAGTACGAACAGCTTAGTAAGGACTCGGATAAAGGTGGTCGGGTTATGGCATTGCCCCTGCATCCTTTTATAAGCGGCCAGCCGCACCGGACAAAGTACCTGGACTTGATTCTAAGTTTCATCACCAGCCAGCCCGATGTCTGGCTGACTACCAGCGACGAAATCGCCCGTCATTACCAGCTTGCTTGTCCGGCATCCCTGCCGCAGCGGGGCCACCACATCCACAAAACCAACTCCACACATTAGGGAAAGTAAATGCACTCTTGGAGAGACGTAATGTCCGACGAAGCCTACAAGGGGTTCGGCGCTTCGGCGGAACGTGCTGTTGAGGCGGGCCAGAGGCCGGCGCTCCTGATCATTGACGTTGTCACCGCCTTCCTCGGTGAACGCGGCCTGTCCCTGGAGGAATCAATTGCGGACCGCCCACTCAGTTGCGGCCCCGCAGGCTGGTCCGCGCTGACTCATATAAAGGAACTGATCGAGTGGGCACGCGAGAAGGATTTTCCAGTGATCTATACAGTGGGAGACTCGGGAATCCTGGGTGGCGCTCTGACGCGCCCCGTCGATGAGAGGCAATCCAGCCACTCGGAAATCGCGGAAATTCCTGACATGCTCGCACCTCTTCCCGGGGAGGCCGTCATTGCCAAACCCCGCGCCAGCGCGTTCTTCGGAACCCCGTTGGCCGCTTTGCTGGTCAAGCAGAAAGTGGACAGCCTCGTTGTCGCCGGATGCACCACATCCGGATGCGTGCGGGCTTCCGTAGTGGATGGGCACTCCCACGGTTGGCCGGTAGTGATCGCCGAGGATGCCGTCTTCGACCGCGCGAAGCTGAGCCACGACGTTAGCCTTTTCGAGATGAATGCCAAGTACGGGCAGGTAGCGAGCTCCAAGGACATTATGGAGGCCTACGCAGTCACTGCATGAGTCCATCCATTAGGCCATTGCTGTATGATTTCCTCTGTTGTCCTGCCGCAACCGGCGGAAGGCCCGCATTATTTCTTACGCATTCGATGAACCGTCCGACCGGCGGTCGACAGGGGGGCAATGGCTACCAGCACCGAGGATCTTTTCCTCCCTGTCAACGTTGACCGGGCCTCGCAGGTCATTGTTGACCAGATCAAGGTGCTCATCCGGGCCGGTAAGTTGCAGCCCGGGGACCGGCTCCCCAGCGAACGCGAACTGTGCCAGCGTTTTAACGTCAGCCGCGTAACTGTCCGCGAGGCATTACGGGTGCTGGAGACGAACGGGTTGTTGACTATCCGTGTCGGCTCCCACGGTGGCGCATTCCTCACCACGCCGTCAGCCGAGCGCTTGGGGGTTGGCCTGGCTGATCTGCTCTCGCTGGCGCCGGCCACGGCCCATGACGTGACCGAGGCGCGCTTCATCGTCGAGCTTGGCACCCTGCCTTTGGCGGTTGAGCGTGCCACCGAGGAAGATATTGCAGCTCTTTTTGCGATGGTCGGAGAAGCTGAAGCGGCGCTTAAGGCCGGCAAGTACAACGTTGAGCTTTCCGCTGCGTTCCATACCCGCATTGCGCAATGCACTCACAATCCGGCGGTCGAGATGCTGATGCAGAGCTTCAACGGCCCATTGCGGATGTCGCTCGAGGAGTCGCACACTACTGCGCCCATGGGTGAGCAAGGCATCGCGGAGCACCGCAAGCTGGCCGAGGCCATTCAGGCGCGCGATGTTGAGGGTGCCCGGAAGCTCATGACGGAGCACCTCAACCGGACGGCCGCCCGCGTCCTGCCAAACTCGTAGGCAACGCGGGTCAGCTCCCGGCCCCGCGTTGGTGTGCTGCAAAGGCCAGTCGGTCTCGGCTTCTCTTCGTGGGGGCACGCGGTACTCGACCGTCCGCAAGCAACTGCTTGCCCTCTGAATCGCGCCCTCAAACCGCGCCGGTCAGCTGCGACTTCGTACGCCGTAGTCCCACAAACTTTTTCCTTTAAAGCAGCGCCTCCCTCTCGCAATATCGGCGCGCCCGCGCTACGGTATAATGGTCTAACCAATGGAGGATCAACATGACCAACTCCGTCAGCGGAACCCTTATAGTCGGCGCCAGCCAAGCCGGCCTGCAGATTGCCTCGTCGTTGCGCGAATTCGGCGACACCGATCCCATCGTCCTGGTCGGCAACGAGGACGTTGCACCTTACCAGCGCCCGCCATTGTCCAAGGCCTACCTGACCGGCAAGGCCACGGCCGAGTCCCTCAGTTTCCGATCCCCCGATTGGTATGCGGGGAAGGGCATTGAGCTTCGCCTGTCCACCCACATCCAGCACCTCGAGCTGGACGGCCCCTCTTCGGGGAGCGGTGCGGCCATCACCAGCACCGGCGAGAAAATCCCGTTCGGCCGGCTCGCTCTTGCTGTGGGCGGCTCGCCGCGGCGTCTCGCTATTCCGGGCGCAGACCTCGACGGCGTCTGCGTCCTGCGCGATATGGCGCAGGCAGACGATCTCCGGCGCCGCCTTGACGCGGCATTCAACGTTGTGGTCATCGGAGGCGGCTTCATTGGCTTGGAAGCGGCTGCTGCCGCGAGGGCCGCAGGCAAGGACGTGACCGTCGTCGACGTCGCTGACCGGCTCTTGGGCCGTGCGGTGGCTCCGGAGGTCTCGGCGTTTTACCTGGCAGCGCACCGGCGGCGAGGCACCAAGGTGCTCCTGTCCGCAGCGATCGAGGCTATTGAGGGGAACGATCAGAACAGGGTCACCGGAGTCCGGCTTGGCGATGGCACGGTGCTGCCGGCCGACGTCGTACTGGTTGGCGTTGGGCTCGTGGCCAATACGGACCTGGCGGCAGGTCTTGGCCTTGAAATCGATCGTGGAATCGTTGTGGACGCACTGGCCCGCACCAGCAATCCGAACATCGTGGCCGCGGGTGACTGCACCACGCTCCCGCATCCCCTCACCGGTGAGGGCCGCTACCGGATCGAGTCGGTCCAGAACGCCGTAGCCCAGGCGCAGATCGCTGCCGCCACGCTCATGGGACGCAAGCGGGGGCCTGCGGCGGTTCCGTGGTTCTGGTCGGACCAGGCGGACCTGAAGCTGCAGATTGCCGGACTCTCCAACGGCTACGACCAAGTGGTAGTCCGTGGTGAACCGGGCGAGGAACAGTTCTCAGTCCTTTACTACGCCAGCGGCTGTTTGATTGCGATCGACTCCGTCAACGCGCCTCGCGACTACATGGTGGTCCGCAAGCTCCTGGGGGTGGGCGGAACCATTCCAGCCGGCTTGGCCGGGGATGTGAGCGTGCCGCTCAGGGATCTCGCCGCGGCTGCTGCAGTCTGATTCGCGGCGGTGCCCAAGAAAAGCAGCGTAAACAATAGGCCCCTCACCTCCGCGGAGGTGAGGGGCCTATTGTCTAAAAGCGGTAATTCAGGGGGTGACCGGAACGCGTGCGGCCAATCCCGGATAGACGCGGATGGCGTTCTCCTTAAGGATTTGGCGTTCAGCCTCCTGGGACAGGCCCGCGTTCTTCACATAGACCAAAGTGTCATCCCACTCCACCCCGGTCTGCGGATCTGCACCGCGCACCGCACCGAGCATCTCCGAAGCGAAGAGGATGTTTCCGGCCGGAACCACGCGGGTCAGCAGGTCGATGCCGGGCTGGTGGTACACGGCCGTGTCGAAGTAGACGTTGGTCAGCAACTCTGACGGGTCCTGCCAGCCGTTGCGCATGGAAAGGCCCCGGTACCGGCCCCAGTGATAGGGAATGGCGCCGCCACCGTGGGGGATGACGAAGCGCAGCCCCGGAAAACGGTGGAAAAGGTCTGATTGCAGCAGTTGCACGAAGACGCTGGTATCCGCGTTTAGGTAATGAGCGCCCAAGGTGTGGAAGTTCGGGTTGCAGGCAGTGGACACGTGGATCATGACCGGGATGTCGAGTTCCTGGATGACTTCATAAAGATCGAACCAGGACTCGTCGGTGATGGGCTTCCCGGCCCAGGTCCCGGACGGATCCGGATTGAGGTTCGCCCCCACGAAACCGAGTTCCGTCACGGTCCGGCGCAGCTCCGCGATAACGCCGGCGAAGTTGCCGTCAGGGGTCTGGGGCAACTGGGCCACGGGGGCGAAGTGCTCCGGGTACATTTCGCTCACGCGGTGCACGAGGTCGTTCGAGGCCCGCGCCCATGCATTGGCGGTAGTCGCATGAGGGACGTGGTGTTCCATGCCCGAGGCCCGCGGGGAGAGGACCATGAGGTCTCCGCCGCGCTCACGCAGGACCCGCAACTGGTTGGGCTCCACGCTGTCGCGAAGCTCGTCGTCGCTGATGGGAGCGAGGGTGGTCTTCTCCCCGTTGAGCTGGGCCTTGCGGAAGGCGAACAACTGCGCAGGTTCAGTGGTGTAGTGTCCGTGGACGTCGATGATCATTTCCGGGCCTCCTGTGTCCAGTCTTCGTAGGAGATGTAGCGGATGCCGGCTTTTTCAAGCAGCGGGCGCATGTTGTTGACGTCCAGGGCGATCTCCCCGGCTTGGTAGCGTGAACGTGCCCTCGCTTCCTTTTCCTCGCGGGCCTTGGAAGCCTCGAGGACCTGGGCGGCCATCAGACGCGGCACCACCACAACGCCGTCATCATCGGCAACCACCACATCACCCGGATTGACGATCCGGCCGGCGATCGAGATGGGTACGTTGACGTCGCCCAAGCTTCCCTTGCCGGTTCCTTCCGCCGAAACCGCCTTGGACCACACCGGGAAGCCGATCTCTTGAAGGTCGGCCACGTCGCGTACTCCTGCTTCGATGACCAGGCCGCGGACCCCGCGCGCTTTGAGCGAGGTGGCAAGGAGATCTCCGAAGTAGCCCATGTCGCACGGGGCGGTGGGTGCCACCACCAGCACATCACCGTCGCCGCACTGCTCGACGGCGACGCCGATGGTGGTGTTATCGCCCGGGGTGACCGTGACGGTGACGGCGTTGCCGGCAATCCGGGCTCCCGTCTGCACGGGGTTGATGTGCGAGCCCAGCAGTCCTTCGCGGCCCTGGGCCTCGTGGACGGTGGCTACGCCGTAGCCGGCTAAAGCGTCCACGACGGCGCGTTCGGCGCGTGGCGGGTTGGTGACAACGAGCCCGGCCATCAGCGCACCGCTCCGCCGGGCTGGCCCACCAGGTCGGGCATCATGGACACGTGAATGGCATCCTCATCGGTTTCACCGGCTAGGACGCGGATGGCATGGTCCACCTGGTCGATGCCGTAACGGTGGGTAGCCAGTTTCTCCAAGGGGAAGCGCCGTGAAGCGAGCTGGCTCACGGCGAGTTCGCAGGCGTTGAAGGAGTGGCCCCGGGCGGACTTGATGGTGATCGCCTTCTCGGTAATTTTCTTCACCGGGAACTCGGGGAAGGCGGCCAGTTCACCCTGGATGAGTAGGGTGCCTTCCCGGCGCTTGAGGACGTCAACGCCAAGCAGCACCGGTGCGGTGCCCGCGCGGGACGTGCAGTCCAGGACGTAGTCCAGGCCGCGTCCGTTGGTGAGGTCCATGATCTTCTCGCGGGGATCCTCGGTGAGGACGTCCACGACGGCGTCGGCGCCCAGCTCCTTGGCAAGCTCAAAGCGCGCCTTGTCCCGCGTGGTCCCGGAAACGATCACCTGCGCGGCGCCGGCTGTCTTGGCCGCGACGAGTTGCGCCAGGCCCTGCTGGCCCGGCCCTTGGATCAGCACGGTGTCGTTGTACCCGATTCCCGCCGTCAGCAGAGCCCACTCAATGCCGTTGGAGAGGGGCATGACCAAGCCGGCTTCCTCCGCTGTGATGGTGTCCGGGATCTTGTGAAGTACCGCGTTCCACGGCAGGTACATGTACTGTGAAAAACCGCCCCACAGCATGCCGGGGAAGTCGGCCGAGGTGTAACCGAAGCGGCGCGCATCCGGGTTGGTTCGCCAGTCGGTGGCCTCGCAGTGGCGGTACTCGCCAATGCGGCACCACTCGCAGCTGAAGCAGGCGACATAGTGTTCCACGAACACCCGGTCACCTTCTTCGAGTCCCTGGCGCTTCTTGAATTTTTCGCCGGCCTCCACAATGATGCCGACATTCTCGTGCCCCATGATCACAGGACCCTGGGTGGCCGCAGTCGATGGCGGATTGGAATACAGCTTCACATCAGTGCCGCAGATACCTGCAACCTCAATTTTCAACAGGGCCGACTCATCGTCGATCTTCGGCCGGTCAAACTCGCGCATTGCGGTGGTTCCCGGGGCAACCCGAACCGCCGCCAGCACCTTCTCAGACATCTTTGGCTCCCTTTGAGCACGGCTGCTAAGCCTTGGCAAAATGGTTAGACCAATCTACCATGCAGGTATCCATGCTTGCCATAGAAAGAGGAGCCCGCCGTGCCCGTTCAACTGTCAGCCCTCAGCAGGACCCAAGGGAACAACCGCCGCCTCAAGGACGGAACCGTTGTGCCTGAAGGATTCCCTCTGGAGTTTCAGGAAATGCCGGTCCTCGTTCAGGGATTTCGCCGGATGGTCCGCGAACTGGCCTATGACGTCAGCGAAATGGCGTTAACGACCTACCTGACGGCCAAGGAACACGGCGTGAAGTTCACCGCGCTCCCGATCTTCCTGGTGCGGGGATTCCATCACAACGCGATTGTGGTCCGACGCGACTCGGGCCTCACCCACCCCGGACAGCTTGCCGGCAAACGCGTCGGTGTGAACCGCGGGTACACGGTAACCACCGGCGTCTGGGCCCGCGCCATCATGGCCAACCAGTACGGCCTTGATCTGGACTCAGTGACGTGGGTCCTCTCCGGTGACGAACACGTCCAAAACTACGTGCCGCCGTCGAATGTTATTTCCGCGCCGTCCGGCAGGACGCTGGAACAGATGGTGCTCGACGGCGAACTCGACGCCGCGATCGGCGTCAAGCCCGGCTCCCCGGACTTGGTCACACTCATCCCCGACGCAGACCAAGCCGCAATCGCGGCCCTGCAGACAACAGGTCTCTATCCGATCAACCACCTGGTGGTCATTCGGGACGAGATCCTGGAAGCGCACCCGGATGCTGCCGTCGCCGTCTTCGAAGCCTTCGCCGAATCCAAGCGGCAGTACCTTGCGGACCTGAAGGCCGGGGCGCTGGCCGAACCCGACTCCGCCGATCGGCTCCACCTCCAAGTACTGGATGCAACCGGCTGGGACGATCCCCTCCCGTACGGCGTGGATCCCAACCGTGAAGTCCTGGAGGACCTCATGGAACAAGCAAGCCGGCAGCACATCCTGACCAGGAAAGTGAAACTGGACCAACTCTTCGCCGAGCCGGTCCGCGGCCTCACGGGCTAAACGTTCTCCATCCGCGGGTCCAACTGCGCACGGACAGCCACAGGGGCTGCCGTGCGCAGTTCGCGTTGGGTGGCTTCTTCCAGGGGCACGCCGGTGGACAGATGCATCAGCGCGCGCAAGGCATTTCCGTGGCTCACCACCACCACGGTCCGGCCCCTGCGCAGTTCGGGAGCGAGGATGTGCCGCCAGTACGGCGCCATGCGTACCGCCACATCCGCCAGGCTCTCAGCGGAGATAGCCGCCGCTTCGGGGTACGCAGCGTACCGGGGATCGGCCCGCTGGGCGGACAAGGCGGCGTCGTCCGTCTTGGGAGGACGGCCGTCGATGCCGCGGCGCCAGGACTGCACTTCGGCCTCGCCAAAACGCGCCCTCGCGTCAGCTTTGGCCAAGCCCTGCAGGGCGCCGTAATGACGTTCATTCAGCCGCCAATACGCGCTCGGTGAGAGCGGCCAGCGGGCTTCTTCGGCCAGCAGCCGGGCCGTTTCCACGGCCCGGCTGAGGACGGAGGTGTGTACTGCGTCGGGTGCGAGCCCGGCGAGCTCCGCCGCAGCCCGCCGGGCCTCCGCGCGTCCGCGCGCGGTGAGGGGAACATCGAGCCAGCCGGCGAATACATCCTCGGCATTCGCCGTGCTCTCACCATGGCGCAGCAGCACCAGGTTGGACATCAGTGTTGCTCGAGGAACGCCAGGATCCGGGCGGGGGCGGTACTCCGGGTTTGTTCGGCCACCGGAACATCCCAGTATTCGTGAACCGGCAGGCATTCCTCGAGGTAGCGCGCCGCCGACGGCGCATGCGAGCTGTCCTGTCCGGGAACAATCAGCCCCGGCACCTGGAGGGTCATCAGGTCCTCGGCCTCGACGCCCGGCACCGTGTCCCGGTCGAACAGGCCCCGCACGGAACCGGTGACCATCAGCTCGTACTGCTTCACGTCCATGGCCGCATAGGCTGCCGCGAACCCGTCGTTGCCGCGCAGCGGCGCCGCCCACGGACCCAGGCGCGGGTCCTTGCTGAAGCCCACCATGCTGGATCGGGCGAGTTCGACGACGGCACCCATCCCATGTTCCAGGGCGAAGGCAAGATGCTGGCCGAAGCGGCGGTGCTGGGCCATCCGGTACTGCGGCCCGCCAGCGGGGGAGAACAGGACCATGCTCCGCACGCGGTCCGGGTGCCGGATGGCCAAGGCCGCCGCAGTGGAGCACCCGACGCAACCACCCATCGTATGGACGGCCTCGTAGCCGAGGTGGTCGATCAGCCCGAGCGCCTGGGTCACGTAGCGATCCCACGTAAGGCGCTCCAGGCGCCCGCCGGACTGCCCGGATTCACGGCGGTCGAAGACGATGCACGTGTAGCTGCCCTTGAAGGCATCAACGAAACCGAGCTCCCGGTACCTGCCGAAGGTGAGCCAGTTTTCCAAGGTGGAGTCGAATCCGCCCGGGCTGAACATGAGCAACGGAGGGCCGTCGCCCACGGTTTCGTAACGCGTGGGGATTCCGTCAATTTCGACGACGGGCATAACAAGCCTCCTAACCTTGGCCGCGGAGATGCTGTCCCCCGCGGATATCTGCAATGCACTCGGTCAGGGCGTCATACGCGATGCGCCCTACATTGGCATAGGTAGTGGGTTCAGCATCAATCCACTTGGCGCTGTAGCCGACTGCCGCCGTCGACATCCTGATCCGGCCGTCCAGCCACGGCCCGCCGCCGAAACCGCCCAGCACCGGGATGGAAACGGCGTCCACCACCGCCGGACCCACCACGGGACCCGAGTTGGTGAAGTTGAGGGCGACGGCGCCGGCGGATTCGAGCCGCTTGGCTTCGGTGACGAACTGTTCCACCATTTCGTCCGGAACCACCGCCCCTTCGGCCTGCGAATACGCCACACCGTACTTAAGGGCTGTTTGCGGCGTGATGCCGAACTGCGCGAAGACGGGAACGCCGGCACGGGTGACCGCCTCCACTGCTTCGGGGAAGTCCGCGGCGCCGTCGAGCTTCACCATGTCAACGCCTGCTTCCTTCGCCAAGCGGATAGCCGCGCCGACTGCTCCCTTGGCCCCCTCCTGGAGGGGGCCGAACGGGAAGTCGCAACTGAGGAGGGCGGATTCCACACCACGTCGGACCGCTTTCGCTGCCACCAGGATTTCGTCCATGGTGATCTCCAGCGGATGGGAGTGCCCCCAGAGATTGACGCCCACGGAATCGCCTACTGAGACGATGTCCGCACCGGCACGGTCCGCGATCCGCGCCATCTGGTAGTCCCAGGCGACGATGCAGGCACTCTTCTTGCCGTCCCTCTTCATCTCCTGAAGCTTGGGAATGGTCATGGTGCTCATGCGCGCGTAGCCCTCAGCAGCTCAATCAGGTCATCTTCTTCGGCCGGGACCAGCAGGATCCTGGCGTGGGGCCGGAGGTGGAAGAGCGCATCGCTGGTGAGCGCACCGGGCGTCACAACCAGGCCCGCCGTCATGATGCCCCGCTCACGGGCGAGGCTTCCGACGGCGGCAACCGCCGCCCCGTTCTCCCCGGATGTGGAGACCATGATCACCGTGTTGGTGTCGGTCATGACCTCTTCCAAGGACACATCCGAGGCGCCGATTTCGGACAGCACCCCGCCGGGGTCGGCAACGGAGAAGAAGCGGGCCTGGCCCCAGTCGAGCAAGGCCGCGGAACGGATGATGCGCTCGGCTTCGTGGTCGAAGGCGACAACGCGGGTGTTCCGTGCGGCCGACAGCGGGTAGTCAATCCGAAAGGCCGCTTCCTTGGTGGTGGCCGCCCGGGCGCATGAACTCGGACCCGCGGGCACTGAACGTGGAACGCTTGAGTGTTCGTGATCGTGATCGGACATGGCTCAGACCGAGGTGTGCGGCTTGGCCGGTTCAGCGATCATGGCTTCGCCGATGCCCTCAACGAAGGCTTGGTCGGCGGGGAGCACGATCGCCACCGAACGGACCTTCTGGTCGCTGGGCCTGTTCCCGGTGGGTTCAACGCCGTCCTGCAGTGCTTTTACGGCCTTGTAGAGCTTCTGCCGGGCCTTGATGATGCCGGCGTCGGTGGCCACCAGGCGTTCCTTGGTCCGATCGACGAGCGGGCCCATCGATTCCTGGAGCGAGGAGTCCTGAAGAGCGATTCCCTCGATGCCGGAGTAGTTCTCGCCGCGTTTCTGGGACTCGCGGTCCATCAGGTAGTCGTTGTCCTTGTTCGCCAGTGGGCGGTAGGACGCGTCGTTTGCGCTGTGAACGCCCTTGCCGGCGCGCATCGCAGCGACTTCGGCTTCCGTGAGCTGCCGGGTGGGGTGGTAGTCGAAGCTGTAGGCCCAGCAGTTCTCGTCGTCGATGGGGACCCAGAAGTGGCCATGGACCGGGTGGTCTCCACGCGGCGGCACCATGGTGAAGTTCGGCAGCACCCATGGCGTTACGCGCCAGTAGTACTTGCCTTCCTCGGCGTTGCGGCGGGCGCCGATCAGCAAACCGCCTTCGTAGTCCACCACTTCGAAGAACGGCTTCAAATCGCCCTTGTTGTACTCATTGCCCTTGGATCCCTTGAACAGCGGGTCGCTTTCGAGATTGCCGCCGTGCAGGAAGGTGACGTGGCTTGAGTCGATGCCGCCCTCAAGGGCCTGCAGCCAGTTGCACTCCTGGAGGCGCTTGGAGGTGAAGACCTGGCCGTCCGGAACGGTGTACGCTTCCCACTCCGGCAACGGCGGCTGGGCGGCGGGGTCGCCCAGGTAGGCGAACAATACGTCCCCGCGCTTGACCATCGGGTAGGCCTTGAGCTTGACGTTGGCGCAGAAGTTGCTCGTGGCCGGCTCGCTGGGGACCTCCACGGCCTGGCCGGTGACGTCGTACTTCCAGCCGTGGTAGGGGCAGCGGAGGCCGTTTTCCTCGTTGCGGCCGAACCACAGCGAGACGCCGCGGTGGGCGCAGAACTCGTCCATCAGTCCGTAGCGGCCCTCGGAATCGCGGAAGGCGATAAGGCGCTCAGACAGCACCTTGACGCGGACCGGGGGGCAGTCGTTTTCGGGGAGTTCTTCGGCCAGCAGCACCGGCTGCCAGTAACGGCGGAAGAGGTCACCCATGGGAGTTCCCGGACCTGTTTGGGCCAACAATTCGTTGATGTCCGTACGCAGCATGCGAAGGATCCTTTCGTCCTGAGCGGAGTTGAAAACCGGTGTCCGGTCATGGGCTGTGCCAATGCCGGACGTGATAATTAGGGCTGGGTTGGGGGAAGGTCGACGACCAGGCCGTCGAGCTTGTCTTCGAGAACGATCTGGCATCCAAGGCGGCTGCAGTCCCGCGGCTCAGAGACGCCCATGTCGATGAGGTCCGCCTCGATCTCGCCTGGAGTGCCCACTGCATTCAGGAACTCCTCACGGACCCACACGTGGCACGTGGCGCAGGAGTTGTTCCCGCCGCACTCGCCGATGATGCCTGACACCCCGTTGCGGAGAGCCGCTGACATCACCGAGTCGCCGACCTCGGCGTCCACAACATCGATTGCGCCCTCGGCGCTGACATAAGAAATCTTGACCATTGGATCCTCCTACTAATGGTCTAACCATAATGCCGTTCCGCAACTCGTGGTGTCAATGAGGCGTCCATGAAAATTCGGGAGTTGGCCCGGGAGTCGTGGATGAAGCCCCGTCAGACAACAGCCAAGGCCCGACGCGGAGTCAGGCCCTGGCTGGATTGTTCTCTTGATGAAGCGGCGTATCAGGGTGTGGTCAGTTCCGGCACGAAGGCGTCGTTCGTCGCATGGTCTTCTACGGGTTCCAACCGTTCCGTGAGCTGCTCCGCCGTCGCCCCGCTATCTGCGGTGACGTAGTCGGTCGGGGGCTTGCGGTTGATCCTTAGCTGGAAGATGTCATTGCGGTTGTAGTGCCCGGCGAAGTCCTGCGCGATCTTCTGGCGAGCCCACTGGTCGAAGTCCAGCTCCGCATAGAGAATCCCTTCCGTAGTGCCGTCGAGCGGGCCTGCAAGGATCCGGGTGTCGGGACCGATGATGGCAGAGCCTCCCTGGCCAGCTCCTGATGCGATTCTTTCTGCGGCCTCCGCTGTCAACCCCAGGTCTTCCGCATAGCCCGGGTGGGCAATGCCGCAAGCGCTGATAACGAAGGCTTTGGACATCAGCGCGAAATTCTGTGCCGCCAGCAGCGAAGTCTGCGGCATGAGTGAAGTCCCGTCCGCAGCCGAACGGAAATGCGGTGGCCAGCTCATTCCGTGCAGTCTGGTTCCGGCGGCGGTCAGGGCAAAGATTTCCAGGGGGTTGGAATTCTCGCCGCAGACCAGGGCGCTGGCGGGTCCGAATTCGGTTTGGAAAGGCCCAAGAGTGTCCCCCCATCCTCCCCAGTGCACTATGCGTTCACCGGCGGTTGGCTGAAGTTTTTGGTGCTTGCCCAGGAACTGTCCGTCGGGGCCGAAAAAGAGTTGGGAGTTAATGAGGGATCCCGGTGCGTTTGAGGCCCGTTCACATACTCCCATTACCACGTAGGCTTCTGCGTCCCTGGCCGCCTCGGCGATTGCGTCGGCCTCCGGCCCCGGCACTCTGATGGCGTTCTTGAACAGCCTCAGGTTCAGTTCGTTTGAGATGGGGCTGCTGACCGGTTGGAAGTGGAACCACGTAGGGTGGCCGGGCAGGAAGCCTTCGGGAAAGACGATGAATTTCGCCCCGTTTGAACCAGCCTCCCGGATAAGTTCGCAGGCCTTTGTGGTGCTCTTTTGGAGGTCGAGGAATACGGGGGAGGCCTGGACTGCCGCAGCGGTGATGGAGCCGAAGAATTCAGCCAATGCTTGTCCTTTCGCGGGTTTGGACATGGTTCGCCTCCAGGCGGGGGTCCGTCACAGCTCCTGCCAGGGCTTGTAGATTTTCTTGACGTCATCGAGCGTCAAGGAAGCGGCCGACTTGATGGTGAAGTGGGTGGCTTCGAGAATCCCTTTCAGCTGGTCCTCCGTGAGCTTCCCGTCCCGGGAGCTCATGGGGATCTCCTCTTTAATGATCCGCGCCGCCAGCTTGGGGTCCATTCCCCAGTCGTCCACCATCATCTTCGTGGCCAGACTTTCGTCATCCATGATCCGGCCGGAAGCTTTGTAGTAGCACTCGGCAAAGGCCTTGACGTCTTCAGGGCGCTCTTTGATGATCTTGTTGCTCGCGAAGACCACCGTCATGGCGTTTGGCCCGATGAGTTCGCGCACGTTCTCCAGGACTTTGGCGCTGCCGGCCTGCTCGAGACCGAAAGCGGCGTGTCCGCCCCAGAGGAATGCGTCCACGGTTCCGCTTTTCAGTCCGGCCTGGATGCCGTCCAGGCTCCCCATGGTTACCTTTTTGAAGTCGGTGTCAGCCCATCCTGCTTGCTGGGCGAGCTTTTGGGTGGCGTAGTCACCTGCCGAGCCGAAACTACTGATCGCAAAAGTCTTGCCCTTCAGGTCGGCGAAGGATTTGGCGGTGCTGTCCGGCCTGACGACGAGGTATTCGTCGAATACCGACATTGAAGCGCCGATAATCGACGCGTCCAGCCCCTGGGAAATGGCGCCGATGACCCGGTTGGGGGACGTGATCCCGATGTCTGCGCTGCCTGCCGCTACGGCTTCTGCTGTCTTTTCGCCCGAGGTGACGCTGACTTTCATCTGTGGATCGCAGCTAGGCCAAATATCGAGGAAGTCCCCGGCTTCCGCGCCGAGTTCCGTGGGATCGTGCTTGTTGGACTGAATGACGCGGATCTCATTGGTCTCCGCGTCGTCAGCGCCCGCGGAACCACCACAGCCGCTGAGAAGCAGTATGAAGGCTGCGCCCGCGGCAGCTGTCCGGAGGCTCCTCGTGATGGCGGGGCGGGCAAAATTTCCCATAAGCATAAAACTCCTCTAAATGGTTGTTGGAGCGAATGTGGTCTTACATTTCTTTTGTGGTGCGACCTCGCCTGCCGTACATCAGCAGCACTGCAAGGAAGGCGACGGCGGCAAGCCCCGCGCCGACCAGCAGGACGCCTTGGAAGCCGGCAAGGAAATGATCGGGAGAAATCCCGGCTGTTGCGGGGGATCCGGCGAACAGCTGGTACAGCAACACGGTGAGCGTCACGCCGATGGCCCTCCCCAGGTTCCGAAGGGTAGCGATCGTGCCGTTGGCTACTCCGGCCTGGTCCTGCCCCAGGTCACCCATCACGGCCGAGCTGTTCGGTGAGCTGAAGAGTCCGACGCTCGCGCCGATGAGTGCCAGCAAGGCGGCAACCAACCAAGTCGGCGAAGACTCCCTGAGGAACGAGGCGCCAACAAACGTGGCAATCATGACGGACAAGGCCACGAGGGCAGGACGCCGGGAACCGACGCGGTCGCTCCACCAGCCGGAAAGGGGTGAAACCAAAAGCATGGCAACTGCCTGGCACGTCAACATCAAGCCTGTCAGGCCGATCGACCACCCCAGGACCTCGTGCATGTACAGGGGAAACAGGAAAGCGGGAAACAGCAGGAGTACGTAGGAAAGGAATGCTGCCAGTGTTCCCCAGCCATAGACACGCCTTCGGAAGTGACGGAGGTTGATGAGGGGAACGGCGGTCTTGAGCTCACGCAAGACAAAAAGCCCGCAGGTCACAACCGCCGTTCCCAACAGTCCAAGGACTACCACATGCGACCAACCGAGTCGGGGTGCGAAGCCCAGCCCGAGCAGCAGGCTGGACGAGAACATGATGAACAACGTAAAGCCGGGGACATCCAGTCGGGGAGTCCTGGCCCCCTTCTTCGAGTCCTTTGGGACCAAGGCCATGACGCCGATCGCACCGATCAGGCCAACAGGGACATTGATCAGGAAAATCGAGCGCCAGCCGAACGCCCCCGTAAGGACGCCGCCCAAGGCAGGCCCCAGAAGCGTCCCCGCGGCCACCGTGCTTCCGATAATCCCCAGGATCCGGCCCCGCTGGCCCACAGGAAAGGTCGCCAGGGCCAAGGGCGTGATGGTCGCCATGAACATGCCCGCTCCGATCCCTTGGAGCACACGGAACGCAATCATGACCGGAAGGGCCGGAGCCAGTCCCACTGCGAGCGAGGCAACGATGAAGGTCAGCAGGCCAATGCTGAGGATCCTCTTTCCGCCAATGGCGTCCGACAATTTGCCAAGGAACGGAACCACCGCCGTGATGGTCAGCAAGTAGGCTGATAACACCCATTGGAGGGAGTCGATGTCGACCCCGAATTCTTTGGCCATCATCGGCAATGCCACCACTACGGCTGTGGCATCCACATTGGCCATGAAGGTGCCTGTGGTGACGGAGAAGAGGATGATCCATCGGGCTGCTGTCCCCGCCGTCGTGCGTTGGGTGGGCTGGACTTGGGTTTCGGTCATGGTGCGCTTTGCTTTAGTGGGCGGCGTTGAGGGATTTGCCCCGTTCGGACTTGGGCGTCAGCAAGATATTGACCAGTCCCTGCAGCACGCCAACCAAGACCATGAGCAGGATGATCATGGCGAACGCTTGGGGAGCTGCAAAGGTCTGGCTGTTCAACGCGAGTTGATAACCAAGCCCCGCGGTGGAGGCCAACATCTCGGCGAAGATGACGGTGATCATTGACGCACCCGCACCAATGCGAACGCCGGAACTGATCAGCGGCAACGCACTCGGCAACTTAATAAGGAAGTCGGTCTGGAACGAGCTGGCTCCGAACGCCCTGGCCACCGTCAGCATGGTGGGCTTCACCGTAGCGAAGGCCCGCAGCGAGTTGTAGGCGATCGGGAAGAATGCGCTGACTGCCCCGTAACCGATCTTGGACCCCACGCCCGTGCCGAAGGACAGGATGAAGAGGGGGTAGAAGAGGATCAGCGGAGCGAGGTAGCCCCAGACGAAAATTGACTGGAAGACCTGCGTCCGGACTGGTGTCCTCGCTGCCCAGAAGCCCGCTGCGAGGCCGAGCACCGAGGCGATGACGAAAGCAGCCAGGATTTCACCGAACGTGATGAACGCGGCCTCGTAGGTCGCCGGCTGCGCAAGCGCTTCACCGAGGGCTTCCATGACCCTGGGGATGGTGGGCAGAACCAGCGGGGAGATCCCGCCGGGACCGTTCCCGTAAGCCCAGATACCAACCAAAGCACCAAGCCCGAGCGCCCGGAGGGGCCATACCAGCGGGGAATTTTTGTGTTGCTTCATGGATTTCCCTATGCTCTCTGCTTTTCCAAAGGGTTGGCGTGGGGGCCGTTGCCCATGGCTTCGTTCAGCATCAGGAAGAGCCGCGAACGCAGCTGCGCGAACTCCTCCGTGGCAATGAAGTCGAGCGGGCGCGGACGCATCTGTTCGATCTTGACTTCGGCCATGACCTTGCCCGGACGCGCGGACATGACGATGACGCGGTCGGCCCAGTAAATGGCCTCGTCGAGGCTGTGGGTCACCAGGACAACCGTCTGCTTGTTTTCCGTCAGGACCGTGGAGATGCTTTCACCCAGCGAACGACGGGTCTGCTCGTCCAGTGCACCGAACGGCTCGTCCATCAGCAGGATCGACGGGTCCATCGCCAAGGCCCTGGCCACCGCGACACGTTGCTGCATACCACCGGACAGCTGGCCGGGGTGGGAATCGGCCCACTGTGACAGGCCCATCATGTCCAGCAGTTCCTGGCTGCGTTGGTGGCGTTCCTGCTTGCTGACTCCGGCGAACCGCAGTCCGACGCCGACGTTGTCCAGGATGTTTTTCCACGGCAGCAGGGAGTAGTCCTGGAAGACGAAGGCAGCCCGGCGGGGGTCCGGCTCCTTCACCACTGAGTCGCCCACCAGAATCTGGCCCTTCGTGGGAGTCATGAGCCCTCCCATGCAGGTCAGCAGCGTGGACTTGCCGCAGCCGCTGGGACCAAGAAGGGCAACGAATTCTCCTTCGTGCAGCGACAAGTTAATATCTTTGAGTGCTTCGACCGTCGTTCCGGCACGCGTGAACGTGACTGAAACATCATTGATGGACATTCGCATTGCTGTTTACCTAACTTGTCGCGGTGGTTGTAGCGGCCCCGGAGGCGGAGGTCTGCCGCCACTTGGTCAGCCGTGTTTCTAAGTGATTCCAGATGGTCCCCGCAACGACTGCGAGGATGGTGACTGCCAGCATCAAGGCAAGGGTCTTGTCCGTATGCAGCTGTTCGGCGTAGACGCGGATCAATCCACCCACTCCGTCCGAGGAAGCCCACAGTTCTGCGATCAGGACCCCGATGAAGGCGTGGCGGATGCCGAACCACAACGCCGTGAAGATACCCGGCAGGGCGGAAGGGAGTACGACGGTGAGGATGGTCTGCCCCCAGGAGGCCTTGAAGGCGCGTGCCACTTTCATGTGGCGTTCCTCGACGAGCGCCATGCCTGCGGCCACGTTGATGGTGACGAATACTGCCGCCTCGAACGCCCCAAAAACGACGGCGGACGTGGAACCGATGCCGCACAGGAGGATGAAGATGGGCAGGAAGATGGACTTCGGTGTGGACATCAGGAACAGCAGCGGGGCCGAGTAGGCCTGCCAAAGAGTCTTGGAAAGGCCCATTACGGTTCCGACGACGATGCCCACGGCTGTGCCGATGACGAAGGCCATGAGGATGTTTCCACCCGTGCTGCCCAACGCCGTCATGACTTCGCGGGTGCCCAGCATCTCGACGAAGGCGACGGCGACGGCCAGCGGAGTGGATACGAAGTCGACGTCGATCAGGCCGAGCCGGGTGAGGACTTCCCAAACGACGATCACGGCGGCAATGACGGCCACCCTGCCAAAGCGTGCCTGGACCTTTACGTTGGAGTTTCGGAGCAGCTTGGGGGCGGACATCCGAATTTGCGGGCGGGGAGGTGCTGAAAGTTTGGTCTGCATCGGTTCAGCTCCATGCACCTTGGGGGGCCGTCATCACAGGCTCTTCCAATGCTTGTACATGCCCTTGACATCGTCGATCGTGAGCGACTTGGCGGACTTGATGGTGAACTGCGTAGCTTCCAGGAGCCCCTGCAGCTGCTCCGGGGTCAATTCGCCGTCCCGCGAGCTCAGCGGAATTTCATGTTCGATGATCCTGGCCGCCAGCTCGGGGCTCATGCCCCAGTCCTCGACCAACATCTTGGTGGCCAGGGCGGAGTCGTCCATCATGGCCTCGGTGGCCTTGTAGTAGCACTCCGCGAAGGACTTTACGGCTGCGGGGTGCTTCTCGATGATTTCATCGGTAGCGAAGACCACTGTCATGGCGTTCGGGCCCACAAGATCCTTCACGCTGCCCAGTACTTTGGCGGAGCCTTCGATCTCCAAGCCGAAGGCCGCTTGGGCGCTCCACAGGAACGCGTCGGCTGTTCCGCTCTTGAGCCCGGCCATGATGCCGTCAAGGCTGCCCATGGTGACGGTCTTGAAGTCGTTGGGACCCCAGCCTTCCTCGCGGGCGATCTTTTGAGTGGCGTAGTCCCCTGCGGAGCCGAAGCTGCTGATGGCGAAAGTGGAGCCCTTCAGGTCGGCGAACGAGGTGGCTTTGCTGTCCTTCCGGACCACGACGTACTGGTCCCAGACAGGCATGGACGCGCCGATGATCTTTCCCTTGAGCCCCTGGGACACTGCGCCGATGACGCGGTTGGGGGATGTGATACCAATGTCGGCACTCTTGGCGGCCAGGGCCTCTGCCACCTTTTCGCCGGCAGTGAGGTCAACCTTCACCTCGGGGGAGCACTCAGGCCAGATCTCCATGAAGTTGCCGGCTTCGGCACCGAGTTCTGTGGGGTCCTGCTTGTTCGATTCGATGACCCGTATTTGAACCGGTCCACCATCAGGGTTGGACGTGCCGCTGGCGCCACCGCCACATGCTGTCAGCGCCAGTGCTGACACGGCGGCCATTGAGGCCAGAAGGGGGAGTCGGCGCGGGGGACCAGATTTCTTCCTGGCCGGGATCCAAGAAAACATGAAGCTCCTCTTAGTTCAGATAGCTGCGAAACAGGTTCGGCGCATTGCAACAGAGGGCGGAGCAGGCGAACCACGTTGTTCAGGCGACAAAAACTTTTCGTGCCCGTTCAAGGACCGTAATTTACATCACTTAGGCATGTCAATAGTATGGTCAAACCATTAAGCCGAACTAAGGGGTTCTTGTGAATCGACTCGATGCAGCGAAGGCGGCAATCGTCGTCGTCGACATCCAAAACGACTTCTGCCATAGCGATGGCTACCAGGGGATGCGAGGAAAAGATGTTGCCCGGGTGCAGGCGGCGGTGGGCCGCTTGGAACCGTTCATCCAGGAAGCCCGGGACCTCGGTGTCCCCGTGATCTTCATGCAGAACCTCCACGATCCGCAGAGCGACACTGAAGAGTGGCGTGCCCGCCACCTGGAACCGCGCGATTCACAGTCCTGCCTGCCGGGAACCTGGGGCGCGGAGTTTTACATGCTGGAACCGCAGCCGCGCGACCATGTGCTTCCCAAGGCGCGCTATAGCGCCTTCGTCAACACCGGGTTGGAAGAACTCCTGCGCTCTTTGGGGCGCAGTTCGGTTTTCTTTTGCGGCGCCGCAACCAGTATCTGTGTGGAGACCTCGCTGCGGGACGCGACCTGCCTCGACTTCCTCGTCACCCTCGTGGACGACTGCTGCGGAGACTATTCGGAAACAGCCCACAACAACACCGTGTGCTCGGTGGCCGGCGGCTTCGGTGCAGTGACGGCGAGCAGGGATGTTTTGGAAGGCTTCCTGGTATCAGCCAGTCCCGTCTCTGCGGCGGGCTGAACTCCCTTAAAGGTGAAACCGCTGCGGGGCGTCCGTATGGTCCCGGACGCCCCGCAGCGGGCTTGTTCGACTAGCCCAGGCCCAGCTGGACGAAGATGAGCCACGCAAGCAGCGGCACAACGCCGATCATGACGATCGCCCAGACAAGCAGGGCGCGGAAGAACACGCGTTCATCCTTCGGCTGCGCGCTGGCCATGAGCAGGGCCCCGCTGGTGGACATCGGGCTGACATCCACCACCGAAGAGCTGATGGCTATGGCCGTGACCACTCCGATGGGGGAGAGTGCCGGATCCATCGCAATGGGGCTGACGATCGGGCTGACCACTCCCAGCGTGCCGGTGGTGGACGCGAACGCGGACACGACGGCGACGACGTAGCTGGCGATCAGGGCGGCAAGGGAGCTGTCACCCAGGCCGGCAATGCCCGCCTCGAGTTCCTTCAGGGCTCCCATTTCTTCGAGCAGTCCCACGTAGGTGACGATGCCGGTGACCAAGATGATGGCCGACCAAGGCATGGTGTCAACCGCGGGCTTCTGGATGCCGGGCTTCAAGCAGACCAGCACAAGGGCCACGATGAGGGAGGCCACACCAACATCGATGCCCAGGACAGTAGTCAACACCAGCAGCGTTCCCAGGCCAAGCAAGGTCAGGATCCGGATCGGGGTCGCCTCGACCTTCGCAGGCGCCTGGCGCGTCGGCGCGGGAGCGGCCTTGGTGAGCAGTGATGTCCCTGCGTCGCCGACCGAAGCCCCGACGGCTGGAAGCGCGGAGTCACCGCCGTCGTTGCCTGCATTATGTGTCTTCCCGCCAGAGCGGCGGTTCATGAACCACTGCACCAGGACGTAGGCGAGGAAGGCAAGGACGGCGTTGAAGACGAAGCAGTAAATGTACAGTTTCAGCGAGTCGTCGGACGCGCCCGCATCATCAAGCATGACGTTGGCGAGGACGCCGAAGGGGTTTACAGGGGAAAAGGCGCCTGCGTTCGCGCCCTGGACTATGACCAGGCCCATGGCCAGGGTGCTGATCCCGAACCGGAGTCCAAGTGCCAGAGCAACCGGGGCGACGATGGCGACGGCGGCCGGAGTAAAAGCGCCCGCGGAGGCGAGTGCGGCCGTCAGCAGGAACATCAGGATGGGAACAAGCGCCTTGCGGTCGCCGGCGAGGCGCTCCGCCCAATAGGCGAGCAGGTCAATCGTGCCGGTAATCCGCACGATGCCAAACAGCAGGGTGGCCCCTACGAGGATGAAGAACAGGCCGGCAGGAAATTGCCCGATGACATCCTTGACCGGCATTCCCACCAAGAGAGTGCCTACGCCGAATGCCGCAACGAGGGCGATGAGTCCGGCGTTGATCCTCGTGAACGAGCCAACGGCAAAGGCTGCAACGAGGATGAAAAACGCTATGAGGGAGAGGGACATGGCGGCGTCCTCTTTAGATGGTGACGCCGGTCAGGGTGCGTGCCCCTGACAGGAGGCTCCCGGCCCCCTTGATGGCGGGAGTTTGCCCCAGGGCCTTGAGGATTTCGAAGGTAGTCGCCGTGGCTGCAGTAATGACAGGCAGGCCCAGTTCATCCTCGACGGCCTGAACGGCAGGAAGCGACGGCATCTGAACGCATGCTGAAAGCACAATCGCCTCCGCGCCCTCCCGCTTGAGGTTTCGTGCAATGCCGGGCAGGTTCTGCGGATCCAGGCAGCCTACGGCCAGGTTGTCGGCTACTTCAAGGCTGGTTGCATCCAGGACAGTGATGCCCGCGCCCTCGATGTACTCCACCACCATCTGCGTTAGCGGCTTCATGTAGGGCGTGATCATGGCGACCTTCCGAACGCCCATTGCCTGCAGGGTGCGAACCAAGGCTCCGGCGCTGCTGGTGACCGGTGCGGGGTGACCGTTTTCTGCGGCGGCAGCGGCGATGACTTCTTCGGATTTGGTGTGGGCGCCCGGCCCTTGGGCCATGACCGCCACGAGGCACGCATACGCGATCACGTCTACGTCAGCGTCCGACACTGCCTGGGCGCACCCAGCAGCCTTGCCCACCATCGCCAGCAATTCTTCGCGGTTGACGTTTTTCATGCCGGCCCGTGCCGAGTGGAAAGTGTATTTGTGTCCCGTGGCTTCGGACTGGCGGCGGAAGAGCTCGGGGAGCTCAGTCTCCATGGTGGTGTTCGAGCTGGGGACGATCAGGCCGATGCGGGAGGCGCCGGGGCGCTTGGGTTCGGCGGCGGTTTCACAGGTTACTTCAGGGATGGTCACGTTTTTCTCCACGACGTTGTGCTTACAGATAACCCCACTATGCGGGTTGCAATCCCATAATGTGGGTTATTCGGCATGAGTGTCAAATGGGTCACACTCACTGAGAGGTAGGGGCTGCCTAAGATGGAATCCGCGCGGAAGGGGATTTCCGGCGGAAAGGACTTACGTGGCATCGGAACAAGGCACGAATTCTTCACCTCTCTTGGTGCTCCATAAGGTCGCCGAGATCTTGAACTGTTTCTCCGTCGCGGAGCCCGAACCGACCCTCCAGCAGATCATCCGGCGAACCGGACTTCCCTCCAGCACCTGCCAGCGACTTGTCCAGAACATGGTCCGGGAAGGTTTCCTTGACCGCGAGGGCGACCGGTATCGCATCGGCATTGGCATGGTGCGCTGGGCTGCGCCCGGCACCCTGGGCCTGGACCTCGTCAAGCTTGTCAAGCCCGTCCTGCAGCAGCTGCGCGACGAGACCGGTGAAACCGCCTGCCTCTACGTCAGGGACGGAGCCTTTCGCACCGTGGTTGCCGTCGCAGAAACGCGCCATGTAGTCATCCGCCCTTTCATGGTGGGTATGGTCATGCCGCTCCACGCCGGTGCGCCCGGCAAGATCTTCCTGGCGCATGACCCCGACGCCTGGAGTTCGTTGTCCGAGTCGCAGATGAGTCCTTTCACGCCCGCAACCCCGGTCTCGTTCGACGTCCTCCGGAAGCAAGCCGATGAAGCCAAGGAGCAGGGCTTCTTCGCCGCCTTTGGGGAACGTAACGAAGACGTGGGTTCCGTGGCCGCGCCCGTCTTCGACCATGCGGGTCGCCTGGCCGGAGTGCTTGGCCTCGGCTTCCCCACCCAGCGCGTTACGCCCGCGGATGTGCCTCGGCTCGGACCCCTTGTGGCGCGGGCGGCGGCTGCTGCGAGCAATGCGTTGGCTTACCAGGGCGCCGGGGGGTAGGAGAATGCCGGGCCCCAAGGGTAGCAGTTAGTGCGTGAATTGTTCGGGTACTAACTCTCTGCTACGTTGTTCAGGTTCCGTCCGACGAGGTCTCCCCCAATCCGCTTCGGGCGGAACACCCAAGCTGTACATCTGCCAAGGGTGGATCATGAGACATGACTTTGACCCCGGAGAGTTGTCATCACGCGACTTCTACCGGCTGCTGACGGCGGTGGTTGTTCCGCGCCCTATCGCCTGGGTTTCCAGCAGGTCCCCCGAGGGCGTGGATAACCTTGCCCCGCATTCTTTCTTTACCGTGGCCTCGGTGAATCCCCCCGTCATCCAATTCACCTCGGTCGGCGAAAAGGACTCCCTGCGTAATATCCGCTCGTCAGGGGAGTTTGTGGTGAACCTGGCGCCAGCCGGCCTCATGGCGGAGGTCAATGCGACCGGTACGAACTTCCCCCCGGACGTGAGCGAATTTGATGCCGTCGGAGTGTCAAGGGAAGAGGGGCGCACAGTAGCGGCGGCCCGGGTTGCCGAGTCGCCGGTGTCCTTGGAGTGCCGGCTTCACAGTACGACGGCGATTGGCGATTGCGTTTTGGTTTTTGGGGAAGTAACCCATGCTGCCGTAGATTCCGACGTCTTGGATGGCAGCCATCCACGCATCGACCTCCTCGAGCCGTTGGCGCGACTTGGGCTGGATGAGTGGGCCGTGACCGGTGAGGTGATGGAACTGAAGCGAATCCGTGCTGACGACTGGCCGGTCGGCTTCGAGGCAGGCAGTCGTCGGCCGGGATAAAGCGTGGCAGACTACCGGCCTGACGGTTCTCCGGTGTCCGCGACCGCGCCATCGGGGTCGGCTTGTGCTGCGCGGGTGAGACGGGTCATGGCGTGGTGGAGTTCCCGGGCTTCTTCGCGGCTGAGGCCCAGCTTGTCGAGCATGGTGGCGGGAACGGCCAGAGCTTTCGCTCGAAGGGCCGTTCCGGCCGGCGTTAAGCTTACGGCGAGGGAGCGTTCGTCGTTCGGCAATCGTTTGCGGGTGAGGTAGCCGGCGGCCTCCAGGCGTTTGAGCAGAGGAGAGAGGGTGGCCGGGCCGAGCAGTAGTTCGGCACTGATGTCCTTGACGGAACGGGGGCTTCGCTCCCAGAGTGCCAGCATCACGAGGTACTGCGGATGGGTCAGGTCAAGTTCTTGCAGTACGGGCCGGTAGGCGCTGATGACCGTGCGGGAAGCCGCCGTGAGTGCAAAGCAAAGCTGCCGCTCGAGCAAGAGGTCATCTTCGACCTCTTTGGGAGAAGACATAAGGGAAATGATACCGAAACCGCCGGAAGTTCTCCGGGATGGTCGGGTCATCCGGGTCCAGGCCATTAGTTCGTGGTCAAATTGTTCGTGTACTAACGGTCTGGTATCTTGAAATTCGGTCCCGCCCCGAGGGGCCTGGCACAAAGACGTCTCTTCAAGCTCAGGGGCCCGCGGTCCTGTAGCGTCGTCCAATCAGAAACAGGAACCATTCATGATCACCGCAAATTTCGCGCCTGTAATACGAGTAGCTGCAGAGGACCCTCAGCTGCTCGCCGAGCGCCTGGAAGCCGCTGAGAGGCAGGCGCAGGGATGGGCCATCCGTGAGGGTCGATGCGGAATCCTGGTGACACGCCATACGCCCACCGCCTTCACGGTGGAGCTGCATGAAGAGGTCCCCTACGGCACCACCCGGGAACGTGATTTCACGTAGAAACGACGGACTAGCCAATGGGTATGGGCTGCATGTCCCGGATCCTACGCGGCCTTGGACGAAACAGGGTGCTTGGTGGGGCTGAAGTTCCAGGCATCGAACCAGGAAGTATTTGAAATCGAAGCGCATCTTGAGCGGCTCTTCGCCACCAGGACGTTAGTGACCGCGTTCCAGCCGATCCGTGATCTGGCCAGCGTAGAGGTCGTGGGAGTCGAAGCGTTGACCCGCTTCGTGTGCTCCCCCCTCAGGTCTCCGGACCAATGGTTCCGGGAAGCCGAAGCCGTCGGGCGGGGCACCGATCTGGAATTCCTCGCGCTGGAGACCGCTTTGCGGGCCGCCGCGGATCTTCCGGAGCATCTTTACGTAGGAGTAAATCTCTCTCCCCGCGCCTGCCTTGATCCCAGGCTCAGCGAAGCTATAAGACGCTCACGCATGAAACCACGGAGGATTGTCGTGGAACTGACCGAGCACTCAGTCGTGGCAAACTATGCAGACCTGATGGCGGCACTAGCGTCGCTCAGGGAGGACGGACTCCGGCTAGCCATCGACGATGCCTGTAACGGCTTCTCGTCCCTACGCCATGTCGCCATGCTTAGCCCCGAGATGATCAAGCTGGACCGGACAATCTCTGCTGGAATCGACACCAACCCCAACCTGCGCGCCCTGTGTTGTGTTGGGCGATGGCGAGGGAAGCCGTGGCCCCGGGGGAGGGTACATTGCGAACCTGGACGAGCCGCCCGGTGGAGCGGATTACGAATTCGTCTCCTTCAGGCTTCGTCCACAGCGAACGGATTCATCATGGCGGCTAGCGGGGATGTGGGGGGTTGTTTCCCTTGGAACGTCCTAGAGGCGTGGTACTGGGCAATCAACCATGTCTCGCCGTCCCTGCGGACCACGAGGGATAGCTGAACCTGCGTCGTTCTGGCGTCCGGGTAGGTGAAGCGGAGCGCGGCGAATCCGCAGGCTAGATCTTGAGCCAGTTCGCGGGCTTGGATAATTTGGAACGTTGCCGTGATACCGGGGGGCAGGGCATCGAAGTAGTCGAAGATTTCTTTTCGTCCCGTGAGCAAAGTTGGGCTGAGCCCCTGGAAGAGCGCATCGCGTGAAAAGAGCCTGACCATGTCTTCGGGCCTATGCTGGTCAAAAGCCCGTTTCCAGGCCGTTAGCGCCTCTGCCAAGACGCCCGCATTAAGCGTGGCTGCCGGGTCGTTGATTTTCACCTTTCGATGTCTCCGTCCACTTTTGGCTGGATTTTGCTTTCACATAGGGAGTGAAGTGCTGTCTCTATCGGGAGACGGGTTCTGTGGAGTCCAGGAGGTCCAGCTCGGTACGTCGGGGCATGCCTTCCCAGTCTCCGGGCACCAAGCAAGCGAATGCACCAGTCCGGACGGCGGTCAGCAGGCGCTGGGGAACGTCCTCGTCATTGAGCAGCTCTGCGATGTATCCGGCGACGAAGGCGTCTCCCGCCCCTACTGTGTCTACGGCCCGGATGGGTACTGCGCGCTGGGCGTGCTTTTCACCGTGGACGACTGCGACGCAACCGTCAGCGCCCAGTTTTATGACCGCCTGAGATGCTCCCATCTCGTTAATTCGTCGAGCGAGTTCCCAAGGGTCTTGAGCACCGCCTACTGCGATGGCTGCTTCAGTGTCCCCAGCAAACACAACGTCCGCCCTGGGTATTATGCGGCGGTACTGTTCGCCGGCCTCTTCAGAGGACCATAGCGCTGAACGGTAGTTCAAATCAAAGGAGACCAGAGTACCGGCGGCCTGGGCACAGTCGAGGGCGTAGTTGACCGCATCGGCGGCGCTTGTGGATAGTGCGGGGGTGATGCCTGTTATGTGTAGCAGTTTCGCTTGGGCGATCTGCTCGGCCGGTACATCCTCGCGGCATAGCCGGGATCCGGCGCTGCCTTTGCGGTAGTACCAGACCTTTACGGCCTCAGCTGTCCTACGTTCCTTAATCATGAGCCCTGTGGGAGCTGTGTGGTCACGGGAGACGAGTGTGTTGATGGCTTCCGCTGCGAGCTCACGCAGTACCATTTCTCCCAGGCTGTCGGCTCCGACTCTGCCAGCCCACGTCACGGAAGTGCCGAGCCTGCGCAGCGCTATCGCAAAATTACTCTCTGCACCTCCCATACCCAGACTTAGTGAAGCAACGTGGGCGAGGGGGCCGGAAGACTCAGCCTTCATCAGCGCCATGGTCTCACCCATGGTCACGACGTCGGTGACATTGTAGGGAGTGATGGCAGGACTATCAGCCCCGGAATCCACCGTGATCATCGGTTTGTGCCTTTACGGTCCTCGGTCGCCGCAGATACCAGCTCGGTCACGCGTCGTGCCCTTTCTGTGAGCTGGGCGAGGCTGCCGCCGTCGAAGGCGTCACCCAGCAGGGGGCCGCCGAGGCTGACGGCGAGGGCGCCGGCCGAAATCCATCGCGGTGCGTCCTCGATGGTGATTCCGCCACTGGGTATGAGCTGCATCTGGGGGAACGGGCCGTGGAGTTGACCGATGTAATCCGGCCCGACAGTGGAAGCAGGGAAGACTTTGACGGCTACCGCGCCAGCGCTCCATCCCGCGTGCAGTTCGGTCGGGGTCAGGCCGCCTGGGACTATTGGTATTCCACGAGCGACAGCGGTATTGACGATGTCAAGGTTGGTTGACGGCGTGACCAGGAACTGGGCCCCGACGTCGCGGGCGCATTCAACTTGGCCTGTGGTGGTCACGGTGCCGATGCCTATTTCCGCAGTCTCTCCGAAAGCTGCCCTGATCTCGGGCAGGTGATCGAACACGCCCTGGGTTGTGAGCGTGAGTTCGATGAACCGGACTCCACCGGCGACCAGGCTTTCGATCACGGGCAGGTATTTGCTCGCGTGCGTGGTGCGCAGCACGGCTATCACCTGGCCCGTGAGCGGAACCGTCGGCTGTGGGGGAGAAGATGCGGTCATATCGCGTTATCCGTTCGTCCATGATGAGTTGGGCTCCGCGGAAAAATCACTTCGGATTTGGCGCGCTTATCCCTGCCGCGACCAGCGGTGGAGCGGCGGCGCTTAGAGCCCTAGTTAGGTTGGCTGGCCACCGGTTGGGCCAGGTTTTTGGCGATGTCCCTTTCGACGTCGCGAATATGGGCCACGGCCGCATCTCGGGCCTCCCGCACGCGGCCGGCGACGATGGCGTCGACAATTTTGCCGTGTCCTGCGTGGGAGTCTTCGCGACGCCCCGGCAGGGAAATCACCCGAAGCGAATACTTGGTCAGCATCGGCTCCAGGCTGCCGTAGATGGTTGCAAGCAGCTCGTTCTTTGAAGCCTTCGCGATTGTTTGGTGGAGCAGAATGTCCAGCTGCACGAATTCCTCGTCCGAGAGTTCAGGGTCTGAGCATTTTTCCATGATGCTCTCCAATGCAGCGGTGGTGGCGGGCGTGATTCTTTGCGCCGCCCAACCGGCCGCGTCGCGTTCGATCATGCGCCGAACTTCGAACAGCTCGGGCACGGTGAAATCTTCGAACACGAGCAGGTCCGACTGGCCTTGGGCAGCAACGGTATCGCTGACCACGAAGACGCCCACGCCATGACTGCTACTGACCAGGCCGCTTGCCTCGATACCCCGGATTGCTTCGCGCATCGAACTGCGGCTTACCCCGAACTCGTCGGCGAGGACGCGCTCGGCCGGTAGCTTTTCTCCCACAGCATAGACGCCATTGGTGATCAGTTGCGTCAGCTGGGCAGCGACGGAGTCCGACACTCTCAGCCGCGCAACACGCTCGATCCTGTTTGTAGATTCGGTCATGAGATCCCTCTTTCGCCAACCCGCACTGCTCGGTACATCCCTAATGATACTGGTCCGGTGGCCTGAACACTGGCCCATTCCGAAAAAGAAGACCGGGCGTGGCGGGAAAAAGGTTCGCCTTTCCCTGACTGCCCAGCGGGGAGGTGGCTTCATACCCGTTGAATGCCAATGCGGGGCGCTCAGTATGTTTTCTTCGGCGCCATGATGCCGTTGATGTACGCGGCATAAGCTTCCACGTTGTCTTTGGTCACCAGATGCGTCGTGATGTTGGAGATCTTGGGGACATAGTTCTTCAGGACCACGGACTGGAAGGCGATGTCGATCATCCTGATGGCGTTATCTACAGAATTCACGTCCACTGAGGCCGTCAGTTTGCCGTTCCGGATCGCATCCATGCCCGAGAGCAGTCCATCTGCGCCCACAATCACGATGCCCTGGGACCCGTCCCACTGTTTCAGTCCCGCAGCATCGACCGCCTGAGAGGCGCCGAGGGCCATGTCTTCGTTTTCTCCGTAGATCGCATTGATATCCGGGTGCCTGGTGAGGAGGTCTTGGGCCGCGCTGAGTCCCTTGTCGCGCAGATAGCCGCCGTCTGCAGTTCCCACGACCTCGATGCCCGGATTTTCGGCGAGAGCCTGGTTGAAGCCGATCAGCCGGGCCTTGGTCCAGTCGGAGCCGGAGGGACCCATAATCTGAACGATCTTGCCCTTGCCTTTGAGCGTATCCGCGATGAATTTTCCAGCCACATAGCCCGACTGTGTGCGGTTGTCGTAGCCAATATTGGAGACGGTGTTGATCTGATCCACTGGATAGAGCTCGACTGGCTGGTTGAACTGGAAGATCTTGGTGCCAGCGTTCATGGCGTTCTTATAGACGCCCTGCATGGTGGCGAAGTTGGCGCCCGTACAGATGAAGACGACGTCGAACTTGCGGCTTGTCCAGGTCTGGACGGTGCTGATCTGTTGTTCAACGGCGTTGAAGTTGCCAGTGGGGGATGACTTTTCCCATTTCCATTTGACCCCGTAGAGGTCTTCCAGTTGCGCCATTCGCGTGAAGGCTGCGTTTTCCATCTGCGTGTAGTACTCGGACAGGACCGGAGGGGTGAATCCGATCTGGACGGTGCGCCCGTTGACGAGTTTTTTGATGGCGTCGGTGAATTCCGCGCTGCCTTCGGCGCCGCTGCCTCCAGCACCGCCGGCGGCGGCCGACCCACCAGGAGGAGTTGTGCAGGCAGTGAGAAGACCGAGCGTCCCCATCAGGGCGCCTGCCCCGAGAATGTTGCGCCGGGTAGCCCCTGAGGTCGCATTCTCGCTTCGGGTTGAGGTCGTTTCCATTGTATTTCTCCTTTGAAAGTCAAGCAGGGGTGCGGTGCGGTTGTTTGGCAGGGGAGCGGGATCACTATCAGCCGGTGCGCCAGCGGTGGCGGTGGCGCTACCAGGCTTGGGGCAAAAGTGGATCAGCTCAAGGCCTGTTTGGTCATCGTCGAGGGTGCCGATTCTTGTTGTTGCTGTGGGGATTGTTCGATTTCCGCGCTGTTCTGACGCTGCTGGAAGTATGCGGTAATGCGATCGAGCAGTACGGCAAGTAACAGGATGATTCCAGTGACGACCTGCTGCCATTCGGACTTGACGCCGGCGATGTTCATTGCGTTTGCGATCAGGGTGATGGTCAGGGCGCCGAGAATGGCACCCACCATCCGGCCACGGCCTCCGGTCAGGGCTGCACCGCCGATGATGGCCGCCGTGATGGCCAGGATTTCATAGCCCGTCCCGAGAGTCGGGGCCACGTTGGTGGCACGGCCGGCAAGTATCACTCCGGCGAGTCCGGCACATCCACCGCTTACGACATAAGCGAATGTCTTCACCCTTGAGACTGAAATACCCGAGAGGCGGGCCGCGTCCGGGCTCCCTCCAACTGCGTACAGGTGGCGTCCAATGACCGATTTGCGCAGCATGAAGGAGACGAGGATGCAGAGGATGATGGCAATGATGATTGGGACGCTGATGATGCCGCCGAGCTTGACCTGGCCTCCAACGATCCTGTACTCCGGGGTCATATAGCGGGTGAAAGGCGTTCCCTTGGTCCAGAGGAACAGTACGCCCCGTGCTACACCGAGCATGGCGAGCGTGGCAACAAAATCGGGCAGCCCCAGTTTCGTGATCATCAGCGAATTCAGCAGGCCGCAAACGAGACCGCAACCAATGCCTGCTAACAATGCGAGCGGGAAGATGAGCCCCTGGTTGATCAGGAAGGCCGCAACACCAGCTGAGAGGCCCATGACCGAACCAACGGAGAGGTCGATTCCACGCGCGATGAGCACGATCGTCATGCCCAGAGCGAGAAGCAGCACGAAGACCGCCTGGTTGGCTACGTTTTCCCAGTTTCCAAAACTGAGGAAAGACGGTGCAACGAATGTCATCGTGATGATGAACAGGATAAGCAGGCCCACCAGGCCGGATCCTGGCTTGGCGAGAATCGTTTCGATCCGGTTGCTTAGGGCGGGTGCGTTCAGGGAAGAAGACATGTCGGGCCTCACTGGGCATTCTGGGTTGCGGCCGCTGCCGGGGACACCGGGCGGAACGTGGACTGCAGCCATTTTTGGGCGCCGCGGTCGAAGGCCACCGCGGCCACGATGGCCGCGCCGGTCACGATCGAGAACCAGAGCGGGTCGACGCCGATCAGTTGCAGACCGCGGCTGAGAATGGATAGGAAGAAGGCGCCAAGAGCAGCACGCCAGATGCTTCCGCGGCCACCCGCGAGGGCAACTCCGCCCACGACGCACCCGGCGATCGCTGTCAGTTCATAACCGCCCCCGAGTCCGGGCTGGACGGAGTTGAGGTGGGATGCCAGGAGCACTCCGCCGATGCCGGCAATGACTCCGGAGATGATGAAGACCGCGAACTTGGTCCTGCGCACGCTGACCGCAGCCAGGTACGCCGCGTTCGGGTTGATGCCTACGGCATAGATCGTCCGACCGAAAGGTGTTTTGATGAGCGCGACCTCAAGGATGAGCAGGATGACCGCTGTGATTAGCACCCCTGTCGGGATCCCTGCGATTTTTTCTCCCGCGAGGGCAAGGAAGGAACTGTCCGCAGTACCGGTGAGCTGTGTATGAGACGTGAAGACCTGCAGCACACCAGCCCCGATGCTCAGTGTCGCTAGCGTGACGATAAAGTCGCTGACGCCCAGCCCAGCCACGAAGGCCCCGTTCACCAGCCCGAAGATCAGCCCGGTGGCGATACCGGCAAGCACAGCCAGGACAGTGGGTGCACCGTTCATGGTGGCGAAGAGGGTTGCGGCAGCGCTCAGACCGATGTTGGAGCCGATGGACAGGTCGATTCCGCCGCTGATCAGGACGAAGGTCAGGCCGGCCGCCAGCAGCACCGCGGAAACGGATTCGACGAAGGTGTTGTAGATATTGTCGGGGCTAAGGAAATACGGAGACGCGAGGGCAAAGTAAACGCACATCATCAGGAAGACGATCGAAACGGCGACACCGTCAATCGCCAGTACTCGAGAAGAACGCTGGAAGATGCTCATACTGCTACCGCTCCTCGGGTTGCCAGAGAGATGATTCGTTCGCCGAGTTCACTGGTTTCGGACGCTGTTTCGTCACGGCCGGTGCTCTCGAGTTCGCCCACAATGGTTCCTTCGCGCATCACAGCGATACGGTCGGATACGCGAATCAGTTCGGGTAGTTCGGAGCTGATCACGATTGCTGCCCCTCCCTGGTCGACGAAGTCGTAGATCAGCCGGTAGACCTCGGCTTTGGCGCCGACATCGATGCCTTGGGTGGGCTCATCAAAAATAATCAGATCGGGTTCGGTGAAGAGGCAGCGTGCGATGACGACCTTCTGCTGGTTCCCGCCACTGAGATTGCGGATTTTTTCCTGCACGGAAGCCGTCTTTACGCTCAGATCACTGACGTACCTTTTCGCCGTGGCCGTCTCCTGCCGGCCGCGCAGGAACAGGCGCCCAGCGGCCGTCCTGTTCAGGTCCGAGATGGTGATGTTCCGCTTGATTGAGAAGTCGCCGAGAATAGCGTGGGTTTTGCGCTCTTCGGGCACGTAGGTGATGCCTCTCTGGCGGGCCTCACGAGGATTGCGGATAACCACGGGGCGGGAATGCAGGAAGATGGTTCCTGAGTCCGGGCGGTCGGCGCCCAGAATAACCATTGCAGTTTCGGTCCGGCCCGCACCGGCGATTCCGGCCAGCCCGAGGATCTCTCCCCGCCGGACGGACAGGCTGATGTCATGAAGAAGGGGGTGGCGGCTGACCGAATCCAGCCGCAGGACCTCGTCCCGGGCCCCGGTGAAGCCGTGAGCCCTTCCTTCCTCGACCGTCTCTTCCCGTGCTGCCAGGTTGGATCGCCCGACCATGAGCCGGACGAGCGATTCTGCAGTCTGTCCGGCAGGGTCTACGGTTGCGACGAGCTGACCATCGCGGAGCACCGTGATGGTGTCGGCCAGTCCGAAGAGCTCATCGAGACGGTGGGTGACCCAGAGCAGGGAGATTCCCCTCTGGCGTAGCTGGCGCATGTAACTGAACAATGTGAGGCGTTCGTGATCGGCCAAGCCGGAGGTTGGTTCATCCAGGATCAGGACCTGTGTCCGGAAGGCCAATGCTTTGATGATCTGCACGACGTGCTGCTTAAGGGCTCCGAGGGCTTCGACCGGGACTTTAATGTCGTGGTCGGTGAGGCCGAACTCATGCGCAAGTTCAAGCACACGGGAGCGCATTTCTTTTTCGTCGAGAACTCCGGCGACACGGTTTCTGCCGTTGATGAGTTCGCGGCCGAGGAAGATGTTCTCCACGGCGGAGAGATTCGGGGCAAGTGACTGTTCCTGGTGGACTGTTGAAATGCCGAGGTCCTGGGCGTCCCGTGGGGTCCCGATGGTGACTTCGGAGCCGTTCACCCGGACTGTTCCGGCCGTAGGGGCCACCGTTCCGGAAAGGATGTTGATTAGCGTCGACTTTCCGGCCCCGTTCTCGCCGAGAAGCCCGTGGATTTCGCCGGGGCGCAGATCAATGTCGACGTTGGCCAGGGCCACGACGCCGGGGTAGACCTTCCCGACGCCGCGCACGGACACGATGGGCTCATCGCCCGGTCCGGCCGCGCCGCTTGGAGAGTTTTCGTTGTTGTTCATTCCAACCTCATCGTCGAAATTGATTCCGTGTGGTGGTACCCCGGTAACCCGGTGGTCTGATGACTTAGTGCGAACTGGGCGCGCAAGAATGCCGGGAATGCCGGCTGTCGAGAATTGGAAAGCAGTTTGGAGCAGCTGCCGGGGGCGCGTCCCGCCGGGTGAGCGGCGGGACGCGTCGCTGACAAAGAGTGCTTAGACGGCGTCGATGAGCTCGAGGAATTCTTTGCTCGTGCGGACGTCGCCATGGTTGGCCTGAATGTTCCTCAATGCCTCCCAGTGCTGGCCGTAGCCCAGCGGATCGTCCTGTCCCGAGGGGATGGCTGCGCAGGTGTCGGCGAGAGTGATGATCTTGAAGTCCTGGTTGGCACCGTCGATTGCGGTAGCGATCTGGCAGTTGCCCGTGGAGAGGCCGGCAATCACCAGCGTGTCGGCGCCCGCACGGCGCATGTACTCTGTCAGCGGCGTGCCATAGAACGATGAGAAACGGTGCTTGCGGATCACCGGCTCATCATCCAGCGGCTTGAGTTCGTCGACGAGCTCATCGCCTCCATTGCCCCAAGAACCCGGGAAGCTGCCGAGCTGGCCTTCCAGACCCCATTTGACGTCGGCGTAGCCGGCGTCCTTACCATCCCCGCGAAGACCCCAGAGCGACCACACGACGGGGATGCCCTTCGCGCGGCAGGCTTCAAGGACATTCTTGACCGGCTCGATGGTGTCCTTGCCCTCCGGTGCGCCTCCGACACTGGGAATGTACATCGCGCCGCCGGGCTCTGCGCACGCCTTCTGCATGTCGAGTACGAGCAACATCGTCTTCTTGGGATCGATGGTGGGGGCAAGGTAGCGCGAACGGTCGATGACCTTGTCGATGTTTTCGTAGGTGTAGTCCAGTGAAGACATTTGTTCTCCTTCTTACAGGGCGGCAGCTTTGCGGCACCCATGGTTTTCCGCGTGGTCGCGGTCTTCAAGCCTTACCGGATCTTCTTTCCGACACATGTGAGCTACATGACAGGTGATCCGGTGGTCTGAACACTACGAGACGCCAAAGGGGCTGTCAATACCTTTTTAGGATTTCCAAGAAGGGCGCTGAACCGCCAGCCACAGCCGTGCTCAAGGGATCCGGTCCGGCAAGACGTCCTTGTCATCCGTCAGGGGAGGGATTGACTCGGGAAGTTTTCTAGGGGAAGCTTCTGGTCAGACCACCCGATCATCAAGCCACAGCTTCAATTTCAATCGCTGCACTGCGGAAGTAGATGGCCAGTCCGGAGGTAAATGGAAGGCAATGAAGAAATTTTTGAATGAACCATCGACTGCGGTGGATGACTACGTGGCGGGGCTCGTGGGCGCGCACCGGGAGATCCTGGAGTGGGACTGCACGAACCGGGTGCTTCAACGCCGGGAAGCTCCCCCTTTCCCGAAGGTCGGGCTCGTGGGGGGTGGCGGTTCAGGCTGCGAACCCACACACACCGGCTTCGTCGGTTACGGGATGCTGGATGCCGCCGCACCTGGGCAGATCTTCACCTCACCCGTCCCAAACCAAATCGTCGCCGCTACCCGCCGCGCCAACGCGGGAAGCGGGGTTCTGCACATCATCAAAAACTTTACGGGCGAGGTGATGAATTTCGGGATGGCTCAGGAGATCCTGTACTTCGAAGACATCCAGGTGGCGCAGGTTGTCGTCAACGATGACGTATCGATCCCGGACGACGGGGAAACGGCTGGACGCCGGGGGCTCGGGGCCACAGTCCTTGTCGAAAAGATTGCAGGCGCTGCCGCGGAGGAGGGCAGGGAACTGTCCGAGGTGCTGGCCGTTGCCGAGAAAGTGATCGCCCGCTCAGGAACGTTCGCGGTAGGACTCTCCTCGTGCACTCCTCCTGCACGCGGAAAGCCGGTGTACGAACTTGCCGAAACTGACATGGATCTAGGTATCGGCATCAGCGGTGAACCCGGACGTGAACGGGTCCCGATGGCCAACGCCCGGGAGATTGCGCGTCTGATGGTCAACGAGGTCCTATCAGACCTCGCACCGAAGGACGGGGCTGACCTTCTCATGCTGGTCAACGGGATGGGAGCCACGCCGCATCACGAGCTTTATCTTCTCGCCGGAGAACTGACCGCGGCGGCAGAGGCGCGCGGCGCCTGCATCACTCGTCAGCTAGTGGGAAATTTCGTAACTTCCCTCGATCAGACGGGCGCCGCAGTAACCTTCCTTGAACTCGACCAGGAGCTAAAAGACCTATGGGACGCTCCGGTCCATACAGCAGCATTGCGGTGGGGACGATGAAAATGACGACGGACACCAACCTGACAAGAACCGACTTGGAGCGCTGGATCCTGGATTTCGCAGACCAGATCATCCAACAGCACCTCACCCTCAGCGATCTAGACGCCGCCAGCGGCGATGCAGACCACGGCTCAAACATGGAGCGCGGAATGTCCGCACTGCTCAAGTCTGTGCCTGATTGGGACGCAGCCGCGACTCCAGGGGAGTTCCTCAAGGATGTCGGCCTGCATATCGTTTCCTCGGTCGGAGGGTCCAGCGGTGCGCTCTACGGAACCATCTTCCTCCGGATGGCGAGAGCGGTGGGCGACGCTCCGACTATCAGTCCGGGACTGCTGTCAGACGCCTTTGAAGCGGCCACCCAGGGGGTCAGTGAGAGAGGCAAAGTAAAACAAGGTGACAAAACCATGTTCGACGCGCTGGCCCCGTCCGTCCAAACACTGAAGGCGAAGTTGACGGAAGAGAAATCTCTGTCAGAGGCACTGAGGTCGGCGGCGACTGCGGCTGAAGCCGGCCGCGACGCGACTGCCGACATGGTTGCCCGCAAGGGCAAATCCAGCTACGCGCGGGAAAACTCCAGAGGGTTCATCGATCCCGGGGCAGTGTCCGTTGCCATGCTGATCCGCTCGGCTGCCAGAACGCTTGCATGAACCACGGGCAGGAGCTCAGGCCGACGCTGCCCGCGGCATCGCTATGCCCAAGGCCGGCTCAGCCCTGCAGTTCACTCAGCACCACCTAGCGCGTCCAAAAACCTTGACACCGGTGAGCAAATGCGGAAGAGTTCAGACCACCTGATAACCGGATGATTGACGCGCGGTGGTTCATCAAGTCCAGCAACTCGCGATCAGTCCGCTCGGGATATACCCCCTGCGAACCGTTCATTCCGATATCTACACACAAGAGAAAGTGAGTCACCCATGAGTTTGCATGGATCAAAGATTGCCCTGTTGATCGAGGATGAGTACCAGATCCTGGAGGGCTGGTACCCGCTGCTCCGCCTGCAGGAAGCCGGAGCGGACGTGCGCGTCATTGGCAGCGGCACGAAGAACAGTTACCACAGCAAGGAGCACTACCCGATGGAGGTCGACGCGGCTGCGGCCGACGTCAGCGCCTCCGACTTCGACGCCGTTGTCGTCCCGGGCGGCTTCGCCCCGGACAACATGCGCCTTCACCCTGAAATGATCGGCCTCGTCCGGGACATGAATGAGGCAGGCAAACTCGTCACCGCCATCTGCCACGGCGGATGGGTGCTGGTCTCCGCCGGCGTGCTCAAGGGCAAGAACGCCACCGGCTACCTGCCGATCAAGGACGACGTGGAAAACGCCGGCGGCACCTGGGTCGATGACGCTGTTGTCGTGGACGGGAACGTCATCACCTCCAGGACCCCGGTCGATCTTCCCGACTTCACCCGCGCAATCATCGCCTACCTCGAAGGCCGCCCCACCGAAACCGAACACACCACCCACAACCACGCGACAGACCTGACCGGCGACCCGGCCGGCACGCGATACGAAACCGGCGCGTCCGTCTCATAGCGGATGCCGCCAACCCCAGGCAGAAGCCACACAGTACGTGTGACCTGCGGAGTGTGTGGACGGGCCGCGTTCCCGGGAAGTGGGTGGTACGCGGCCCAACCGCGCAGCACCAGCTCCTGCAGCGGAGAACTGAAAAAGACAGAAAGTGTGGACGGCACGTGGTGCCGTCATCGAATTTAGGAGAATCGCAGTGGCTACAACGAAGAAGCCTGAAGCCGTTGACGCCGTCGTCGTCGGACTGGGTGCCAATGGCGGCACGGCGGCGAAAGTCTTGAGCGAGGCAGGGCTCAAAGTGGTCGGCTTTGACCGGGGCCCTTGGCTTCGCGCCCACGAACACTACTCCGGAGACGAGCTGAAATTCGTCAACCGCAATTACATGTGGCCCGACCCAACACTGTTCCCGCGAACCCTCCGCTATGCCGAGGATGAAGTGGCGCAGCCCTTCTCGTTCTCCCCAACCCCCCAGATGGTCGGCGGCGGAACGAACCACTGGGCGGGCTGGGTGCCCAGGCCACGGGAATCCGACTTCATGCTGCGCTCCCTCCACGGCGATATCGACGGCATGAACCTGGCCGACTGGCCGTTCCGATACGAGCACCTGGAACCCTACCTGACGAAAGTTGAATGGGCGTTCGGAGTCTCAGGCATCGCTGGGGCCGATAAGTACGAGCCATACCGTTCCAAGGGCTACCCGAGCCCGCCCCTGCGTCCTACCCGTTACGGAAAACGCTTCTATGACGCGTGCAACAAGATGGGTATCAACGCATTCCCGATCCCCCATGCGATGGTCACCAACAACCACAACGGACGCGACCCGTTCAACAAAACCAGTTTCTGGAACCAGTACGGTGATCCCTCCGGCGCCCGGTCCAACGTCTTGACCACCTTCATCCCCGACGCACTGGCTACGGGAAACTTTGAGGTCCGCGCAGAAAGCTTCGTCCGCGAAGTGAAGATCGGCAAAGACGGCAAGGCCACCGGCGTCCTCTATGTTGACCCGGACGGAAATGAGGTCGAGCAGGACGCCAAGGTCGTCATCCTTGCCTTGGGCGCCATCGAATCTGCTCGCCTGATGTTGCTCTCCCGCTCTGCGCAGTTCCCGGATGGGCTGGGGAACAGCTCCGGTCTGGTGGGAAAGAATGCAACATTCCACGAATACCTGTTCGCCGTCGGGCTGTTCGACAACGAGATCGACGAGCCGTTGAACGGCTTTGCCGGTAACTACATCTCCGGCGGATCCCTGGAATTCTACGAAACTGATGAAAACCGAGGCCACATCGGCGGGTGCATCATTTCAGCCTCGCAAACCTGTCACCCAGTCAACTGGGTCTTCCCGGGCCGCCCCACCTGGGGTGACGCCCTCAAGGACGCGGACCGAAACTATTACAACTACGCCATGAAGATCGGCCTGATCCTCCACGACATGCCCGTGGAATCAAACCGGGTCGACCTTGACCCAACAGTTAAGGACGCCTGGGGGCTGCCCGTGGCCCGCATTACCCACCGGCCACATGCCAACGACATCGCCATGGGCAAATGGCAGGTGGACAAGAACGCCGAAATCCTCGAAGCTGCCGGTGCCCGTAAGACGGTCCCGGTCTACCTGGACAAGATGACCGGCAATACCTGCCACCAGCACGGCACGGCCCGCATGGGCGTAGACCCGTCCAAGAGTGTGCTCAATGAATGGGGCCAGTCTCACGACGTCGACAACCTGTTTGTTGTTGACGGCTCCGGCTTCCCGACCGCTACGGGCGTGAACCCCACGTTGACCATGATGGCCAACGCCTGGCGCTGCTCGGACTATATCGCCACCACCTACTCCAAGGGCCGGGTCGAACGGCTCGCCCAGCCGGCCTGACGGAAAGGACACGCTGAAATGACACTGAAATCAGAATGGGAAATCGTCGGCGAACCCGTGGACCCGGATTCGACGGAGCGGTACTTCTTCACCGAACACGAATGGAACACGGTCGAGGCGGCCACTGCGCGAATCATGCCCACTGACCAGGACCCGGGGGCCAGGGAAGCCCGCGTGGTCGTCTTCATCGACCGGTACGTGTCGGGGATCGGCTATATTTTCGCGGCAGCGGATGGCTCGGGGTTCCTGAAGCTGTCAGGAAAGCATGCCGACGCGTGGCGTGGCCGGCAGTTCAAGATGCAGGAGCTTTACCGTGAAGGCGTCAAGGCGTTGGATGCCATTGCGCGGAACGTGGACGGAAAGAACTTCGTCGACCTGAACGAGGAACAGCAGGACCAGGTGCTGGTTGCCCTTTCAGGGGCTCCAAAGCCGATCAAGGTCACGCTGGGCACCAAGGAACCGGTCACGACGTTCCTCCAGGGATCGTTCGATGAGAACCTTCCGTTCTTTGACACGCTGTGCCTGCACACCCGCCAAGGCTTCTACGGCGACCCGGTGTACGGCGGCAACAAGGATCAGATGGGGTGGAAAACCATCGGATTCCCGGGTCCGAAATCGCTTAAGGACACCATGGACGGGACTTACGACACCACGGAGTACTTCTATGACGGCGACTACGACTGGTACGACCTGATCCCGCACCTGAACGAGTCTGTTCCCCGAGACCACTAACCCTAAACACGGACGGCGGCCCGGCATTTCCCGAAGTGCCGGGCCGCCTGTCGGCAGAATTCGCGACACCCGCGAAAGGACCTAAGAGCATGAAGATAACAGAGGTAAAGGCTTTCCCCGTCGGGGTGCCACTGGATGAGCCGCTCCGCTGGGGCGCGATGGAAGTGAACGTCAAAGGCGGCATCATTGTCCGGGTAAAAACCGACGAAGGTATCGAAGGGATCGGTGAGGCCGGATTCTCAGCCGAATACTTCCCCACTGTGGGTCCCATCATCAACCACCAGCTGGGTCCAATGCTCATCGGGCGTGACCCACTGGACATTGCGTCCATCTGGCAGGACATGCTCAATGCAACACACATGTGGGGCCGCCGCGGAATCGAGACCTACGCGCTGAGTGGCATTGACATCGCCCTCTGGGATCTTCTCGGCAAGGCCAGCAACCAGCCTGTCTACCGTCTCCTGGGAGCCTCCAAGTCGAAGGTGAAAGCGTACTACGCGCCGTCCCTGAAGCCGACCGAGGCAATAGTGGAAGAGTCTATAGCCGCCGTTGAGCAGGGTTTCTTCGCCATGAAGCTGCGCAATGGTCCGAGTCTGAGCAAGGGCGTGGACATGGTCGCCCGCGTCCGCGATGCAGTCGGTCCCGACATTGACATTATGGTCGATGCGAACATGGCCTTTGACCGCCGGGAGGCGCTCACCCTTGCCACCGAACTCGAGCAATTGGGCGTGTTGTGGCTGGAAGAACCCATTCTTTCCCGCAGCCTCACCCAGTACATCGACGATCATTCCTGGCTCTCTGACCGGGTATCGCTCAAACTCGCCGGCGGCGAATCGCTGCTTACCCGCTACGAGTACCTCGACCTTCTGCGCAAGCGGACCTTTGATGTCCTGCAGCCGGACTGCACAAGTGTCGGCGGAATCTCCGAATGCAAGCGGGTGGCCGATATGGCCAGCTCTTGGAACCTGTGGTGCGTCCCCCACATTGCCTGCAGCTCCGGAACCGGGGTGGCACTGGCCGCAGGGCTCCATATGATTCTCAGCTGCGAAAATGCGCCAATGATCGAATTTGACGCCTACGGGGGCCCCGGTTGGGACGGGCTGCTGGAACAGCCCCTCACAGCCACGGGGGGATACGTTGAAGCACGTGAAGTTCCAGGGCTGGGCATCGAATTCGCAGATGGAGCATTGGAAAAATACACGCTGACCGACGCACGTTTCGCCTCGGCTGCGTAATCAACATAAGCGGTGACGCTGGTGTCGCGCTTCGGGCAAACGCGCGACACCAGAACCCCTTAACCGCACCGGATCAAAACCGCCATTCGGAGACTCCTGATCATGAAAAGCAGGCACGTCGACATTGCCATCGATGCCGGAGCGGATCTTGCCGAGGGGCCGTGGTGGGACGAGCAGCGGCAGGAACTGCTGTGGGTTGACATCTTCGCCGGCAGGATTCACATGCTCGATCCCGCATCGGGTCTGGACCGCAGCATCGACGTCGGCCAGCCGGTTGGCATGGTGGCGCGGCGCCAGTCAGGGGGACTGGTGTGCGCAGTACGCGACGGAATCGGTTTCATCCACCCCGATGGGAACGCCTTCGAGCTCGCCGTCCCGGTTGAGTCCGACATTGCCGGTAATCGGATGAATGACGGCGCGTGTGATCCCGCCGGCCGTCTTTGGGCCGGGACCATGGCCACGGACCTTTCACCATCGGCCGGGAGCCTCTACCGAATCAGCAGCACACTCTGCGTGACCCCGGTACGCCAGAACGTTTCTATTTCAAACGGCCTGGACTGGTCGCCGGACGGCCAAACCTTCTACTTCACCGATTCGTCGACCAGAAGGCTGGATGCCTACGATTTCGATATCGAAACAGGCCAGATCAGCAACGGCCGCGTTCTGGTGGATCTGCCCCATCCTGTCGCCACGCCGGACGGAATGGCGGTCGACGCCGAGGGAACCATCTGGGTGGCCATGTGGGACGGGGGCTGTGTCCAGCGCTTCAGCCCCGAAGGCGTGTTGCTGGAAACACTCGACTTGCCCGTTAGCAGGCCGACCAGCGTCGCCTTCGGCGGCCCCGCTCTCAATCAGTTATTCATCACGTCAGCGCGCAACGGCCTGACGCCCCGGCAGCTACAGGACCAGCCCCATGCAGGTGCAATCTTCGTTCTGGAGCCGGGCGTGACAGGAAGACCCCCGTACTCTTTCCGCGGATAGGCCTTCACCATACCGGGAGACAGTGCCGGGATGGTGCAGAGCCACCGGGCGAAAGGCACGTCCAGTAATAAGCCCTAGCAAACGAGACTATGAAAATCGTCATCGCCGACGCTAGCCTCATCGTCCACCGCCCCGCCTTTGAACTGGGACTTGCCCCGGGAACGGCCATCTCCTGGCACAGATCCTGGGACGATCCCGCCGTACTGTCCGCGCTCCGCGACGCCGATGTCTTCGTCGGACCGCGCCTGACCAAGGCAATGGGAGCAGGAGCCAATAGACTCCGGCTGATTCATACCGCCGGCGCCGGCTTCGACGGAATCGAGCCGGAGGCCCTCAACACAGAAGCTGTGTGCGCCAACACCTTCCACCATGAAGGATCGATCGCCGAATACGTGGCCACCGTCCTCGTCGCACTCCGGCGCGACCTCATCGCCCAGGACGCAGCCTTGCGGAAAGGCAAGTGGCACTCAAGCGTCTATCGCCGCGGCCTGCCTCAGCCCAAAACGCTCAGGGGCGCGGTTGTGACATTCCTCGGCTTTGGTCACATCGGGGCCGCCTCATGGAAGCTCCTGCAGTCCTTCGGCGCCGAAGGCATCGCCGTGACCCGGACAGGATCAGTCGACGCGAAAGCACACGGGCTCCGGTGGGCCGGATCCAACGAGGATTTGCTCACGGCCCTGAGCGACTCTGACGCTCTCGTGATCAGTACTCCTCTGACGCCCGAGACCGCTGGGATCATCGGAGCAACCCAGTTGGACGCATTGGGACCCGAAGGCCTATTGGTCAATGTGGCACGCGGTCCCGTTGTGCAGGAAAAAGCTCTTTATTCCGCATTGAAACATCACCGCATTGCCGGAGCAGCCATTGATGTCTGGTATGGGTATCCCGGACCCGGCGGCGTCGGAAAATCAAGCACACTGCCCTTCGAATCCTTGGACAACGTCATCATGACGCCGCACTCCTCGGCGGTCACCGAAGAGACTTTCAGAGGACGATCCCAGGAAATCATTGAAAATATCAACCGGCTTGCCGCCGGCCAGCCTGTGCGGAATGTCGTGATGACGGGCCCATCCTGTTCCGCTGCGGAACCGGCATCGTGAACTACGATGACGCCGCGAACCGGGCGGGTCCGGAGACCGGTGAAGGAGCTTCCCCTGCGGTTCCCTGAGCACTACCGGCGGCGCCCACCCGGAATAAATCGCTTTGATTGCCGAAAAACTGAGGTACCGGGATTACCATGCAGGCTGAGTGCATTGTCGGCGACCCGCAGCGCGGTCCTGCCTCGGCCGAAGACCTCGTCGGCCGGTAAACAATCCTTCTGGACCTGCAGCTCCGTCCTTTTAGGATGAGCAAGTAAGTAAACTCAGGCAAGATTGAGGTGTACTACTGATGTGAGACACAGTTTGAAAGGATTGTGCTCATGTCTGCTCGACCTACCTATTCCGATGAGTTCAAGGCCGATGCCGTCGCTTTGGCGGCGTCTTCGGGCCGTCCGTTGCCTGCCGTTGCTGCTGATCTCGGGATCTCGTTGACTGCTCTGAAGCGGTGGATTCGGTTAGCCCGTGAGGCTGATCAGGAAAGCGGTGGCAAGCCCGATGACCCGGTAGATCCGGTGAAATTCAAAGCCATGGAGGCCCGGCTGCGGGAGCTCGAGCGGGAGAATGATTTCCTGAAAAAAGTTTCGGCGTTCTTCGCCAAAGAACAGCGGTAGAAGATCTCTACCGCGTTGTTCAGGAGAAGAACGCCGACTTTCCAGTGGCCTGGATGTGCCGGCAGTTGGGGCTTCCACGGGCCTCGTACTACCGGTGGCGGGACGCTGAGGAAACACCGACCGCGGCCCGTCACCGGGAACTGACGGACCAGGTGAGGACCGTCTTCGATTCCTCGGACGGCATCTTCGGTCACCGCATGGTGCATACCAAACTTGTTGCCGCCGGCATCGAGGTGTCGGTGGGCACCGTGGCGGGGATCATGGCTGAGAACGGATGGGCGGCAAAGCGGATGCGCGCCTTCAAGCGCACCACCATAGCCTCGGATCCGGACAAGGTCTTCGCGGACCTCATCGGCCGGGACTTCACGGCAGATGCCCCGGGCACCCGTCTGGTGGGCGATATTACCTACTTGCGCACCGGTGAGGGCTGGCTGTATCTGGCCACCGTCATTGACCTGTGCACCAGTATGGTCGTCGGCTGGGCCATGGCGGACCACATGCGCGCCTCGTTGGTTACCGGGGCCCTGACGATGGCCAGAGACCGCGGCCACCTGACCCCGAACGCCATCTTCCACTCAGACCGCGGGACGCAGTACACGTCCCGCGAAATGGGCGCCTGGTGCGCCGGAAACAAGATACGCCAATCGATGGGCGCTACCGGGGTGTGTTGGGACAATGCCGTAGCCGAATCGCTGTTTTCATCCCTGAAGAACGAGTTCTATCACCATCACAGCTTCGCGACCCGCCAAGACGCCAGACGGGCCACGATGCGTTACATCGAAGTGTTCTACAACCGCTGGCGGCCTCACACCAACAACAAGGGTCTCCCGCCAGCGACGGCAATGGCCAACTTCACAACCAACAGCCAGCCCCTGCCCGCTGCTGCCTGACCGAAAAGAAACTACCCGGCTGTCTCACATCCTTGACACACCTCAGATTGATGTCTCTGGGACCGCACACGGATGGGCGGTCCCGGATCTGTCGTGGTCCGGGACCGCCCACGGTCGCCGTGCCGGCGGGATTCGTGCCTTGTTCAGCCGCGGGTTCTGACGTTGTCCAAACCGGCGTGTTCGTGGGTGGCGTGTTCGGTTTCGGTGGGGCGGCCTTCGAGGTAGGCGATGATTGCGCGGGTGAAGTCGGGAAGATCGACCGGGGTCCTGGAGGTGATGACGTTCCCGTCCACGACAACAGCGTCATCGACCCAGGTGCCGCCGGCGTTTTCCACGTCGTCCTTGATCGGCAGGTAGCCGGTGGCGTTCTTGCCCTTGAGCACGCCGGCGGAGACCAGCACCCATCCGCCGTGGCAGATGGCGGTGACGAGTTTGCCTGCCTCGTTCATGTCCCGGACGAGGCCGATCATTTCGGGGTGAAGGCGCATGTTGTCCGGGGCGAAGCCACCGGGGACGACGACTGCGTCGAAGTCGGAGGCGCTGACGTCGGCCGCAGCCGCGTCGACCTCCATCGGGTAGTGCTCCTTGCTGTCATAACTGTTCTTCGTGCCGCTGCCGATGACGCGCACGTCCGCTCCGGCTTCCTGCAGGCGGAGCAGCGGGTACCAGCCCTCCAGGATCTGGTACTCATCCTCGATCAACAGGGCAATCTTGGTTCCATGCAAACTCATGGGTGACTCACTTTCTCATTGTGCTCTTTGTGGTGGTAATCCCCGCGGGATGCCGGGCCTCGCCTGACGGATCTTCGGGCTGCCGGCCCCACGGGCACGGGCTTGCTGCTCCTGCCCTGGACCCACTCGGTCGTCAGGGTAGTGGAACTCATGGCTCTGGAATGCGGAATCGCACGCCTTCCCAGAAGAACGTCAAGGGGCGCTGGCTCGGTGTCAGGACGGGATGTGCACAACTCGCTATGCGTCTTGCAAGGCGCGAGTTGATGGTCGCACGATTGCAAACGGCAGGGATATGACAGACGGGCCGAGCTCGGTTGCAGGACGAAATCTCCGGGCCCAAACGCAGGGTCCCGGAGCCCGCTTGTCATTCTGCATTTCCCGTTTGCGATGTCAACGACGCCGTCGGTGCGGCCCTGCTATGGGTTCTTGTGGAGTTGGTGAGCCTTTGACTCGGTCTGGGTGCTGCTGTCACGTGGTTCGAGTCCGATGGCTTTGTAGCATTGGTCGATTAGCTCCATGGTCTGGACGGCGTCTGCGCTGTCTGTGGGCATGGGGATTCCGTGCCGGATGAGGGCGGCAAAAGCTTCCAGCTGGTAGGTGTAGGAGGATCTTCTTCCCAGGTGCTCGGTCCGTTCGCCGTCACTCGTGTTCACCTTGAGGCTGTCATCGGTATGAGGAAGGATGAAATTTCCCACTGTGGCTTGTCCCTTGCTTCCCATGACGCGGTAGGTCATTTCGGCTCGGGTTCCGTTCATGTTGCATTGTGCCGTCGCGGTGACTCCCGAGGGATAAACCAGGTCGGCGTCAACCCATTCGTCGACTCCGGGCAGGCCGGAGCGTTCGGCTCCCCGGGCGCTGATGAGGGTGGGATTACCGCCTGCCAGGGGGGCCATGGCGCGGATGGCGTGAAGGCTGTAGCAGCCCAGGTCCATCAGTGCTCCCCCCGCCAGCGGCAGTGACCACCTTGGGTCTTCGGGAGGCGGGGGTGGAATCGTCACCATGGTTTCCACGCGTCGAAGCTCGCCGAGTTCCCCCGAGGCAACGAGTTCGTGGAGCCGCTTGGTGACCGGGTGGTAGAGATAGTGGAAGCCGTCCACGACCTTGACGCCCGCGCGTTCGCCTGCATCGCGCACATTCCTGGCTTCTGTCGCGTTTGCGGCGAACGGTTTCTCCGAGAGGACGTGTTTTCCTGCGGCGATGGCCGCTAGGTTCCAAGGGGCGTGCAGCGAGTTGGCCAGGGGGTTGTAGACTGCTTCGACTTCCGGGTCATTAACAAGTTCTTCGTAGGAGCCGAGTACCCGTTCCACGCGATGCTGGCCGGCGAAGGCCTGTGCCCGGTCGCGGTCGCGGGCTGCGACGGCCACCAGCCGCGCACCTGTCAGCCTTGCAGGTTCAATGATGGATGTGGGGCTGATGCGGGATGCTCCCAGGATGCCGATGCGCAGGGGTGCTTCTTTTTCGTCCATCTGTGGTCACTTTCGGGGTTCTGTCGACTTTTCCATACCGTCTTGACCATGGAGTCACGCCCTGGGGATGGCTATTGGTTGAAGGCGGCGTCGAAGCTGGTCTGCGATGCCGGGAAGTCGTATTTTTTGAGGTTGGCGAGGGCTTCGGGGGCGCCGTGGAGGCGGTCCATGCCGGCGTCTTCCCACTCAACAGAGATGGGGCCGGTGTAGCCGATCGCGGTCAGGGCGCGGAAGGAGGCTTCCCAAGGCACGTCGCCGCGTCCTGCGGAGACGAAGTCCCAGCCGCGGCGCGGGTCGCCCCAGGGCAGGTGGGAGCCGAGGACGGTGTTCCGGCCGGTTTGGCGGACCTTGGTGTCCTTGCAGTCGACGTGGTAGATGCGGTCCTTGAAGTCCCAGATGAAGGAGACGGGGTCGATCCCTTGCCACATCATGTGGGAGGGGTCCCAGTTCAGGCCGAACGCTTCGCGGTGGCCGATCGCCTCGAGGGTCCGGACGGTGGTCCAGTAGTCGTAGGCGATCTCACTGGGGTGGACTTCGTGGGCGAAGCGGACCCCTTGTTCGTCGAAGACGTCCAGGATGGGGTTCCAGCGGTCGGCGAAGTCCTGGTAGCCGGCATCGATGACCTTCTCCGGGACGGGCGGGAACATCGCCACGTATTGCCAGATCGAGGAGCCGGTGAATCCCACTACGGTGTCCACCCCCAAAGCCTTGGCGAGTCGGGCGGTGTGTTTCATTTCTTCGGCGGCGCGCTGGCGGACGCCTTCGGGGTTCCCGTCGCCCCACACGCGCGGGCCGACGATTGCTTCGTGGCGGAAGTCGATGGGGTCATCGCAGACGGCTTGGCCTTTGAGGTGGTTGGAGATGGCCCAGACCTTGAGGTTGTACTTGTCCAGGAGTTCGAGCTTGGATTCGACGTAGCCGGGTTCATCCCAGCGCCAGGCGTCCAGGTGGTCTCCGGAGACGGCGATTTCCAGGCCGTCATAGCCCCAGCCCGAGGCAAGGCGCGCGACTTCCTCGAAGGGCAGGTCGGCCCACTGGCCGGTGAACAGCGTGTACGGGCGGGACATGGTCAGGCTCCTTCGGTGGCGGTGTTGGCGGGCTGGACAAGCTGGATGATGGCGCTTTTCGCGGCCGCTGACTCCTCGACGGCCGCCAGCACGCGCTGGACGGCGAGGCCCTCCTCGAACGACGGCGACGGCGAACCGCCGCCGGCGACCGCGGCCAGGAAGTCGCGGATCTCGTGCGTGAAGGTGTGCTCCCAGCCGATGATGTGGCCCTGCGGCCACCACGCCTCCAGATAGGGGTGTTCGGGTTCGTTGACCAGGATCCGGCGGAAGCCCTGCTCCCGGACCGGGACGGTGGCGTCGAGGAAACCGAGTTCGTTCAGGTCTTCCAGGTCGAACAGGATGGTGCCCTTGTCACCGTAAATCTCCAGCTTCAGGGAGTTCTTCTGGCCGGTGGCCACCCGGGAGACTTCAACGGAGGCGATGGCCCCGGAAGCGAGGGACAGCGTGGCCCAGGCGGCGTCGTCGACCGTTACATCCTCCGGGCCGTCCTTGCCCGGGCGGACCGGCGTGAAGGTGTGCAGCCGGCCGGAGACCTCGGTGACCGCGTCCCCGAGGAGGAACAGCACCTGGTCGATCGCGTGGGAGGCGATGTCGCCGAGCGCGCCGGATCCGGCGGTTTCCTTGTTCAGCCGCCAGGTCATGGGGGATTCCGGGTCGGCGAGCCAGTCCTGCAGGTAGGTGGCCCGCACGTGCCGGACGGTGCCGAGCCGGCCTTCGGCGATCAGTTCCCGCGCCAACGCCAGGGCCGGGACGCGGCGGTAGTTGAACCCGACCATCGACTGGACTCCGCGGGTCCGGGCCGCCTGCGCCGCCGCTGTCATGGCCTCGGCCTCGGTGAGGGTGTTGGCCAGCGGCTTCTCCACGAGCACGTGCTTGCCCGCCTCAAGGGCGGCGATGGCGATCTCGGCATGCATCCAGCCCGGGGCGCAGATATCGACGATGTCGATGTCGTCCCGCTCCAGGACGGACCGCCAGTCCGTGGCGGACTCGGTCCAGCCATACTTTGCGGCTGCGGCCGCGACCTGGCCGGCGTCCCGGCCCACGAGCACTTTCTGCTCAAATGCCGGAACGTCGAAGTAGCTGGCAACGTTCCGCCACGCATTTGAGTGGGCTTTGCCCATGAACGCGTAACCGATCATGGCGACACCGAGCGTTTTGGGCGAGTTGCTTTGCTGTGACATCTATTCGTTCTTTCTCATACGAGTTCTTTGCGCGGGGAGGGGGCGCCGCTGAGGGGAGCTGGGCTAAGGCTGTCGATGGATCACTTGACCGCTCCGAATGCCAGCCCAGCGACCATTTGCCGCCGCAGAATGATCATTAGGACCAGGATCGGCGCAACGATGAGTGTTGCGGCGGCGGTGATGTCGCCCCAGTCGGTGCCGTACATGCCGGTGAATTGCTGGAGACCGACTGGCGCCGTTTTGGCTCCGCTTCGGGTCAGGGACAGTGCGAACAGGAATTCATTCCAGGACAGTACAAGGGTGAGTACGGCTGCTGTTGCTACCGATGGCACCAGCAGGGGCCAGATGATCCGTCGCAGGATATTCCAGCTTGAGGCGCCGTCCATCATTGCTGCCTCCTGGATCTCGTAGGGCAGCTGCAAAATTGAGCTGCGGAGAATCCAGACAACAATGGGCAGATTGAAGGCGGCGTACGGGACGATCAGCACGGGGTAGGTGTCCATCAGTCCGAGCTTGCCCGCGAACACGAAGATCGGAATCACGGCAACGATGGGCGGAAACATGTAGGTGGAAAGGATCCAGGAGGAGAGACCTTTCCGTGCACGGAAGTCCCGCATGGTCAGGGCGTAGGCGGCCGGCACTCCTACGGCGATGGCCAGGGCCGTGGCGCCGAGGCTAACGATGGCGCTGTTCAGAAGGAGCTGTCCGAAGGTCTCGGATTTACCGCCGCCCGCGGAGAGAACAGATGCGTAATTTTCAAGCGTCGGCTGGAACAGCCAGGCCGGCGGTATCTGGTTTGCCAGGCCAGCAGGCTTGATGGAGGTGACAAGCATGAACACCAGCGGGATGAGTCCAATGACGAGCCATGCCCAGAGGAAGGTGCGGCCGACAATGATCCGGGCTATTGAGCCGCGGCCGATGGTTGTTGAAGGTGTTGACATTAGATTTCCTCAGGATCGGACCGGCGGCCAATAACGCGCAGCATCAGGGGTACGAGCAGGGACAGGATGATCAGGAAGATCACGCCGAGGGCGCAGGCGAGTCCCACGTTGAAGCTTTGCAGGCCGACACGGAATATGCCGAGATTGATGATTTCCGTGGAGCTGCCGGGGCCTCCGCCGGTGAGGATCTTGAACGAGTCGAAGGTCTTGAAGGCTTGGATGGTGCGAAGGACTGCAGCGATGGCGATGAACGGGATCATCCCCGGCAACGTGATGTGGCGGAACATTTGCCAGGGCGAGGCGCCGTCGACCAGGGCTGCTTCCCGCGGTTCGCCGGGAAGGGACTGGAGCCCGGCCATCAGAATGAGGGCGATGAAGGGGGTCCACTGCCAGATGTCCAGGATCAGCAGAACGATCCAGGCGGAGGTCGGGTCGCCGAGCAGGTCAACGCCCTTGGGAAAGCCGAGTTGACCCAGGTAGTAGCCGACCCAGCCATAGTTGGGGTTCAGCAACTGCTTGAAGACCATGGCTGCCACGGCAGGTGTTACCGCGAATGGCAGCAGCATGAGGGCTGCCCCAACCTTGTTTGCGGTGGTCTGGGCGGCCAGGGGCAGTGCCAGCGCGAATCCAAGGAGCATTTCCAGGATGACGGCCCCGGCCACAAAGGCAAGAGTGATGAGGAATGCCTGGCGGACCGAGGCGTTGGAGAGAGCTTCGGTGAAGTTGTTGAACCCGACAAACCGGCCCACGCCACCTAGGATCTTGTCGTTCCGGAATGCCGAGTAGAAGATGAACGCCGCCGGTGCCACGGTCATTAGCAGCAGGACGATCATTGACGGGGCCATGTAGGCCCAGGGGAGTGAGCGCTTCTTCCAGGTCAAGGGTTTCCTGCCGGGCGGGACGGTCTGTGTTTGACCGCCCGCGCGACGGGAATCTTCAACCTGCAGCCCTGCGCTGGGCAGGGCGGCAGTGGATTTCATGATTGATGCTCCTTGGTTGGGGGTGGATCAGTAGCCGGCTGACTTCAGAAGGGTGGAAATCTTGTCGGCTGCTCCCTTGAGCGCCTGCTCCGGGCTGGCGGATCCTCTTGCCGCGTTGTTTACGGCCACGGCAATTTCGTGGCTCACTTCGGTGTAGTTGGTGAGGCGGGCGCGGCCCACGCCTACTTCCAGGGACTTCCCCAGAGTTTCGTAGAAGGCGGCGAGGGGGTGGTCATCCTTGATGGCGGAGTACACGGAACTGCGGCTCGGGTGCAGGGATTTTTCGGTCATGGCCGTCTGCTGCTCTGCGGCAGTAAGCCAGCTGATTGCCTGGTAGGCCCATTCCTTGTTCTTGGAATTCTTGTTGACGCTTAGCATCCAGGTGCCAAAGTGGGGGCCTGTGGCGTCGGCCTTGGGAACCGGAGCGTATCCGATGGAGCCCTTGACGTTGTCCGCGAGCTTCAGGTCGTGGTAGTTGATGGTCATGGCTGCCAGCCCATTGTCGAAGGATTCAGCTGTGGTTCCCCAGTCGGCGGAGGTGCTGCCTGGGGGTACATGGCCGCTTTGGGCGAGCTTGGCGTAGTAGCTGAGGGCCTTGGCTCCCTCGGGGGTGTCGAAGGCCAGACTCAGATCCTCGTTGACAAGGTGTCCGTTCCCGCCAAATGAGGCCAGAAGTGTCTTGAAGTCATCCGTTGCCCAGTCGCCTACGCCGGCCATGACAGTGGTTCCGTACAGATTCTTGTCCGGCTGGGTAAAGAACTCGGCCGTCTGAGCGTATTCGTCCCAGGTTTCCGGGACCTTCAGGTCCTTACCGTATTTGGCTTTGAAGTTTTCCTTCTGCTGGGGATCGTTGAAGAGGTCACTCCGGTATGCCATGACGGCGACATTTGACTGGATCGGAAGCCCGTATACGTCGAAGCCCGCAGTTTTGATGGCGTCCGGGGCAGGCTTTTCGGTCTCGTTGGGGTAGCGCTTGATCGGAGACTCGGCATTGTAGACGGCCGTGTCGTAGAAGACTTTCGGGATGAAATCCCCGATGTTGGCGTCACCGATCGTGTTCAGGTCCTTGTTTTGGATATAGGGAGTAAGCGGCTCAAGGTTCTGCACGAGGGCCGGTGCCCAGGGTGTGTCGACAACGACGATGTCGTAGTAGCTGCTGCTGGATGCGAATTCCGAGAAGACTTTCTGTTGGAGGGCGTCGTAGGGCTGATTGTCAATCTTTAGGTCGATCCCGAGCTTCTCCTTAAACTTCGGGACCAGGGATGCCACAGCCGCGCTGTTCGCTTCGTCGGTGGTGTAAAGCATTCTGAGTTCGGCCGGTTTCGCGGCACTTGCGCTTGGATTGGGCGATTCAGCTGAGCACCCGGTTGCGGCCAAGACGGTCGCGACCGCGGCTCCAAGCCCGGCCATCAGGCGGGACTTTGCAACTCGACTCTGAGTTTTGAACATTTGCCTGTCTTTCGTTGATCGGCGACAAGTTGGCGATTTTCTCGCCAAGGTGCGGGACAGATGACCACCCTCGCTACCTGGCCGAGAAGGGAGGCGGTGAGGAGGCTCACAAAAAGACTAAGGTGACTTTTGCTTTACGTCAATCAAAAGTTGCGCGTTGACCCCATAGTTAGCTTCCCTCGCAGGTATAAGCGGGCGAACCCGCTAGTTTGGCGGCAGGATCCCGGGCACTGCGCGCCAGGCGTCCGGCCTTGAGTGCTCGGACTATTGTCAGTCGCTGGGCAGACTTTTGCGCGTCTGTTGACATTGCATGTGTGTCTGATGTCATAATCGGGTATGGAAGTGGAGCGCGGATGAGCCGAAGCTGCGGCTACGCGGCCTGCTGTCGGGCCTAGGGTCCGCTTGTTCCGTGTCTGGCTGTCCCAGCTCGAAGTTGAGCGTCCGCAAAGGTGGGAACGGCCAAGGTTTTCCTCGAACGGTCAGCGGTGCCTCCAGCCGGCGCTGATGCCGTTGATGCATCCAATTTTTGTACGGCGTAACCATGCAAGAGTAGAAAGAGGCTCGAAGTGCGTGCAGTAATTCTCCCCGGTGATAAGAAGGTCGTTGTCGCCGATCGTGAACGTCCGGAGCCGAAACCCCATGAGGTCCTGGTCCAAACCAAGGCTTCCGCTATCTGTCGTAGCGATATGAGCCTGTACTACGGCAACCCGATTGTCGGCGGTGAGGCTGCAGAAACGGGTGACGTGGTCCCGGGCCATGAAGCGGCAGGAGTTGTCGTGGCAGTAGGGGAAGCCGTCACCGGTGTTGCGGTGGGTGACCGTGTCGCGGCTCATCTTGCCGTTGGTTGTGGCCACTGCGAGTACTGCGGCGCAGGCTACACAATGCTCTGTCCCGACTGGAAGTGTTTCGGTTTCGACTTTCCCGGCGGCGACGCTGAGTACTTCACCATCGCGGCCCGAAACGCGCTCCCGCTGCCCGAGCAGTTCAGCTTCAAGGCAGGTGCCGTGCTGACCGACATGATCGGCAGCCAATATCACGTCCAGAAGAAAATGGCCGTAAGCGGCAATAAGACAGTCGCGGTCATCGGTCTAGGCCCGATGGGCTCCGCAGCCGTTCTCGTCGCCAAGGGCTTCGGGGCACGGGTTATTGCCGTTGACATCCTGGATGAACGGCTCGAACAAGCCCGGGTCCTTGGCGCGGACGATGTCGTCAACAGCAGGGACACCGACGCTGCGGAAGCAATTCGCAACCTGACTCATGGACGAGGCGTCGAAGTCGCCATCGATTGTTCGGGCAACCCTGCCGGCCAGAACACCGCTCTCGACGCCGCAGCAAAGCTGGGCTCCGTCGCCTTCGTCGGAGAGTCCAGAGCGACGGAAATCAACCCGAGCGACCAGATCCTCCGCAAGCTGCTGACCGTCGTCGGCGGCTGGTACTTCCCGCTGGGCGAGTGGTCCGAAATCCTGCGCTTCATCGCGGACAACAAGGTCAATGTCGAAGCAATCATTAGCCACGAATATTCCCTGGAAGACGCCGAACAGGCGTTCGGCGCCTTCGATCGGCGCGAGACCGAGAAGGCCGTCTTTACCTGGTCCTGAACGCGCCCGGTCAGAGCTTCACATCGAGAAAGGACTAACAGTAAATGTTCCGCTACACCGCAGAAATTCTCCCTTATCACGACATGCCCCTCGAGGATGCGGTCAGGGACCTGGCTGAGATCGGGTTTACCGAAGTCAACTTGTGGTCGTCCGCATCACCCCTGGCCCACCACGTGAATCCGGGAGATGATCCGGGCAAAATCCGTGAGGTCTTGGACAAATACGGCATGAAGCCGTGCGGACTCACGGTCTACGGCAAGAACCAGGACGAAATCCTCGAGCGCGTGCAGTTCGCGGCGGACCTGGGCATCGACACGGTCATCTTCGACTGCGAGGCCAACTATTCCGACTTCGTCGGATCGTTCCTGCCGCCTATCGTGGAAGCCGGTGCCAAGGCGGGGGTCCGCATCGCCGTGGAAAACCACCTTACGGTCCCGTTTTCCGCCGACTTTGAAGCCGGGGGCAACGAAGACAAGCGCTGGGACGAAGGTGTGGACACCTTTGCCCAAATCAAGCGCCTTGTGCGGGACATCGACGATCCTTACTTGGGGGTTTGCCTTGCTCCGCCCCACATGTGGGTCATGCAGGAAACGATCAGTGAAGTCGTTGCTTTCCTGACCGAGCGTAAACGGCTGTACTACTACTACATCTGGGACGTCGACCGGGCGTACCGCCACGGCGTAGATGGCCTGAACTTCGGACCCGGCGAGAAACAACTTCCCTCGCCCGAGGGAACATTGGACCACCGTTTCCTCCTGTCAGAACTCAAGCGAGCGGGGTACGAGGGCGCCGCCAGCTTGAAATGCCATGGAACGCATGGGTGGAGCATGGAGAAGATCGGACGGGAGATCCGCAGATCCGATGCTTACATCCGCGACGCGTACGAGACGCTGAAAAAGTAACAGGTACTCCAAGGTTGCGATGAGCAGTGAGCAGTTTTGATCTAATGGAGGACGCACAACATGCGACATCCGGATGATTGCAGAACCAACCATGCAAGCCCGCTCGATGAGGCGGCGCTCTTTATCAGTAAGGGTTTTTGATGACCGTGGTCCAGACGTTGCCTGCTGCAGACAGCCAGTCCAGGGCGAAGAAAGCGGCACCGGGTTTCGGTGCCAGTGAGCTCTTTCAGATACTGAGGGACGGTCGTCCGCGCACACGCTCGGAGCTCGCGGCAGCCACCGGTTTTGCCCGGTCCACCATCACGGCCCGCGTTGAGGAGTTACTGCAGACTGGTTTCATTGCCCCTGTTGGTGATGCCGCTTCCACCGGGGGCAGACCACCCGCGCGTGTGGCGTTCAATCCGTCGGCGCGGGTGGTTGCCGCCGGTGATATCGGCGCCACGCACGCGACCGTGGCAGTCGTGGATCTGGCTGGGACCACCCTGGCGAAGGCAAGGGAAAAAATTCAGATTGCGGACGGTCCGGAATCTGTACTTGACTGGCTGACCGAAGCCGTCAGCAGCCTTCTGTCAAAGCTTCAGCGCGCCCCCGAAGACCTGATCGCGGTGGGGATTGGCCTGCCAGGGCCGGTCGAACACTCAACGGGGAAACCATCCCAGCCGCCGATCATGCCCGGCTGGGACGGCTTCGACGTGCCCGGCTACGTTCAGGGAACGTTTGACGTCGCCGTGCTCGTGGATAACGACGTCAACATCATGGCACTGGGCGAGCGGGCGGCATGCTGGCCACAAACGGACAACATGCTATTCCTCAAAGTAGCCACAGGCATCGGCTCAGGAATTATCAGCAGCGGGCAACTGCAGCGCGGAGAAAAAGGCACCGCCGGCGACGTGGGGCACATCGCCGTCAACAGGGCCGCCGGGATCGCATGCCGCTGCGGCAACATCGGATGCCTCGAAGCCATCGCCGGCCGCCCGGCCGTGGCCCGTGCCCTACGCGCTGCCGGTGTCGACGTTCCCAACGATTCGGATGTCATGGCACTAGTCCGCCAAGGCAACATACTCGCCAGCCAGACCATGCGCCAGGCCGGGAGAGACATCGGCGAAGTCCTCAACATGTGCGTGAGCCTACTGAACCCCGCCGTCATCGTGATCGGCGGTTCCATGGCTGAAGCCGGAGAACAACTCATTGCAGGGATCAGGGAAGTTGTTTACGCCCGCTCAACACCCCTGGCCACCCAGGATCTCTCCATCGTGCAAGCCCGAACCGGAGCCGAGGCCGGCATCACCGGCGCAGCCATCATGGCACTGGACCACGTCCTGGCCCCGGAGAACCTCCAGATGCTCGCCGCCAGTCAGTGACACCCGCACCGTCAACAGATAAGGTCGATGGCTGGGCAGTGGCGATCGTCGGACTATTGGCGTCGTTCGGAATTATCTACGCGCTGACGGTATCTCCGGGTTGGTAGTCGCGCGCGCAGTCATCGACACAGGGCCACCGGACGCCACAAAAAGAAACCTGCCGGTCCCGATCCGGGGGTGACCGCGTCCTGGATCAGTACCGGTTCCCGTTCCGGGGCGTGACACAAGATTCCTGGTCCGGACGGATCCTCCTCCTGCGCCGTGTTCGCGCCGGGAATTGTCGTAGCTTCTGGCCGTGGCAATAAGAGCGCTGGTCATTGCGGGACAAAGCCCGGTGGACCGCGTGATAGCCTGCCAGAGTCCGCATGCTGGTGCCAAGCCCACATCTCCTTCCACGAATATTTTGTAACGCCGATAATGGAGATTCCGTCAAGCTAGGTAGTCGTTCCACCCAGGCTTCTTGCAACTATTTCCAGAGCGCCGAGCCTGCCCATTGCGGGGGAGCACCAACATGCGAGATAGGTAGCAGCTTTACATCGGGATATGTGCGTAGAACCGCCGGGAGAAGTTGTCGCCGTCCGACGTCAAGGGTCCGAAGCATGTGCTGGATGAGCGTCAGTTGCCCGAAGGTCCGGTTCATCTCTTGGCGGGCTTTATCAACTTCAAGTAAGTGGCCCACGGCTGGAAGCTTTGGCTTGATCGCGTGGACTTTGTTGAAGAGTCTGCCGTGATGAGCGCAAATGTTCCGCACTACGTTGAGCGACTTCATCCATGACTCTAACTGCGGGGCCGTCAGGCCGAACTTGTCAGCAATGTCGTTTTGAATGTGTCGCGGCGAGAAACCATACAAGTAAGTGAGGGCTCCCCAGTCGAGGACTTCTACCGCCGCCCAAACTGGAAGAGTCCCGGCATACTTCGCCTGGTGATGCTTTACGAAGTCCTCCTTCGAATCAGCAAGACTCTTTTTGTAGCGCTTAATCCACGTCGCGTATGAGCCGCCTTGGCTCGCACGTGGGCCCAGAACTTTCGGCTCCAGATGGGCGCATTCGTGCAGTGTGCCGAGGGCGTGGCCGATCAGTGCCCTCAACGCAAGCTCGATAGGGGCCAGGGAGGCGAAGGTTGCTGTCCGGAGGCTTGCATCGAAGGTGTAAAGCCTTACGACGTCCTGGAAAGTAGTGCCAGCGTAGAAAGTGTCTTCACGGCCGGAGGTTCCCTGCCGCCTAAAGGCGTACCAGTATCCGCTAAGACGGTAGTAGTTGATGTGCTGGAGTTCTTGGATCGCTGCGTCTCGATCCCCGATGTCCATGCCCCGGGAGGCTAGGAGGTCAACCTGCTCGTCGTAAGTCTTGTAGGCCTTGACGGGTGTCGGCAACTGAGCCCCCCTGCCCAGAGAAAGTGAAGACCGGCCCTGGACCTACCGAAGTAGGCGGAACCGGTCGTAGTGGTAATAGTCTAGCTAATTTTCGTTCGTGGCTCCAGTTGGGGAGGTGCAGTGCCCCTCGCTATCGTTGTGGCCAAAGCACGGAGTTCCGACCCCATCATCCGTTGGCAGTGGAGGCATGCCTGTAAGAGCTTCGGGTGCCCTAGGGGAGATGCAGAAAGGTCAATCACGCCGGGCTGATGACTTTTGGCGAGTTTGGGTGTTTGCCGCGTACTTGGGTCAACATTCCGAGCTGTCTCGGTGCCTCCATGGCAAAAGGGCACCCCATCTTTGTCACGACGCGTCCTTACGCTGTCCGCATTTCAAGCACTAGAGCCAGAATGAGGTCGATTTCCGTCTTACTGACACTTGCTCGTGGTGGTCTCAGATCCAGCCTGACAAGTCTGAGGGGATCAAGCCGGGGGGAGCAGCTCGAGAATTCTCCAAAAAAGTCCAAGGAATCTGGGCTTGATGAGATCAGGTATCAGGAAGGCGGCGATGCAACCTGTGACGACCCGGCGGCCGCGTGAAACGACACCGGAACTCCGCCGCGACATGTGAATACTCCCTTGTCGAGGCGTCCTGACGTCAGGTTGGGGTGTGCCCGAATTGCACGGACCTTTCCAGGACTAAGTTAGGCAGAAGGGCCTGCCACGCTGAACCTCGAGTTGGCTCGGCTATAGGCCGTCGTATAGGGAGGACCAAGGGAAGGAGTTGGACCATCGCCGCAGTGCCAACACTGTTTGAAGTCATCTCTCGCGTTCCTGCCGAGACCTTCGCAGATCCGCGATGGTTGGTCATCAGCTCCTGCTCAGGGCAGTCACTTGCACGGCGGTCGTGGAAGCTCACGTGGGCAGGCTCCAGCCGCTTTATGAAGTAGACCCGGCGAAATCCATCTTCGATGTCTCGGTGTGTCTCTTGATAGCCACGGCGCCGGTAAAAGGTCAGGTTTTCGAGCATCGCCTCGTTCGTGTAGAGGCGGAGTTCATCACGCCCTGCGCGACGGGCGAGCTGCTCGGCTTCGATGAGCAAAGCTGATCCCAAACCCAGGCCCTGAACATCAGGGGATACGGCGAGGTTATGAATATGGAGTGCAGGGTCCTCCAAACGGGTGATAAGCATGCCGACCAACTGGTCATCGCTCCAGGCAAGGAGGGCGTCCCCGGAGGCAGCAATCGCAGCATAATCGAATGTCATCGGAGCGGGTTCCTTCCCGATCCGCTCAACGTAGATTGCGTACGCCCTGCGGGCGAGGTCACGCATGAAAGAGCTGTCAGAGGCACTTGCAGCCGCCAGTTTTATCCCTAATTTTCGGAGCATCTTGGAAGTGGGCATAGCCAGTGCGGGCCCCAGCCTAGCCTTTTCTTTCTGTGACGGAGCGACCGCACCAGGCTGACCAGACAGCTAGCCGTTAGCTCGCCTGGACGGCGGCGTCTACTCCCCCATTGGAGTGTGCAGTGGCGGGGAGATAGGCAGCGACATGATGGGTCAGGGCATGCTCGGCCAGCTCAGGATCGCCAGCCTCGAGGGCGTCAACAATTGGTCGATGTGATTCGGCTGCGTCATCTAATGGGATGTCACTGGAGGCCATTGCCAAGATCGTCATGACCTCGATTCCCAGGGCGTTCCAGGCGCGCAGCAGAGAGGCGTTTTCGGCCGCCCGTACGACGGATCGGTGGAACGTGGTACTGGCCGCAGCGAAAACCCTGCGGTCACCCCCTTCCGCTGCTTCCTTCATAGCCTCAAAGCCTCCACGGATCTCATCAGCGTGATTGTGGTAGTTATTGGCGGCTAAGCGGCCAGCTATGCCTTCAAGGGCAGAACGGATGGGCACCGCCTCAACCAAGTCCTTTTCGGCTAGTTGTCGTACACGGGTGCCGACGTGGATACGGGATTCGAGCAGGCCAAGGGCTGCGAGTTCACGAAACGCCTCACGCACCGGCGTCTGACTTGTTCCGAGCTGTGCCGCTATTTCCATCTCACGAACGGGGGCGCCCAAAGGTAGCCTTCCCTGCGCAATTTCCATGACGATGAAGTCTCGCACTTGGCTGGTAACGGTCGTTCTCGTCAGCCGCTTAGAGGTGGCGTCCATGGTTCCTCGGCCTTTCTTGGAGCGCCCGGAAGGCAAGCACGAGCTTTCTGGTCTCGCCGGGCTTTGCACTCACCCTACGCGGGGCAAGGAGAAAAAGAAAGTTTTAGGCATTATCGATAATGCTTGACTTGAGGGTGATCGCGGTCATACAGTTGCTGCTCGAACAGGCCGCCGAGACGATGCGGCTTTCCGCTTCGGCGGGCGTCACAACGAAGTGAGATGAGGCTTTCGTGTTAGCACTTGAAGTACGGGGAGTGAGCAAATCATTCTTCGGATTCCCGGTACTGACCGGCGTAGACCTTGAGATAAGGCCGGGAGAGGTGCACGGGCTCGTAGGAGAGAACGGCGCCGGGAAATCTACATTGATGAAGATTCTTGCGGGAGTCTACACAAGGGACGAGGGCAAGGTTGTTCTCGGTGGCAAGGATGTTATGTTCAGCCATCCTGTGCAGGCTCAGCTGGCAGGCATTTCCACGGTATTCCAGGAATTCAACCTGTTGCCGGACCGGTCCGTAGCCGAAAATATCTATCTCGGCCGCGAACCGCGTGTGCGAGGTTTCATCTCGCAACGAAAGATGAACGCAGCGACTGTAGAGCTTTTTTCATCCCTTGGAGTTGACTCCATTAACCCGGCAGCGCATGTGCGGACACTATCTGTGGCGCAGCAACAGCTCGTGGAAATCGCCAAGGCCCTAAGCTTTGACGCCCGGGTCATCTCCATGGACGAGCCAACCGCTGCGCTTGCGGATCACGAAGTGGAGCTCCTGTACAGCATCATTGAAAACCTCAAGAAGCGCGGCGTTGCCGTTCTCTACGTATCCCACAGATTGCGGGAAATTTTTAAGCTTTGTGACCGCATCACGGTTCTCAAGGATGGCGCCCTTGTAGCCACGAAGCCGGCAGAAGAACTCAACGAGCAGGAACTGGTCCGGCTTATGGTCGGGCGCCCCCTGTCCTCGTTCTTCCCGCCCAAGACCGAAGGAACAGTAGTTGGAGACACAGCGCTCTCCCTTCAAAACGCCGGGAACCATGTAGTAAACAACGTGACGCTGGAACTCCGTCGCGGGGAAATCCTGGGAATAGCCGGACTGCAAGGGTCAGGCCGCACAGAAGTCTTGGATGCTATCTCCGGATCGGCACCATTCACCCGCGGCGAGATACACGTCAATGGGGCACCCACGACCATCAAAACAACCCGCCAAGCAATTCGAGCCGGGATTGCTCACGTCACGGAGGACAGGAAAGCTACGGGACTTCTCCTGAATCAATCAGTCATTGATAATGCTCTGACAGTAATCCGAGCCTGCTATCCCAAACGCACTTCAACTGCCCGTCAGGCTGCAACCGACCTGTTTCTGGAGCTGCAACTCTCAGCACGGGGACCGGATCAGGAGATCAGGTACCTTTCCGGCGGCAATCAACAAAAAGTGATTCTCACCAAGTGGCTGCTTATGGAACCACGAATCGTCCTTCTCGATGAGCCAACCAGAGGGATTGATGTTGGTGCGAAGTTTGCCCTGTACGTCCTAATGCGACGTTTGGCTGCCGCCGGACACGCCATCCTCATGGTTTCCAGCGAATTGCCTGAACTCATCGGGATGGCCGACAGAGTTCTCGTTATGCGTGACGGGGAACTGGTCTCCGAGCTTCCTGCCGGGGCCAGCGAAGAAAGCATTTTGCAGGCAGCGGCCGGCATAACTGACACGACGGTGGCAGCATGAACGCTCACACATTCAAGTCCACTTTGATCAACACCCTCCGGTCCAATACAGGTTCGGTATATCTGGTCTGGATCCTCGTCATCTGCTGCGGTGCGATTCTCACTGGGCTCTCCGGCCGCAGCTTTTTTACCGAAGGGAACATTACCGACCTTCTGACCAGCACCACCGTCCTTGGCCTGGTTGTCGTCGGACAGACCCTCGTCATTCTCCTTGGAAGCCTTGATCTGTCCGTTCCATTCGTGCTCAGCCTTTCCAGCGTCCTGGCCGCAGGAGTCATGGCAGGACGATCAGAAAACTTTACTGCCGGTATCGTCACAGCGATTTTGGTATCCCTCGCCATTGGACTCATCAACGGCCTGCTCGTCGGTCTGGTCAAGATCAATGGCTTTATCGCCACGCTCGGTACAGGTCTTGTGGTTTCGGGATACCTCTTCACTAACTACCGCGGAAGCACTGGCAAAGCATCCCCTGAACTTGCCGCCATCGGGTCAGCCTCCTGGGGAGTGGTGCCATGGACGACAGTTGCCATGGTCCTATGCCTGGTGGCCACAGCCCTGTTTCTGAACAGGACCCGGACAGGGCTCCACATTTACGCCGTGGGCGGGGATCCCGCCGTCACAAGGATGTCGGGAATCAGGGAATCGTTACCCGCAATCGTGGCTCACTCCCTTTCCGGACTCTTCGCGGGCCTCGCCGGACTGGTCATCGTCGCGCGTCTGGGCGTCGGCAGCCCCGAGGTCGGCACCCAGGGTGGTTATGACCTGCTCTCAATTGCGGCCGTCGTGGTGGGCGGAGCAGTCCTAGCCGGCGGAAAAGGGTCCATTTGGGGCTCGCTCGGCGGCATTCTCATCTTCGCGACCATCGACAGCCTGCTGGGAATCATGGAAGTCAACCCCTACCTGAAGGAAGTAGTCAGGGGCCTCATCATCATCGCTGTCGCCGTCTATGCGAAAAGAACCCAGCTCAAACGATCCGCGCGCTTCGACTCACTGCGGACGAAATCAGCCAGTTCAATGAAGGAGGGAAGCATCCGATGACCACAATCAGGTATTCCGCCCAAAGGCAGCCCCTGTTTTCACGAACCCTGCATTCCTTCGCCACACCTGGTGGAGCGATTTACTTGCTCCTCCTCGCCCTCCTTATCATCCTGACCTTCTACAATCCATCCCTCGCAGAGCCGGACCAGATGACCCGGTTCATTGGGAGGTCAGTACCAATCGCGGTCGTGGCAATTGGCCAGTACTTCGTCATCGTCGCAGGGGAATTCGACCTGTCAATGGGCGCCGTCATCTCGGCTCAGGTCGTTCTTGCCGGAAATCTGATTGGCCAGGAGCCATCCCGCATCCCGCAGGTTATGGTCCTCATGATGGTACTGGGAACCGTTGTAGGCCTCGTCAACGGCGTACTGACCTCTCTGCTCAAGGTACCCAGTTTCATCACAACGCTCGGAACGGCGCTGGTCCTGTCCGGGCTGACTTTCTACTTCACCGGGGGCGCTCCCAGCGGAAACCCGGCCGATGCATTCCGCGCCATTGGCCGCGGCGGACTGCAAAATGTCCCCCTTATAGGATTCGTGCCCTACTCCGTTCTGGTTCTGCTCTTCGTAGCTATAGGCGCGGCCTGGCTCATGAAAAAACCGTTCGGACGAATGCTGATTGCAGTTGGTGACAATCCTGCGACAACAGCCCTTGCTGGCGCCAGCCCCTGGTGGATCCGTACTAAAGCCTTCATCCTTTCATCCACGGCAGCCACCGTGGCAGCAGTTCTCATGGTCGGCTACGCCGGTGTCAGTCCGGTTGTCGGACAGGGCTATGAGTTCACGGCAATCACGGCCGTCGTCCTCGGCGGCGTCGCCCTGGGAGGTGGACGCGGCGCAGTCCTGTCCGCGGTAGCAGGGGCTTACGTCCTGGAAACCCTTGTCAGCATTCTCAACTTTGCCGGCGTCCAATCGACGTGGCGCCCTTCAGTTCAAGGCGCAATTATCATCCTCGCTCTCGGCATCCCACTGCTGCGCATGAAGCGCCCAGCATGGCTGACGAAAAGGCCGGTAAACCGCAACACCCCGGATGACCAGTAACAAATAACAACAACCCCCTGGCCACAGCAGGCCACTTCGAAAGGAACAACGTGCCTACACAAGGGACCAAAACAAAGATGTTTGCGGTACTAGGTGCAGCCGCCATGATGATCACCGCGTGTGCTCCCGGTTCGACCGCTGGTGCGGAAACCTCTCCGGGTTCCACCACCACAACCAACGACTGGTTCGACCAGGCACAATTCGATCTGGAAAACTCGCAACGGACTGCAACCTTTGCCGGGGACCCATCCACCCCCTATCTTCAGCACCTCGACGGGCCAATGGTAGACGCCACAGCATTCAAAAAGAACGCGCCGGCCAAGGTCTGTTTCTCCAACGCTGCGCTCAGTAACACGTGGCGGCAGACCGGCTGGATCACCATGAACGAACAGCTCAAGGAGCTGCAAAAGCAGGGTGTCATCTCGCAAATGGAAACCCGCAACGCCCAAGACAGCGACAACACACAGGTTGCTGACATCGACTACTTCGTGAACCAGCAATCCTGTGACGCCTTCATCATCGCCCCCAATTCGCCACAGGCAACGGCACCGGCAGTGGAAAGAGCCTGCAACACAGGAAAACCCGTCATCATCTTCGACCGTGGGGCCGGCACGGACTGCGCAACCACATTCATCCACTCCGTGGGCGGCATGGCCTGGGGAATTGATTCAGCGACGTTCGTAACAGAAAACGTCAAGCCAGGAGGACACGTAGTAGCACTGCGTACGGCGCCTGGAGTTGACGTTTTCGAGCAGCGCTGGGCCGCTGCCCAGCACATTTTCAGCAAGGCAGGCCTGAAATACACGGACTACATCACCGGTGCCGACCCCACCAAAATCAAAGCAGTCGTGGCCGATGAGCTCGCCAAGGGAACTGTCGATGCCGTTTGGGTGGACCTGGGCGACCAGTCGGTTCCAGCTATCGAGGCCTTCGAGGATACCGGCAAGGACATCCCTGTGGTGACCGGCGAAGACAACCTCTCTTACCTCAGGGCATGGAAGAACAAAGGGTTCAAAGGCTTCGCGTCCGTGTATGACGCCTACCAGTGGCGAACCGCGCTCCTTGCGGCAGCGTCCCTCTTCCGGGGCGAATCCATCCCCAAGGATTGGGTGTTGCCGCAGGTACCCGTCACTTCCGAAGATCTCGACAAGGTCCTGAGGACCAACGAGGGAATGCCCGATTCGCATTACGCAGCCTTCGGCGGCGAGGACCTTCCAGGCTTTCCGCAGGTATGGCAAAAGCGGGTCATTCCCTAACGCACAGGGAAGGGCCGGGAAGGACGTCCTTCCCTCCACACTTCACTTCACTTCGAAAGGAAAACCCATGGCGGCAGACAGCGCTGTTTTTTCGCCCCATCCAGACCTATTTCCACCTGCGCGCGTCGCAGAGCTCATCATGCTGGCAAAAGCACTCTATCCACACCCGGACCTACGGGACGGACCTTACACCCGGACTGTTTCCAGCATCATCACACAGGCCGCATCAGATCCCGGGCTATACCGAACCCTGTCAGACGGATTAAGGGACTTGGCCCAGATAACAACTTCGCCAATCCGCGACATGGATTCCACGGCCCTTGATTGCCTGCTGCGAGCGGTTGAGCAAACGACGTTCTTCAACACTCTGCGTCCGCTGGTTGCATTTCACCTTTACGACGACCGCGAAGTCTGGGAATTCATAGGCTACCCGGGGTCTTCGTTCGAACAGGGCGGCTACCTGCACCGCGGATTCGACGACCTGGCATGGCTTCCCCAACCCCGCATCGAAGAACCCGCCGAGCCCCTCCTCCCCATCGGACCTCTCCCAACCACGTCTCCTGACGTGACCGAATACGCAAGGACAGCCGGATGAAAAAGTATGACCTCACTGATGACGACGTCGCCGTTATCATCGGTTCCGGCCCCGGCGGTGCCACCTTGGCCCTCAGACTCGTGCAGCAAGGCCTTAAAGTCGTGCTTCTCGAAGCAGGCCCATGGATCACCAACGACAAGTTCATCAACGACGAACGAAAGTCCTACAAGCAGCTCACATGGACCGACACCCGCCTGGCAACTGGGTCATGGAGCCTCGCGAAGGACTTCCCCGGCAGCCCGGCGTGGAACGGAAAGGCCGTCGGTGGAACGGCGACATTCTGGACCGGACTGACACCCCGATTCAAATGGCACGAGTTCAAGACACACACGTACTACGGAGACCTGCCCGATGGGACCATCGCAGACTGGCCACTGGACCTGGACGAACTCGACCATTACTACACCGCAGCGGAAAAAGCCGTGGGAGCCTCCCACCGGCACGGCCGACCTCCGCTGCCGGCGAGCAACGGCTACAAGGTCCTGGCGAACGGCGCCGAACGAATCGGATACCGCCATTACGCAACAGGCCCCTACGCCACCAACGTTGAACCCTACGATGGCCGCCCGGGCACAGTTCAGGACGGCTTCGCTATGGCAGGCGATAAAAGCCGCGCCAAGTGGTCACCACTTGTCAGCGAGATACCAAAGGCCTTAGCCACGGGCCTGCTGGAGCTGCGGACCGAAGCCCAAGCCGTACAAATCACGCTTGGCCCTGACGGCCGCGCGGACGGCGTCGTCTACACAGACACCGTCGGAAACCTGCAACGTCAACGGGCTCGCCTCGTAGCTGTAGCAGGAAACGCCATCGAAACCCCACGCCTGCTCCTGCTTTCGGCTACCTCGGGCCATCCCGACGGCCTTGCCAACTCCTCAGGCCAGGTCGGGCGCAACTATATGCGGCACACCACCGGTCTCGTCTACGCCGAGTTCCCCAACGAAGTCCATATGTACCGCGGCGAACCAATGGCAGGCATCATCAGCGACGAATCGCGGCATGACCCATCACGGGGCTTCGTTGGCGGCTACTACATCGAGATGATCGCCCAAGGGCTGCCCTCATTCAGTACCTTCATGAGCCCGGGGGAGTGGGGGCCACAATTCACAGAAAAGGTAGAAGCCTACACCCGCACAGCGGCACTTTGGATTTGCGGTGAGGACGTTCCGCAGGCATCCAACAGAGTGACCCTAAGCAACACCGTCACCGACCGCCTCGGTCTGCCCGCACCTGTCGTCCACTACGACGACCATCCCAACGACATCGCCATGCGGAACCATGGCTACGAGCAGGGCGAGAAACTCTTCAAATCTGTCGGCGCCATCCGCACAACCAGAGCCCCGGGGATGCCCTCCGGCCACAACCTGGGGACAGCCCGAATGAGCCAGAAGCCTGATGAAGGCGTCGTCAACAGTTTCGGTCAAGCCCACGACGTACCTAACCTGTTCGTTTCCGACGGGTCACAATTCACCACCGGAGCCGCCGCGAACCCCACCCTGACAATAGTCGCCCTGTCGATGCGACAGGGCGACTACATCGGCCGGCAGCTCAGCGCGGCAGCTCTGTAGACATTCCGTTCCGCTGCCCTACCAGCCATCGAAAACAGCAACAAGGAGCATCATGGCAATCGCGACCATCGACCCCACCACGGGCATCACCCTGAAAACCTTCGACGCCCATACGCCCGAAGAGGTAGAAAACCGGATCGCCCGGGCGGAAGCAGCATTCCGGTCACTGCAGAACACCTCCTTTGAAGAACGTGCCCGCTGGATGCATAAGGCCGCTGACATCCTCGAAAGCGAAGCCGATGAAGTGGCCCGTCTCATCGCCACCGAAATGGGCAAAACCTTAACGACAGCAAAGTACGAGGCCCTGAAATCAGCCACCGGCATGCGGCACTTCGCCGATCACGCCCAGCGCTACCTTAGCCCGGAAACCCCGGTCCCGGCGTCCGAGGTCAACGCCTCCAACCTCCACGTACAATTCGACCCGTTAGGCGTCGTTTTGGCCGTTATGCCCTGGAATTACCCCCTTTGGCAGGCCGTCCGCTTCGCCGCCCCCGCACTAATGGCGGGCAACACAGGGCTCCTCAAGCACGCCTCAAACGTTCCTCAATGTGCGCTGTACCTGGGAGACCTCTTCGCCCGCGGCGGTTTTCCTGAAGGCGCGTTTCAGACACTGCTGGTTGAAGGCAATGACGTTATTCCCCTCGTGGATGACGCAAGGATCAGGGCGGTCACCCTGACCGGCTCCGTCGCTGCCGGTTCCGCCATTGCTGAAGCAGCCGGCAGGAACATCAAAAGGAGTGTCCTGGAACTGGGAGGCATGGATGTCTTTATCGTCATGCCCTCGGCCGATATTGAAAAGGCCGCTGCCCAGGCAGTAATCGCACGCCTTCAAAACTCGGGGCAGTCCTGCATCGCGGCCAAGCGCTTCTACGTTCACGAAGATGTCTACGACCGCTTTGAACATCTGTTCGTTACAGGTATGGCCGAAACAGTTGCCGGTGACCCCTTGGACGAAAGCACCAGCTTTGGCCCCCTGGCCACGGAGCGAGGACGCCAGGACGTTCATGAACTGGTTAGGGACGCCCGCGAAAAAGGGGCAGCAGTTCAGTGTGGAGGAGAAATACCGGAAGGGGAGGGCTGGTACTACCCGGCGACTGTCCTCACAGGCGTAACAGAGAACATGCGCATCTACCGGGAAGAATGCTTCGGCCCCGTGGCCTGCCTCTACAAAGTGTCATCACTCCAGGAAGCCATCGCTCTCAGCAACGACTCTGATTTTGGTTTGAGCTCAAGCGTGTGGACCAATGACGAGACCGAAGCCACCGAAGCAGCGCGATCAATCGAGGCCGGGGGCGTCTTCATCAACGGTCTGACGGCGTCATTCCCGGCGGTGCCTTTCGGCGGCCTCAAAGACTCCGGCTACGGACGTGAGCTCTCCGCCTATGGAATCCGGGAGTTCGTAAACATCAAGACGGTCTGGACCGCCTGACCCACCCGAAACGGGGCGGCGCTGACCCTACCAACCCTCAGCGCCGCCCCTTCAACCCTTCTCTCTGAGGAAAATATGACTAAAACAGCGATTGTCCGCGTCGCCATGAATGGCATCACCGGCCGAATGGGCTACCGCCAGCACCTGCTGCGCTCCATCCTCCCGATCCGCGGCGCCGGCGGCATCACCCTCGAGGACGGCACCAAGGTCCAGATCGAACCCATCCTGGTGGGCCGTAACGAGGACAAGATCCGCGAACTCGCGGAGAAGCACAAGGTGTCCGAGTGGACCACGGACCTGGAGTCGGTCATCAACGACCCCACCGTCGATGTGATTTTCGATGCCTCCATGACCAGCCTCCGCGCCGCCACCCTGAAGAAGGCCATGCAGGCGGGCAAGCACATCTTCACGGAGAAGCCCACCGCCGAAACCCTGGAAGAGGCCATTGAGCTGGCCCGGATCGGCAAGGAGGCCGGCGTCACCGCCGGCGTCGTCCACGACAAGCTCTACCTTCCCGGCCTGGTCAAGCTCCGCCGCCTGGTGGACGAGGGCTTCTTCGGCCGCATCCTGTCCATCCGCGGCGAGTTCGGTTACTGGGTCTTTGAAGGCGACATCCAGGCTGCGCAGCGTCCCTCCTGGAACTACCGCAAGGAAGACGGCGGCGGAATGACCACGGACATGTTCTGCCACTGGAACTACGTCCTGGAAGGCATCATCGGCAAGGTCAAGAGCGTCAACGCCAAGACCGCCACCCACATCCCCGCGCGCTGGGACGAGGCCGGCAAGGAATACAAGGCCACCGCCGATGACGCCTCGTACGGCATCTTCGAGCTCGAGACCCGGGGCGGCGACGAAGTCATCGCCCAGATCAACTCCTCCTGGGCCGTCCGCGTCTACCGCGACGAACTGGTCGAGTTCCAGGTGGACGGCACCCACGGCTCCGCCGTCGCCGGCCTGAACAAGTGCGTCGCCCAGCAGCGCGCCCACACCCCCAAGCCCGTCTGGAACCCGGACCTGCCCGTCACCGAGTCCTTCCGCGACCAGTGGCAGGAAGTTCCCGCCAACGCCGACCTGGACAACGGCTTCAAGCTGCAGTGGGAAGAATTCCTGCGCGACGTCGTCGCCGGCCGTGAGCACCGCTTCGGCCTCCTGTCGGCCGCCCGCGGCGTCCAGCTGGCCGAACTCGGCCTGCAGTCCAACGACGAACGCCGCACCATCGACATCCCGGAGATCACCCTCTCATGACGTCCCTTATCCTTCCCTCCCACGACGGCGGCACCCGGGAGTATCGCCTGCAGGGCGCGACCACCTGGGCCCGCCCCGCCGCGCCGCTGAAGGCACGCCGGGCCTACGCCGCCGCCCACGTCATCCCGGAAGTCCTCGCGGACAACACCCCGGGCGCCCCTGCCCGGCTCGACTGGGACGCCACCATGGCGTACCGCCACGAGCTGTGGTCCTACGGCCTGGGCGTCGCCGATGCAATGGATACCGCCCAGCGCGGCATGGGTTTGGACTGGGCCGCCACTCAGCAACTCATCAAGCGCACCGGCGTAGAAGCAGCGTCCGTGGTTGCAGCGAACAATGCGGCCACAGTAGGCACGTCCGTCCGGGACCTTGTCTCCTGCGGCGCCGGAACTGACCAGCTGGACCTCGACTCCCTGCCCGCAGGCGAAGCCGGGCTGAAGGCCGTGCTCGAGGCCTACCGCGAACAGATCGCCGTTATCACCGAGGCCGGACCCAAGGTCATCCTGATGGCCTCCCGTGCCCTGGCCAAGGTTGCCGGCGGCCCGGACGACTACCTGAAGGTCTACTCCACCCTGCTCCAGGAAGTGGACAAGCCCGTGATCCTGCACTGGCTCGGCACCATGTTCGATCCCGCGCTTGCCGGCTACTGGGGCTCCGACGACGTCGCTGCCGCCACCGAGACCTTCCTGGGCCTCATCAAGGACAACGCGGACAAGGTAGACGGCGTCAAGGTCTCGCTGCTCGATGCCAGCCACGAGGTGGCCCTGCGCGCAGCGCTGCCCGAAGGCGTCCGCCTCTACACCGGTGACGACTTCAACTACCCCGAGCTCATCGACGGCGACGGCAGCCACCACTCCGACGCGCTGCTGGGCATCTTCGCGGCCATCTACCCGGCCGCCTCGGTTGCCCTGCAGAACTACGACGCCGGAAACGCCGCCAAAGCCCGCGAGATCCTGGACTCCACCCGGGAACTGGGCAAGCACATCTTCAGCGCCCCCACGTTCTACTACAAGACCGGCATCGCGTTTATGTCCTGGCTCAACGGAAAGCAGCCCGGGTTCCAGATGGTCGGCGGCCTGCACTCCGGCCGCTCCGTCTGCCACCTCGCCAAGACCTTCGAACTGGCCGACCAGGCCGGCCTGCTCCAGGACCCGGCACTGGCTGCCTTCCGGATGTCTGGATTTTTGCAGACAAGCGGGATCTAGATGGACCTTGCCAATCCGCGCCCGAATGGACACGCACGGGTTCTCATCGCATCAGATAAATTCAAGGGCTCCCTTTCCTCACGAGAGGTCGCCGCCCATCTCACTGCTGGTCTTCGCAGCGTGCATCCAGACGTTCAGGTCAAACAGCTGCAGGTCGCTGATGGTGGCGAAGGCACAGTAAAAGCGGTGATCAGTGCAGGCTTCAGCAGCCGTCTCGTTCAAGTCAGCGGTCCCACGGGACGTCCAGTTGTCGCAGAATTTGCAACACGGGGCAACGAAGCCGTTATTGAGATGGCAAATGCCGCTGGCTTAGCCCTTCTCCCAGGGGGTGCACCCGCTCCGTTGACCGCTAGTAGTAGAGGAGTAGGAGAACTCGTCTGCGCAGCCCTGGACCTGGGCTGTAACAAGATCGTCATCGGGGCTGGAGGAAGCGCCTGCACTGACGGTGGGGCTGGATTCCTAGCGGCACTTGGTGCCGAATTTCTCGATGCCAACGGTCAACCTCTGCACGAGGGCGGGGGGTTTCTGATGGACCTCGCCTCAGTGAATCTGGACAACCTGGATAAGAGACTTCGCCGGGCACGATTCGTTTTGGCAACAGACGTTAACAACCCATTGCTCGGTCCTGAGGGTTCAGCAGCGATATTCGCACCCCAAAAGGGGGCTACGATGACCGACATCGCGCGCCTCGAAGCCGGACTTGAGCATCTAGTCGCAAGTATGGAGCAAGAGATCGGTCCTCGGGCTATTAGAGCTGCCGCGGTACCAGGAGCGGGATCTGCGGGCGGGCTCGGTTACGCTGTCATCGCAGTCCTGGCTGCGCGAATCGAACCAGGAGTCGTTGCCTTCCAAAACATACTGGAACTGAATCACTACATTGCGGACTCAACACTCGTAATAACCGGTGAGGGAAACATGGACGAACAAAGCCTCGGCGGGAAGCTGCCCCTGGGTATCAGTCGCATCGCTTCAGAACACGGTGTACCAGTGATTGCAGTCTGCGGAAAAATCGCCCTGGACGCTTCGCAAGTTGAGCTCGCCGGTTTCACCCGGGCCTACTCTCTGCGGGAACTGCAGCCCGATCTGTCCCAATGCATCAACCAAGCTGGGCCACTGTTAGAACAGATTGGGAGCACCATCGGATCTGATCTTCACAAACTGGATTCATGACGGACACGACGGGCACGGCAGGTCGCACGTTGGAGGCAAGAATATGAGCGAATTCCAATACCTTGAGCCCGGCAACCGAATTGAAGCATGGGATAAAACCGGCACCCGCTGGCAAGGCACCGTTGATATGGCAGACCCTGATTTGGGCGTTATTTGGATCCACACGGACGTTGGGGAACGCAAACTCCTCGACTTCCACGAGCATACGATCCTTGCGCCCTGCCGGTAAATCTGCAACAGACTCGCTCAGGCCTGTGTAAGACAAAGGCCGATAATGGACGTTTCGTAAATCTAGGGATGCTGCCCGTACCAGCCCAATTCGCCCCTTTTCTGCCAGCAGGATTGACGTACCCAGCCCGAACCGGAGCGTGATACGGCAGCTCAACGCCCTAAGGGATCCCGCCGGGCCGTAAGCCGGAATGCCCCAGCGCTGACTCCGCAAACTGGTGGCGTCCCAGCTCTCCGGCTCCCGTAACACCACCAAACACGAAGGCCCACAAAGATCCCGGCGGTCATGTCATTACTTCAGAAACTGCTGCCGAACTTGCCGACTGGATCATGAAACCGACCTAATCCCGGTGACTCTCGTCGTCGCAGCCTACCTTTCGACAACAAGGCCGCACCCCACTGTATGGGGCGCGGCCTGCGTTGATGCCTCGGTACTTCGACTAAGCGGCGGGGACCAGGACCGCGGCGGGGACCAGGACTACGCGGCGGGGACCAGCTTCAGGCCGGAGTTCCACTGGTACGCCGGGAGTTCGTCATTGGCGGAGAGCAGGATGTGGAGGAAGCCGGTCTGCTCGAGCTGCCGGGCACGGCGCTGGGGGCCGACGACCACCGGGTTGAGCCCGGCTCCGGCGGCGAAGTCGACGACGGTCTGGATTGCGGCCTCGTCATCTCCGGCGATCAGGACGTCAAGGACGTGTCCTGCTACGGCACCTTCACCGAGGGTCGCCGCGAACGTGGTGTTGAAGGCCTTGACGACGCTTGCGCCGGTGATTTTCTGGAGTTCTTCGGCAGCAGAGCTGTCTGCGGGCACTGCCAGGCCTTCGAAGGTGGCGAAGTCCACGGGGTTGGTGATGTCCACGTAGACCTTGCCGTTCAGGGCATCGCCGTAACGGGCAACAATGGCTTTGGCTGCGTCGAAGTAGACAGCCGGGATCACGAGGTTGCTGGTGAGCTCGTCGCCCACCACCCCGGTTGAGACCTGGCCGCCGAGTTCCGAAGCGAGAACCTGGGCCTTGGCCTTGTCTTCGTGTGCGAGCAGCTGGACGCTCTTGCCGGCGGCGATTGCCCGGGTTGCCAGGCCGCGGGCCATGTTGCCGGTTCCGATGATGGTGATATCAGTCATTTTCTTCTTCTTTCCAAAAAGGTGGGACAGGAAGTTCACGGGGATCATTTCGTTGGGTGGAGGGGCCACGCGGTATTAGACGAGGGCCTTAAACCTTGTCCGGCTGAACAGGGCGTAATCACCTGAGAACTTGGCCGGGCCAAAGAGCGCGATAGCGATTGCTGCCGCAGCCAGGGCCAGGACCAGCTCATAGCCACCATCGGCCGCGAAGACGCCGGCCGGTGCGTGAACCAGGAACAGGGCTCCGAGCATGTCCACGGCGAGAAGTGCGGCGAACACGCGGGTCAGCACGCCCAGGATCAGGGCAATTCCACCGGCAAGTTCCAGGGTCGCCACGAGCGGAGCGACGATGTTTGCTGCGGGGACGCCCATTTCGGCGAAGGACGCCTGGGTGCCGGCAATGGTGAACTGGCTGAACTTCTGCCAGCCGTGGGCGGCAAAGACGAAGCCTGCGAGGACCCGCAGGACGGTCACTGCCGTGGTAGCGGCGGGGGAGAACTGATTCATGATGGTTACCGTTCGAACGAGGGGGAGCGTCGTCCTGAGAGTCGGACTGTCGCTACGCATTAGTTGAAGCTACAACTAGCGTCGCACGCAATAAGTTGAAGTGTCAAGTAAACGCCACAGTAGATCTGCGCCAGCCTCGGCCCGCCTGCCGCCGTCGGGCTCTTCTACCCGATCCGCGCCTCCTCCGTCAGCCGGTAGAAACCGCGGTCATGGTAGACCAGCGGCGTACCTTGTCCAGGCTGACCCACAACCTCAAGCACCTCCGCCGCCAGCAGGATCGAGGCGCCTACCGGAACCCTGTGCGTGATCCTGCAGCGCAGCGCCCACAGGACTCCTCCCAAAAGAGGCTCCCCGGTCGGCAGCGTCGTCCAGTCCATGCCGGCGGTGAACCGCTCTGTGCCGGGCTTGGAAAACACCTTCACGAGGTCCACCTGGGAGGCAGCCATCATGTGGACCACCACCGTTTCAGCCTCGATCAGCTGCTCGGCGGAACGGCTGCCGGACAGGGAGAAGGAAAGCGCCGGCGGATCCGCGGAAACCGACGCGACAGAGGAGGCGGTCAGGCCCACCGGCCCGGAATGCCCGACGGCGGTCACTACAGTTACGCCGGCAGGGTGGGACCGGAAGGCGCTGCGGAAGAGGTCGGTCATCGTGGGAGTTGAGTCTGCGGGGGCACTGGAGGGGGGGCATGGGCCTGCGCTTTCGTAGCAGTCCCCGGGTTTCCGGGGTCCCTACTACCCTAGGACCTCAACAATTGTTGAGGTCCAATCGACAGCGACGGGCCAAGGCGCCCCGGCCAAGGTGGCGGGCGCAAGGACCGGGCCGGCGGCATAGGACAACGCAGACCGCATGCCACCCGGCGTCACACAAGGCTGTTCCCAAGCCCCAAAACGCCTAAAACCCCTACCCTTAATCCGTGACTTTTCCCAAGATCCGCACCGCCGCCGCGAGCACCCTCGCCGCCGCCGGTCTCCTCATCGCCCTCGCAGCATGTTCCACGCCGGCCTCCACCCAGCCGAACCCCACCGCGACCTCCAGCGAAGCAGCATCAAGCACCTCTGCCAGCGCAGCCGCTGACTCCGGCCCCTGCGACGGCGTCAAGGTCATTGTCGATTCCGGCGCCATCAAGCAAGCTGCCGCCACCGAGTCCGTCTGCGTGCCCGTCAGCGAGGCCACCACCGCAGCCAAAGTCCTCGAACAAGCCGACGTGAAGACCGAGGGCACCAAGCAGTACCCCGCCGAGCTGGTCTGCCGCGTCAACGGCGTGCCCGCTGCCGACTTCGACATCACCCACAAGGGCGGCACCTACCGCGAAGAATGCGCCACCATGCCGGCAGCCTTCGCTTACTGGGCTATCTGGATCAAGCCCGCCTCCGGTGACTGGACCTACGCGCAGGAAGGCCTGGCCACCCAGCAGGTCAAGCCGGGCGAGAGCCTGGAACTGCTCTACACGGTTGACGGCGCACCCGCCACACCCACGGCATGACCTTCAGGCCCGCACCGTTACGCGCTGCAGCGGCACTCGCCGTTATCTTCGTTGCGGCGCGGGTCATCTATCGCATCCTCTTTAACGGAGCGGGCGCCGACGGTCCCGTTCTTCTCAACCTGCCGCCGGTCAGGCTGCCGGCGCCGTTCGCCCACGTCGTCCTGCTCGGCCCTGTCACCGCACCGGGGCTGTGGGACGCGGTGTTGTCGGCCTTGCCGATCGCTGGCCTGATTCTCGCTTTCGGCCTGGTCAACGCCTGGGTGGATGTAGCCCGGGGGTTTGTGCGCCTTGCCCGCGGCGGTCCGTTCCAGGGCATCGCGCGCACGCTGGTGGTCGCGTGGGCCGCGCTTCCGGCGCTCGCCGACGCCGCTCGTTCCGTCCGCTTGGCCTTCCGGCTGAGGGGCGAGAAATTCGGCCCGCGGGCCTTGGTGCCCATGCTGGAACGCACGCTCGAGCATGCCAGCCGGGTAGCCGCGGCCCTTGAGTTGCGCGGCTTTGGCAGCCGGAACAGCCGGCACGCGCCCCACGGAACCGGCCGGGCACCCGTGGAGATCAATGAGGCCTTCTTCACCATCGGCAGCACCCGGCTCCGCATCGACAATTTCCGTCCTGCGCCCGGTTCGGTCACCGTGATCACCGGCCCCACCGGCTCCGGCAAATCGACCATTCTTCGCGGCATTGCCGGCCTGCTGTCCCACGTCGACGGCGGAAATATCTCCGGCACGGTCCACGTCGGCGCTGTGAAGAGGGCGGATGCGCCGCCACGCGACACGGCCCGTCTGATCGGCGTCGTGCTTCAAAATCCGCGGGCCGCCTTCGCGAGCACGCGCGTTGAGGACGAGATCGCGCTCGCGCTGGAATTGCGCGGGGAACCGCGCGAGGACGCCAAGGCACGGACGCTCGAGGTCGCGGAACGCATCGGCGTCACGGCGCTCTTGCACCGGGACCTCAGCACACTTTCGGCAGGGGAAGCGACCCTCGTGGCCATCGCCGCCGCGGTGGTGGACCGCCCGCCCGTGCTTCTGGTGGACGAGCCGCTCGCCGACCTCGACCCGAATGCCCGGCACCGTGTCATCGCCGTCCTCAACAGCCTCGCGCGGGAGTCGGGAGCCTGCGTCATCGTCGCAGAGCACCGTGCGCGGCCCCTGGTGCCGATCGCCGACGCCTGGTGGACAATGCACGACGGCGGCCTGGTACCGGCCGCTGCACCCGCACCTTCGCTTCCGGTCGAGGAAAGCCCGACGTCGGCGGCGATCGAAGAGCCTCGGGGAGCCGAACGCGTGCTCTCCGCGAGCAACCTGTCAGTGCATCGGGACGGTAAAGCGTTGGTGCGCGATGCTTCGCTGTCCGTGCACCGGGGCGAGATCGTGGCGCTGGTTGGGCCGAACGGTGCCGGAAAATCGTCGCTGCTGGTTGCTCTGGCCCTCGGCGAGGGAACCGGTAGCGAAGCGAAGATCGACGGCGGCCGTATCGCCTTGGTACCCGACGCCTCAGATGACCTCTTCACCCGGGATACCGTGGCAGGAGAACTCCGTGCGGCAGATCGACGCACCGCCCGGCATGCAGCCAGCGCCGGCGGACGGGATACGGTTGCCGGACCAACCATCCCGGCCTGGGCCCGCTTGGCACTCCTTCGTGGACAGCCAGGGATGCCCGGCGGAACCGAGCACCCACGGGATCTCTCGGCAGGGGAGCGGCGCATCCCTGCCATCACCCTGCAGACAGCCGACGACCCCCAGGTCCTCCTCATCGACGAACCCACCAGGGGCCTCGATCCCACAGCCCGGGGTGCCGTGGCGACGGCGTTGCGTGCGGCGGCGGGGACGGGCGCGGCGGTCCTGATTGCCACGCACGATCTTGATTTCGCCCGGCAAATCGGCGCCCGGATACTCCCGATGCGTGAGGGTGTGGCTCCCGCTGTTCCCGGGCCTACTCCCGTGCCAGTTGCTGCGCCAGCTCCTGCTCCGGCTGTTCCGGCGGAGGCGATGCCGGAGTCCATCTCCCTGCATGGTGCGAACCCAAGGCATGACCACGTTGCCATGCCCGCACTGCACGCTACCCGCCGCCCTACCCGGCATTTCCGCATGCCGCGGTCCGTCGAAGTGGCCATCCTCGCGGCAGCAAACGTGCTGGCCCTGGGAGCGTTTTGCTGGCCCTTGGTCGCAGCCGCGCTTCCCCAGGATGCCGCAGCCGCACTTCCTTATGCGGCTCTTGCCATTGCGCCGCTGGCGGTGGTGGCCATTGTCGTGTCCCTCGACGGCTCCGTCCGCTCGGCGCACACAGTAGCGCTGCTCGGAGTCCTTGCAGCGGTTGGTTCCGCAATCCGGGTGGCGAGCACCGGCGTCGGGGGCGTTGAAGCGGTCTTCATCCTGCTGATCCTGGCAGGCCGCGCCTTCGGTGCCCGCTTTGGCATGCTGCTGGGCGCTGCGACGATCGCTGTTTCAAGTGCCCTGTGGAGCGGTATTGGTCCGTGGTCGCCGTTCCAGATCTTCGCGTGCGCCTGGGTCGGCGCCGGGGCCGGCCTCCTGCCCCGGAACGTGCGCGGCAAGGCCGAGCTGTGGATGCTGTGCGCTTACGGCGTTGTGGCGTCCTACGTGTTCGGTTTGCTGACCAACCTGTGGTTCTGGCCTTTCGCAGTGGGCGCTGGGACGGGCATCTCCTACGTACCGGGCGCCCCGCTGTCCGCCAACCTCAGTAGCTTCCTGCTGTATTCGTTCATCACTTCGACGGCGGGATGGGACACCCTGCGGGCAGTCACCACGATCGTGGGTATCGCGTTGGTGGGACGCGCGGTGCTTGCGGCGCTGAGACGCGCGAAGCCGCTGAGCGGCCAGTCCGGAACGGCTGCGGAAGGTCAGGGTGCCGCCCGCCCCGTCTCTGCCGATGCCTGAAGGTGCCAAACCACAGCGCCCGTTTCGCTGGCAGGCATAACACTGCCTTCGAAAACGAAGATCGGCTGTCCGCTGCTGCCTTCCGGCAGCCAGAATCCATTGGCTGGGCAGTGGGATCCTGTCCTGGCTGCCAATAGCGGCGCGCCGCTCCGTGATTCGTCGGGAAAAATGCGGACCTTCTTCACGTTAGCCTCCCAATCGCAATCCCGAACTCGTTAAGGCTTTCTGCCTTCTGCGAGACCACGTTAGGTTCCGGGGCGGCTCATGACCAAGATCAAATCCTGATACCTGCATAAGCAAATCAGATGACCCGCTCGGGTGCTTTGCCAACAGGCCGGTCATGGCGGCGTCGTGGGTGCCGGGCGTCATAAGGGAAAGCTATGGAGGGATACTCAATAGGTCTTTGTGTGATGCATATCTCCAGCATTAGGTTGAGAGCCGGGAACACATCCTTATCAATATTTTCCCTTTTCTACCCCAATAGAAATAAACATTTCCCTGCACCCTCGGAAGACATTTGCTGACGACGTCAAATTCTTCCTCCACATGGAAAGAGTCAATTAATGAATCTGTTCAGTAAAGGCAAAGTGGTGCTGGCGGCGGCAGCCGCGGCCACACTCGTTCTCACCGGGTGCGGAGGTGGTTCAGGGAGCGCCGGCACCAGCAACTCCAGCGCCACGTCGGGGGAAATCAACCTCATCGCCTACGCGGGTGTTTGGCAGGACCAGTACAACGCAGCCGTGATCGAACCCTTCAAGGCCAAGTACCCGGACATCAAGATCAATTACTCGTCGAAGCGGTCATCTGCGGAGATGCTGAGCGCGTTGCAGGGTCAGAAGAACGATCCCGCAACCGACGTGGCGATCATGGACAACTCCGTGTCCACCACAGGCAACACCCAGGGCCTGTTCGACAAGATCGATGAATCGGCAGTCCCCAACCTTGCCAATGTTCCTGAGAAGTTCCAGGACAAGAGCGGTTTCGGTCCCGTCGTCATGCTGGACGCCGTCGGGCTCTTGTACGACACGGCCACGTTCCCCAAGGCTCCTGAGAGCTGGGATGTGCTCTGGGACCCGGCATACGCAGGCAGGATCAACGTCAACGCTCCTCCGTCCCTGCTCGGTCTCTCCCTGACGGCGATCACCTCGAAGATGGAAGGGGAGGACTACACCCAAAGCATCGACAAGGCAGTTGCGAAGCTGAAGGAGATGGCCCCTGGCGTCCAGACGTTCGCACCCAACCCGGACGAATACCAGAACGTCATTACGGGACAGACCGTTCTTGGCCTCGGCCAGAACGCCCGCGGCCAGTTCTACAGCGACCAGAGCAACAAGAAGATGGGCGTGACTTTCCCGAAGGAAGGCACGGTCTACCAGATCAACACGGTCAACCTGGTGAAGGACGCCCCCAACAAGGCGGCCGCTGAAACGTTCATCAACTACGCCTTGTCGCCCGAAGCCCAGACGGCTTTCGCAAAGGCCCTCTTCTACGCACCGTCCGTGACCAACGCCGAACTTCCGGCCGAGGTGAAGGATCGCGTGGTCCCCACTGATGGTTCGCTCAACATCGTTCCCCTCGATGTCCAGTTCCTGTCCTCGGCCCGTGACAAGTGGACCGACACCTGGAAGCGCCAAATCATCACCAAGTAGCGCCCGGCAGCGCGCCCCTCGACCAACTTCGCTTCAGGAGAACTGAAAATGATTGAATCCAAATTGTCGATCGTGGATCTGACCAAGAGATACGCAGCCGGCCTTGATCCGGCCGTCGACCGCCTGAACATGGAGGTGGAAGAGGGGCACCTGGTGGCGCTCCTCGGCCCGTCGGGATGCGGTAAGACGACCACTTTGCGCATGGTCGCCGGGCTAATGGATCCCACAGCGGGATCGATCGTGGTGGACGGCAAGGAAATAACCCACACCCCGGTCAACAAGCGCGGGATGGGCATGGTGTTCCAGTCCTACGCCCTGTTCCCGCACATGAACGTTGAACAGAACGTCGGTTTCGGCCTTCAGATGCGGCAGGTGTCCAAGTCCGAGCAGCAGAAGCGTGTTGCCAGCGCCTTGGACATGGTCCAACTGGGCCATCTGGCCAAACGGCAGCCGAAGGAGCTCTCCGGCGGACAGCAGCAGCGCATCGCCCTGGCGAGGGCCCTGGTGGTGGAACCCACCTTGCTTCTCCTTGACGAGCCGTTGTCCAACCTCGACGCCAAGCTGCGCGAAACAATGCGCACCGAGATTCGCTCCATCCAGCAACGGACACGGGCCACAACACTCTTTGTCACCCATGACCAGGACGAGGCCCTGGACATGGCCGACCGCATTGCCGTCATGAATGGTGGCCTGATTGAACAGTTCGGATCGCCCACCGAAGTGTACGAACGGCCCCGGACGCGGTTTGTTGCAAACTTCATTGGCCAGGCCAACTTCCTGAAGGCGAGGGTGGTAGCTGAGATGGGTTCGGCTGCCGACGGTGAAATCCACTACAAGGTGGACGTGGAAGGCCTGGGACAGTTCGGTGCCGTGGGAGCTCCGGGCATGGCCGGCTCCACCCGCGAACTTGTTATTCGTCCGCATAGGCTCAGGGTTGGCACGGAGCAGGGTGCCACTGATGCCATCCCCGGCATTATCGAGCGGATCAGCTACACCGGAGATGCCCTCTCGGTGGGCGTCAGAGTCGCAGACCGCACGCTCAATGCCCAGCTCCTGACCTCCAGCGGAAAGCTGCCCAGGCTCGGAGACGCGGCTTACCTGTCCTGGGATGCCCAGGATGCCTACCTTCTGCCCGAAGCCCCGGAAAGTTCCGCATCATGACCACGCTCAAAGAACCATTGCAGCGGCCAAGGCTAGGCGCGGCAGAAGGGGAGCTGGAGCAGGCAACCACCAAGCGGAACAGGCGGACCTACCTCGCACTGCTGCTGCCCGGACTCCTCGGCCTCGTGGTGAGCTTCGTTTTCCCGCTCGCCTACATGGTCCGGATGTCCTTCAACAAGGGAGCACCTGACGGCGTCATCGAGGAGACCTTCACCCTCGACACGTACATCCAGCCCCTCACGGACCCTTACTACTGGCGCGTCACCCTGGACACGTTCCAGATGGGTGTCACGGTGGGCGTGCTGTGCGTCATCGTCTCCTACCCGGTGGCGCTGTTCCTCGCGCGCAGTACCAGCAAATGGCGCGGCTTGCTCATTGCCATAGCCATCGCTCCGCTGCTGACGTCTGCCGTCGTCCGGACGTACGGGTGGATGGTCATTCTTGGGACCAACGGCCTGGTGAACTCCACCCTTGCCGACTGGGGCCTCATCGACACCCCCTTGAAACTGACCAACAACATGACCGGCGTAACCATCGGCTTGGTTGAGATCTTCATGCCCTACGCCATCCTGGCCATGATCTCCGGCTTCGGGCGCCTCAGCCCGCAGCTTGAGGAAGCGGCCGGCTCGTTGGGGGCCAGCAAGTTCAAGGTCTTCACCAGAGTGACCTTGCCGTTGAGCCTGCCCGGGATCCTCACCGCATTCCTGCTGGTCTTCGTGCTCTCCATCAGCACCTTCATTACGCCGCGGCTGCTGGGTGGCGGAAGTGTCCAGGTCCTCGCTACCGAAATCTACGACCAGACCACAGGGTTGCTGAACTGGCCCTTCGCTGCAGCGCTCTCTGTGATCCTGTTGGTTTTGTTCGGCCTCATCATCGCCGTATATCAGCGCCTCACCAAGAAAATCGGAGGTTAGCCATGTCCGAGGCCCGCCTTTTCAAGCCACGCTTCAACCCGGCCAAGCCTGCCTTCGGCATCCTTGTGTTCCTGCTGTACTTGTTCCTGTTGGCACCTTTGCTGATCGTCTTCGTTGTTTCGTTCGCCTCGAACCAGTACCTTTCCTTCCCACCGGAGGGTTTCACTTTCAAGTGGTATGAGATGCTCCCCGAGGAGAGCACGTTCATGAACGGCATGAGGATCAGCCTCATCGTCGCAGTCATCGTCACTGTCATTGTTCTGGCGCTTGGCGTTCCGGCAGCCCTGGCGTTGGACAGGTTCGAGTTCAAAGCGAAGGCCGCGGTTCAATCGTTCTTCTTGTCACCCCTGCTCATCCCGAGCATTGTGCTCGCCCTCGGAATGGTCCTCCTTTTCGGGCCGCTCAAGCTCACCAACACCTACGCGGGCATCATCATCGGCCACATTGCGATCACTATTCCGTTCGTCATCAGGACCACGCTGATGAGCCTCGCCACCACGGACACGTCCTGCGAAGCCGCAGCCCGGATCCTGGGAGCCAACTCCTGGACCGTGTTCCGCAGGGTCACGTTGCCCATCATCCAGCCGGGCGTGATCGCGGGAGGCGTCATTGCTTTCATCGTCTCCTTCGACGAGGCCGTGATTTCCCTGTTCGTTGCGGAATCGGGCCTCCCCACACTGCCGGTTCAGGTCCTGCGATACGTGGAAAACTCAGCGGACGCCGCCGTCGCCGCCCTGTCCGTCATCCTCATCCTGATCTCCCTGGCCGTGGTGGTCATTGTTGAACGGGTCATGGGACTGCGCAAGGCGTTGCGCTGATTCTTCGCTCCTATGCGCGGGATGCCGCGTTTGTCCATCTCACCGGCAGTGCCGGAACCATCAGCGAGCGGATCAACGCCCGGGTTCACGAGTACATGCCTGCCACGTTGCTGGCTTCCCAGCTGGAAACCCTCGAAGCCCCGGACGCGGATGAGCGCCACATTTCGGCCGGGATCAACAACAGCCCGGAGCTGATCGTGGGTCAGGTCCTCGCCCAGCTGGGGCGCGGGCAGCCGGGAGACCGCCAGCTGGTCCGCTAGACACTTCCAGACACCACGCCGCAACCTTCGGAGGCCCGGGCCATGCAAGCCCGGGCCTTCAACGGTGTTTAACTCACACCTTGAAGTACTTCGCCTCCGGGTGGTGGAACACGAACGCGTCCGTGGATTGCTCGGGGTGCAGCATCAGCTCATCGCTAAGGACCACACCCATCCGCTCCGGCTTCAGCAGTTCCGTCACCTTCCGGCGGTCTTCCATATCCGGGCAGGCGGGGTAGCCCAGCGAGAACCGTGCGCCGCGGTAATCCAGCTTGAAGTACCCGGCCTTGTCCTTGGGCTCCTCGGAGGCAAAGCCCAGTTCGGACCGGATCCGCGCATGCCAGAACTCAGCCAGCGCCTCGGTAAGCTGCATGACCAGCCCGTTGAGTTCGTAGTAGTCGCGGTATTGGTTGGCCGCGAACATCTTGGAGGTGAACTCCTCGATCTTCGCGCCCGCGGTCACCAACTGCACGGGCAGGACGTCGATCTGGCCGGACTCCCGGGAACGCACAAAGTCGGCCAGGCACAGGTGCCGGTCGCGGCGCTGGCGCGGGAAGTCGAAACGCAACCGCTCGGAGCCCACTGCACCGCCTGAGCCTCCGTCGGGGGCAAGGAGGCCCGGGGTCCCGAGGACGCCGTCGGAGTCCTCTCCGTGGTGCAGCACCACTACCTGCTCGCCTTCGGCCACCACCGGGAAGTAGCCATAGGCCACCGAAGCATCCAGCATTCCTTCGCCGAGGATCCGGTCCAGCCAATACCGGAGGCGGGGACGCCCCTCAAGTTCCACCAGCTCGTCGTAGGAGGCGCCGTCCTCGCCCCGGCCCGGCTTCAGGCCCCACTGGCCCATGAACGTGGCGCGCTCATCGAGCAACGCGGCGTAGTCGTGCAGGGCTACGCCGCGAACAATGCGGGTGCCCCAGAACGGCGGCGTCGGAACGGGGTTGTCCGCGACGACGTCGGACCGGCCGGGCATTGCCTCCGGTTCAGTCACCGTAAACTTCGCCCCGCCCTTGTGGATGCGCTTCTTCAACGGAGGAAGGCCCACCGAATCCGGGTCGGCGCCGCGGGCCACCTGCACCAGCGGCTCCATGAGCGAGAGTCCCTCAAACGCATCCTTGGCGTACCGGACAGTCCCTTCGAACTGCTCCGCCAGGTCCTGCTCAACATAAGCACGGGTCAACGCTGCGCCACCAAGGATGATGGGCCACTTCTTCGCAAGGCCACGCGACTGGAGCTCGGCGAGGTTCTCCTTCATCACCACGGTGGACTTCACCAGCAGCCCGGACATGCCGATCACGTCGGCGTCGTGCTCCTCAGCGGCGGCAATGATCTCGGCAATGCCTTGCTTGATACCGATGTTCACCACTTTGTAGCCGTTGTTGGTGAGGATGATGTCCACCAGGTTCTTGCCGATATCGTGCACATCGCCGCGGACCGTGGCGATCACCATGGTGCCCTTACCCGAGGAATCCGACTTCTCCATGTGCGGCTCCAACAGGGCAACCGCGTTCTTCATGACCTCGGCGGACTGAAGCACGAACGGCAACTGCATCTCACCGGCACCGAAGCGTTCGCCAACCACCTTCATGCCCTCAAGCAGTTGGTCGTTGATGATGCCCAGGGCCGTCATGCCTTCGCTGCGTGCCAGGTCCAGGTCCTCCTCGAGTCCCTTGCCCTCACCGTCGATAATGCGCCGCTGCAGGCGTTCGCCGGTGGGCAGGGCGGCAAGCTCCGCCGCGCGCTGGTCCTTAAGTGCTGCGCTGTCGACGCCCGCGAACAGGTCCAGCATGGTGGCCAGGGGATCGTACGTGACGTTTCCATCGGCGTCGTACTCGCGGCGGTCCCACACGAGATCAAGCGCAACCTTGCGCTGCTCTTCAGGCAGCGAGGCGAGAGGCACGATCTTCGCGGCGTCAATGATGCCGCTGGTGAGGCCGGCCTGTACGGCCTCGTGCAGGAACACCGAGTTGAGCACCATTCGCGCCGCCGGGTTCAGGCCAAAGGAGACGTTGGAGACGCCGAGCGTGGTCTGGATGCCCGGGTACTTGGTGGTGATTTGTCGAATGGCCTCGATGGTTTCGATGCCGTCGCGGCAGGTTTCCTCCTGGCCCGTGGCGATGGGGAAGGTCAGGGCGTCCACAATGATGTCTTCAACCCGCATGCCCCACTCAGCCACCAAGGAATCAACCAGGCGGGAAGCGATGGACACCTTGCCCTCGGTGGTCCGTGCCTGGCCCTGCTCGTCAATGGTCAACGCGATCACGGCCGTACCGTGTTCCTTCACGAGGGGCATGATGCGGGCAAAGCGGCTTTCGGGACCGTCGCCGTCCTCGTAGTTGACGGAGTTGACCACCGGGCGTCCGCCGATGAGCTCCAGCCCTGCCTTCAGGACCGGCGGTTCGGTGGAGTCAATGACCAAGGGGAGCGTGGACGCCGAAGCGAAGCGGGACACCACTTCCTGGATATCCGAAACGCCATCCCGGCCAACGTAGTCGACGCATACGTCCAGCAAATGCGCACCGACGCGTACTTGCTCGCGGGCGATATCCACGCAGTCATCCCAGCGCTCTTCCAGCATGGCTTGGCGGAACGCCTTGGAGCCGTTGGCGTTGGTGCGCTCGCCGATGGCCAGGTACGCCGACTCCTGGTCAAAGGGCACGTGGTGGTACAGGGATGCGACGCCCGGTTCGCGTTCGCTGGGCACCCGCGCGGGGCCGTCGCCGTTCCCGGCCGCCGCGCCGGCGTCGGGGGCGTTGCTGATAGTGCGGAAGGGTTCAAGACGTTCGACGACGGCGGCCAGGTGCTCCGGCGTCGTACCGCAACAGCCGCCCACCAGGCCAAGGCCAAATTCACGCACGAACTGCTCGTGCGCTGTGGCGAGTTCCGCCGGGGAGAGCGGGTAATGCGCGCCGTTCGCCCCCAGGATCGGCAGGCCGGCGTTGGGCATGCAGGCGATAGCCACCGAGGACTGCTTGGACAGGTGCCGGAGGTGCTCGCTCATCTCGTCCGGGCCGGTGGCGCAGTTGAGGCCGATGGCGTCCACGCCCAGCGGCTCCAGCGCGGTCAGGGCAGCGCCGATTTCCGAACCCATCAGCATGGTGCCCGTGGTCTCGACCGTTACTTCGACGAAAATCGGGAGCCGGACACCACGGGAAACAATCGCCTGCTTGCAACCATTCACGGCAGCTTTGGTCTGCAGGAGGTCCTGGCTGGTTTCGATCAGGAATGCATCCGCGCCGCCGTCGATCAGGCCTTCCGCCTGCAACGCGAAGGTCTGCTTCAGGTAGTCGTAAGTGGTGTGGCCAAGGCTGGGGAGCTTGGTGCCCGGCCCCATGGAACCAAGGACCCAGCGCTCGCGGCCGTCCTTGGCCTCTGCTGCCTCGGCGCGCTCGCGGGCGATCAGGGCGCCTTTCCTGGCCAGTTCCTCGATGCGGTCATCAATGCCGTAGTCCGACAGGTTGGACCAGTTTGCGCCAAAGGTGTTGGTTTCCACTGCATCGATGCCCACTGCGAAGTAGGCGTCGTGGATGTCTCCGATGACATCCGGACGCGTGTCGTTGAGGATTTCGTTGCAGCCTTCCAGGTTTTGGAAGTCGGTCTCCAGTGAAAGGTCCCGGCCCTGCAGCATGGTGCCCATGGCGCCGTCGGCGATCACCACGCGGTGGTTCACAGCATCCAGCAGCGACTGGGAACGGGCAGGGCGGGGGACAGCATCAATATCGAGCGCAAAACGGGCCATATGAACAGACTACGGGCGGGGGTCTGACACACTGCGTCGTATTTCGGTGTACTACGCCTTATGTGGATAACGACGGCGATTGGTTGCCGTCGGTGGGTCGGCGCGGGTCCACGATGGGGAACGCGTTGAACTGGATCTGCACCGGTCGTGTGCCCGGTTCTCCCTGCTGCCCTCGGTACTTGTCCAACCGCGAACGCAGGAACATCTCCGTTTCCTTGGTGAGCTCTGCCAACTGCCCGCACGTCAGGTGGGTGTGGAGCGTGGCAATCATGCTGGCCTCGGTCCATTCCGTGGGGAGTACGTCCAGGGACTGGTCCAGGAAGTCTTCCAGCACCTTGGCCCGTTGAACTCCCATCTCGTGGTTGACCAGCCGCGCTACTTCCCGGCTGGCCGGGTTCGAGGCGAGATCCGGCGTCGAAATGGTGAGCGATCCGGGCGGCCTTTCCCACCAGCGTTCCCGGGCAGTGCCTTTGCCGGCCACTTCCCGCACGAACCCGTGCTTGGCGAGCTGGCGCAGGTGGTAGCTCGTGGCACCGCTTGACTCGCCCAGTCGCTGGGCGATGCTGCTGGCTGTCTGGGCGCCGTAGCTGGAAAGCACTTCGAGCAACTGAATCCGCAATGGGTGTGCCAAGGCCTTCAGGGAGACGAAGTCAACTGTCCTGTCGGCGGTGGCCTCAGCAGTTGCGGGTTCCTCCGGCGACGGCGTCTGGTGGTCTTCGCTCATGGACTACAGCCTACGAGAGAACCGTGGACCGCAGCCGCGCCCGGCCTGTGCGCGCGGTTGCTGCTGCGGAGGTTTATTGCCGTGGGCCGATCTGGTGCATGAAGACGTACACATCGTCACGCATCTGCTCGAGGCGGGCTCCATTGAACCGGGTGGCGGGCTCTTCAAGCGGAGCGCTGGTGTGGGTGAACAGGAGTCGGACTCGCTCAAACAAGGGACCCACCTTCTTTCGGATAAGGGTTTTGCGGTAATGCAAAGATACCTTTGCAAAGACTTCTTTGTAAACCCTCCAGTCGCGTCCGCGCCCTCCGTTTCGATCTTCCGGTGGAAGAGGTGCGCGGCTCCGCATCTCAAGAATGACGTGCGAACAGAACCGGGTCCGCATCGGGGCCTGGCTTCCACTGCAGCCACCACTGAACGCGATGCGACCCACGCCTAATGCAGGCAAAACGAAGCAGCCACCCTGCTGCAGAAGGGCGGCTGCCTACGTCAAACGGATTCGTCTGTTTGGACCTGACCTAGGGTGCGGCCTTGCCTACTGTGCGTTGACCGATGACGGTCGTACCATCTTCGGCGTAGAGTTTCAAAACCCGTCCAGAGCCGTCCTTCCGAGCATTCTGCATCTGAATGGCTTCTTCCGGCGAGTTAGGGGTTCCCTGATCCAGGTCAGCCTTCTTTAGATATCCGATCTTTCCGTCGTCCCCAATGGCACTTATGAGATCTGGTTCGTCGGCCGGTGTTCGCGCATCCATTGCTGACCCGAAGGTTTCACCTCGAGCGTTCTTGGGGAAGTCCACCTTGTCTCCTTTTTCGATTAGGACGGTAGGTGCTCCGGCGTTTGCCGTGGTGATGGCAAACCCAACTACACCGCCGATTGCAATAGCGACGGTAGTGGCCGCGACCCCGAAGGCCCTGCGGTGCTTAGTAAATGATTTCATGCCTAGAGCCCCCCGTATGCGGCTGGTGTCCGGTAAGTGTAGTAGTAGTTGTAGCTGTTGCCGTTCCAAGCGCCGACGACTCCATAGGACTGGTAGGCCCCGTAGCCGCATGAAAGCCATACACCGTTATCAAGTTGGTGGGCGACTATGCCGTTGTAAGCCTCCCATCCCTCATCGCAGAAGTTTCCGCCAATAAAGGCACGGCCGCGTGCGTACATCCAGCCGACGGGGACGTCACCTCCTTGGGCATAAATAAAAGATGCTGCACTCCCACGACCGCCGTCCCACGTTGTATCAAGCGCGGCCAACGTTTGGTATGTCCTCCCACCAGTCGAGAACTGGCCTATAAGACTTTGCGTATTCGTGGCGTATGCGGCGCCTGCGCTGAATCCGAGCGTGCCGCCAAGCAAGATAGCTATCAGTGTAGCTTTTGTGAAAGCCTTTATCCCGCGTTTTGGGCGCTGACTAAACTCTCAGAATTTTGTCCTGAATCAATAGCCATGTGTTAACCATTCCCCCCGAACAGTCGAACTAGTTGCCCATGGAGCAACCTAGTTGCCTTGGCAGCTTGACTGCCGATCAATGTGTTGCCAACCGCGAGCGTTGATGCCAACGCGATGCTGCCTAGCCTTTTCATAGATTCCCCAATCTAAAGAGACTCAGTTCAATGGCGCGCTTGCCAGAGAGCAGAAGGGTTGCCCGGTTGCAACACACCTTCACGAATAGGTAGTGCGCGGAGGTGCTGGAAAGTGATGCGAATCTCTTCCGCTGCCTGATGTCAGAGTCACGTTGTTGTCCACATAGCCACCAAGAACCCATTGCCCTCCCTATCCCACGATGGTTCGATGGGGATCATGGCAACCCCAAATACCGCAGAGAGTTATGTCTTGGCGATCGGGACCAAGAAGGGTCTGTGGCTGGCGACCAGTCCGGACCGCATAGATTGGTCCTTCTCCGGCCCGCACTTCCTGATGAGCGAGATACCGAGCATCGGGATAGATACGCGGGACGGCAAAACACGGATCATGGTCGGCGTCCGCTCCGAACACTGGGGGCCCACCGTGGCGCACTCGGACGATCTGGGCGCGACGTGGACCGAACCAGAGCACGGCGCCATTAAGTTTCCGGACGGCACCGACGCCGCCTTGGAACGCATTTGGCAGATATATCCCGACGCCGATTCCCGCCCCGGCGTCGTCTGGGCAGGTTGCGAGCCCATTTCCGTGTGGAAATCCACCGACGGCGGCGAACACTTCGAGCTGAACCGCGGACTTTGGGACCACCCCCACCGCAGTGAATGGGGTGCCGGTTACGGAGGTGCGGCGGCCCACTCGATCGTGGTGGATCCCAGCGGCGAGCAAGTACACATCGCCATGAGCACGGGCGGCGTCTATACCTCGATGGACGGCGGCACCTCCTGGGAGCCCCGGAACAAGGGAATCTCGGCCTACTTCATGCCCGATCCCAACCCGGAGTTCGGTCAGTGTGTCCACAAGATCGCGGCCGATGCCACGGTGGAGGGGCGGCTCTACGCCCAGAACCATCACGGCGTGTACCGGACGGACGACAACGGGGAGAACTGGAGCTCGATCGCGGAGGGCCTGCCCGCTGACTTCGGCTTCGTCATGCTGACGCACCCCCGCCGCGAGGGTACGGCCTGGGTCATTCCCCTGAAGGCGGACGGCGAACGTATCCCGCCGGACAGCAAACTGAGTGTCCACCGCACGGACGATGCCGGCGACTCCTGGACCGAGCTTCACGCTGGGCTCCCGGACCACGAATACAACGCAGTGCTGCGTGACGCCGCCGCCGTGGATACAGCCGAACCCGTCGGCGTGTACTTCGGAACCCGCGGCGGATCGGTCTATGCGAGTGCTGACGAGGGCGGCACCTTCACCGAAGTGATCTCGCACCTGCCGGACGTGCTCTGCGTGAGGGCCGCCGTCGTGGTTGGAAACCCGGCGGGCTTGGAAACGCCCTTGGCGGCAGCAGAAGCCAACGTCCTGGCGGAAGCAGCAGTGATCGTCGATACAGCCGCCCAAGTGGACGGCAATCCTGAAAGTCCCACCAGTGACCCGGTACCCGGTTAGGGCCGATGGTGGCTGACATAACGGTCGTGCTTCCCGGTGTCCTGCAGCCACTCGTCGGCGGACAGTCCTACCTGACTGCGTCCGCCGACGGGGCCGTGACCGTTGGACAGTTGCTGGACACTGTGACCGGTGAGTACCCGGTCCTTGCCCGGCGTTTGCGTGATGAAACCGGTGCACTCCGCCGTTTCGTGAATATTTACGTGAACGGTGACGAGGTCCGGCGGCTCAAGGGGCTTGATACGGAGGTAGCGGGCGGCCAGGAGGTGTTGATTATCCAATCCGTGGCCGGCGGCTGAACGGGCACGGGGTGTGGCGCCGGGGTTCTGCTCTGGTGCGGGGTCGCTCAGGCGACGCGCCAAACACTGCATTCGTCGGTATTGATGGCTTTCCTCATCCCGGAGGCGTGGTCCATGATCCACACGACGCCGATTCCAGGGGCTGTTTCCTGGACCCGACCGCGGCGAATGACCACGTCATCGTAAGCGGGTCCAACGGACAGTCGGGCCTCGATTTCGTCTCCACGATGGAGCTGGCTGATAGCGCGAATACGTGTTGTTCGGGATTTGGCTTCCTTCAGCATGGTGTCCTCCTGGCTGGAGCTGGAACTGGTGCCTGCGCTTGCCGGCCATTCCAGTGTGGCGGGGCATTGTTGCCGCAGTATTTCCGCATGGTTAGGGCCCGGTAAGCATTGCGCGCTGCCCGGGTTTCCGGACACGCTCGACGCCGGGACCTGCCCGCGGCGGTAAGACGCGCCGACGGTTGGCCGCCTCTTCCGCAGGCCCGCAAGCCTGCCGCTGTACCCTGATGTCGGTTCTTGAGACTCACGGGAACCAAAGGCTCCATCTCTGGGAGATTTTGATGGGTTTCTTGCAGCGGTCAATTGCCGTGTCCACCGGCCTGCTGGTTTTCGCCTCCAGCCTCATTTTTGCCCAAGCCCCGGCAACGGCCGTTCCGCTGCCCTCGCCGGACAATCCGAACGTAAAGTTCGTCGAGGGGACGCCCCATTCGGACCACGTGTTCGAGACGCCGTTGGGCGGTGCCCCCCAAGGCGGTGCCCCCCAAAGCAGTGACACCCGGTCCAGTGACCCGCGCGCAGGTGCGCAGGCCGCACAAGGACCTTCCGACGTCGAGGCCCTCTTGCGGGACGGCGTGGCCGCCACGGGTCCCAGCGGCGATATCCGCGTCCGTCTGGTAACGGCGAAGCTGGCGGACAATTCGAACACCGTTTCCATGGCCGGTGCCGAGCAGGTGGTGGCCTCGACCAGCAGTTACTGGAAGGCGATGACCAACAATCGCCTGTCGATGACCGTGGACAGCAAGGTGTCCGGATTCCAGTCCAAGGCGCGGTCCACTGACCACTACAGCGTCATCATGTCCACCATCACCAGCGAGTTGAAGTGGCAGGCCAGCCCGTACACCGCGCTGGTGATCTTCATTCCCTCATCCACCCTGTCCGGCAACGCGCTCGGCGCCGGCTACAGCAGCGGCAGCTACAGCGGCAGGGTCCTGTTGCCGCAGCTGAGCAGCTTCTCCAACAACGTGATGAGCCACGAGTTCGGCCACGTCATCGGTTTGATGCACGCCGATGCGCTGCAGTGCGGCAGCGGCGTTCCAGATGTGGGAACGGACAGCAGCGGCAGGTTCACCGATCCTTCCTGCTACATCCGCGAATACGGCGACACCACGGACATCATGGGCGCGGCGCAGTACAACCAGCCTGTGATCAGCTCGTCGTTCTGGGACTATGCAGGGCTCGGCCGGGGCGATGAAATCCGCGACGTCGGAGTCGCGGGTGGTGTGAAGAGCTACACCCTCAAACCGTGGGGCGGAACCGACGCCCAGCGTGCCATCAAATTCACCGACCCCGTCAGTAAAGAGGTGTACTACCTCGAACTTCGGCAACCGGTGGGTTATGACTCGTATTTGAAGAACCCGGGCCAAGAGGGCAACAAGGGCGTCAAGATTGTCCAACGCGGCGGGGCGACCATTGCGTCGTCGCTGATCCTCATGCCGTCAACGGTTCCGTTCACCGAGCCCTGGTACGCCAAGAACCACTCGTGGCCGGCGGGCAGGACCTTCACCACCCATACCGGCACCCAGGTGACCATCGATTCCGTTTCTGCCACGTCGGCAACGGTCACCATCAACGCCGATCCGAAGCTCAAGACGCGGATGCGGTTCTCGGCCGGCGACTTCGACGGCGACAAGCTCGCCGATGTCATCTCCCGCGAGGCCGACGGTTCCCTCCTGCTGTTCCGCGGACTGCCGGGAAACCGGCTCGCCGATCCTGTCCAGATCGGTTCCGGTTGGGGCATTTTCAACGCGGTTTTCGGCACTGCGGACTTCAACGGTGACGGTTTCGCTGACGTCCTCGCCCGGACCAGCGACGGCGGGCTCTGGCTCTACCCGGGCAACGGAAAGGGCGGCTTCCTCTCCCGGAGCCAAGTGGGATTCGGCTGGCAAGGATTCACCCAGCTGGTAGCACCGGGCGATTTCTCCGGGGACGGCCGCGCCGACGTTATCGCCTCCAGTCCGGACGGGCGTCTCTGGTTGTACCCGGGGGACGGTTTCGGTGGATTCCAAAGCCAGGTGCTGCTGGGCCAGGGCTGGGATGTCTTCAACACCCTCGCACCGGCGGGTTCATTCGGCGGCGGATCCGCAGGGCTTCTTGGCCGCGCCGGCGACGGTACCCTCTATGTCTACCCCGGCAACGGCAAGGGTGGCTTCTTGCCGCGAGCCGCCGTCGGAAGTGGTTGGAACAGCGCGGGCGACCTGATCGGTGGCGAGGACCTGACAAGGGACAAGTCCGACGACGTGCTGGCCGCTGCGGCGGGCGGCGCCATGACGATCTACCCGGGTGACGGCAGCGGCTTCGCCGATCGTCTGGCGATCGGCACCGGCTGGACCGCCTTCGACCAGGTGTGGGAAGCGGGCGACTTCAACGGCGACCGCGTGGCGGACGTCCTGGCGCGAAGCAAGGACGGCGCGCTATGGCTGTATCCGGGCAACGGTTCCGGTGGTTTCCTGCCGCGGGTGCAGGTGGGGTCGGGCTGGAACATGTTCGACACCATCCTTAGTGCCGGAGATTTCGACGGCGATTCGCGGCCGGATTTGGTGGGCCGGGCCCCTGACGGGACGCTCTGGCTCTACCCGACCGATGGCAAGGGGAAGTTCTTTGCCCGTCGGCAGATCGGGATGGGCTGGCAGGGTTTCACGCAGCTGCTGGCGCCGGGCGACTTCTCCGGCGACGGTAAAGCCGACATCGTTGGGCAGACTTCGGACGGCGTGTTGTGGCTCTATCCGGGTGACGGCGCCGGTGGTTTCCTTGCGCGGAAGCAGATCGGCACCGGATGGAACATGTTCAACCTGGTCCTCCAGGCAGGGGACTTCAACGGCGACGGCCGCGAAGACCTGCTGGGCCGTGCTTCCGACGGGGGGTTGTGGCTCTACCCGGGCAACGGTTCGGGTGGCTTCCTTTCCCGAATGAACCTGGGATCCGGCTGGAACATGTTCTCCAGCATCGCCGCTCTGGGCAATGGCTTCACGGGTACCGGCAACCCGTCGGTGGTTGGAGTAGCCGGCGACGGAACTTTGCTCCTGTACGCCGGGACCGGTGGGGGTAAGTTCCAGCCGGTGAAACTGAATCCCCTGTAGGAGTACACAGAAAACGTTCGCCCCCGGTTCTTCGTGAACCGGGAGGCGAACGTTTTTTTTGGGGCGGTCTACTTGCGCAGGCCCAGTTCCGCGGTTGGTACCTTCGCTGATTCGCGGGCAGTCAGGGCGGAGACTGCGGCAATGGCACAGATGATTCCGCTGAAGATGGAGATCTGTACCCAGCCGCCGGGCTTGGTGCCACCCATGGCCGTGACAATTGCCGGAGCGAAACCGGCCATGAGGAAGCCGAGCTGCGTGCCGATGGCCAAACCGGAGAACCGAACCTTGGTGCTGAACATTTCACCGTAGAAGGAAGGCCAGACGGCGTTCGCTGCGGCGTAACCGAATGAGAAGAAGACGACTGACACCAGGAACATCAGGGGGACGTTTCCGGATTCGAGCGTCAGCAGGAACACGGGAGTCATGATGGCACTGGCAATAGCGCCGTAGATGAAGACGGGCTTCCGGCCAATCTTGTCAGCCAGGGTGCCGAAGAGCGGCTGCGTACCCAGGGCAACCACGTTGGCCACCACCACGAGCCACAGCGTGATGGTGCTGCTCACGTGGGCCACATCCTGTGCGTACTTGATGGCCAGGGTGCCGAACACGGTGCTCACCGCAGCGATGAACGCGCAGCACACAACGCGCAGGACGTCGCGCCAGTGCAGCTTCAGGAGGTCGGCCACGGGAAGCTTGGCGATCTGGTTGTGCTTCTTGGCTTCTGCGAAGGCCGGGGGCTCGTGCAGGGTGCGGCGGATGAAGTAGGCCACGATCACAACAACCGCGCTGAGCCAGAACGGGATGCGCCAGCCGATGCCGTACTTGATCTCGTCCGGGAGGGCCACCACGGGGATGAAGACGAGGGCGGCAAGGATCTGACCGCCCTGGGTGCCCGTGAGGGTCCAGGAGGTGAAGAAGGAACGCCGGTTGTCCGGAGCGTGCTCAAGGGTCATCGACGAAGCGCCGGCTTGCTCGCCTGCGGCCGAAAGGCCTTGGGCCAGCCGTGCCAGCACCAGCAGGACCGGGGCCCACCAGCCGATGGTCTTGAAGTCAGGAAGGCATCCGATCACGAAGGTTGCGGCACCCATAAGCACCAGGGTGAACATGAGGACTTTCTGACGGCCGATCCTGTCCCCGAAGTGGCCCAGGATGATCGCTCCCACCGGGCGGGCAACGTAAGCGAAGCCGAAGGTGGCGAAAGACATGATGGCTGCGTTGGCGTCGGCGTCCGGGAAGAACACATGCGGGAAGATCAGCGCCGCTGCCGAACCGAAGATAAAGAAGTCGTAGTACTCCACCGCGCTGCCAAGGAAGCTGGCGAGGGCCGCTTTCTTGGGAGTGCCGGTGGTGGTTTCAGTGCCGGGCGTCGCTGACGGCATTGTTTGGCTCATGGGAGTTCCTTCTGTGACGACGATGTCGCGGATCAAGCTTCTGCGGGAGATCGAGGGCTAGGTGCGGCCGGATCGTCCCAAAAGTAACCACATGGTGAGAGCTACTTGTGCAATACAGCAATACTGGCTGTGAGAGCGGTCACTTGTCAAGAGATGTCACCACTATCTAGAAATAGCTCTCACCATATGAGAGCATCGAACCATGAATGTGAAAGAGGGCACAAAAACGGACATGGTGGGCAAGGCGCTGAGCCTGCTTGTTCTGCTGGGTGACGAGCCGAAGGGGGCGAGCGCCGCAGATCTGGCCAGGGCGGCCGAGTTGCCGTTCAGCACCACGTATCGGCTGCTGGGTTCGCTCACCCGCGACGGCTTTGTGGACTATGAGCCGGACGGGCGTCGCTACCATCTTGGACTGCGCGTGTTCCAGCTGGGGCAGCGCGTTTCCAACCACCATGGCTTCGCGGCCACGGCGCTCCCGGTCCTGCAGCGGGTCACCGAACGCACCCATGAGGCCACTATCCTCTCGGTTCGCGATGGAGACCACCACTTGACGGTCAATAAGGTGGACGGGCCCAAGACTTTCCGCGTAACCAGTGACCCCGGGCATCTCGGCGCGCTGCACACCACCTCCGTGGGCAAGGCGATCGTCGCCTTCGAGGAGGAGGTCGAGCGGAAGCGGCTCCTGGAAGAACTTCCCTTGGATCCGCTGACGGAACACTCCATCACGGACCGCGACAAATTCCGCGAGGAGATCGAGCAGGTCCGGCGCCAGGGCTACGCGGTCATGGATGAAGAGAACGAGATCGGCATGCGCGCAGTCGCAGTCCCCGTCCTCAACGCCCAGGGCAACGCATTCGCTTCCGTGGCCGTCGCTGTGCCGGTCTTCCGAATGACCATGGAGGAGCTGGTTTCACACGTCCCTACCTTGCAGGAGGCCGCAGCCGAGCTGGCGGCCCGCCTGCCCCAGCGCTAACCCACCCCACCCCGCCCATGCCAACCCCACCGACCCCACCCACCTACCCCCACCCAACTAGGTCGCATTAGTGCGCGTTTTGACCCCTCTAAACGCGCTTAACTGCGACTTGGTTGGGTGCGCACGCTGGAAATGTTCGCTATAAGAACATACGTGCGGAATATGAACATTTGTAGTAATCTCGATATCACCCGGCTCCGTGGACTCAGAAAATCCAAAGTCCGCGGTGCCGAAGTAAAAGGAGCTTGAGGATGAGCAACCGAGCCGAATCCGTTTTGGTGGGCCTGATAGGCGAAGGCGTCATGCCGTCGCTGACTCCGCCCATGCATGAACGCGAGGCCGATGTGCAGGGCCTTCGCTTGCTGTACCGCCCCATCGACCTTCTGGATCTCGCGTTGCCGGCAACCGCCGTCGGGGATCTCCTCACAGCCGCCGGCCGCATGGGCTTCAACGGCCTTAATATCACGCACCCGTGCAAGCAGCTGGTGCTGCAGCACCTTGATGAAGTGTCCGACGACGCCGATCGCCTGGGTGCCGTCAACACCGTCCTGATCCGGGACGGCCGCTTCATCGGCCACAACACGGACTTCTCCGGCTTCGGTTCGGCGCTCACCGACGGACTGCCGGCAGCGAAGCTGGACCGCGTCGTCCAGTTGGGCGCGGGAGGTGCCGGGTCCGCCGTCGCCTATGCACTCCTCAAAGCCGGCGTCAAGCATCTGGACCTTGTGGACATGGACGCCAACCGCGCGGCCGAGCGTGCCACTGAGCTCAGCGGACTTTTCCCGGTCGCGAATGTCACCGCGCACACGCCGGCCGCCCTGCAAAACCTCATGCCCCTCGCCGACGGCCTGGTCCACTGCACCCCGATCGGCATGGCAGCCCATCCCGGACTGCCGCTCGACATCGGGCTGCTGGAACCCCGCCACTGGGTGGCGGACATCGTCTATCGCCCTATCGAAACGCAACTGGTCCGCGAAGCGCGCGCCAAGGGTTGCGACGTGCTCGACGGCGGCCGGATGGCAGTCGGCCAGGCGGCGGACGCTTTCAAGCTCTTCACCGGCAAAGACGCCGACCGCGACCGCATGCGTGAACACTTCCTTGAGCTCATCGCCACCGAAGAATCGGCACTCGTGAAGGCGGCCCACTGATGCGCACCGGGATCGCCACCGTCTGCCTGTCCGGCACCCTGAAAGAGAAGATGCAGGCCTGCGCCATTGCGGGCTTCGACGGCATCGAGATCTTTGAGCAGGACCTGGTCACGTCGCCGCTCAGTCCTGAAGATATCCGCAAGATGGCCGCCGACCTCGGCTTGGGCCTGGACCTCTACCAGCCGTTCCGCGATTTCGACGGCGTCACTCCGGACCTGCTGAAAGCCAACCTCAAGCGGGCCGAGGCCAAGTTCAAGCTCATGGCGCGCCTGGGCATGGACACCATCCTGGTCTGCTCCAACGTGGCGACGGCCACGATCGACGATGACCAACTGCGGGCAGAACAGCTCGCGCAGCTTGCCGCACTGGCGGGGGACCACGGCGTCAAGGTGGCCTACGAGGCCCTGGCATGGGGCAAGCACGTCAACGACTACGAGCACGCCTACCGCCTGGTGGAGGCAGTGGACCACCCCAACCTGGGCACGTGCCTGGACTCGTTCCACATCCTTTCCCGCGATTGGGACACCGCGCCCATCGAGGACATCAACGCGGACAAGATTTTCTTTGTCCAGGTGGCCGACGCCCCCAAGCTCTCCATGGACGTGCTGTCCTGGAGCCGCCACTACCGGGTTTTCCCCGGGGAGGGCCAGTTCGAACTCGCCAAGTTCATGGGCCACGTGGTCCGGGCAGGCTACACGGGACCGGTGTCCCTGGAGGTGTTCAATGACGTGTTCCGCCAGTCGGACGTGGAGCGCACGGCCGTGGATGCCATGCGCTCACTCATCTGGCTGGAGGAACAGAGCGCCAAGTGGCTGGCGGGCACCTCCGCAGAAACCGCCGCCGCCGGGACATCCGAACAAAAAGCCGCCGGCCGCCGTCGTTATCCCATGGAACTGGCCACCCTGCCCAAGGTGAACGAGCCCGCCGGGTTCAACTTCGCCGAGGTCAAGGCCGACGACACCGCGCAGCTGGAAAAACTCCTGGGCCAGCTTGGCTTCGAGTTCGAGGGCCGGCACCGCACCAAGGACGTCCAACTCTGGACCATGGGCCAGGCCCGCGTGATCATCAACGAACAAGCGGCCTTGCACACGGAACCGGCTATCGCCGCTTTGGGGTTCGACGTCGACTCCCCAGTGATTGCCTCCGCCCGCGCCCAGCAACTCAAGGCGCCAGTGGTGTCCCGCAAGGTCCAGGCAGACGAAGAAGTATTCCAAGGCATCTCCGCCCCGGACTCCACCGAGATCTTCCTCTGCCAAGGCAGCCCAGACGGCACAGCGGCGTGGACGCAGGAATTCGGCGAAGGGCTGGAGCACCCGCGGGCAGCCCAAACAGCAGTCATTGACCACGTAAACCTCGCACAGCCCTGGCAACACTTCGACGAAGCCGTCCTCTTCTACACCAGCGCCCTCGCCCTGGAACCGCAGCCGTTCGCCGAGGTACCCAGCCCCAGCGGCTTGGTGCGCTCGCAGGTAATGCAGGCCAGCAACGGCGCGGTCCGGCTGGTGCTGAACCTGGCGCCCGTGCAGCAGGCGTCAGCGCCAAAGACTTACCAGGAACACATCGCCTTCGCCGTGGATGACCTTGTGGCAACAGCCCGGTCAGCACAGGAACGCGGCCTTGAGTTCCTGCAGATTCCGGCCAACTACTACGAGGACTTGGACGCGCGGTTCGATCTTGAACCGGGTTTCCTGGCCACCCTCAAGGAGCTCAACCTCCTGTATGACCGGGACGCCAACGGTGAATTCCTCCACTTCTACACCGCCACCGTGGGCAGCGTGTTCTTCGAAATGGTGGAGCGCCGGGGCAACTACGACGGTTACGGAGCCCCGAACGCGCCAGTCCGCCACGCCGTCCAATACGACTCACTCCACCGGGCATAGCTGCCTGCACCCTGACAACGAAGTTGACAACGAAGCCACAGAAAGGAGCCGGTTGTGCCGCAAGACAACACCGCGCAAGCTCTTGAATCAGAGGAACTCGTGCCGCCGGCCGAGCCGCACGCCGCCCACGACGCCGGAAAGGTGGAGACGCAGGCGGACCTCAGTGCCGAGATCAAGGCGATCGGCGACAAGTACGCCCAAGCCCTGAAGAACGGCAAGGCTCCTGAGACCATGCCGCGCCTGGACTATGCGCCGTACCGCAGCAGCATCCTGCGCCACCCCACCAAGAGCCTGCACCATGCCGACCCGGAAACGATCGAGCTCTACTCGCCCGCTTTCGGTCACCAGGACGTGCACGCGCTGGAGTCGGACCTGACCATCCAGCACAACGGCGAACCCCAAGGCGAACGCATCATCGTCTCCGGCCGCGTCCTGGACGGTGACGGCCGCCCGGTTGCGGGCCAGCTCGTGGAAATCTGGCAGGCCAACGCCGCCGGCCGCTACATCCACAAGCGTGACCAGCACCCCGCCCCGCTCGACCCCAACTTCACCGGCGTCGGACGTTGCATCACCGGTGCCGACGGCTCCTACTCCTTCACCACCATCAAGCCCGGCGCGTACCCGTGGAAAAACCACCTCAACGCATGGCGCCCGGCCCACATCCACTTCTCCATGTTCGGCTCCGAGTTCACGCAGCGCATCGTCACCCAGATGTACTTCCCGGGCGACCAGCTCTTCCCGTTGGACCCCATCTACCAGTCGATCGTGGACCAGGACGCCCGGGACCGCCTGGTGGCCACCTACGACCACGAGTTGACCAGCCCCGAATGGGCACTCGGCTACAAGTGGGACATCATCCTGACCGGTTCCAAGCGGACCTGGACCGAAAACGAAGCATACGGCGACGCCGGCGACGAGGAGTAAGCACATGAGCAAGCTGACACCCACACCGGGCCAGACGGTGGGACCCTTCTACGGCTACGCCCTGCCCTTCAACAAAGACAACGAGCTCCTTGCGCCGGGCAGCCCCGGCAGCATCCGGCTCCAAGGCACCGTGTACGACGGCGCGGGCAACACCATCCCGGACGCCATCCTCGAAATCTGGCAGCCGGACTCCGCGGGCAACATCGTCCAGCGCACGGGCTCCCTGGTCCGCGACGGCTACACGTTCACCGGCTGGGGCCGCGGTGCGGTAGGCAACTCCGGCGTCTACACCTTTACTACCGTCAACCCCGGGCCGCTGAAGCCGGGAGCGGCACCGTTCATCTCCGTGGCAGTGTTCGCCCGCGGCCTCATGAACCGCCTCTTCACCCGCGTCTACCTTCCCGACAACGAGGAAGCCCTGGCCAACGATCCGCTGCTGAGCTCCCTGGATCCCGAGCGCCGCAAGACCCTCATCGCCCGCCGTGACCCCGACGGCGGACTCACCTGGGACATCCGCTTGCAGGGCGAGGGCGAGACCGTGTTCCTGGACTTCCAGCAGGACGGATCGCTGGAATTGGCTTCGGGGGATTTGGCTTCCGGGGATTTGGCAACCTCATGACCGACGGCGACTTCGGCCTCCTCAGCCCCGTCACGGCCTCGCCTGCGGTGACGGCACTGACGGGCGACCGCGCCGTGATCGCGGCGATCCTCGACGTCGAAGCTGCCTGGGCAGCCGTTCTTGAGGAGTCCGGGCTGGCCCCGGAAGGGTCGGCAGCTGTGGTGGCCGAGGCCGCCGATCCAGGTCACTACGACATCGCCGCCATCGCAGAACGTGCCCAAGGCGGCGGCAACCCGGTGATCCCGCTGCTCGGCGAACTCCGTGCACGCGTGCGCAGCCTGGACGCTGACGGCATCGGCGCAGCCAAGGCGGTGCACACCTCGCTGACCAGCCAGGACGTGCTCGACACCGCACTCATGCTGCTGGCCAGCCGCACCGTTTCGGCGCTGCTGGTTGAGGTCAACGGCACGACGACGGCGCTCGCCACCTTGGCGGGCCAGCATGCGGACACGCTGTGCGTGGGCAGGAGCCTGACGCAGCATGCGCTCCCGTACACGTTCGGGCTCAAGGCTGCGCAGTGGTTCCAAGGGGTGGCCGCTGCCGGATCTCGACTGGCTTCCCTGGAGTTGCCGGTGCAGTTCGGCGGCGCCGGCGGAACACTGGCTTCGGGCACCAAACTGACGGCAGGCTCTTCGGAGACGCCGTTCAGGCTTGCCGATTCCCTCGCCGCAAAGCTCGGCCTGGCCCCGGCCACCGCACCCTGGCACACCAACCGTTTGGCTGTGACCTCCCTCGGGGACTCCCTGGCTTCCCTGCTGGATGCCTTCGGCAAGATCGCTGCCGACGTAGTGTTCCTGAGCCGCCCTGAGGTAGGGGAGTTCGGTGAGCCCTTGGCCGCCGGCCGTGGCGTTTCCTCGGCCATGCCGCAAAAACAGAACCCCGTCCTCTCCGTCCTGATCCGCAGCGCAGCATTGCAGGCTCCGGCACTGGCTTCACAACTTCACCTGGCTGCAGCAACCTTCAATGACGAGCGGCCCGACGGCGCCTGGCATGCGGAATGGCCGGCCTTGCGTCGTTTGCTCGCGCTGGCGCTGGGTGCTGCCGGACACCTTCGGGAGCTGACGGAAGGCCTGCGGGTGTTCCCCGAGGCCATGCGCAGGAACCTGGAGACCTCAGGCCCGCTGCTCCTCAGCGAAGGTGTGTCTGCCGCCGTCGCGCCTCTGCTCGGCGAGGACGGAAAGCAGAAGCTGCAGACCGTCGTCGATCAAACGCTCCTGGCGCCGGCTTCGCAGCAGGCAGATACGTACCGCAAGCTCCTGCGCGAGGCGGTCCCGCCTGCAACGCTGCCCGACGCAGACCTGGATGCCTTGCTGGATCCCGCGAGCTACCTCGGTGAGGCAGTGGAGATCAGCCGTCGCATCATTGCTGCCTACCCGGAATTCATTGCTTCAACGAAGGGAACCACCCGTGGCTAAGCCAATCGTCAAGGCCGTGCTGCTCACCCCGCAGCGCGAACCGGGATCCAAGCCGCTCCTGGTGGTGGGCCCGTCGCTGGGTACCTCCACCGTGCTGTGGACCGAGGCCGCCGCGCTGCTCGGCGACGAGTACGACGTCATCGGCTGGGACCTCCCCGGCCACGGCATGTCGCCGACCGCCACCGAAGGTTTCGACGTTGCGGAACTGGCTGACGCCGTCGTCGATCTTGTTGACTCTGTTTCTCCGGGCGTCCGGTTCCACTACGCGGGCGTCTCGCTGGGCGGGGCCACAGGCCTGCAGCTGGGCATCAAGCACGGCGACCGCCTGCGGAGCCTCTCGGTGCAGTGCACCGGCGCCAAGCTGGGCACGCCGGAGGGCTGGCTGGAACGCGCGGAAACCGTGCGGTCCCTGGGCACGCCGGTGATGATCCAGGGTTCGGCCGAGCGCTGGTTCGCCGCTGGTTTCATGGATCGACGCCCGGATGTCAGCAGCCGCCTCCTGCACGCCCTCCGCGACGCCGACCGGTTCGGCTACGCGTTCTGCTGCGAAGCCCTTGCCGCCTTTGACGTCCGGGAGCAGCTCGGCAGCATCACTGTCCCCACGCAGGCGATTGCCGGCTTCGAGGATTCCGTGGCGCCGCCGTCGTTCGCGGAGGAAGTGGTGGCCGGGATCAAGGCAGGTGGCACGTTTGCGGTGGCGGAAGCGCTCGACGGCGTCGCACACCTGGCGCCTGCCGAGGCACCCGACGTTGTGGCCGGTTTGATGCGGAACTTCATGAAGGAGAACGGACTGTGAATGTTGTAAACCCTGAACGGAGCGGCGACGCTTCCCGCTACGGTGCCGTGCAGCCCGGCGCAACAGGCCAGGAAATCTACGACGCCGGCATGGTAGTCAGGCGCGAAGTGCTGGGTGACGCGCACGTGGACCGGGCAAACGCCGGCATCGACTCCTTTACCGAGGACTACCAGGACATGATCACCAGGATCGCCTGGGGTGGAATTTGGACGCGGCCGGGACTGAGCCGGCAGATGCGTTCCGCCGTCACCCTCACGGCGTTGGTGGCGCACGGTCACTGGGAGGAACTGGCCATGCACATCCGGGCAGCCCTTAACAACGGCCTGAGCAGGGACGAGATCAAGGAAATCCTGCTCCAGACCGCCATTTATTGCAGCGTCCCGTCGGCCAACTCGGCGTTCAAGACGGCCCAGAAGGTCTTCGCGGACATTGACGCCGCCCCCGCCCCCAACTCCCCGAACTCACCCAACTAGGTCGCATTAGTGCGCGTTTAGACCCCTCAAAACGCGCACAAATGCGACCCAGTTGGGTACCACGAAATGAAGGAAATCTTATGAACCAGGCTTTTGTGTACGACGCCGTGCGCACGCCGTTTGGCAAGTTCGGCTCCGGACTTGCTGCCGTCCGTCCTGATGATTTGGCTGCGCACGTGGTCCGGGAATCGGTCAGGCGTGCTCCCGGGCTGGATCCGGAGCGGATCGATGAGGTGGTGTTCGGCAACGCGAACGGCGCGGGTGAGGAAAACCGCAACGTTGCCCGCATGGCTACGCTGCTGGCGGGGCTGCCGGTCTCGATTCCGGGTACTACGGTGAACCGGCTTTGTGGATCGTCGTTGGATGCGGCGATCATCGCATCGCGGCAGATCAACGCCGGGGACGCCGACGTTGTCCTCGTGGGCGGTGCGGAGTCGATGTCCCGTGCGCCGTGGGTTTTGCCGAAGACGTCCAAGCCCTACCCGGCCGGGGACATGACCTTGGCGTCCACCACGTTGGGTTGGCGTTTGGTGAACCCCGCGATGAACAAGGACTGGACCATCTCCCTGGGCGAGGCCACCGAACGACTGCGGGAGAAGTACGGGATCACGCGCGAACGGCAGGATCAGTTCGCGGCTGACTCGCACAACCTGGCCGACGCTGCGTGGAACGAGGGCTTCTACGACAACCTGGTCACCGCGGTTCCGGGCACGGACCTGGTCCGGGACGAGGGTATCCGTGCAGGTTCTTCGGCGGAAAAGCTGGCCGGGTTGAAGACGGTGTTCCGTCCCGAAGGTTCAGGGCCCGACGGCGGCACGGTCACCGCCGGGAACGCCTCGCCTTTGTCTGATGGTGCTTCGGCTGCGTGGATCGGGTCGGAGGCTGCTGCTGGGATTCTGGGGTTGGAGCCGTTGGCCCGCATCGCCGGCCGTGGCGCGCACGGCAACGATCCCCAGTTCTTCGGGTACGCCCCGGTAGAGGCCGCGAACAAGGCCCTCGCGAAGGCGGGCATTGGCTGGGACCAAGTTGGCGCCGTCGAACTTAATGAAGCGTTCGCCGCGCAGTCGCTGGCGTGCGTCGACGCGTGGGGGATCGACCCCTCGATCGTGAACCGCCACGGCGGCGCGATCGCGATGGGCCACCCGCTGGGTGCTTCCGGTACCCGCATCCTGGGTACTTTGGCGCGGTCGCTGCAGGCCTCCGGGCAGCGGTGGGGCGTCGCGGCGATCTGCATCGGCGTTGGCCAAGGCCTGGCCGTGGTGCTGGAAAACGTAACTGGTTCTGTAAAGGGTTAAGACGATGTTGAATTTCATTGACACTGTTGGCGAGGCCGTGGCCGGGATCAAGGACGGTTCCACGGTGATGATCGGCGGGTTCGGCAACGCCGGGCAGCCGTTCGAACTGATCGATGCGCTGATGGACTGCGGCGCGAAGGACCTGACCGTGGTGAACAACAACGCCGGCCAGGGCGACCAGGGCTTGGCGTTGCTGATCAAGGAAGGCCGGGTGCGGAAGATGATTTGTTCCTTCCCGCGGCAGTCCGATTCGTGGCACTTCGACGCGAAGTACCACGCCGGTGAGATCGAGCTGGAGCTGGTGCCGCAGGGCAACCTGGCCGAACGTATCCGCGCCGCCGGGGCCGGGATCGGCGGGTTCTTCACACCTACCGGGTTCGGCACCATGCTGGCCGAGGGCAAGGAAACCAGGTTCCTGGACGGCAAATGGCAGGTCTTCGAGACGCCGATCCACGCCGATGTGGCGCTGATCAAGGCGTTGAAGGCTGACGGCAAGGGCAACCTCGTGTACCGCAAGACGGCCCGGAACTTCGGCCCGATCATGGCAGCCGCGGCCAAGCACACCATCGTTCAGGTCTCCGAGATTGTGCCTACGGGTGCGTTGGATCCGGAAAACGTGGTGACCCCGGGGATCTACGTCAACAGCGTGGTCCGCGTTGACTCAGATGTAGCGTCAAAGGCTGCAGCGTCTGAAGCTGCTGCATCGAACGGAAAGGTGGCCTGAGCATGGGCACGCAAACAAGCATCCAAACCTCGGAGAAACCGCTGGGCCGTGACGAACTCGCCCAGTTGGTGGCCCGCGACATCACCCCGGGCTCGTTCGTGAACCTGGGCATCGGCCAGCCCACGCTCGTCTCCAACTACCTCACCGAGGACCAGAACATCACCCTCCACACGGAGAACGGGATGCTCGGCATGGGCCCGGAGGCGGTTGGCGATCAGATCGATGGTGACTTGATCAACGCCGGCAAGATCCCCGTCACGGAACTGCCCGGAGCCTCGTACTTCCACCACGCCGATTCGTTCGCGATCATGCGTGGCGGGCATCTGGACATCTGTGTCCTCGGTGCGTTCCAGGTCTCCGCCACCGGTGACCTCGCCAACTGGCACACCGGCGCGCCCGACGCGATCCCCGCCGTTGGAGGTGCCATGGACCTCGCCACCGGCGCCAAGGACGTGTTCGTGATGATGACGCTCCTGACCCGCGACGGTGCCTCAAAGCTGGTGGAGCAATGCACCTACCCCCTCACGGGCGTCGGCTGCGTCACCCGCGTGTACACCGACAAGGCAGTGTTCCTCACCGGACCCGACGGCGTCACTGTCCGCGAAACCTTCGGCTGCACCTTCGAAGAAATCCAGGAACTGGTACCCCTGCCTCTTAAGAAGGCGGAGTAGGCCCCGGCTTCAGCGCAACTAGGATTGATGACCATGACCGACTCCGCAGTGACCCCGCAAGCCAGCGACCAGTACGTTCAGTCGCTGGCCCGGGGGCTCGCTGTCATCCGGGCGTTCGACGCCAACAACCCGGTCATGACTCTGAGCGAAGTCGCGGCGCGTACCGACTTGACCCGCGCCACGGCCAGGCGGTTCCTCTACACCCTGGTGGAGCTCGGCTACGTCCGCACCAACGGCAAGACGTTCGCGCTGACAGCCAAGGTTTTGCAACTGGGGTACTCCTACCTGTCGGCGTTGTCCTTGCCTCAGTTGGCGCAGCCGCATCTGGAGCAACTCAGTGTGAAACTAGGGGAGTCCACGTCGGCCGCCGTCCTTGATGGCCACGACATCTTCTACGTTGCCCGCGTGGCCACCAAGCGCATCATGAATGTCGGAATTACGGTGGGCACCCGCTTTCCGGCCTATGCGACGTCGATGGGCCGAGTCCTTCTGGCCGGGCTTCCGCAGGCCAAATTTGAGGCATACCTTTCGACGGCGGAGCTCAAGCCGCTCACGGCGCGAACCATCACCGATGCGGCTGACTTGAGGGCCGCCGTCGAGCGCGTCCGCCAGCAAGGCTGGTGCCTGCTTGACCAAGAACTCGAAATCGGGCTGATGTCCGTCGCGGCCCCGGTGTGGAACCACAACAACGGCGACAACGTGGCGGCCATCAACGTGTCCCTGCAAGCCCAGGCGGTTGCGTCCCAGCCGGACCCGGAGGCGTACTTGGATTCCGTCCGGGAAGCCGTGGTTGCCACTGCCAAGGTGATCTCCCAGGATGTGTCAGCGAAGCACTGACGCGCTACTTCCGGATCGCCGCCAGCCGGGTTTCCAGGATCCGCCGCACCAGGGAATCGGGGAGGGGATTGTCCTCCGAGAAGCGCAGGGTCCCGGGAGACCAGGAGTATCCGCCGAGTTCCTCGGACATTTCCGGCAGGATCTGGCCGCTGAACGGGTAAAGCGCAAGGTGTTTCTTGGTTTCCAGGACGCTGACTAAGCCCTTGCCGTCCACGAGCAAAGCAGGCATGCCGTAGCTCGTGCCTTCTTCCGCGTCGGGCGCCAATTCACGGGCAATTTCCACGATCCGCTGCAGCAGGGAGCGGTGAGGGTCGGTGACGGTCTGCAGATATTCGGTGACGGTTCCCATAGGGCCATGCTCCCTCTTCAGGCGTGAATTCAACAGACAGCACTCAGTTAGGTAACAACCCTGCAAACGGTCTTCATGGTTGCCATGGGTCTCTTGTAGGATTCCTCACAAGCCTGGTTGCGCTGACGCACGACTGGGCTGCTTTGTTCCGTGCGCCGCTGGGAGGTGCTCGTGGACGAAGCTGAGCCGATTGTGTACTGGGCGCAGTCGGCACAAATTAACATTGAAGGAAAAGTCGATGTCTAGAAGTGGGCTCTCTCTTCCCCCCGGCGGTGCCTTGGAAGGGCCGCCGAATGATCGCGCCGGTAAGCCTGTCCCTGCTGCGGACGACACCCGCGTCCGGCAGCAGGCGTTGGAAATCATTGAGTCCATCCTCGCCGAAACGGATCCCCGGAGTCAGCAGAGCCGGAGGAACCTCGAGGAGCGGTTCACGCAACATCCCGATGATCCCAAGGGCGTCCTCCTGGAGCACTTGATCGTGACGCGAACCCAGCCGGAGACCGCCGAGGCTCCCGCTGCCCATCAAGACTCCATGAGCCTGAACCGTGAATCCGCCGAGGCTCCACAGACGGTCACCATTCCGGTGGATACGGAGGTGCGCAAGCGCATCCAATCGGTGCTGCGGGACAAGTTGCTGCTAACAGCCTTCCAACCCATCCACGCCTTGCCGTCCGGTGAAGTGATCGGCGTCGAAGCCCTGATCCGGTTTGTTGAGCAGGATGGCGCCGCGGCCGATGTGTGGTTCCGTGAAGCTTCGGCGGCAGGTCTTGGTACAGACCTGGAGATCGCGGCGCTGTCCTGCTCCTTGGCGGCCGCAGAGGACTTCCCGGACACCATGTTCGTAGCTTTCAACCTCACCCCGGAAACGGCAGCGGACCCGCGGGTGCGGAAGCTCCTGGAAGGGGCCGGCTTGGCGCCGGACAGGATCGTTATTGAGCTGACGGGCAGCCTGGAGTTGGCCGACGGCTGGGACGATGACCATGGATTGGGTCCGTTGCGCCGCCGTGGACTGCGCCTCGCAGTCAGCGCATCCGGTGCGGGTTTTGTTTCCATGGACAAGATCGAGGAACTTCGTCCGGACATCCTCAAGCTGGACCGCCACCTGATCGAAGGCATTGACAACTCTGAAGGGCAACGCATCCGCGCCCGCGCGGTTGTTGCGCTTGCCCGGGAACTGGGGTCCTCCGTGGTGGCCCAAGGCATCGAAACGGCCGGGGAGCTGCAGGAAGCAACCGCCCTCAACGTTGCCGCGGCTCAGGGTTACCTGCTCGGCCGCCCGTCGGTGCATCCCCTCGACTGGTCGTCCTGGTCCCTGCACTCCCAAGCGGAAGCCCAGTCGGTCGGCTAGCAGCCTGCTGAAAAGCCCGACGGCGGTGCTGCCGCCGTCGGGCTTTTCATGTCAGGCGGTGGTCACGGCCCAGCCCCGGCCACCGCGTGCCGTCACTCAGTCGTTGGCTGGCGCCACGGCGATAACTCCGAAGACGTCTCCTTGCGGTGCTTCAACGATGACCATCCGGCCAAAGGGTGTATCGGACACGGGGACCAACAGTGTTGCACCGAGTTCTTGTGCCCGCGCAGCCGTCGATGCGACGTCATCGCTGGCGAACCAGGTGAGCCAGTACGCGGGGTCGCTCTGCGGGATTTGGGTGTCGTGGTGAATACCGGCCACTTCCCGGCGGTCGGAGTCCCGGAGGCAGGTGGCGTAAACCATGTCCGCTCCTGTGACCTCGTGGTAATTGAAACCGAAGACGCCCGCGTAGAAGGCCCGGGCCTCCGCGTAGTCGGAGGTGTGGAGTTCGTTCCAGCACAATGAGCCGTGTTCATTCACGCGTTCAGCGCCGATGTGGTTTCCGGCCTGCCACACGCCGAAGACGGCTCCGGTGGTGTCCGCGGCGATGGCCATCCTGCCGGAATCCATGACGTCGAACGGCGCCATCAGCACCTGGCCGCCGGACTCACGGATCCGCTCAGCGGTGGCATTGACGTCGTCGGAGGCCATGAAAGTGGTCCATGCGGAAGGCATGGCCGGATCATCCTTGGGGCCGAGGCCCGCAATGGCATGGCCATTGAGTTGAGCCAGGAGATACCCTGCCTCATCGTCGGCGGAAAGGTAGTCCCACCCGAACAGGCCGGTGTAGAAGGTTTTGGCAGCCTCCACATCGTCGACTGACAGGTCTACCCACATGGGCGTCCCGGCGGGCCATTTGGAAATCTTGGTGGACATGTGACTCCTCGGTTAGCGCTGCAAACAGGTCAGCTGCCTCCCCGGGAACACCATGCGCGGGCGTTCCCGGGGAAGCAGCCATCCTTCTTGTATGGGCTCAACCGGATTCGTGACTCGGTTTAGTGTTCCTTTTCCAAGTCCTCAGAACGGCCATCACAATTCTTGGTCCCGGCCTTCGCAAGTGCCGGCGGGAGCGTAAGCCGGCCGTCCGCCGTCGTGCGTTTCATGAGGCGGCGAGAGCAGCTATATAATAAGTAAACTTACTAAGCGGAGGCATCAGAACGAGGAGGTTTGGGTTGGCGGGACATCTGGAATTGGTTGACGCTCCCGATGGGGGTTACCGCGTGCTGATGGTGGACGGTGAGGACACCCTCATGGGACTGTCCAAGCGCTACTCCTCAAAGAGGGAAGCTGTGAGGGCTGTGGAAGCGCTTCGGGAAGTAGCCGGCACGGGCCTGCTGCGGCAGGGTTCGGCGGATCGTTACGCGCTCCTGGAGTCGGAAGAATTCATGATGGACCGGACGCTCGCCGGCCCCGCTCCTGCGCAGGTGGAGGTGGGCTGACGTGGCCGAATCCAAGAAGCGGGGTGTCCTGTTTGACGTTGACGGGACGCTGATCGACTCAAGCTATTTCCATGCATTCGCGTGGTGGCAGGCGTTCAGGCGCGAGGGCCTCGACGTACAGATTTCCGACATTCACCGCTGCGTGGGCATGGGCGGCGACAAGCTGGTCCGGCATCTGGTCCCCGACTGCACGGATGAATTGGAAGAGGAGCTGAAGTCGGCGCACGGTGCCGTGTTCTCGACGTTCTGGCCGTCCCTTCGCGCTTTCGAGGCAGCCCGTGACCTCTTGGCGGCGTGTTCCGACGCCGGTCTGGCCGTAGGTCTGGCTTCCTCGGCGCAGCAACGTGACTTGGACGTGAGCCGCAAGGTGCTGGACGCGGGAACGTCGATCGATGCTTGGACGAGTTCCAATGACGCCGAGGCAAGCAAGCCGGAGCCGGACATTCTGCTGGCCTGCCTGGACAAGCTTGGGCTCAGGCCTGAAGATGTCGTGTTCGTTGGCGACGCCGTATGGGACGTGAAGGCCGCAGGGAGCATTGGCATCCCTGCCATCGCGTTGACCTGTGGCGGCATCAGCGAAGGTGAACTGCGGGACGCAGGTGCCGCGGAAGTCTATGACAATCCGCGGCACCTCCTGGAGAATCTCGAAAGCAGTGCGATCGGGAAACTGGCGCGTTAGCGCTGCTCGTCCTGTACTTCCTTGTTCCGGCCGCGTCCGCGCATGGCCCACACAATCACCAGAATGATGATGATCAGGGCTGCCGCTCCGAGGATCCACGGAATGACGTTGGTGCGGTTCTCTTCCTGCGGATCCGATTCACCGGTGCCGGGGTTGGCCGGGCCGCTGCCGGCAGGATTCGGGGTTTCAGAGGCGCCCTGTGACGGTCCGGGGTTGGTTGGCGTCTGGGTCGAGGGGCCGGAGGGGTTGGTCGGCTCGGGTGAGGGGCTGGTGCTGGTTGCCGAAACGTTGCTGCTGACGTGGCCGGAAACCGGCCCGGCGGCATTGGCGGCGCCGGCAGACAGCAGGGAACCGAACAGCAGGGTGAGCGCGAAAGTGGTCGAGGTTAATCTACGAAGCATCGTTTCTCCTGGGTAGGGGCGTGTCCGAGGACCTTCACACTAATAAGCATACTGACGAAATGGTGAAAAGTGGGCCGCACACACCCGAACTTGTGCGGCCCACTTTTCCTTCCCTAGCGGTTCAGCTTGTCGGCATCGGGCTGTTCATCACCGATGTGGCCGGGTGCGTTGGCGGCCAGGACGCGTTGAACAAACGCGCTGTACTCCTCCATATAGTGGCGCAAAAGCGCGGCGGTACCTTCGTCCTTAACTGTGCCGTCGTCGTCGTACGCGTCTGCCACAAACCGGATGTACGCCTCAGGTGCGTTCAACTGCGGCGCGTCCAGGAAGCTGAGGACGCTTCGCATGGACGACTGCATCACCGCGGTGCCGATGCCGCCCGGGGAAGCGCCAATGATGCCCGTCGGCTTTCGGGCGAACGAGTTGGTCCCCCACGGCCGTGACCCCCAGTCAATGGCGTTCTTCAAAGCGCCGGGGATGGAACGGTTGTATTCGGGGGAGATGAAGAGGATGCCGTCCGAAGCCGCGATGGCGTCCTTGAGTGCGCGGCCTGCAGGCGGAAAGTCGTTGTCGTAGTCAGAGCTGTACAGCGGGAGGTCTTTGATGGCGATCTCGTGGAACTCGAGTTCAGGCGGTGAGACGCTGATGAGGGCCTTGGAGAGCGTGCGGTTGATGGAGGTACTTGAGAGGCTTCCGACGAAATAGCCGATCTTGAATGAATCCATGGCGGCGTTCCTTTCCGACGGCACGGCCGGAACCGGCTCGTCGACGTGCGGAGGCTGGTTGCCCCAGCTCTCATTCGACCCTAGTTGAGTTGCGCACATAGCGCAGCCCCCTACTCCCGCCAGACGCCTTGCGGTCATAGACTCGTGGCAATCATGGTCGGGACGGCTCCGGAGAGGGGTGGCGGTGAGAGCAGGCATTGCACGCGAAACGCTCGACGGCGAGCGGCGGGTGGCGGCAACACCGGAAACAGTCAAGCAATTGGTCGGCCTGGGCCTGGAGGTGTCCATAGAGTCCGGAGCGGGGCAGGCCTCCGGCCACAGCGATGCCGACTACCAGGCCGCGGGTGCCACGGTGGTCCCGTCCCTGGACCTCGGAGCACTTGAGGTCTACTGCCACGTGCGTCCCATGGACCCGACGACGGCGGGAGCCCTCCGTCGTGGCGCCGTCACCGTGGGGCTGGGGTCGCCGTCGTCGGAGTTGCCTACCGTACGCGCGCTCGCCGCCGGCGGCATCACCTCCTTCGCCCTGGAACTGGTTCCACGCATCTCCCGGGCCCAGTCCATGGATGCACTGACATCCCAGGCGCTGGTTGCCGGATACCGCTGCGTGCTCGAAGCTGCGATGCGTTTGCCGCGCTTCTTCCCCCTCTACATGACTGCTGCAGGGACCATCCCGCCTGCCCGCGTGCTGGTGTTGGGCGCGGGTGTTGCCGGGTTGCAGGCCATTGGCACGGCAAAGCGGTTAGGAGCACGCGTCTCTGCCAACGACATCCGGCCCGCCTCCGCGGATGAGGTGGCTTCCATGGGTGGAACGTTCATCAAACTGGACCTCGAAACCGCGGAGGCGTCCGGCGGCTACGCGCGTGAGCTCAGCGCCGATCGGGGTGCTTTGCAGAGAGCTTTGCTGGCCCCGCACGTGGCGCAGGCCGATGTCCTCATCACCACTGCTGCGGTGCCCGGGAGGCGCGCGCCCATGCTGGTCACCCGCGAGATGGTCCAAGGAATGCGGCCGGGGTCCGTGGTTGTGGACTTGGCCGCGGAGTCCGGAGGCAATGTGGAGGGCGTGATTCCCGGCCAAGACCTGCACATTCCCACAGCAGACGGGCAGGGCGAGGTCACACTGGTGGGTATGAAGGACGCCGCCTCAGCCATGCCGGCCGATGCTTCGAGGCTCTACGCCAAGAATGTGGCGAACCTGCTGGCCCTCATGACCCAGGACGGGGCGGTTGCCCCGGACTTCGACGACGAAGTGGTGGCCGGAACCTGCCTGACCCACGACGGTGCCATCCGGCACGGTCCAACGGCGGAAGCCCTCGCTGCATTGGGAACAGAAGGAGCGCGTTGATGGACGGTATGAGCCTGCTGACGATCACCGTGCTGGCGGTGTTTGTCGGATTCGAAGTGGTTTCCAAGGTTTCCAGCACCTTGCATACGCCGTTGATGTCCGGGGCCAACGCCATTCACGGGATCATCCTGGTGGGAGCCATCATCGTGGCCGGGCAAGCTTCGGACCCCTGGGTGCTGGCGGTTGCCCTCTTGGCGGTTGTGCTTGCCACGGCCAACCTCGTGGGCGGCTTCGTGGTGACCGACCGCATGCTGGAGATGTTCCGCGGAAGGCAGCGGCCGCCGTCGGGCACTGACGCTGCCGGTAGCGCAGGTCGTTCCGGTAGCGGCGGAGCAGGGGAGCGGCGGCCATGACGCTCCTCGACCCCACCTGGACTGCCCTCCTGTACCTTGCTGCGGCTGCCTGTTTCATCCTCGCGCTGAAGGGACTGAGCTCGCCGAAGACGGCCCGCCGCGGCAACCTCATCGGCGCGTTCGGCGCCCTGCTGGCAGTAGTGACGGTGTTTCTATCGGTGAAGTTGGACAACATTCCGTGGATCCTGGGCGCGATCGTGGTGGGATCCGGCATCGCAGCGCCGGTTGCCCGGCGCGTCCAGATGACCCAGATGCCGCAACTCGTGGCACTCTTCAACGGCGTGGGCGGCGGCGCTGCGGCCCTGGTGGCATTGCTGGAGCTTCCGCACACGGATGATCCGTGGGTGCGCTTGGCGATTGTGTTCACGTTGTTGGTGGGGGCGGTGTCGTTTGCCGGTTCCGCCGTGACGTTCGCGAAGCTGCAGGGACTCATGACCACGCGGCCGGTCACCTTTCCTGGCCTGCCGGTGCTGATGGCTCTTGTGTTGTTGGCTGCCGTAGCCGTGGGCGTGGTGGTGATTCTTGGCGGTTCAATGGCTTTGGCCGTGGTGCTCCTGGTGCTGGGGCTGGTTGCGGGCGTGCTGCTGGTCCTTCCGGTGGGCGGCGCCGATGTTCCGATTGTCATTTCGCTCTTGAACGCCTTCACGGGCCTGGCGGTTGCGGCCTCCGGCCTGGTCCTGGGCAACGTGTTGCTTTTGGTGGCGGGAACCCTGGTGGGGGCCTCCGGCACCATCCTGACCCGCGCCATGGCCGCGGCCATGGGACGCAGCGTCGCCGGCATCATGTTCGGCGCCTTCAAGGGAGGTTCGACGGCGGGGTCCACGGCCGTGAGCGAACGGCCGGTGCGTTCTTCCAGCGCAGAAGACGTGGCGGTGCTCCTCGGCTACGCACAACGGGTGATCATCGTGCCCGGCTACGGATTGGCCGTAGCGCAGGGCCAGCACACGGCGGCAGAGCTTGCCTCGGCCCTGGAATCCCGCGGGACGGAGGTTGACTTCGCGATCCATCCCGTGGCCGGTCGCATGCCCGGGCACATGAACGTGCTGCTCGCGGAGGCGAACGTGCCTTACGAGTCCCTGAAGGAAATGGGAGACATCAACTCGGAATTCAAAACCGCGGACGTGGCCTTGGTGGTCGGAGCCAATGACGTGGTGAATCCTGCAGCCAAGACCACCGCCGGTTCGCCGATCTACGGGATGCCCATCCTGGAAGTGGCCGATGCCCGGCAAGTCGTGTTCCTGAAGCGATCCATGCGGCCCGGCTTCGCGGGCATCGAGAATGACCTTCTCTACGAGCCACAAACCACGCTGCTGTTCGGGGACGCCAAGGATTCCCTGACCAAAGTGCTGGGCGCCGTGAAGGCACTGTAAACAACCCGCGTATTGATAAGGAGCCCGGACGATGGCAGTGAAGCTCAACAAGAAGGCCTTGGACCACGCCAAGAAGTTGATCAAGGAAGGCAAAGTGGCCAAGGACGAGCGGGACGACTGGAGCGAGCACGCGCCCTCAACCAAGGAAGAAAACTCGTTCCTCGAAAAGCACGACTTCGCTGAGTACGGCAAGTGGTACCTCGGCGTGGACGACGACCATCCGGACGACCAGAAGGGGCACTACAAATTCCCCGTCGGCGACTTCAAGAAGATCCATCGCTGCGGCGTCATCTCAGCCGAAAGCCGTGCCGGCCAGAACGACTACGACGACATCCGGGACGCCCTGGGAAAGCTCTTGGACCTGATCGACAAGGACTGACCCGGACGTCCCGGCTAGCTCCTGGACCTGATCGACAAGGACTGAGCCCGGACGCCCTCGGCAAGCTCCTGGACCTGATCGACAAGGACTGAGCCCGGACGCCCCGGCTAGCTTCAGGGCATGCCAGAGGGTAACCGCCCGCCAGCTACTTCCCGCACTTGGGGTCCAGGAGCGGCGCCCCGGCCAGCTTCAAAGCGTGCCAGAGGGTAACCGCCACGGAATCGAGAACCGGTACTCCGGTGCGAGCCTCGGACTGTAGCTTTTAGGGCCCTTCACCGGGCATTAATTCGGGCGGGGTATACGGGAATCCGAGAATGGCGGAAACACTTGGAAGCTCGGAGAGCCGAAGGGCGGTGACGGAGCGGCCGGTGAACGACCGGCTTACGGGCGCGCTATTGGTCCACCCCTTAGGCGCCCTAGCTGTAATTCCCACTGAGGTTGTGAACGCGGCTGATGGGGGTTTTGCCTCCGATGCCGGTATGGGTTCGGTGATGATTGTAATGGTGGAGCCATGCCGGGTAGGTGGCGGCGCGCTCGGTTTCTGAGGTGTAGGGCCGGGCGTAGGCCCATTCGGTGGCGAGGGTGCGGTTGAAGCGTTCCACCTTGCCGTTGGTTTGGGGTCGGTAGGGGCGGGTGCGCCGGTGTTTGAGGTGCGGTCCCAGGGCTGCTGCGAAGGTCCGGGAGCGGTAGCAGGACCCGTTGTCCGTGAGCACCGCTTTGACGGTGATGCCGTGGGCGGCGAAGAATGCGGCGGCTCGCAGCCAGAAGGCGGCGGCCGTTTCCTTCTTTTCGTCGTTGAGGATTTCGGAGTACGCGAGCCGGGTGTGGTCATCGACGGCATGATGCAGGTAGGCATAACCGGTCCCGGCACGGCGGTTCCGCTGCCCCTTGGCGCGTCCGAGGGCGCGGTGTCCGCCGCCGTCGGGGATGCGCCCAAGCTTCTTGATGTCCACGTGGATCAGGTCTCCGGGGTTCTCGTGCTCGTAGCGCTGCGGTGCAGGTGTGCGAACGGGCAGACCGGTGCCCTGATCCAGGCAGGCCAGCCGGGGCATCCGGTACCGGGTCAGGACCTTGCCGACGGTGGAGCGGGCCAAGCCCAGGTGGGCCGCTATCCGGTGCGGTCCCCACCGCCGATTGAACCTCAACCCCACAATGCGGCGTTCGGTGCGTACGGGGGTGCGTTTCGGGCTCCGCCGCGGGCGGGAGGACGCGTCAGCCATGCCGTCCTCACCACGGACCCTGTAGCGGTCCACCCACTTCTTGGCCGTCGCTGGTGAGCATTGAAAACGTTCCGCGGCCCGGCGCAACGTCCAGCCCTCCTCAACGACCAAACGGGCCAGCTTCGCCCTGGCCTTAGGTGTCAGATCGGCGTTGGCATGGGTAACGTAGGACAACGAGAGCCTCCTGGCGTCGAGATGAGTGTGGTAACCCAAATCGATACCGGAGGCTTTCGCCTTTTACATCACGCCACGCTGTTCACAACCTCCATGGGAACTACACCTAGCCCTCAAAATGTCAGGGGCTGGCGATACCTTCCTAATACCGCGCAAAGGGCCGGTTGAATCTATAGGGGGCAACAATGAGCGCACCGGATCGACGAGTTCGCGTTATTTTCAGCTGCAAGAGAGGTCACCAACACGAACTTTGCGTGAGCATTGAGCGCCAAGTACCACCTGAGCTTCGTTGCACCCCCGATGCTGGTCAAGGGTACGGCGCCGGAGACGGCGCTGGGTGCAAGGTGCCGGCCAATCTGAACGAGGTAGTGGAGCGTGAGTTGCGTGACGCTTTCCAAGAAAGCAAACGCCGTGGCCACGTTCTAGTTCGCGAATAGTAGAAGCAACCATGGGGGTGGCGAGTTTGATAATCCGGCCACGGGTAACTGCCTAGCAGATGCTTGTGCTCGACTGCCCGGTTCCGGATCCTTGAGCGGACGGCGATCGCATCCGAGAAGGTCTGTCCGCAGCTTCAAGACGCCGGGTTCTGCTCTCCTGCATGTGCGATGGCGACGTCCGTGGAGTACGGCTTCGAGCAATCTAGGATGATTCGGAGAACCGTAGAGGGGGGGAAGATGACGCTGGGCCTGGTGTTCATAATCGTTGGCCTGGTCTGGGTCGTCTTTCGGAAATGGATTGCCAGCCGCCAACTATTTATCACTGACCAGATGCTCAACCGTCCGGACGAGCCAGAAGCTGGTCGAGTGAGTGGGTTCGAACAACTTGGTGTGTTCTTCTCTATCTTGTTGATCATAAGTGGTGTGGTCATTGTTGGGCTTACGCTCATCTTCCGGCCACCGTGGTCAGGTTAATGATGAGTTCACCGTTTCTAGCGCTGGTTGGAGCCTTCCTCGTTGTGAGCGGAGTGATGCTCTACCTTCTGAGGCAACGGCTCGCACGGGTCGGCAAGGATGGTTGGTCCTGGCTGCCGGAGACAACTAAATTCAAGTCCCACGAGTACCAGCTTCGGGCTTCGAAAGTTGCGGCGTACCTGGTCGCGATGACTGGGTTTGGCTTTTTAGCGATCTCCTTCATGCCTTGACGGGGGTGTCAAGTTTTCTGTGTAAGGGACCGGTCGGTTGTCCGGTCTGCCGGGTGGTCAGATCGGAAGTCGGTTGGGGAATTGAACGGCGAAAGCGTTCAGTGCCTGGTGCCAGCCTTGGGTGCCGGTTCCGAGTTCACCGCCGCGGGTCGTTTCGATGTTTCTGATCCCGAGGTAGACCAGCTTGATCGCGGCCTCGTCGGAAGGAAATGAGCCCCGCGTTTTGGTGATCTTCCGCAGCTGGTAGTTGATCGATTCGATCTGGTTCGTGGTGTAGATGACTTTGCGGATCTCCGGGGTGAAGGCCAGGAACGGGGTGAAGTCTTCCCAGGCGTTCCGCCAGGCCAGCACCGCCCCGGGAGCCGTGGCCTGCCAGGTTTCCGCGAAGGCCTCCATTGCCAGTTCGGCCGCCTGCACGGTCGGTGCGGTGTAGATCGGGCGCATGTCCCGGGCCATGGCTTTGCGGGCGCCGTAGGAGGCGTATTTCATGGCCGAGCGCAGCAGGTGCACGACGCAGGTCTGCACGACGGTCTGGGGGTAGATGCTGTTCACCGCTGCCGGCAGCCCGGTGAGCCCGTCACAGCACAGGATCAGGATGTCGGCGGCTCCGCGGTTGCGGATTTCGGTGAGCACGTTGGCCCAGAACTTCGCCCCTTCGCTGGTGCCCAGCCACAGGCCCAGGACCTGCTTGCGGCCCTCCACGTCAACGCCCACGGCCACGTGGCAGGCCTTGTTCACCACCACGCCGCCGTCCCGGATTTTCAGCCAGATCGCGTCGATGTAGACGATCGGATACACGGACTCCAGCGGCCGGTTCTGCCACTGGGCGACCTCATCGGCAATCACGTCCGTCACCCTCGAAATCGTCGCGGCGGAGACCTTGGTCCCGTAGATTTCATCGAGGTGGGAACCGATATCCCGGGTGCTCATCCCGCGGGCGTAGAGTGACAGGATCATGTCCTCGACCTTGCCCAACCGGCGGGCCCGCTTGGGCACGATGACCGGTTCGAAGGAGCTGTTCCGGTCCCGTGGCACTGTGACCTGCACAGGCCCCTGGAGGGTCTGAACGCTCTTGGTTGTCTTGCCGTTGCGGGAGTTGCCCGTGCCCTGCCCTGCGGGGTCCCCGGACTCGTAGCCGAGGTGGTCGCTCATCTCCGTTTCCAGGGCCCGTTCCAGGACCGCGCGGGTCATCCGGGCAAGGAGTTCCTCAACACCGTTGCGGCCCTCTCCGAGGTCCTCCGCAGCCGTGACGAGCGCGTCGATCTGATCGGCGCTCAAAACGCCTTCAAGGGGGTTAGTGGTCATACTGATTTCGGCCAAGAGGGCCCGTCCTTTCAGGGGTGAAACCGCAGGTCACACCCTAGTTAGAGACCGGACCCTTACACACTCAATGAAACACCCTCGCCTTGACTTCCCTTGGTGTTGCGGCCGCGGTCCAACGCCAAGGGAATCTGTTGGGGGAAGAGCTGTGGTCAGAGTTCGAGACAAGCGGCGATCTGGACCTATCCGAGTTCGCGGACGATAGCGAGTATGGCGTCTACTTCACCCCCATCTACGCCTCCAGCCAGCAGAAACGCTTTGGACGACAATAGTGATTAGCGCCCTTTAGTCGATCCCCGACCGAACAAAGACGGGCTTTCATGCACGTAGAAGTGTGTCATGGACCGAAGCGTGCTCGCCCACCCTCACGATCAACTCGCCGGCCATTCCTCCCCAGCGGGACCAAACGTGGAACTCAATCACGCCGCGCTCGCCCCGGACACTGACCTTCACGGTCTCTCGCTCAAGAACAAGGCGCACCTCGTCACCGTGGATCCAGCGGATGCTCGCTGACCCAGCGATCTCGTCCAAGGTAAGCGTTACGGTACTGCCGTCGTTCGCCCACGCCAACAGGTCGACCACCCAAGGCTGATCAGACGTCTCGATACCAACCCCGACGTCACTCAGGTCTTCAAGCCTTGGAACTTCCAGCGGGGCACTCATAACCACTTGCTCCCATATCACCCCGCCGCAAAGATCAGGACCAGCTGCACGCTACAGGATTCTTCAACTGACAGGGACTTGTGCGCTTTCTTAGGTGATGATGTTGATTGGGCCCCCGTTAGCAGTCCAGCGTCTATGCGATAGCTAATTGGTTTTCTTGCGTCCAGGTTTCCCAGTAGCGTTTCGGCGTCATGCCGTCCAGGGATCCGTGGGGCCGTTCATGATTGTAGATAGTCTTCCATTCCTCGGCCAAATACTTCGCTTCGGCCATGGTGTCCATGATCTCTCCGGAGAGTTGTTCCCTTCTGAATTGGGCGTTGAAGGATTCGATGAAGCCGTTCTGCCAAGGTGAGCCCGGGTCGATGAAGGCGGTGTCGACTCCGGCGGTATCGCACCAGTCGAGCAGTGCGGCGGCGGTGAATTCGGGGCCGTTGTCACACCTGAGGTATGTCGGTGCGGTGCCGGTTTCGGCGATGATGTTCTCCAGCACCGCGACCACGTCAGTGGCTTTGAACGACCTTCGCGGGATGACGGCCAGCGCCGTGCGGGTGTATTCATCGATGACGTTGAGGAACCGGATGTGCCGGCCGCAGGAGGTCACGTCGGATTGGAAGTCGAAGCTGACCACGTGCATCGGATACTGGGCTGTGAGGCGTTTCTGTTCCCCGGCGCCGGGCCCGGTGCGGCGCTTCTTCCGGGCTCTGGGTTTGCAGGTCAGGCCTTCGTCGCGCCAGAGCCTGCGGATGCGCTTCCTGTTCAGCGCTACCCCGTCCCACGCCGGCTGGGCCAGCAGGTGCCAGCGGGCCTTCCGCCAGCCCCACGCCGGGTGCTTCATTGCGATGGCACGCAGCTCCGAGCGGAGCTGCGCCTCTTCGAAGCCCATGTCGGGTTTCTTTTTGCGGAACGCGGACCGGTTCTGCCCCAAGACCTTGCAGGCGAAGCGTTCGGATGCCCCGAACTTCTCCACCGCCATGCGCACGGCACGGCGACGTGGTTCGGGGCTCAGAATTTTCCCTTCGCCACCTCGTTCAGGATGTCGATCGCCAGTTCCTTCTCCGCCAGCAACCGCTTGAGCCGGGCGTTCTCCTTCTCCAGCTCCTTGGTCCGCTTGGACGCTTCGGCGTTCTTCTCAGACCCGTACTGGTTCAGCCAGCGGTACCAAGTCGCCTCGGTGACCTGGAGCTCCTTGACGACCTCGACCATCGGACGGCCATCGTTGAGCATCTTTTGGCCCTGCCGGACCTTAGCGATGACCTGCTCCGGGGCGTGTCTGCGTGCCATGATTCGTGAATTACCTCCTGTGTCCATTCTCGGACACGAAACTCACACAAACACTGGACTACTCTCCGGGGACCCAACCAATGTTACATATGCACGATTCGATCCTCTCCGCCCAGATGCGGCTGACCGCCAGATTCGGGGCTGTCCCTACACCACCGTTGCAGGGCGTGAAAGGGGAGTGTCCAAAAACGTGTGGTCGCCTCATGTTTATCCACTTAACGGTCTGCGGCATGCAGCCGCGGCTGGGTAGAGTGGCTGGTTCATCTGGCGCGGTGAAGACCTAGGAACGGCGGATGACTTCTTCGTTCCGTTGTACGTCGAGCATCTGACGACACGGTGTTCTGAAGTCGTTCCCTCTCTTGCCTTGCCCGCAGGGTGGCGATTCCTCTTGACGCCTGGGCACGAAGATGTCTGGTTTGACGAGTCGTTGTTGAATGTTGAGGAAAGCTGACCCGGACGTCTGGATCTCTCGTTCGGGATTCGCGACAGGTAGAGGATCCCCGAGCGGGCAATGCAGCCAACGGGCCTCGCCTGGCGTAACAGCTGGCGCGAGAACAGGCTGCTCCGAGAGTGAATGCCTTCATTACCGCTTAGGAAATCTCACCACTGAAGCCGTTAGAGACGCCAAAATCATTATCCCGGGAGAGGAATCGGGGCTGAGAGATCCAAACCTGACGCTCAGGTAGTGACATCAAGGATGCACGACAACATCAACGGGACCAATTCCAGGTTGAGCCCAAGGGAGGCGGCCAGCCCTCTCCATAAACTCATTGGCACCTGCCAAAGCTGCCAGTAGACGCTCGCCCTTTTCCTCTACCACAATGACGAAGGGGACGTCTTGAGTTCGCCACCGATCAAGGATATTTGGAAACATGGATATAAAGTCGCCAGCGATGGGCGATGTTTCGGTGGCCCCACGAACAATCACTAAGTAACCCTTCCTGTTCCCGAACCACTCAAGGTCTGAGATTAAGTCAATGGCGGCATCGAGTCCCACGGTCCTATATGGATACCTAAACTTTGCTTCGAGGTAGGCACATAGGGCCGTCTCATCAGAGAGCCCCGACAAATCCAGTTCAAAGACCATCATCCCGTGTAGATGGGCATCGGCTTTGAGACGGTCGCGTAGGGAACCGGTGACGCCCAGGTGAACGGCATACTTTTTGCTGATGTCATCAATCTTCATGGTCCTACCTGATCTGAATGGGTGCATTCACATGGTCCCAATAATAGATGGCGTTGGGGTTCTTCTCGGATCCTTCGATGATTATTCGATCCGGTCCGCGCCTTGCTCCAGCGGGAGCTGCAGTCCATTCTGTATACGTCCCTTCGGGCAGCTGGCCCAGTCTATTTTCGTAAGGTTTGCCGTCGTGACCAGGAAAGCGGACTTTTCCGGTGGCTGCTCGAGAAATCGCGTCATCAACATTGGCACGAATTTCAGGGGAAAGTGCCTCCATAGCCGCTTTCAGGGAATTGGAGGATCCTCCCTTTAGGGCACCTCTAGCTGCTCCTTTCGCAGCCCCTCCACCGGGTATGAGCGAAGCTGCGGCCCCGATTTCTGCTTGCAGCTGGGCGTCCTCGTCGAGTTCCCCACCGTTATCGGCCGCGTTTCCGGCCGCCTGCAGTCCCGTGCCGACAAGTCCTCCTGTTAGGCACGCTCCAAACCCTGGTATGCAAGCCAGAACGCCTAGGGGGCCTCCAGCTATGATCGCGAATCCTTCCCATGTTCCTATGCCGAGCTTCCGGAAATCTGACTTTGTCGGTCCGCCATATCCAGCACCAAAGTCGGTCTTGAAGGCCCAGTCGTCAATGTTTCCCGGAGAAGACGAGGGAGCCGGGCTGGTTACCTTGAGCCACGATGGCACCGAAGGTGAGGAGGAGACAGGTGCGTTTCCGAGTAGTGGTGTATTAGATGAAGACGGGTAGGAGATTCCTGTTTCCTCAGTGCATCCACAACTTGGCCTCAACCCGCTTGGATCTGAGGTGTTAATGACCATGCCGAAGGCATACGTGTACGGGGTGAACCCCCGTTGGTCTTCTGTCGTGAGGATGGGGTCTGGCGCGGTAAATACGCCGAGGACGGGGTCCATGTCCCTGGCTCCGACGTGGGTGAGGGAGCTGATGCTGTCGTCGAGTCCGGCGATGTAGCCGTTGACGGCGCTGAACCCTGTGGCACTGGCGGCGTTGGTTCCTGTCCCGGAAGTGGCGGCTGCTGCGTTGGTGAAGGCTGCGGTGCCGGTTCCGGTGCTGTTGGCGCCGCGGGCGAGGCCGAGCGGGTCGGTGCGGCGGACAAGGGTGACGGCCCCGGTTCCGACGGTGGTGTTGGGCAGTGCCATGGTTTGGGCGGTGTTGATGTTGTCGCCGATGATGAACGCGACTTTGGTGCCGGCACTGGTGGCGGTGCGTTGGGCGACGACTTTACCGGAAAAGGTGTAGGTCTTGGTCGCTGTCTTGGCACCTGTTGCTGCGTTGTGGTGGGCGGTGATGCTGCCCAGGGTGATGGTGGTCCCGGTTCCGTCGATGATCCCGACGAGATTCCCGGCGGCGTCGTAGTACCGTGCCCCGGTGCTCCCGGCACCGGTTGTTGGTGCTGGGGGTGTGCCGGCTGTGGCATTGGGGTTCGGGTTGGCCGGGACAGTGCTGGTTCCGGTGGTGGTGTCGATTTTACCGTCGAGGGTGTAGGTGATGGTTTGCCCGGAACGGCCCGTCATCCGCCCTGCCGCGTCCCATGTGAAGGTCTGCGGTGTGGGGGTGGACCCGGTGACGGACTGGACCCGGTGGGGTCCAACGGTTCCGGGTGTGGGGTAGGCGTAGGTTTCGGTGACGGCGAGGGTGCCGTTGGATCCGAAGCGTTTGACCTGGGACCGGTCACCGGCTGCGGTGTAGGTGTAGGTCTGGGCGTAGGGTGCAGGGCCGCCGAGCCCTGTCACGCTTGCGGCCACGGGGGTTGGGGCGGTGCCGCAGGTTGTGGTTGCCGGGGTCCAGACGGCTTTGATCCGGTCGGCGTGGTCGTAGGTGTAGCACTGGTTGTCGGTCGGTGAGGACGGGCGTGAGGTGTAGGCCTGTTGGCGTGAGGTGATCCGCCCGGCCGGGTCGTATTTGTAGCTGGTGGTGCCTAGGTCCGGGGAGTTGACGCCGAGGTGGTTGGTGGCCTGGGTTTTGTTCAGCCGTCCGGTTGTTGCGTCCCAGGTGAGGGTCACGTCGATGCTGCCGGTCGTGTTGGCTCCGGAGGAGTAGTTGCTGTCGGCTTGGGTGTATTTGGTCAGCTGCCCCAGGTGGTTGTACATGCCGTTGCCGGCGTATTTGTTGCCGCTGCCGACAATCTCTGTCGGGTTGTCGAACCCGTCCCAGCCGTACCCGACGGATTCGGCCGGTAGCCCGGCAATGGCCGGGGTTCCGGCAACGTCGGTTTTGCCGGTGTAGGTGGTGGTGTTCGTGAAGGTGTAACTAATGCGGTCAAAAGTCGCCGCAGCCGTCGTGGGCTTTGCAGGTATGGTCTACCTCGCGACCGCCTAGTCAACGAGACGTACCCATGGGCCCCAAATGATTAAGCGGTCACCGGCAGCCGGCAGGGATTCCAGCTGCCTCCGTGCGAGAAGTTGCAGGGTTGAGCTGTTTTCGAAGGGTGCTGACCCTGGCATCGGACCGCTCTTAGACAAATTCGTTTCCGTGACCGCTTAGGGTCCCCTATTCGGGCGCTGTTTCAGCGGTCAGGCCTCGTGGGTCGGAGCGCCAGAAGAACAGCGCGCCGAATGCGGCACCTCCGAGAATCCCTGTGACAGCAGCCGTCGCCCAGCGATCAGCATGCAGTACTAGGGGAAGAACAGCGAAGAAGGCAAAGGTCGCGATAGATGAAGCCATCATTGCAACGGCACCAGTAGACAGCGCACGCCTCGATCGCGATGACGATTCCGGCACTACGCTCTCAAAGACATCCACGACCCCGGCAACGAGAAGCCCGAGCGCCGCTGTCGCCAAGCTGATAAAGAAAAAGGCGAACAGAGCCCATAGGGGCTCACCCAATTTGATTGGTTTTCCCCACCCCAAACTGAGGAAATAGACGGCCGATCCAGCTACCCCAAGGATTGCTCCCAGCAAAAGTAATCTGGGTTTCAACTCACCCCGCCGCCACTACCCAGGGCGGGAAGGTTTTCCAACCATCATGGAGCACTGCTTTCCGAAGATTCTTGGTGACAAGTCCAACTTTTCGAGCAATGCTATCGGACTTCCTCCGGCGGGAGGGGCATCCGAGCGACTGTGCGCTCAGGGATCGAGTTAGGTTCATTCTATGATGAAACCAATGACGGAAGCCATGAGCACCATTGACGAACACTTGGTGCGGCTTCAGCGCCCGACAGTTCAGCTGCTAAATCCTGGAGCGGACGCTGAAGAGGCTCGTCGCCGTTTCGGGGCACATGGTCTGCGACTCGGCAGGGAGCTCGCTGCACTGTATGGCTGGCATAACGGAACAAACGTTGCTCCAGGCGTTGTCTTGGATGACGCCCATCTCCTTCCGGGCTTCTATCTCATGAGTATCGACGAGGCATTCAGAACTTTCGAGAAGATGGATGAACTCAATGTCAGCCCCTCGTGGCTGCCTATCTTGACTAATGGTGGAGGAGATTTCTCGTTTATTGATTGCTCGACGGAAGATGTCCAGCCCATATTCAACTTCCGTTTCGAACAAGACGTCCATAGAATGCAGTTCCTGTCCGTAAGCGACATGCTTGGAACGATTGCTGAGGCTTATGACCAGGAAGTCTTCTTCCTGGAGGAACGTTGGCTTGAAACGGACGATGAGGCATGGTGGGAGCTTGCGCGATCCCTTAATCCAAGAGCGGATTATTGGAGTCACTAATGGGATAATTCTTCCGGGTATGAACTCGCCTAGTGCCTGTCCCTGCACGGTTGGGGATCCTTACCCGGACAAATATGTCGCTTGGACTACGGCGGGTACCGGGAGGCATATTCCTGCTACCGTGCTAGCTGTCCTGCCCCCGAGGCTCCATAAAGGCCCCTTGTCCAGCAAGCAAAGGGCGTTCCGCAAACGATCAATCACGCGAGGCAAAATGACCGACGACGGGCCGTTCATCCGAGCCGAAGCCGGAGGCATCCACGGAAGAAGGGACGAGCAGGAAATCACAATCGCCAATGATCTCATCCAGGCTGTCCTCGGGTACCAACTTGCAAAATTCCGCCTAGACTACGGAGTCCACCTGGAATTAGGAAACGACTTCGAGATCACTATCGAGACGGAATTCACCCTCGAAGCTGGCGAAATACGGTGGACCGGCGAGCCACTGACGACAGAGGCAGGTAAAGTCCTCTTACCTCTGACCTCGACGACGGTATCGGAAGCCACGATCGGCAACGATGGTACGTTACGTCTCGCCCTTGGCCAGGCGACGCTGACGGTTTCGCCGCACCCTCTTTACGAGGCATGGCAATTCAGAGGACCCCGAGACTTACTGATTGTGTGCTCGCCCGGCGGTGACTACGTCGCGTACTGGGCGCCGATCCTTGACCCCTAACCCTGCCCCGCTAAGGGATCCCCATCCGGGCGTGCAGCGGTGTCGTCAATCGACACCGCTGCCGATTGACGACACAGCTTCCACGGCGTTGCTAGATTGAGTCCGTGAAACTTAAGGACAGCAATGACCTGTCTTCAATCAACTGCTGTCGTTGATCGAAGAACACGGGTGGGCGGTACGTCATGTCGGCGCTTCAGCCCGGGAAGCATCACCACCGACCTCACCGAACCGCCAGCTCCCATCGCTTTCATCTCGGCAGAAAACGTCACAGGGCTGACGGCGGTGGCAGAAGTGTACGGCAAAGTAGAGGCTCTACAAGCAATCTGGAGTGACTCCACCGGACGGTTGCCCTGGGAGCCGTCCTACCGCAATGCTGCGGATGCGCAACCTCTGTTGGGTCCAGTCCCCGAGTCCTTCACCTAACCTTCTAGCTGGGTTGTAACAACGCCCGGTAGAGGATCCTCAAACTGGACGAAAATGCCTCGAGGCTTCTGGCCGTGCAAAAACCGATGGCAGGACGCCACGTTTCGTGTGTCAGTCCCGTCCCGACGGGTCTTCGCTCTCCTCGGCCGTGTCCTGCATCCCCCAGCGAACATTGAAGGCGTCAGCACTATTCAGCCCGAAACCGAGCCTATGCTCGGCTGGCACAAACTGAACACCTTCCGCAAAATGCATCGTCAGTTCGATCCGCGGACTTACCTCTAAACGGTCGTCTTCGACGCGTTTGACGTCATCGAGAGACACTCGCCATTCCATAACGGGGAACGAATTCGGTGGTTCTCCCATCCCCTCTGGGTCCATCACTTGGCCTATGAGATGTCCCCTCATCTCAATCCAAAGCGGGCTTGTGTCGACCAGTTTCTTGGTCAACAGCCCAGAGTGCGTTTCTGCTTCAAGAACGAGAAGGTTCAGTACCCCTGCTCGAACATAATCAAGGAGCTTTCGGGCGTGGAGATTGGCACTCGCTCGGTACTCTGACACTGCTATGCTCCCGTGCTCTAGTCCGTCGCTTGCCCTTCGTGCCGCGTCGTAAGTGTCTATATCTCCTTGGCAGATGACGTCTCGTCGCACTCTCGCTAGGAGCATCTCGATCCAGTTCGAACGCGTCACATCGATCCCTCTGTGCTGCGCATGGTCCTCGCGAGACTCGAAGCCGAGAGCCTCCTGTTGGGCCCGCTCGGCGGCAGGCGCAAGAGCCTCGAGAGCCATGTAGGCGTGGGCTAGTGCGAAAGCTTGGCCCCTGGTGTTCCAGTATTGGAGCGCAGCGTGGTACTGTCCGATCGCTCGGCTGAGACGGGCCGACTCTGGGGAGGCTAGGAAGGATTGGAGCAACTGGCCGAGAAGCCCTTTATCGAGCCTTCTGGTCCTCGAAGCGCGTCCAGAGTTCGACATCCACAGGCGCCGGTTCGGAAGGCAGTCCCTTAAGCGCAAAGCGATGGCCGGGCAGAAGCTCAGTTCCACTGCCCGCCAAGAGGAGCACGCGCCATCGTGCGGATTCATCTACAGCCTTCATGCATCCATCCCCTGTCATCCTGAAACAGAGCCGTTCCCACGGAAGTGGCGACCACATTTCCACCAACTCCCGTCGAATCACCATGGTCTGTACCCTGGTGCCCTCCGGTCGCTGCAGTGGCTTCAACATGCGGTAACGGCTCCAGCCAAGGCTACTTCTAAGGCGCCGTTCACTCACGGTCAACTCGTTCGGTAAGGGATCCTCAAACGGACGTCGGATAGCGTGACAGACTTCTAGCCAGTTCGGATTAGTTTCCGCGATTGCTCGACTGAAGGAGGAACTTACTTAGTGTCGCAGGTACAAAGACGAGAGGCAGTATATGACCTCATCCAGTTGCGGTGCCCGTTGCAGGAGGCCTTGGCTCGATTGTCGACTTTTGAATGGCCATCGCAGGAAGAGCTCGCCACTGCCTTTGCTCGGGATATCGGCCATGCACTTGATGAATTTTGGGCCGGGAAGATTAGCGCAGATGATCTTTGTGTGTGGGCTGAGGAACTGCAGGGCCGAGAAGATATTGCACTGAATCCCGAGGATCGCGATTTCTTGGCGGATGCACTATTCCAACTGTCTACGCCCGAGATATGTGGTCCCGCTGATGAGGTGGCCCTTGCCCTCAGGGTGCGGCTGACCTAACACCCAGGCCCTCATAGAAGACAGCCTGCCCGGTGAGGGATCCTTCACCGGGCAGGCTGAAACGGCCAGTGCTCTCGATGAGCCTGCGGAACGCCGCCCCGAGGGCGTCAGCCCGCCAGCAACTTCCCCCATTTGGGGTCCAATAGCGGCGCCCCCGCCAGCTTCAGGGCGTGCCAAAGGGTAACCGCCACGGAATCGAGAACGGGTACTCCGGTGCGGGCCTCCACCTCCGCCGTGATGTTGGCGCCGTACAGGTTGGTGCAGAGATACACCAACGCATCAGGATGGGATGCTGCGAGCTCCAGTGAACCCGGCAGCATCTCGTCGTCCGTCACCCGTGCGAACGACTCGTTGTCGCTCAGGTCCAGATGGCGGTGGTCGATGGTCTTGATCCCCTCGCGGGCGTAGGAAGCGATCACGGCGTCATTCACATCCGGGGTGTAGGGCGTGAACAGCCCGATCCGCTCGGTCTCGAACTCGGAAAACGCGGAAAGGTAGGCCAGCGTCGAGGTCGTGGCCGCGATGCCGGTGGCTTCGGTGATCTCCCGTACCATGGCGTGGTCATGCGCGGAGCCGAGCCACGATCCCGACGTCCCGTTCCAGGCGATGACATCAACGTTCGCCGTGGCCAGCAGTTCGGCGGCAGCCCTCATCACGGACGAATCGAACTGCTTGTCCGAGGAATCATCCAGCGCAATACGGGTCACCGGGATTCGGGTGGAATGGATGGTCACGTCCCGGCGGTCGCCGAGGATCCGGTAGGTCTGGGGTTCCAGGCACGTGTTGGAGGACGGCACGATCATGCCGATGCGGGTAGGGCGGTCAAATGAAGGCATGGGGGTCTCCTAGGCGGAAGCGGAAACAGGTGCAGAAAGGGAACGGTGTTCGGTGAAGCCGTTGCGGGCGATGAAGCGGCCCGCGGCTCCGGGATCGTGGAAGCCGGCGGTGTCCAGGACCACGCGACCGGCAGAAACCACGACGGCGGGCCAGCCGTTCAGCGTCTTCCCCTCGAAAGGCGAGAAGTCCGTCCCCATGTGCAGCGCACCGCCGTCGACGGTTCGCTGTGCGGCGGGATCGAAGATCACGAGGTCGGCGTCGAAGCCTTCAACGATGGCGCCTTTTCCAGGGAGCGCGTTGATGCGCGCGGGGCCGGCGGAAAAGACCTCCACGAAGTCCTCCACGGAGCCGCCTGACTCGGTGACCAAAGCCGTGAAGGCAACGGGCATCCGGGTTTCGACGCCGGGCAGGCCGTGAGGCATGAAGCGGATATCGTCCGTGCGCTCGCGTTTTTGGGAGAGGTCGTAGCAGGAGTGGTCCGAGGAGACGGTATGGATGGCGCCGGAGGCGAGGCGTTCCTTCAGGGCAGCAACGGTTTCTGCGTTGCGCATCGGCGGGCAGCAGGCGTACCACTCGGGGAACGTGGATCCGTACACGCTCTCATCCAGGGTGACGTAGTGCGGGCACGTCTCGGAGTAGGCCTCCTGGCCGCGCTCGCGGGCGGCGGTCACCAGGTCCACGGCGCCGGGCGTGGACTGGTGGACGAAGTAGACGGGGGCTCCGGTGTACTCGGCCATGGCCAATGTTTCCTTGACGGAGACTTCCTCGGCGAGTTCGGGCCGCGTGCGGTGCAGGTGTTCGATTCCGATCAGGCCATCGGAGGCGTGCTGCTCGGTGCAATCGGCAATGATGGCGTCGTGTTCGGCATGGATGTACGTGAGACCGTCCAAGCGCACCATTTCGCGCATGATCTTCAGGATGGTGTCGTTGTCCGCCATGGTGGTGCCGCGGTTGGTGGTGTACATCTTCACTGACCGGACGCCCTCGGCGGCGAGTTGTTCGAGCTGCCACGGTACGGTCTCATCCCAGGCGATCACTGAGCCGTGCAGGGCAACGTCGCAGCGGGACTCCTGGGCGAGGCGTTTCTTGTTGAGCACTGCCTCGAGTGGTGTTTCCTGGGCGTCGCGGGGGATGCCGAAATCGATGATGGTGGTGGTTCCGCCCCACAGTGCTGCGGTGGAGGTGGTGGCGTAGTCGTCCAGCGTCCGGAAGCGGCCGGTGACCTGTGCGACGTGGCAGTGCCCGTCCACGCCGCCGGGAATCACCAGCATGCCTGCAGCATCCACGGTGCGGGCCGCTGCGGGTACGGGTTCGGTGGCGTCGAGCAGCGCGGTGACTTTTCCGCCGTCGACGATGACGTGGGCGGACTGCCGCCCGAAACTGTTCACCACCGTGCCGTTGGCGATCACGAGGTCTGGGAGTTGGGACATCTTCGTCCTCCTGTTCTGAAGGGTTCTTAGGACGTGGCCGAGAGGTGCGCTGCTTGCGCGGCGGTCATGGCGGCGTCGAGGTTAGGGGAGAGGCCGCGGCGCGCTTTGACCGGCGGGGCCGCGAAGGAGCCACCCCGGTGGGTGCCGGACTTGAGGGAGACCACGGCCTCGGCCATGCGGATGCCTGCCGAGATGCCGTCTACCACCGGGACGGGGATTTGGCCTTCCAGGTCGCGGGCCAGCCCGGCAAGCGGGGCGCCGGCGAGGATCACGACGTCGGCTCCGTCCTCAGCGACGGCCTGCCGGCTTAGTGCCAGCAGGGTTTCTTTGAAGTCTGCCTGGACCGAACCGATGGAATTGAGGGATTGGTTGATGGAACGGATGGACGCGAGGCGGCCGCCGAAACCGAAGCGTTCCACGCAATCGCGGTACCAGGCCTGGATGCGGTCGGAGATAGCGATGATGGAGAAGCGCTGGCCTTGCAGGGCCGCGGCGCACAGGGCCGCTTCCGTGATCCCGATGACGGGGATGTCCACCAGTTCCTTCAGGGCCGGCATGCCGGGATCGCCAAAGGCGGCCACGACGACGCCGTCAATGGCGGAACCTGAGCTTGCGTCCGAAGCTGGACTGCCGTCGTCGTGCGTGTATTCGGCAATCAGCTCTGCGACCGCGCCGGCGGCAATCAGGGATTCAAAGCGCGTCTCGATGTACTCGACGCCGTGCCCGGCGGTCCGGACCACCAGCTCGGTGCCCTCGCTGGCTGAACGCAGGGCTTCTGCCTCAATGAGCGCCGTGACGTCGTCGCTGATGTTGGGGTTGATGACCAGGAGTTTCATGGCTTCTTCCGTAGTTTTCTGGGTTCGGGCACGCCCGCGCCGGTTTCCTCCGGGAACTGGTCGCGGTACTTGCTGACGTGCGACGCCGACTGGTGGGCCGCGCGGTCAGGGTCGCCGCTGGCGATGGCTGCGTAGAGTTCGCGGTGCTCGCGGATGAGTTCGGGCAGGTCGCTGACGTGACGGAACAGCCAGTGCATGCGGCCTTGGAGGGGTTCCAGCGCGGAGCGGAGAAAGTCGTTGTTGGCGATGCGGGTGATGGCATCGTGGAATTCGCTGTTGGCGCGGTGGGCTTCCAGGATGGAGCCTTTCGCGAGGAACTTTTCGGCTTGGTCGAGCAGGCCTTCGAGCTGACGGAGGTCTTCTGCGGTGGCGCGCTTGGCAGCCAGTCGGCAGGCGAGGACTTCGAGGGATTGCCGGACGTCGAAGAGGTCTTCCACGTCCTTCGCGCTGAGTCCGCTGACCTCGCTGCCGCGCCCTGCACGGTCGCGGATCAGGCCTTCTTGACGGAGCATCCGGAGCGCCTCGCGGATGGGGAGCCGGGAAACGTTGAATTCGGCAGCAAGGTCCCGCTCCACCAGCCGGGTACCGGGCGCATAATGCCCTTCGAAAATCCTGGAACGGAGCGTGTCACGCACGGATTCCCGGAGGGGGCGGTCCGTGTTGTTCGTGTCTTCTGCGGTCAGCATGTGAGCTCCATTTCGTGATGTGTGAGGCAATGCGCCCGGTCCCGGCGGTGCCCGGCCATTGGGTGGTTCAGGACCCTCCGGCCGGCCCGGTGAGTGCGAGTCAGACCGGGAGCCGCTTGTTGTAATCGAGGGCCAGGACGGAGATGCCCATGACCACAGCGGATCCAACAAAGTACAGCAGTGCCCAGGTGTAGGAGCCGGTGGCCCCGACAATCAGGCCTACCACAATCGGGGTGACGAACCCGGCAATGTTGCCGCTGAAGTTCATCGCTCCACCCAGCACGCCGGCATTGGTACGGCCGCCAAGGATGGACGGGATGGACCAGAAGAGGCCCACCCAGCGGAGGAAGAACAGGACTGCGGAGAGGAGGACGACGGCGGTGATCGGGTCCGGGACGATCGTCACGCCAACCAGGCCGCCGACTACGACGAGGCTGGAGATACCCAGCAGGGTGCGCATGACTTTGTTGGCCGAAGCGCCGGAGGCCCGCCACTTGTCCGCAATGGCGCCGCCGAGGATCTCGCCGACGAAGCCCGCGCCGAAGATCACGAACGTGGACCAGCCGATGGTCTTCAGGTCAAAGCCCTTTGCCTGTGCCAGGTACAGCGGACCCCACGTCAGCAGGCCGTAGAACACTCCGTTGAAGCCGAGCCAGCCGAAGCACATGGCCCAGAAGGAGCGGAACTTCAGGTAAGGCAGGAGGGCGCGCTTGCCCTGTGCCCCTTCACGGGCGGCCTCGGCGTCTTCCTCGGCGTGGGATTCTTCGATGTAGCTGGCTTCGGCATCGTTCACGCCCTTGTGCTGGCGGGGGTTGTCACGGATGTACCACCAGACGGCCAGGCCCATGAGGACGGTGGCTCCGCCGGCGATGATGAAGGACATCCGCCAGCTGCCGGTGGAGGCGATCAGCCAGGTGATGAGGATGCCGCCCAGACCGGCACCCAGGGGAGCTCCGGCGTCGAGGATGGTGGCGCCGCGGCCACGTTCCTTCCTGTGCATCCAGATGGCATTGAGCTTGCCGCCGGCCGGCATGACGCCGGCCTCGGTGACGCCGATGCCCAAACGGGCGATGAACATGCTGAGGAATCCGCCGGCAAGGCCGGATGCGGCCGTGGCAGCACCCCAGCCGACGCACGATGCGGTGACAACTTTGCGGGGGCCGAACCTGTCAATCAGCCAGCCCACGGGGATTTGCATAAGGGCGTACGTCCAGAAGAACGCCGATAGCAGCAGGCCCACGAGTTCAGGGGCGAGGTTGAATTCTTTTTGGATGATGGGGAGGGCTACGGAGATGGAACCACGGTCGATGTAATTGACCGCAACCAGGACCAACAAGAGGATAAAGAGCTTCCAGCGGACGTTCGTGCGTCGCTGCACGCCGTCCTTGCCGGGCTTTTGGTCGGTGTCCTGGGTTGCCAGTTGGGCGTTTTCGGTAGACACAGCTTCTCCTTCAGTAGGAGTCGACGGGATGGGGAATGTCTTTGGGGTGAGCCGGTGCGGGATATCGCTGCGGCGTGACCCTTACCGGCGGCAACTGTTGCGGTGCCTGCTCTTCGGTGGAACGTGCCCGCAGCCGGTGGTGGATCTTTTGGGATCCCGTTTTGGGATCCCAAAATCAAAGTTAGGTGTGGCGGGGGCCACTGTCAAGGGGTTTGGTATACCCAGCCTTCCGGCAAATTGTGACCGACGGTTTCTGCGGTGGATGGTTCAGTGCTTATCGATTGCTGCGGCTCCGCTTCCGACATGCGAAAACCCGGCGAACCTTGGTAGGTTCACCGGGCTTTCGTTGAGGTACTGGGCAGGATCTTGGTGGAGCTGGGCCAGCGGTTCTGGGCCGCTTGGGATACCGGCCCTTCTGGTGAGTTGGGCTTAACCCGGCCTGGGTATGCCAGCTGCCGGGCCGCCGTCGTGCTTTGCTCTTTAGCGGATGGGGTCGTTGTCCAGGTCGCGGTTCCCGCGGCCGTTTGTTTCCTTGAGCAGGTCGCGGATCTCGGCCAGCAGGGCAGTGTCGGCAGGCAGCGGCTCTTCCTCGGGCTCCTCGGTGGACAGGCGGTCCTTGACCATGGAGTTGATCTTGTTCATGGGCGCCACAAAGATGAAATAGACCACGGCAGCGGTGATCAGGAACGTCACCAGAGCGGTCAGGACGGCCCCCAGGTTCACGAAGGTGGCCTCGTTGTCAGGCCAAATCCGGAAGCCCAGGCCATCGGCGTTGACGCCGCCGGCCGCTGCGATCACCGGGTTGATGATGTTGTTGGTGAACGCGCCCACCAGTGCGGTGAAGGCGCTGCCAATGACGACGGCGATCGCCAGCTCGATCACGTTGCCGCGGAGAATGAAGTCCTTGAAACCCTTAAACATGTCATGTCCTCTGATCAGTCGGTGCTCATCGCTCAAAGCAGAGAACAAACTACCACCCGCAAGTATCAGGGCGATGTCACGCGACGGCCTCCGCGGTGGAGGCACGTGAAGGTCGACGGCGGCCAAGCCACCTTTCGGCGGCACCCATGGCCCTCGTGGCAAACGCCCAGTAGGCGATGCCACCGGCCAGCGACGCCGCAACTGCCAGGCCGAGGCTGGCCTCGGCGAACAGTGGATAAACGAGCCAATGCGTCACGTAGATGTACATGGAAGACGTGGCCAGCAACGCAGTGATCCGGTGAAGGCCCCGCGGCACAGGCAGGGTGGTTATCCAGAGCAGGATGAGGAACCCCACCAGGACCGTGGCGCTGCGGGGTTCGCTGGAGAACGATCCCGGAATGGTCAGCAGCGCCACGAGGGTCATGGCCGAGCGTTGCCACCACGTCTTGGACAAAGCGGCGGCCCAGCCGAAGGCGAAAAGCCACAGGACGGGCCCCTGCCCGGGGTAGGGGAGTTCGATCACGTCGAACCGTTGGAGCAGGTCAATCGCCGCGAGGCTGAGCGGAAGCAGCCACGGCCACCTGCGCTGTGCCCTGTCCAGGGCGGGGATGGCCAGCAGCGCCGCCAGGCCCACCAGGATATGCACCAGGATCTCAATGAACCAGAAGCGCGACATGTCGGTCCAGCCTTGGGGCCCCACCAACGTGTTGAGCAGGAAAATGTTGTGCCAACCGTAGTCGTCCGTGGTGGCGAAGGCCACGCCGATCACCGCCATGCTGGGCAGGGCGATCCGTGCCACCGCCTTCAGTTGCCGTTTGAGCCGTTCCCGGCGTGGGCCCGACAGTTGGAACCGGGCAAAGTTGTATCCAGCCACCGCTATCAGGACGTGGGCCGTCCCTTCCCAGTCGAAGAGGCCCACATGGGTGGAAACGATGAAGATGATGGCCACTGCCCGCAGGACGATCCCGGTCTCCATGCGCGCAATCAACCTGCGACGCTGCGGCGCCGTCCCCGGCTGTGGGTTGGGTCCCGCCTTGTTGGGCCCTGCTGGCTTCGCTTCCGGTTCTTTGGGAGTCAGTTCGCACACCGGCATCAGGTGCCACCCGTCGGGAAGGTAGCCCAAGGCACTTTCCAGCCGGACCGACGCGGCTACGTAGGAGAGCGAATCGCCGCCCAATGAGACGAACGTGTCCGTTTCCTTGACGTCGGTCCGCTCAAGAACATCGGCAAAAATGGTCTTGGGGTCATCGCAGGCTTTTGCGGATGGAAGCTCCGGGTTCCTTTGCGGCTCCTGCGATGCCAAGGCGAGGACGGCAGGGTAATCCGTCTTTCCGTTGACCAGCCGTGGAATCGAGTCGACTGAGCAGAGGGTCAACGCCGCCCGGGGTATGCCAAGGTCCTGCGCCACGGTCTTCGCGAGAATGGAGAGTTCATGCTTGCCTTCGACCGCGGCCACGAGGCCACTGTCGGACCCGGCAACTGCTGCCGTGACGCCGTAGTCGGCCAGGATCTTTTCGACCCGTCCCAGGTCAACGCGCAGCCCCACGATCTTCACGAAGCGACTCCGCCGCCCGACGATCTGGTACAAGCCTCCCGGCCCCCTGCGTGCGAGGTCGCCCGTGCGGAGCTCGGTGATGTCCCGTCCCCGGGCGAGGTCCGATGGCTGCTCGGCGTAACCCAGCATGACGTTCGGCCCGGAGTAGACGAGCTCGCTCTCATCCAGGCCGGGCACGGGCTCCAGCCGGAAGGATCCTCCGGGAATGGGGACCCCTATGGCGTTGGGGTTATCAGCGGCCTCATCCGGGGGAAGGTACGCCATCCGTGCTGTCGCTTCGGTCTGGCCGTACATCACAAAGAGGTCCCAGCCACGCTCCTGGCCGAGCTGCGCATAACGGCGCACGCGGGCAGGGTCCAGGCGTCCGCCCGCCTGGGTGATGTACCGGAGGCTGGGCAGCTCCATGGTTTCGAAGCCCACGCGTTCGAGCAGGTCAAAGGTGTAGGGAACCGCGGCGAAAGACGTGACAGACCGCGACCGCATCAGCTCCCAGAAGCACGGGTCAACCACGGACAGATCCGTGAGGGCAATTGAGGCACCCACCAGGAGGTGGCTGTTCACGACGCTCATGCCGTAGCAGTAGGACAGGGGAAGCGTGGTGGCCGCCGTGTCCGCCGGACGGAGATGCAGGTACTGCGCAATGGCCTGCGCATTCGCCTGCACCGATGCTGCGGAGATGCGGACCAGTTTGGGTGATCCGGTTGAGCCCGACGTGCTCAGCAGCAGGGCGAGTTCGGGATGGAGATCGTGCTTGCTCCCGGAGCGGCGTTCTTCAAGGGTTGTTCCACCGTCGACGGAGCGCGCAATGAGATCCGGCTCGTAAGCCGCCAGCAGCGACTCAACGGCAGGGCCTCCGCCGGAGGGAAGGATGAGCAGCGGATGGCCCGACGAGAGGGCTGCCAGGTACACCGTCAACGACGACAAAGTGTTGTCGGCCTCGAGGGCGACCAGGCGGCGGGCGCTGCCAAACGACGCCGCCATCTCCTGGACTCGGCAGGCCAGTTGGGCGTAGCTCACTGTGTCTGTTCCGAGGTGTACTGCGGGCCGGTCTCCAAACGATGCCAAATGGGCGGCAAAGGAGACTCCGGCCAAATCCGGCTGAATACTCACCAAGGCAAGATAGAAGGTATGCCTAACCTAACTCAAATGGATTTGCGCGCGGTTCCGAAATGTGAAGCCTTGGAGCAACCCGGAAAAGGGGAGGGGAAGTGATAGAGCAACGGACCTTCGGACGCTCTATCACTTCCCGCCGCCCTGCGGGGGACGCTCTAGCACTTCCCAACCGCCCTGACCTGCGCGTCTTGCCTTTCTTCGCGATCACCCGCTATGGTGTGAAGCGTGTCACCGAGGTGGCGCACACGCTTTTGATCTGCGGCGGGAGAGTCCTGCCGGGTACATCCAGTCAGGCGCCGTAGGAGCAAATCCTCCCCAGGAATCTCTCAGGCCCATGTACCGCCGCGGCGAGGCAACTCTGGAAAGCAGTCCGGGCAACCGGGCTCACCGACGGTGCAAGTGGGCAACCAAGTCCACGGAATCTCTCAGGTCCAATACAGAGCGGGGAGGAACCCATATTCACCATGGCGCTCAGCGGGCGCCTGAATCCTGGAGTTCCTCTTGACTGTTCAATCCTCCCCAACCGCGTTCGCGGACCGGCATATCGGCGCCCGCCGCCAGGCTGATATCGACACCATGCTCAAGGCCATTGGATACGACTCCGTTGATGGCCTGGTTGACGTTGCGGTCCCCGATTCCATCCGCCAGTCCTCGCCGCTGACCCTGCAGAAGGCCCTCAGCGAGACCCAGGTTCTGGCCGAACTCCGCAAGCTCGCGGCCAAGAATAAGACTGCCGTCCAGATGATCGGCCAGGGCTACTACGACACCATCACGCCCCCGGTGATCCGCCGCAACATCCTTGAGTCCCCGGCTTGGTACACCGCCTACACCCCTTACCAGCCCGAAATTTCCCAGGGCCGCCTCGAAGCACTCCTGAACTTCCAGACCATGGTCCAGGACCTCACGGGCTTGCCGATCGCCAACGCTTCCCTCCTTGACGAAGCCACCGCCGTTGCCGAGGCCGTGCTGCTCATGCGCCGCGCCAACAAGGACAAGACCGCGAAGGACGGCAAGACCGTCCTGGACGCCGACCTGTTCCCGCAGACCATTGCGATCGTGAAGGGCCGCGCAGAAGCGCTCGGCTTCGAGGTGGAGGTTGCGGACCTCTCCGCAGGACTGCCCGACGGCGACATCAACGGCGTCGTCCTCCAGCAGCCGGGCGTCTCGGGCCGGGTGTTCAACCACGCCCCCGTGATCGCGTCCGCGAAGGAGCGCGGTGCACTGGTCACCGTTGCCGCCGACCTGCTGGCACTCACCCTCATCACGCCCCCGGGCGAGCAGGGTGCGGACATCGCCGTCGGAACCGCGCAGCGCTTCGGCGTTCCGCTGTTCTTCGGTGGCCCGCACGCCGCTTACATGGCCGTCCGCCAGGGCATGGAGCGCACCCTCCCGGGCCGCATCGTTGGTGTGTCCAAGGACAACGCCGGCGTTCCCGCCTACCGCCTCGCCCTGCAGACCCGCGAGCAGCACATCCGCCGCGAAAAGGCCACGTCCAACATCTGCACGGCACAGGCCCTGCTCGCGATCGTTGCCTCGATGTACGCGGTGTACCACGGTCCGGACGGACTCAAGGCGATCGCCGAGACTGTGCACGGCCACGCTCGCGTTCTGGCCACGGCACTGCAGAAGGCCGGCCGCGAACTCGTCTCCGATTCGTTCTTCGACACCCTCACCGTCCGCGTCCCGGGCAAGGCAAGCAAGGTGATCGGTGCCGCCGAAGCACGTGGCATCAACCTCCGCCGCATCGACGAGGACACCGTGGGTGTTTCCGTTGATGAAACCACGACGCCGGAGGTCCTCTCCGCGGTTGCCGTCGCCTTCGGCGCTGGTCCGGTCGGGGACGCGGCAGGGTTCGAACTGGCCTCGGACGTGCTCCGTACCTCCGACTTCCTGCAGCACCCCGTGTTCAGCACGCACCGTTCCGAGACGCAGCTGTTGCGCTATATCCGCAAGCTGTCCGACCGGGACCTGGCGCTGGACCGCACCATGATCCCGCTGGGTTCGTGCACCATGAAGCTGAACGCCACGGCGGAGATGGAAGCCATTTCCTGGCCCGAGTTCGCCTCCATCCACCCCTTCGCTCCTGATTCCCAGACCGAAGGTTGGCGTGAGCTGATCACCGGCCTGGAAGCTGACCTGACCGAGATCACGGGTTACGACCAGGTCTCCATCCAGCCGAACGCCGGGTCCCAGGGCGAGCTGGCCGGGCTCCTCGCCATCCGCGGCTACCACCACTCCCGCGGAGACCAGCAGCGCAACGTCTGCCTCATCCCCGCCTCGGCACACGGCACCAACGCAGCGTCCGCCGTGCTCGCGGGCATGAAGGTTGTGGTGGTTGCCACGGCGCCCGATGGCACCATCGACCACGAGGATCTCAAGGCCAAGATCGAGGCGAACCGTGACGTCTTGTCGGCCATCATGATCACCTACCCGTCCACGCACGGTGTTTACGACGCCGACGTTGTTGAGGTGTGCGAGGCAGTGCACGAAGCCGGTGGCCAGGTGTACGTCGATGGCGCGAACCTGAACGCGCTGGTGGGCTTGGCGCAGCCGGGCAAGTTCGGCGGCGACGTGTCCCACCTGAACCTGCACAAGACCTTCTGCATCCCCCACGGCGGTGGCGGGCCGGGCGTCGGCCCCGTTGCTGCGAAGGCGCACCTGGCCCCGTTCATGCCGGGCGATGCCAATAAGGCAGCGCATGAGGAAGGGCATGGCGTTTCCATCTCGGCCTCCCGTTTCGGTTCGGCCGGCGTGCTCCCCATCTCCTGGGCTTACGTGAAGCTCATGGGCGGCGAAGGACTGACCGAAGCAACCAAGTCCGCCCTGCTGGCTGCCAACTACGTAGCTTCCCGCTTGAACGAGCATTTCCCTGTCCTTTACACGGGCGAAGGTGGACTGGTTGCCCACGAGTGCATCCTGGATCTCCGTGAACTGACCGCCCGCACCGGCGTGACCGCCGAGGACGTGGCCAAGCGCCTCATCGACTTCGGCTTCCACGCCCCCACCCTGGCGTTCCCGGTCGCCGGCACCCTCATGGTTGAGCCCACAGAGTCCGAGGACCTGGCCGAGATCGACCGCTTCATCGAAGCCATGATCACCATCCGGGCCGAAATCGAACAGGTAGCCAGCGGAGACTTCTCCGTGGAGGACTCCCCGCTTCGCAACGCACCGCACACGGCAGCCGCCGTCGTGAGTTCATCCTGGGAGCGCAACTACCCGCGTGAGCAGGCAGCCTTCCCGGTGCCGAGCCTCAAGCAGGACAAGTACTTCCCGCCGGTTGGCCGGATTGACGGTGCTGCGGGCGACCGCAACCTCGTCTGCTCGTGCCCTCCGATCGAAGACTTCGAGAACTAAAGGACCCCGACATGTCTGACAATTACACCGCTCTCTACGAGCAGCACAAAAAGGCCGGCGCCTCCTTCACGGATTTTGGCGGTTGGCAGATGCCCTTGAAGTACGAATCCGAGCTGGCCGAGCACCACGCCGTCCGCAACGCCGCGGGCCTGTTCGACCTCTCCCACATGGGTGAAGTCTGGGTCACCGGGCCGCAGGCCGCCGCGTTCCTGGACTACGCGCTGGTTGGCAAGTTGTCCGCGGTGGCAGAAGGCAAAGCGAAGTACTCGCTGATCTGCGATGCCGACGGCGGAATCATCGATGACCTCATCACGTACCGTCGCCCCTCGTCGGAGGAAGGCGTGGACAAGTTCCTCGTGGTTCCGAACGCGGGCAACGCTGCCGTGGTGGCCGCTGCCCTGCTGGAGCGCGCCGCCGGTTTCGACGTCGTTGTGGAGGACGCCTCCGCGGAGACCTCACTGGTCGCTGTACAGGGACCAAACGCCGAGGCAATCCTGCTCAAGCTCGTTCCCGCAGAGCAGCACTTGCTGGTCACGGAACTGAAGTACTACGCCGCCGTCGAGGTTTCGATTGCCGGTGACGAGCTGCTGTTGGCCCGCACTGGATACACGGGCGAGGACGGGTTCGAGATCTACGTGCCCAACCAGGACGCCGCTGAGCTGTGGGAGGCGCTGCTTGAAGCCGGGGAAGGCCAGGGCCTCATCCCGGCAGGCCTCGCAGCCCGCGACTCGCTCCGCCTTGAAGCGGGCATGCCCCTCTACGGCAACGAGCTCTCCCGCCACGTCAATGCCTACGCAGCCGGACTCGGCCCGGTTGTGGCGTTGTCCAAGGAAAGCGATTTTGTGGGGAAAGAAGCACTGGCCGCCATCAAGGCTGCGGGTGTTGGATCCACGATCGGTCAGAAGCTGGTCGGCCTCAAGGGCACCGGCCGTCGTGCAGCCCGCGCGCATTATTCGGTTCTGAAGGACGGCACCCTCATCGGTGAGGTGACCTCCGGCCAGCCGAGCCCAACACTCGGTTACCCGGTGGCGTTGGCGTATGTCGACGTCGAGCATTCCGCTCCGGGTACCACAGTTGAGGTGGACCTGCGCGGCAAGGCCGAGCCATTCGAAGTTGTGGCGCTGCCGTTCTACAAGCGTTCCAAGTAGTCACGAGAGAAGGATTTTGAGATGAGCAAAGTTGTTGCCGGGCTGAAGTACTCGGCTGAACATGAATGGGTTGCTGCAGATGGCGGCGGACCGGTAGGCATCGGCATCTCCGCCGTGGCCGCCGACGCCCTGGGCGACATTGTTTACGTGGACCTGCCCGAGGTTGGCTCTACGGTGACCGCAGGCGAGACCTGCGGCGAGGTGGAATCGACCAAGTCCGTTTCCGACCTGTACTCGCCCGTTACCGGTGAGGTGACCGAGATCAACGACGCTGTGGTCGATGATCACGCACTCATCAATAACGATCCCTACGGTGCCGGCTGGCTGTTCAAGGTTGCCGCCACGGACGAAGGGCCGCTCATGACGGGCGAAGAGTACGCAGCAGCCAACGGAGGCGAACTGTGACCCCTGTATCCGTGACTGAATTCGAACAGGTCGTATCGCCGTCGTTGGACGCCGACCTCGCGTCGCTGGACCCTGAGATCGCGGCGAAGATCGACGACGAACTGGGCCGCCAGCGCGGTGGCCTGGAAATGATCGCGTCCGAAAACCACACCGCCGTTGCTGTGATGCAGGCGCAGGGCTCGGTTCTGACCAACAAGTACGCCGAGGGCTACCCGGGCAAGCGCTACTACGGTGGCTGCGAGCACGTGGATGTGATCGAGCAGCTCGCGATCGACCGTATCAAGTCCCTCTTCGGGGCCGAATACGCGAACGTGCAGCCGCACTCCGGTGCGCAGGCCAACGCGTCCGTGATGCACGCACTCATCAAGCCTGGCGACACCATCATGGGCCTCAACCTCGCCCACGGCGGTCACCTCACGCACGGCATGCGGATCAACTTCTCCGGCAAGCTGTACAACGTGGTGCCCTATGGCGTCCGCGAAGACACCCACACCGTCGACATGGCCGAGGTGGAGCGTCTGGCCCAGGAACACAAGCCTGCACTGATCGTGGCTGGTTGGTCCGCATACGCGCGGCAGCTGGACTTCGCAGAGTTCCGCCGGATCGCTGATTCCGTTGGCGCCTACCTGATGGTGGACATGGCCCACTTCGCCGGTTTGGTTGCCGCTGGCCTGCACCCCTCGCCGGTGCCGCACGCCCACGTCACCACCTCCACCACGCACAAGACCCTCGCCGGTCCCCGTGGCGGCATCATCCTCTCCAACGATGCCGACGTCGCCAAGAAGATCAACTCTGCCGTCTTCCCCGGACAGCAGGGTGGCCCCCTGGAACACGTGATCGCAGGCAAGGCTGTGGCGTTCAAGATCGCTGCTTCCGAGGAATTCCGTGAGCGGCAGTCACGCGTCCTGGCCGGCGCCCGCATCCTCGCGGAACGCCTGGTGCAGCCCGACGTCGCTGCTGCTGGGATTTCTGTAGTGTCCGGCGGCACGGACGTGCACCTGGTCCTCGTGGACCTTCGCAACTGCGAACTCGACGGCCAACAAGCCGAAGACCGCCTCGCCGCGATCGACATCACCGTCAACCGCAACGCTGTGCCGTTCGACCCCCGCCCGCCGATGGTCACCTCCGGGTTGCGCATCGGTACGCCGGCCCTCGCCACGCGCGGGTTCGGCGAAGCAGCCTTCCGCGAGGTTGCGGACATCATCGCCGAGGCATTGACCGCCGACGCCGAGGCGGACCTTTCGGGCCTGCGTCACCGTGTAGAGGTCCTCGCCGCTGCTCATCCTCTGTACCCCGAGGTCGCGAACTTGGGTTAGGGGCTGATCGTCCGGCGGACCTCACATCCGATTCGTGGGCTAGCTGCGGAGTGTGCCGTGCGCACGGCACACTGCGCAGCGAACCCCCGAATCGGTCTGGCATTGATCTCCCGGGTGTGGCATTTGCTGGGAACGGATGCTGCACATTTACACCGGGTTGGAGGTTTGTACTGGACCTCCACGGGGGCTGGGCCGGCCTTGGCTCGGACTTGGCCCAGCTCCCACCTTTTGTTTTGCTTCCCGTTGTTTTTTCTTCGACCCCGAAAGGTCCCAGCCATGGCTGTTGGTGTTTTCGATTTGTTCTCCGTGGGTATTGGTCCGTCGAGTTCGCATACGGTGGGTCCGATGCGGGCTGGGGCGGTGTTTGCGCGGGAGCTTCGTGATTCCGGTGTTCTGTCTTCTGTGGCGGGGTTGCGGGTGGATTTGTATGGTTCTTTGGCTGCGACGGGTAAGGGTCATGGCACCTTTACGGCTACGTTGCTGGGTTTGGAGGGGTTTGAGCCGGAGTTGATCCTGCCCGGTGAGGTGGAGGAGCGTCTTGCTGCGATCGCGGAGACGGGCATGCTGAACCTGGCCGGGGCTTCGGGTGAGGGTGTGCTGTTGCCGTATGCCGTGGGGGATATGGTGTTGCATCCGTTGACGGTGTTGCCTCGGCATACGAACGGGATGAAGTTCGCTGTTACCGATGCCGGGGGGAACGTGCTGAGGGAGGCGACGTTTTTCTCGGTCGGTGGCGGGTTCATTGTTCGTGAGGGCGAGGAGGACGCGGCGCGGGCTGAGTTGGAGGAGTCCAAGGCGGAGTTGCCGTTGCCGTTCCGGACCGCTGCGGAGTTGCTGGGCCGGTGCTCGTCCAAGGGGCTGGGGATCAGCGACATCATGCTGGTCAATGAGCGGGCGTCCCGGTCCGAGGAGGAGATCCGGGAGGGTTTGCTGCATATCTGGTCGGTGATGGAGGCCTGTGTTGAAACGTCGCTCAAGCGCGAGGGTGTGCTGCCCGGGGGACTGAGGGTCCGCCGTCGTGCTCCTGATTGGTTGGAGCGGTTGTTGAAGGAGGACAAGGACCGGAACGATCCGAAGTATTGGCAGGAGTGGGTGAACCTGATCGCGTTGGCGGTCAATGAGGAGAACGCTTCCGGTGGGCGGGTGGTCACTGCTCCGACCAATGGTGCTGCCGGGATCATTCCTGCGGTGTTGTATTACGCGTTGCATTATGCCCCGGGGATGGATCAGGCCACGCAGGCGGACCGGGATGATGTGGTGGTGCGGTTCTTGCTCGCTGCCGGTGCGGTGGGTGTGTTGTATAAGGAGCAGGCCTCGATTTCCGGTGCGGAGGTTGGGTGTCAGGGTGAGGTGGGTTCGGCGTCGTCGATGGCTGCTGCGGGGTTGGCTGAGGTGATGGGTGGTTCCCCGGCTCAGGTGGAGAACGCTGCGGAGATCGCGATGGAGCATAATCTGGGGTTGACGTGTGATCCGATCGGGGGGTTGGTGCAGATCCCGTGTATTGAGCGGAACGCGATCGCTGCGGCGAAGGCGATCAACGCCGCGAAGATGGCGTTGTGGGGTGATGGCACGCACCGGGTTTCCCTTGATGAAGTCATCGTGACCATGCGTGAGACGGGTAAGGACATGTCCCACAAATACAAAGAAACCGCGATGGGCGGCCTCGCCGTCAACGTCGTCGAATGCTGAAAATCGATCACAAAGGAAATTCCATGACCCTGGCACCTGAAGGCCGTAAGTTGCTGCGCGTTGAGCAGCGTAACGCGGCGGTCCCGGTTGAGCGTAAGCCTGAGTGGATCAAAGCGAAGGTCCAGATGGGCCCTGAGTTTGTTGGGTTGAAGAACCTGGTGAAGAAGGAAGGCCTGCACACGGTGTGTGAGGAGGCCGGGTGCCCGAACATTTTCGAGTGCTGGGAAGACAAGGAAGCGACGTTCCTGATCGGCGGGTCCGAATGCACGCGGCGCTGTGATTTCTGCCAGATCGATACCGGCAAACCCTCCCCGCTGGACCGCTTCGAACCCACCAAAGTGGCCAGGAGTGTGCAGGCGATGCAGCTGCGCTACGCGACCGTGACCGGCGTGGCCCGTGATGACCTCGAGGACGAGGGCGTGTGGCTGTACGCCGAAACGGTCCGGAAGATCCACGAACTGAACCCCGGCACCGGGGTGGAACTGCTGATCCCGGACTTCTCCGGCAAACCCGAACACATCGCCGCGATCTGTGAGTCCAAGCCCGAGGTGTTCGCGCACAACGTCGAGACCGTGCCCCGGATTTTCAAGCGGATCCGTCCGGCGTTCCGGTACGAGCGTTCCCTGGACGTGATCACCCAAGGCCGGGATCTGGGCATGGTGACCAAGTCCAACCTGATCCTGGGCATGGGCGAGACCCGCGAGGAAATCTCCGAAGCCCTCCGGGACCTCCACGATGCCGGGTGTGACCTGATCACCATCACCCAGTACCTGCGCCCCTCCGAGCGGCACCTGCCCGTGGACCGGTGGGTCAAGCCCCAGGAATTCGTGGACCTCCAGCACGAGGCCGAAGAGATCGGCTTCCTCGGCGTCATGTCCGGGCCCCTGGTCCGCTCCTCCTACCGCGCCGGGCGCCTCTGGGCCACCGCGATGCGGAAGAAAGGATGGGCCATCCCCGAAGGCCTGGCCCACATCGAATCCTCCGGCACCACCCGCCAGGAAGCCTCCACCATCCTCGCCGCCCACGGCTAACTGATTATCAGCCAGCACAAAGGACTCACCATGCTTGCCACCCGCGTTGAAATCATCCCTACCGATGGCATCGTTGACGTGGTCAACAGTGCGCTGCCGGCCGGTTCGACGGTCAGCATCACTTGCCTGCCCCACCACGGAGTCGAATCCACCGTGAGGACGGCGATCAAGCTGAGCGAGCTGGGCTTCGTGGCCGTTCCGCATATCGCCGCCAAGTGCGTGGAAAGCCGGGAGCACTTGTCCGGGATCCTCGATGATTGTGCGGCGGCAGGGATCACGGAAATGTTTGCGATCGGAGGTGACGCCCCGCGAGCAGCGGGCGCCTACTCCACCGGCGTCGAACTTGTGCGTGACATTGCGGAACTGAGCGGCGGGTCGATGTCGGTGGGCGTCGCGGGCTACCCGGAAGGCCACCCGACCATCAATGGCCTGCAGCTGATGGATGCGTTGCTGGAGAAACAGGAGTTTGCCGGCAAGATCGTCACCCAGATGTGTTTCTCGGCGGAGACCATCCACAATTACGTCGCCCTGCTCCGCAAGGAGGGCGTGACCCTTCCCGTCCACGCCGGAGTTGCTGGTGCAGTTCCGAAAGCGAAGCTCATCTCCCTGGCAAGCAGGATTGGAGTGGGCGCCTCGCTCAAGTTCCTCAGCCGCAAGGGACCTCTTGCCCGCAAGCTCATCCTGGGCGAAAGATACGCACCCGACGCCCTGATTCAGGAGCTGGCTGCCCGGCCGGGTGTTGAAGGCATCCAGTTGTACACGTTCAATTCGCTCGAGGCGCTGCCGCAATAGGGCGCGCTCGAAGCCGGCGCAATGCCTGAAGTGATTGGCACGTGGGTCAGCCGGCGCGAGGTCGCGGCTTGCTGATTCGTAGATGGGGAGCGCCCCCGTGGGGGGACGCCGCGGGGATCGGCGCATGCTTATCTCGCTGAAGGTTTGCGAGACGTTAATCGACGCTTCAAGGTGCAGTAAGGGGATCCTTTACCGGACAGGAATCACGGGCCTCTGCAAAGCTACGACGTCTTTCAATAACCGATCATTGGCCTAGGAGACTGCTTGGAGCCCTGGTCGGTCCTTAGTGGCTCCGGACCTCTTATCAGCAAACACCCTAGGTGATGCCGGTCGCGGCCAAGGCGTCCAGCTGCCGGCTCAGGTCCTGCTTGGCCGTCGAGAGCCGCGTATCCGACCTCCGTGCGTGCACCGTACCGAAAGTCGCTCCTGTGACGGTCCTCTTTGTCGCGCGTTTTGGCATAACTTCAGGTACAGAACGATTTCGGGTGTGGTGCTGATTTGGGATGTCCGTTTTCGAAGTCGGCTGCACGGATGTCCAAAGTCGCCTGCCCAGGGTGTCCGGAAAAAAGGCTTATACGCTACACCGTTTTCACGTCCCACCTCCTTGGAACCCGAACACAGCGGGACACACCCCGAAAATCCGATCTGTCGGTGCCCTATGCCTTTCGAGGTGGGTTGCGGAAAGCATAGGGCAGTTCTAGGGGTTCACGGTTTCGGAGGGGAACAGGAACGACCTCTGCGGTTGCCAGAGGTTGATACGCCATGTATTCGTCCGAGTAGGTCGCGGAATAATTGGCGGGTATCCAAGGCAGGTTCTTGGGGCCGAGCTTCACCGAGAGTTGGTGTCGGTCTAGAGGTTCGTCGCTGTACGCACGGAACAGTCCTCCGGAGTGCTCGATGGCATCAGGGCCAAGGAACCGCCCAATGTCGGGCACAAGCCGAGGACCGGCCCAGACCCACCACACGGGGTAGGGCTGAAAGCCAACCCATTGTGTGGGAGGCAAGTAGATGAGGGGCACCCGGGTCATGTCTTGGCGGTTATCTAACTCAGCCCAGGCGTACGTCGCTCGGAGTTCGGAGGCCACGGTGAGGAAGAAACTTCGCACGGCGGCCCTGAATGCTTCATCTGCTAAGGCCGGCTCGTCCACGGCCAGGATGATCCGTGTGAAGGGGTTGCCCCACTGAAGTTCGTGACTGCTGATGGACCCGTAGGTCACCGGGGAAGGATTTTTGTAGTAAAGGCTCCAGTCATTGATCTCGCTGTTGTAGTACTCAGTGATGAATCCTTCGGCGCCGGCCGTATCAAACCGCCCTTGGAGGGGTTCATATTTGCCAAAACGCACCGGCACAGCTTGCGGCAGAAGCTCTTGGGCCATCTGAAGGTAGCGTGCGAGAAAGTCTTCCGGCAGCTCGTCCTCGGGGAGGAGCCAGCTCACCCAAACAGAGTTGACTGCGCGTTTCTCCTTCGCTGCTGACGGAGTTCTCGCTACACGGGGCTTGGGCCACACTTCATCAGTCTGCTCATCCACGGCCACCCCATGGCAGGCTTTCGCGAGTTTCTTCGCGAAGCGGACACCGTGCGGGATCTCCGTTTCTTGGGTTCCTTCAACCAGAATCTGGAACATCGTGGCTGCGTCAGATAGCACCGCAGCGACTTCCTCGGGCACATCCTCAACTTCCACGGTGAACGGACCGTCAACGGTGAAGCTGTAGTCCCGCTTCACACCGCGAAGCACCACCACACCGGTGTCGTTGCTATTGGCTGGATCCACGTGGAAGCCACGGGTGTTTCCGACAAGCAAAGCCACCTCTTCGATAGTGGGAGACCCCGGGCAATAGACGGTCAAGTCATAGGACATGCTCAAACTCTTCTTCCTCGCGGGGACACATTTCCGTCGAAGCGTGAGGGACCGTCATTGGCGGGTGCCCTTTGCGTGCTCCCAGCCTAAGCGAAGGACTGCCAGCTTGCTCGACACCGCGAAGGCGACGTCAGCACCGACTGTCTGTGAAGGAACAGACCGTCACGGACGTGGCGGCCGGGGTGTGGGAATGAAAGTGACCCTGACCGTAGGCCACCGGCGAACAAAGCCACGTCGGAGGCCGAAGGTGAGACATATTTGGAGGCCAAAGCATCCGCCGTTCCAGTGGGAGTCCTCCCGAGTCACCTGCCCGTGCTGTGTTTCCCCCGCGGCAGATGTCCCACATCCTTGGAAGTGGGACGCCCTTGCCGGACATTCCGAAAGGATGCGACACGCCTCAGGATTTCATCCCAAAACTATGCTCTCCAAAACGTCCCACCAGAACCGTACAAAGCAATCTTCGGTACAGTCGATGCGTGGATATTGGGTATGCCCGGGCCTCGACCGCCAAGCAGGATGACCACTCACCAGCCCACTGCGAAGATATACACTCACGCCATGAGTCCCTGGTTCAAGAAATCAACAGCAGCGTCGCCCCTAGCTGAAGCGCCCGTGTATTTCGTGTCGGCGTCTACCCCCATAAAAGCCTCACGCGAGTTGATCTGGGACCTCATCAAACCGGCGGAGAAAGCACCACTCCTTTCGCCGGAAACTGTGTGTGGCTTTCGTGCTCCTGACGTGGAGGGCCTCGGTGAGATCCAGGTATTTATCTCGGTGGTTGCCGGCGTTGAGCACGTGTCTGTTGTGGAAGTTATGGAGGAGATTCCTGGGGAAATGGCAATCACCCGCAACATAGGGGACGAAGATCCAGCAGCCCGACTGCGTTACACCCTGCACAGCGCGGACGACGGCACATCAGTTTTCGAAATCGGGAAGTACTTCACGCTGCCGCCCGACGAATCCGAAAATCTAGCCAAGTATGAGAGGAACTACGAATTCCTGAGCCAACAGTATGTCGAACGCGTGAAGACGCTCCTCGAGTAGCCCAGTCGTCCGCTAGCGGATGCCCGACCGAACGCTAGACAACTTTTATGTACGTAGAAGTGTGTCGTGGACCGAAACGTGCTCGCCGACCCTCACGATCAACTCGCCGGCCATTCCTTCCCAGCGGGACCAGACGTGGAACTCAATGACGCCGCGCTCGTCCCGGACACGGACCTTCACGGGGGTCTCTCGTTCAAGAACGAGGCGCACCTCGTCACCGAGAGCCAGCGGATGCTCGCTGACCCAGCGATCTCGTCCCAAGTAAGCGTCACGGTGCTTCCGTCGTTCGCCCACGCCACTAGGGAGACCACCCAAGGCTGATCAGACGTCTCGACACCAACCCCGACATCACTCAGGTCTTCAAGCCTTGGAACTTCCAGCTGGGCACTCATAACCACTTGCTGCCATACCAGCCCGCCGCACAGACCCGGGCCAGCTACACGTTAAAGGATCCCTCACCGGGCGCGTGCTACAGATCAGCAGCGGCCCCGTGCGAAGTAAGGATCGTGCCGTCCGAGACCAGTGCAACGCGGATGGATGCAGCCTGGAGGTCGATTATGCCGAGGTCCCCTTCAACGGTGTAGTGGTCTCCCTCGATGATGAGTGAGTCGATATTGCCGTAGTCAACTGACCCGACAGGGTCACGCGAAGGCCGGGAACTGAGCTGACCCGTCCAGGTCAAATCTGTTACACCATCGAACACCAGCACCCCCTTGCGGTAGCAGTAGTGCTCTCCGCGGCGTGCCGGGGCATAAGAGGGGTGTTCGTCGGTCAGTACGAACTCCGCGGTGATGACAAGCTGCCCTCGACTTGCATTGATGTCCAATACCCAGCTGTCTTCCAGGTAGAAGCCCCTAAGAACTTCATGCTCAAAGTACTTTCCCAACCTCGGCCTCCCTACCCGCCATGTCCGATGAATCGCGTGGCCCGGTCAACTGTAGCGCTGGGTGCAAGGCAGAGGACACGTAAAGCGATCCCTCACCGGACAAATACAGGGTTGCCGTCGGCCCCATGTGCTTGTATTGCGGTGTGCCAATTCTTCCGAACACCGATGATTCATTGCTATTACGTACTGCCTTTGCGGATAAGGCAGCTTGGATTGGAGCAATGTCGGCGGCCACATCGCCGGATGAAGACGGGTTCCGTGCCTACGTTCGAGTTGTTGATGACAAGGGGTGGGACGGCGTCGGTTGGGAGGATTTGCGGGAAGCGGTGGCTTCCACCACGAGCCAAGCCTCTGTTCTCTTTGTTGTGGACGATATAGCGTTGGATCCTCCTTATCCCATCCTGGTTGTTGATCTTGTGGAAGACCGAGCTCCGTTCCGTTGCATTGCCATCGAGTTAGGCAGCGTGGAAAACAACTTGAACATTGCCAATATGGACTGGGAGGACTTTACCGGGTGCACTGACGCCAATGGCGTTTTCAATGGCTTTGTTGACTGACACGTACCGCTGCGTTCGGTGCATAGAATGGCAGGCAAGCCCGGTTGAGGATCCCTCTGCGTTCGTCTGGTTACTCTCACTTGTATGGATGCTCTGTATCAACCGAATGCAACAGGCCTCGATGCCTTGGACGAACTCGACCACGTCGACTGGAACCGACTGCAGCACGCGTACGGAAAAGGCGTCGTTTCCCTGGAGGGCTCCAACGCGTCACTCAGCATTGCCGGCGACGTAGCGCGATCTTTAGCTGCGCTTCGAGTCGACCCTTCCTTCGCAATCGGTGATGGGCTCTACTCCAACGTCTGCCACCAGGGCACGGTCTATGAAGCAACCGCCTATGCAATCCCCTTTATCGCAGCAGTTGCCGCTGGTGATGTCCCAGACTCGATCCGCGTACCCTTGCTGGCGCTCTTGGGCGATATCTCTATCGGAGGAAGCTACGTGGCTCCTCACGGGTCTCACTCCGGTGCTTACGGAGATCAGGTAGGCGTCCTCGTCACTGAATCGCTCGCCACCTCGATGAGACGCTTTACAACGCTCCGAACGCCCGAGCTTGTGGCGCTGGTCCAAGCGATCCGGTCGCTTCTTGATCAATCAACCGACGCACACCGCGAGGCGGTTGAGTCCGCCATCGACTCTGCACTCAAGCTCGCTCAGCAGTAGAAGCGGCGCCCGTAAGCCGGTCGATAACCGCGCCGGCTGAGCATGCCGACTGGTCCCGCAAGGTTAGGGTCGAGGCCACGTACGTAAGACCCGCACGATGAAATGCACGATGAAGGGGCCGTAAACGCTACACCTCTCGTCGACCGGAGATGAAGGCACGCATGCGGTCACTTGCCTCGGAAAGTGAACGTTTGCGGGACGTTGGTGTCGGTCCGTCGGGAGTCTCTGCAGGCGAACCCGAACCTTCGGATACCGGGGAACACCTCTGCGGCCTGGCTAGTCATCTCACCGGGAGATCAGAGTCCCGTATCGAGGCATATCAGACCCCACTCCGCCCCATACCCCTCAGGCTCCGCCCGCACCCTCAATGAAGGACGCGGCTGCCGCCGTAACTTCCTTCGCCCGGTCCTCCCGAATCGCAGTCAGTGGAGTGTCCTCGTCGAGCAACGGGTTCCCGCCGATGAACCAGCCTCGGGCAATGTGTTCTCCTTCGGCCTGCTCCAGCGATGTCCACAAGCGGTGTGCCAGCTGCAGACGTCGGGTGAAATCGGTGCTTGGTTTCGGACCGTTTGGCTTTGCCCACCGGATCGGCTGCTTGCGATCCTTTGATCCGGTCAGCGCTGCGACGAGCGTGGAGCCTAGGGCATCGTTTAGTGCCTTAACGACTTGGTGGATGTCCATGCGGGCTGTCGCGCCGTGAATCTGGGTCTCAGTGAGTGTCGCCATACACTCAATCTACACCTGAAATACACCCGTGAATATTGATGTAGCGAATCTTGCGTTGAGCCCAGCCCTGCATTCCTCGAACACCAGCGCAGTTTTGGCTCAAGGCTCGCACAATGTTGGCGCAGTCGCGTGAGCAGTCGCCCGAAACGAGGCCGCAGGTCAGATAAATAGCCATCGCTAAAGCGCGCCCTCATCCGGCGCCCAGGCTTTTGCCCGCGCGCATGTCCCATGAATCGCGAAAATTCCCAAGATGGCAACGAATTCCGGCCATGATCAACAAGAAGCCCACGCGTCCGGCAGGGCCAAAATACCCCGCGAACCAAGTAGTCGTCAGTCAAAAAACCGAGTACTCGCCGCGCAAACCAACGTATTCCTGAACCATCGTTCAGGCGAAAAACAGGCGTACATCCGAGTGTGGCACCGCATGGGAAGCAACCTGAACTATTGGGGACATCGCTTCATCCGGGCAAAGGAACCGGATGGTGGGGGTTGCGACGCGGCTCCCCGGACTGCAGATGAACCAAGGAGCCAAATCATGCGCAAGCTTTCCAAGAAGAGCCGTATCACCGCTGCCGTTGCAGGTGTTGCCCTGGTCGCCGTCGGCGGCGGTGCGGCATACGCCTACTGGACCACGACGGGCTCCGGCAACGGCACCGCCACAAACTCAGCCGGCGGAGGCACCATAACACTCTTCGCGACGTTCGACGGCGGCCTCGCGCCGGGCAACCAGGTGGACGTCGCCTACACCGCGACCAACTCGATGACCTCGAGCACTAAGGTCGGTGAGCTGACTCCTACTGTTTCCACTGACAAGGCTGGCTGCCTTCCCGGATGGTTCACGGCCACCGCAGAAACGTCCAACACCCTTGTAGCTGCGGGTGCTACCTCGTCCGTCGGCGCCGGCACCCTGACCTTCAACGACAGCGAGGACAACCAGGACGCCTGCAAAGGCGCAGTAGTGACGGTCAGCGTCACCAGCAAGTAGCGGCCTCAGGTCGGGGACTGACCAACGACGGCGGTCCCCGGCCGGCTGCCTGCCCCCAGTTCCTAACACCCGGCCCGTCCGAAAAGAGCTTCTTCCATGGACCCCACGCAAGAGCGCCGCAGGCCTTTCCTCCGAGGTGGAATGCCGCTCCGCGCCGTGATCCTCGCCGTGCTCGTGGCACTTGTCCCTGTCACGGCTTTGGCGGCCAACGGACAGCAAACCGGCCAAGGCAACCCGGGCAAGGAAGCCAAGGGAATCGCGGTGACCTTGTCGCCGTCGAGCCGGAGTACGGACCAAGGGCTGGCTGTCACCTACACGGCGTCCGCCGCCTCCAAGGGAGGCTTCGCTGGTCCGGTGACGTTCGGCGTCGTGGGCTTGCCGGCAGGAGCAACAGCCGCGTGGTCGCCGTCGTCGGTCAACCTCACGTCCGGCAGCACCGCCCAGGCGACGTTGACCGTAACCACCGCACCCAGCACTCCGGCAGGCAAGACCGACTTCACCATCACCGGGACCGGCGGAGGTATGCAATCCACGGCGTCGGCGCAGTTGAACGTTCAGGAGGTCAAGCGGAACTTCGGGGTGACAGGCACCGTCAACGGTTTCCTGGCTCCGGGGACTTCCCAGCCAATAGAGCTGCAGATTTCCAACCCCATCGGCAAGAGCATCGCTGTGACCAATTTGTCGGTCGCGATCAGCCAGGTGGTCCGTACCCCGCAGGCTGTGGCGGCGAACCTGCCGTGCACCACGGCGGATTACGCGCTGACCCAGTTCAGCGGCACCTATCCGTTCACGGCCCCGGCCGGCTCCAGCAGCCTGTCCGGGTTGGGCATAGCCCAAAGCAAGTGGCCGCACATCAGGATGCTGGACACCCAGCTGCTTCAGGACGGTTGCAAAGGCGCCACCCTCCACTTCACGTACTCGGGGATGGGGCAGGGAAACTGACATGAACATCTCCCGCATACACCGGATTCGCCAGGGCAAACCAGCCCGTCCAGGCAGGCTCGCCCGCACGGCAGCCGCCACCACGGCCCTCTGCCTCCTGGGCGGCGTCGGCTCGGCGTACGCCTACTGGACCGCGGCCGGTTTGGGCAGTGGATCGGCGACCAACGGCACCATGCAGACCGTCACGGTGGACGCACTCGTCCCGGGCGATACCCTGCAAACCAGCCTCGTGCCGGGCGGATCGGCCGACGTCGTCCTCCGCATCACCAACCCGAACCCGCACGGCGTCGCTATCCACAGCGTGACCGCCAACGGGCCCATAGCCGCCGACGGCGCACACCCGGGCTGCGCCCCAACAGGTGTGACGTTCACGCCGGCCCAAATGACGTCCACGGCAATCGCTGCGAACACTTCCGTGCTTCTCACCCTGCCCGGCGCTGCAAGCATGAGCACGGCATCACCCTCCGCCTGCCAAGGCGCGCAATTCACCATCCCCGTCACGCTGGAGGTGCGGAAGTGAACCGGCATCGTCGTTCCGACCGAGTCAGCATGGGCGGCTGGAACCGCCTTTTCGTGGTGGCGTTGGGCATTCTTTTGGTTTCCTGGAGCGGCCCTGCGGCAAGCGCATTCTGGAGCTCGGTCAGCAGCAACGGCGCTGCGGCCAAATCCGACGCGCTGGCGCAGGGCTCAAAGCCGTCCACCAGCGTGACCGGCACCAACGTGTCGGTCACCTGGGCGGCCAGTACGACGGCGGCAGGCAGGTCCGTGACCGGCTACAGCATTGCGCGCTACGGCGCTGCGAGCGGCGGAACCCGTGTGCCTGCCACAGGTGCGTGCGCCGGGCCTGTCACGTCCTTGGCATGCGTGGAGGCCAATGTTCCCGCAGGGACTTGGTACTACACCGTCACGCCCATGCTTGCCCTGTGGCAGGGGCAGGAGAGTGCGCGAAGCGCGGGGAACCTCGTGGATACAACTGCCCCTGATGCGCCGTTGTTGACGGTTCCTGCATACGTCAATAAAGAAACAGCGAACAAGGTGCCTGTGGATGTTTCCGCAGAACCGGGATCTTCGGTGACGCTGACCGTCACCGGAACAGGCGCATCACCCATGACCCGGACCATAACGGGTGCTACCGGCACTCCTGCAACTGTGGTCTTGGATCTGAGTGCTTTCGCCGACGGGACCCTCAGCTTCTCCGCTCAAGCTACGGATGCTGCAGGCAACACTGGTCCGGCGGCTGCTGCCACGTCATTCAAGGACGTTGTGGCTCCTACAGTGAAGGACGTTCAACTGGTCAACGGTGGGGGTCCCAGCGGAACCGGCAAGATTGAGTCGAACGATTCCGTGGTGATTACCTTCTCGGAACCGTTGAGCGGAGCCAGCATCTGCGGTTCGTGGACGGAGAGCGAAAACTCAAAGACCTTGAGCGGTCTTACGGTCAATGTCTCTCCCGACAATGAACTCACGGTCTCCGGTGCCGCATGCCCCACACTACGCTTCGGCAAGGTGGCCCTGGGCGGTACCTACTACCAGTCGGGCACTCTCAGTTACAGCGGCTCGAGCCTGGAGTGGAATCCGGCTACGAAGAAGCTCAGTGTCACTCTGGGGGCGACGGTCACTGGAAGTCCAAAGAATGGCAGCCAAACGGCTGGTGTGGCGAACTTTGCCCCAGCGCAGGGCCTGACGGATGAGGCCGGTAATCCACTGGTATCAGGTTCAGCCACTTGGGCGACGTCCCGTTTCTAGGGTGTGTTGCTAAGCTTGGCTCCCGCCCACGCCTAGCCGGAAGCAGTAAATGGGTAATAGTTTACGCATAACCGGGCGTTATGGGTAAACTATTACCCATGGGACGTCGAGAGCTAGGCCTTACCCGCGCGGCCGAGGATGCTATTGTCGTGCTAGGGCAGCAAATTCGGATGGCACGCGCTGCACGAGGGATGACGGCCGAACACCTCGCTGGCACAGCAGGCATTACGCGGAAAACTCTAGCGGCCATCGAGCGCGGAAACGCTGCGAGCAGCATCGGCAACGTATTCAACGTTGCATCGATCGTTGGCGTGCCACTCTTCGGGGTCGACGACCCAAGCCAACTCATTGCGCTCCGCCGACGAGGCGAAGAACGGCTCGCGTTGCTTCCCGCACGTGTCGACAAGAAGCGAAGGGACAACGACGATGGCCTCGACTTCTGACATCTACGTGTGGGTATGGCTACCCAAAGCGGACACGCCGGTGCCCGCCGGCCGTTTTCGAGAGGGTGCGCCTGGCCAGTTTTTCTTCGACTACGGTCGGCGGTACTTGGAGCGACCCAGCGCCGTATCGCTGGCACCAGCCCTATGACAGGAATGGGACAAAGCGGAACAACCTATCTGACCTGATCGCCGCCCGCAGCCTCTATGACCTGACCAAGGACCAAGCAAGCAGTATCGTTGCCCGAATCGAAGACGCCATTCGTGAGCACTGGGCAGAGGCTGCGGACTTCGGAAGGCTCACCAGCGCCGACAGGCGTCTCCTGTGGGGGCGTCAGTTTCTCAATCCCGGCACCCTCTATGGTTTCCGGGACCGGTGAGGTTCGTCCAAGCGCAACGTCCGTGACTACGCCCACTATCCGCCTGCCTAACGCAAGGTGACCAACCGCCCGGGCGTAACCTAGGAAGCGGACGCCAGTGCCGCCGTCGTACGTTTGATCCTGCGACGAAAGGCGAGCCGCTCTTTGAAGGCTGTAGCGGAAATGTTCACGATGGGCCCGTCGAACAAGGACCATCACCCGGCCATCCGTTGCGCTGTAGGCGTGTTCGTCCCCCTCATTACGTTGACGCTGCTGGGGCGGCTGGACTTGGCCGTGTTCGCGTCGTTCGGTGCGTTCACGGGCATCTATGGGCGCAATGAGCCGCATAGCGTGCGCTTCCGTAGCCAACTCCGGGCCGGAAGCTTCATGCTTTTGGTCATCCTTTTCGCCACCCTGACGGCCCGGGTCGCGCAGACTCTGGGGGTCGATGGAACCGCGTATTCGTGGCTCCTGACGGCTGCGACCACCTTGGTTGCCGGCCTCTGCTCCGTTGTGGTGGCAGCTTGGCGGCTTCGCCCCGGCGGCTCTCTCTTTCACATCTTCGCCTTCGCCGCGATTGCCTCCATCCTCGCGCAGCCGCCGCTGTGGGAAGCGATGCTTGTGGCCATGCTTACCACGCTCCTTAGCCTGCTGATCGGCATGTCATCCCGCATCCTCAAGAGCCATCGAACTCCATGGAAGCGGCCGCCCCGCATCCGTCACACCGCTCTGGAACGCCGCGCGATCTGGCTCGAAGGCGGCGGCTACCTGGTGGCCGCGGGACTCGCCGGAACCATTGCCACGTTGGTAGGGGAGAGGCTCGGTTTTGGCCACAGTTACTGGGCGATGGTTGCGGCCGTCGTTCCTTTGGTGGGGCACTCGACGCGCCACAGGATCAGCCGGGGTTTCCAAAGAGTCGCCGGCACAGTGATCGGCCTGCTGCTGATGGCCGCCATCCTCTGGCTGAATCCGGCGCCGTGGGGGATGGTCCTGGTGATCGCGGCATGCCAGTTCGGCGCCGAACTTTTCATCGCGCGGCAGTATTTTGTGGCGCAGGTCTTCGTTACGCCGTTGGCATTGATCGCCACCCTCTTGGCTGCCCCGGTGGACCCGGGCCTGCTGCTACGGGACCGGATCGTGGAGACAGTGATCGGCGCCGTCATTGGCGTAGCCGTCGTGGTGGCCCCGGCAGCCTGGCGGCGGCTGCGCTCGTAGCGCCACCAGATCGGCAGCACCCCTGAGGTCTGCTGGGCGCACCGACCCGAACCTGCATGCTCGTCATTTCATAAGTTTCCTTAGTAGTACCATAGTACTTAGACAGCCAAGCTACTCGTCTAACGAAGGAATGGTCCATGACTGCGGATGTCGTGAAGGAAGGATATTGGTACGGCAATCAAACTGTTGCCGTCGAAGTCCTGAATGCCCTGCGGGATTATCGATCAGCCGAGGCCGCCATGCGTCGGCGAACCCGCTCCTCCATGGGCATGGGTGAAACGGATCTTCTGGCTTTGCGCTACCTCCTGGAATACGAGCGCGCGGGCAGGATGGTCGGACCCAAGGAACTCGCCACGCGGCTGGGGATCACCTCTGCCTCCATGACCAGCCTGGTGGACCGCATGGTGAAGTCGGGTCACGTCGTGCGCGAGCCGCACCCTACCGATCGTCGCGCCTTGGTACTGAGGCCGACGTCGGACTCTGACGAGGAGGTTCGCAAGACTCTCAGCGGCATGCACCGGCGAATGATGGACGTCGCGGCGTCCCTCAGTCGTGGCGAGGCCGTGGTGGTGGTCGACTTCCTGAAGCGAATGCGGGAAGCGATCGATGGGATTGAGCAACATTGACCACCCGGCTGGACTTAAGTAGTAAGTACACATATAACTAGATATCCAAGATACTTATTCGAGATTGTGGGAGATGACATGACAGTCGTTGCAAGGGAGGAAGCTCCCGCAAACGAAATGTCCTGCGAAAGCGGGTTCCGGATGGACATTGAGGCCACGGATCCCGTGAACGGTGTCTCCAAATGACAGCCATCATTCCTGCAGCCGGTCCTCTGGGATCGGGCACCCTGCCGTCGAGCCTGCATCACGAAGCGATGGGCTCGAATGTGCCGGTGGCAAGCGGTCATGACAGCTTGCTGGGTGGCCGGTACAGCCTGGGACGATGGCTCGGAGGTGGCTCCGAGGCCCACGTCTACGAGGCTTTGGACGCCCGTGCAGGTTCGGTGGTGGCCGTGAAGGTCTTCCGCGAAACGGGCCGGGTCCGTGGTGGAGCTTTCGAACGCGAACTCGAAATCCACAAGCGGTTGCGGAACAAGAACATTGTGCGTCTCCGGGACTCGGGCAGCCTCATAGCCGACGGCGAGCCCCACCACTATGTGGTGATGGACTTGGTGAACGGGCAGGACCTGCGCGCCGTCCTCCGGGAAGCACCCGCAGGCTCCGGCACGACAGCTGCTTGGATGACCGATATTGCAAACGCCCTGGCATACCTGCACCGACGCGGGATTGTGCACAACGACGTCAAGCCCGGCAACATCATGGTCCCGGGTCACGCTGGAACTGGTCCCGCCATGCTGACTGATTTCGGTGTCGCGATCAGTCCGGCACACACGGCAAGGAGTTCGTCCTCCGGGACGCCCCACTACATGAGTCCCGAAGCGGTGTGCGGAGAAGTTCCCACCGCTGCAAGTGACATCTATTCCCTGGGATTGGTGACCCTTGAGTGCCTCACGGGCACCAAGGCATTCCCGGGCCCCCCGCTGGAGTCCATGGTTGCCAGGACTCTGAGCGAACCCCGAGTTCCCGGTACGGTGCGGCGGCGCTGGTCCATGGCATTGCATGCCATGACAGACCCCGATCCGGCCGGTAGGCCGTCTGCAAAGCAAGTCGCCGGCATGTTCCGGCGGCTCCGCTGGCAGGGCTAAACCAAGGTCCTCCCAGGCGCGCACGTGGACGCCGGGAAGGACCAAAGCACTAGAGAAAGAAGAAAAATGGGAATCTTTGGATGGATCATTCTGGGCCTGATCGCCGGTGCCATCGCCAAGGCCATCAAGCCTGGCAAGCAGGGCGGCGGCATTCTTGCGACTCTCCTGCTCGGAATCGTTGGTGCCGTCCTCGGTGGATGGATCGGCAGCGTCCTGTTCAACGTGGGCATCAACGAGTTCTGGTCGCTTTCCACGTGGTTGCTCGCTATCGGCGGTGCACTGATCGTCCTCATCATCTGGGGACTGCTCACCCGCAAGCGGGCCTAGCGTCCTGAGCCTGAAGGTCCCGCGCCGTCTGTTTTCGCAGACGGGGCGGGGCCTTTTGCATGCCCGGGGTCTTCCGGGAAGGTCTCAGTCACCGGTCACAATCCGCGCGCAAGATCACGCCCCGCCCACCCGGTTTACGCTGCTTCTGAAAAGCACCTTCAAGACTCCAAGGGCAGCCATGACCTTCTCTTCAGCAGCCACCGCCGCTACGCCTCCCATTCGGAAACAGCGGAGCGAACTTTCTGCGGCCGGCACCGCTCTCGGAGCCCTCGGCATGGCCGCTGCGGTAGGCGTCTTTGCCGCCCTCCTTCACGTGCTATCGGAGGTTTCGCCCCGCATCGGCCCGGTTTTCGAAGGGTGGTGCGGCAGCGTCGACGGTTCCCCTCTGGATGCCGTGCGCTGGTTCCTCGGGGACATGACCGAGCCACTGTTCTTCAAGTCCGATCTGGCCGCAGCAGGTCTTCTGACCGGCGCCGTCATTGCATGGTGGGCGGGCCGCCGTCGGAAACGCTGGGCAGGGGAGTTGAGCTACGGAACGGGCCTATGGCCCTGGGTCTTCGCATCTGCTGCGCTGAGTCTCGCCTTGTCCAACGCAGCCTTCGGGTGGATGCTCGACGGCGGATGGCAGCCGACGTTTGTTCCTTTCGTTTGCGTCGCACCCGCCATGGTCCTGGTGTACGGGGGCGGCTGGCGGTCGTGCCTGACCGGAGCGGTGCTTGGGGCGGCCACCACAACCCCGCTTGCCCTCTTGCTGATCCCCACAGTCTCGGCCCCGCTGGGGCTTCCGGCATTGGTGGCCAACGTCCTGGCGATGGCTGTGGGTTCTGCGGTGTCGTTCGCCGTCGCGCGGAAGCTTCCGTGGCTGGCTCCGCGAGCCGTTGAGCGGCGCAAGACGACGACGCAAACCGGCAATCCGGCGTCGGGCCCCTCCTGGAAGAGCGACACCTTCTGGGCCGCACGGCGCGTCCTGAAAGACTTCACGGAAACGCACTTCTTTGCCAACGAACTCGCCAGTGCAGGCGTGATCCTGGGTGTGGGCGCAGCGTTCGCCTTGAACCCGGGCCTGCCCTCCTACGGCTCGAACCTGCTTCCCGGGATCCTCTTTGCGCAGGCGCTGACATCCGCGTTCGGAGTAGTGCTGTGGCGGGAGTGGTTCCGCGACGGCGGTTGGGCAGCTACGTACGCGTCCGTGGTGTCCGTCGCCCCGGCGGCAGTACTGGCCTTCAACGGATCATGGACATCCATCATCGGCGGGGCGCTGCTGGGAGCCTTAGTGGCGCCGCCCGTTGCGCGCGGCATCACCACGCGACTGCCTCCCGGTTACCACCCCGTCATTGCCAACACCGCCGCCATGGCAATATCGACGGCGGTTGCGTTGCCGGTTCTGGGGCTGCTGCCGCACTGACGGTGTTTAGGAGCGGAAGGCCTTACTCAGCCACCAGCAATGCCTGCGGCGCGGCCTGTTTCATCCGCGTCTTCAGCCAACTGATCTGTTGCTGCGTCTCCGCTTGGCATTTTTCAACCGCGCTCAGCAGTTCCTTGTCCCGGAGCGCAGAACCCGCCTGCTCAACCACCGTCCACGTTGCATCCACCAAGGTGGCCAACAGATACAGGTCCTGCAGGTCGCGGAGCAGCCCCACCGGCCCGCCCCTGGTCTCTGACAAGCCGTCAGCATGGAGGCGTTCGGGTTCGTCGTCCGAGCCGTCCTCGCCGTACCGTTCGGCCAAGGGTGCCAGCAATTACTCGTGATGGTCGCATTGTTTTGCCAGGGTCTGGCAGAGGAAATGGACATCCGGTTCGGCCCCGTGGCCCTCGGCCACCTGCCGGAACGAATCCGCCAGCGTTTGCTCACCCTTGTGCAGCAGTCCCAGATAGATGTTGAGGTTCACTGTTCTCCTCCTGCCGGCCGTGACGCTGTGGTTGTGGGCGCGGGGGCCATCCCGGCGCCGTCGCGGATCTTCTCGACTCTTACCGCCGCGTTCTTGAAAACCGGCTGCTTGGAGATCGGGTCCCACTCCGTGAGGGTTAGCTCGTTGGCGGCCGAGCGGAACGTATCGTCATCGGGCCGGTTGCCGTCGGCCCGGGGATCGTCCCAGTAGCCGTAGTGGAACGGGGCAAAGACAGTCCCGGGCCGGATACCGCTGACACGCGCGGGTGCCTCCACCACGCCGCGGCGCGAGGTGACCCGGACGACGTCGCCCTCGGAAATGCCAAACCTGGCAGCGTCATCCACGGAGAGCTCCACCCACATCCGCGGGGCCGCCGAATTCAGGGCCTTGGACCGGGCCGTCTTGGTCCGCGTGTGGAAGTGGTACGCGGTGCGGCCGGTCGAGTACAGCAGCGGATAGTCATCGTCCGGCTCTTCATGCGGGGGATGGAACATGGTGGTCTTGAGCCAGGCGCGGCCCTCGGGCTGCTTTGCTTTGTACGCTTCGGGCTCCACCTCGGCTCCGGTCAGAAGATGGTGCCCGAAGTTCTCGCAATACTCTGCATTGGAGGGGAACTGCCCGTCAGCGTAAAGGCGCTGCGTTCCCTCCGGACGCTCTTCGGTGCAGGGCCAAGGGATGCCGCTCCCGCCCCGCAGCTTGTCATAGCTCAATCCCGTGTAGTCGCACGGGCGGCCCCGCGAGCATTCCTTCCAAGCCTCGAAAGCGTCCTCGGGGCCGGTCCACGTCAGGAGGGGCTGACCGTCGAGGTTGGTGAAGCCCATCCGACGTGAGTAATCGAGGAAAATGTCCAGATCGCTGCGCGCTTCGCCCGGTGGGTCCACCGCTTTGTCCGAAAGGTGCACCACCCGGGAAGCGTTGGTGAAGGTGCCGGTCTTTTCGCCCCAGGCGGCTGCGGGAAGTACGACGTCGGCAACTTCCGCCGTCTCGGTCAGGTACAGGTCCTGGACCACCACGAACAGTTCGGGCTTGGCCAGGATCTTACGGATCCGCTGCAATTCGGGCAGCGACACCGCCGGGTTCGTGGCCGAGACCCACAGGAAGTTGATGGAACCCTGTTCGGCGTAGCGGAAGATCTGCATGGCGTGGGTCGGCGGCGCCCAGTGGGGAATGATCGCCGGGTCCACGTTCCAGAGGGCAGCGAGTTCGTTGATGTGGTCCGGGTTGTGCCAGTTACGGAAGCCCGGAAGGTCGCCGTCGGCCCCGCATTCCCTGTTGTTCTGCGCGGTGGGCTGGCCGTTCATCTGCAACAGCCCGGCTCCCGGGCGGCCCAGCATGCCACGCAGCAAATGGAGGTTGTTGACCTGGCAGGACGACGCCGTGGCCTGGTTGGACTGGTAGAACCCCTGCAACACCGTGGAAAGAACGCGTTCAGAGGTCCCGAAGATGCGGGCGGCCTTGCGGATGTCGTGGGCGCTGACCCCGCACACTGCGGCGGCCGCCTCGGGGGTCCATTCCTCCACCGTGGCCTTCAGGTCCTCGAAGCCCATGGTGTGCTCTTCGATGTAGGAAGGGTCGTGCCAATTGTTATGGAGTACTTCGCGGATGAGAGCGTGCATCAACGCGAGGTTGGTTCCCGGCCGGACCGCGAGGTGTACCTCTGCGTGGCGTGCGACGTCCGTATTCCGGGGGTCTACACACACCAGTCTGGGCGGGTTGGGCCCTGAGAGGCGGTCCAGGATGCGTGCCCACAGGACGGTTTGGGTTTCCGGCATGTTGTGGCCGTAGAGGAAGATCGCGTCGCAGCTGTCGATGTCCTCGTACGCGCCGGGCTGGCCATCCGCGCCGAAGGTCTCCTTGAGGGCCGAAGCTGCAGTGGCGGTGCAGAGCCGGGTGTTGCCGTCCATGTGCGGGGTGCCCACACCGGCCTTCCCGATCACTCCCAGCGCGTAGTACTCCTCGAGGAAGAGCTGGCCACTGGTATAAAAGCCATGGCTGAGCGGTCCCTTGTCCTTCAGCAGTTGCGTGCTGCGCTCGACGATCCGGTTCATGGCGGTGTCCCAGTCCGTTTCCACCAGGCGGCCGTTTTCGCGGATCAGCGGTTTGGTCAGGCGGTCCTTGTTTGCCACGCCCTGCCAGCTCGCGAAGAGTCCCTTCGGCCCCAGCCTGCCCTTGTTGATCACGTCCGCTTCCCGGCCGCGGATGCCCACCATGACGCCGTCCTTGACGGCAATATCGCAACCGCAGCCGTTGCTGCACAGGACGCACGCGGACTGGACCCAACGGTCCACGTCCCCTCCTTCGACGCCTTCCATCAGGGCGTAGTCCACCCGGGTGGGCCATTGCCCGTCCCTCTCATAGGGAGTCCTGGCACCCCAGATGTCCTTGATCCGGTCCGTCATGGGTGCCGCAGCATCCCCACTGTTTGGCTGTTCCATACCTACAGGATTATCAGCATGCTTATGTTCCGTCCAGATGCCCCGCCCGCCGGCCCAACTAGGTCGCATTTGTGCGCGTTTTCAGTGCTGAAAACGCGCACAAATGCGACCTGGTTGGGTGCCGGGGCGGGGGTGGGTGAGGGGAGGGACGGGATTTCCTGAGCCAGACTTGAGCAATTCCTCAGGAAAGCCTGAGCAGCCTGTCCCACACTCATAAAGAGGCGGTCGTCGAAGCCACGGAAGGAGGGTCGGGACCATGAGCAACAGCATGAGTGGACCCGCCCCCGATGGCAACGGTTCCCACCCGCCCCTGAATGCCGCTGTGATGCAGCCCGCAGCGGCATTGCAACTTCCCTCTGGAACGCTTGAATCCGGCCCGGCGCACCTTCACATGGGCACGCTGCGGTCGCTGGCTGAAGAACTGGGAGACGCTGCTCACGTGCTGCGCTTCCTCTCCACCTACCTGTCCATGCTGCCAACGCGGATGGGACGGATCGACGTGGGACTGGCCGCAGCCGAGGCTGAGCCCAGCCTCGAAGCGGTCCTGAGTCTGAAGATTTCCTCGTCGATGGTGGGCGCCCGCGTCACCGAACGCCATTGCACGGCCATGGAAAAGATGATCCGCAAAGACCGCCTGAGCGACGCCATCCAAGCCCTTCCAGCCCTCCGGCGGGTGACCGATCAGTGCTATGCCGCACGCCCGCACCTGCTGGACAGAGCTGCCGAAGCGTTGCTCCGCCGCGGCGGTCCATAAAGCACAGGCCCCGCGAACCCTCTGGGATTCAGGTTCGCGGGGCCTGTAAGTCTCCGTGCCGGCGGCTACCGTTCTCCCGCCGGCACGGCTTTCTTGTCCACGTGGATGTGCGTGGGGACAACAAGCAGTGCTACGAGGGCAAGGAGGCCCGCCGCGGCGAACACGTAGAATCCGGCTGGATAGGCGATATTGGCGGCTACCAAGGTGCCGGTCACGGCCGGGCCAACAATGGCGCCCAGGCGGCCAACGCCCGCAGCAAACCCGAGGCCTGTGCCGCGGAGGTGGGCCGGGAACAGCTGGCTCACCCACGCATAGACCAGTACCTGCGAACTGAAGACGAACACGCCGGTAACGAACACGGCTGCATTGAGCAGGAATTCGTTCTGGATCTTGACGCTCAGGATGGCCAGCAGAACACCGGACAAGCCGAACCACAGCAGCACGATCCGCTTTGTCCCATGCTTGTCAGCCAGGACACCTGCCAGGAACAGCCCGGCAACGGCCCCAAGGTTCAGCACAAGCAGCAGCGTCAGGCCGGTGCTGACCGGATAGCCGGCTGCGGCCATCAGCTGCGGCAGCCATGTGTTGAGGCCGTAAACCAGCAGCAGTCCCATGAACGACGCGATCCCGATTCCCACGGCGACCACGGGGTAGGGCTTGCGCAGAAGGTCGCGGAAGCCGGTCTTGGGCTCTTCGGTTGAACGCCCGACGGCGGCAGGGGCCTTGGCAGCGTCAGCGGACGGAGCGGGGGCTGCTTGGGGGAGGGATTCGGGCAGCTTGGCCCACAGGAACGGCAGCAGTACCAGGCCGGCCGCACCGCCAATGATGAACATGAGGCGCCAGTTGGGAATGATGAGGATGGCCAGCAAGGCAGTGGCCACGGCGCCCACGTGGTAGCCGGTCATGGTGCGCGTGGTGGACTTGCCCGCTGACCCCGCCGGGGCGTAGTCGTTCATGTAGGCCAAGGCTGCGGGGAGGCAGGCTCCCAGGCCCAGCCCTGCCAGGAGGCGAAGGACGGAGAACACGGCCACGTTGGGGGCGAACGCGACGGCCAAGGTGAAGAGGGAGAAACCTGCCACGCAAGCGATCAGTAGTTTGCGGCGCCCGAACTTGTCCGAGAGCGGGGCAATGAAGAGCGCACCCAAACCCACGCCGACCAGGGAGATGGTGGCTGCGAACGTGGCGCCAACTGCGTCGAAGCCAAGCTCGCCGGTCTTGATGAGCGTGGGAATGACCGTGCCCAGGACCACGAGGTCGAATCCGTCCAGGACCATGGCGAGCCAACAGAGCCACACAGGCCATTGTGAGCGGCGGGCAGATGTCATCGTCGGCATAGCGTCCTCGGTACATGATGGGTCGGATCCCGACCGTCAGAATGATCGGTTGGTTATGAGATTTGTATCACCGGGAGCTGTTACGTGACGCACGTTTTACCATTGAATGGAAGGCAGCCATGGCGGATGCCGCTGACCTTGGGAGGAAAATGGCCAACTCGGCGTCGGGCGATTCGGTGGTGGACCGCGTGGTCCGGGTCATCGCTGCCTTCCCTGAAGGAGTCACGACGCTCCAGCTGGCGGAGGTGGCGGAGCGGGCTTCCTTGCCTCTGTCAACGGCGCACCGGCTGGTCCGGCAACTGTCCGATCATGGCCTGTTGGACCTGGGCCCCGGCGGAACAGTCCGCTTGGGGTTGAGGCTGTGGGAGCTGGTGAACCGCAATTCGCCGACCCTCGCGCTGCGTCAGGCGGCGATGCCTTTCATGGAGGACATTCAGCAGGTCCTGAACCAGAACGTGAACCTGGCTGTGCTGGAAGGGTGGGAGGCACTCTTTGTTGAGCGCCTGTCCAGGCGTGGCTCGGTAACGAACAGGGCGCAGGTCGCCGGCCGCATGCCGGTCCATATTTCCTCGGCGGGCCTCGCTTTGATGGCCCACCAGCCCCGCGAACTGCAGGCGGAGTACCTCCGCCACTTCGAGGACCCCTCCGGAAAGGTGACTTCCGACGTCGTGCGTCACCTTCTGGCGGAAAGCGCCAGGCAAGGTTATGCCCAACTCGCGGGCGTCGTTGATCCGGACACGTGGGGCATCGCGGTCCCCGTGATGAACGGCAAGCGCCGGGCCGTCGCTGCTTTGGGCGTTGTGGTGCCCCTTGCGGAGGTGCGCCTCCAAGCGCTGGTACCGGCGCTCCAGACGGCGGCGCGGGGCATCAGCCGGCGTCTCGACGAGTAACTAGATTCCGTTCAACGGAATCCGTGTAACGCCTGTCACGCGCGCCGGTCCACACTGAGGTGAGACTCACCCGGGACCGCCGGGACCGCAACGGAGCGAGGAAATCATGGCACGCACCACCATCACCACCCAAGTCGCCATCATGGGCGCCGGACCCGCAGGGCTCATGCTCTCCCACCTGCTGGCGAAGCAGGGCATCGAATCGGTAGTGGTGGAGATCCGCAGCCGCAAGGACATCGAGGAAACGGTACGCGCCGGAATCCTGGAGCACGGAACCGTCAACCTGTTGGTTGACTCCGGAGTGTCGGATCGGGTGCTGCGCGAGGGTGACCGCCACGACGGCATTGAGCTGCGCCTCAACGGCGAAAGCCACCGGATCAACTTCAAGGAGCTCGTTGGGGAGTCGGTGTGGCTCTACCCGCAGACCGACGTCTTCATGGACCTCGCTGCCCGCCGTGAGGCCGACGGCGGCGACGTCCGGTACAGCGTCACGGACACCTCCGTGTCCGACCTCGAGGGCAAACCGAAAGTCTGGTTCACCGATTCGGATGGCCAGGAGTTCGAAATCCAGGCTGACTTCCTGGTGGGTGCCGACGGCTCGCGCAGCCACTGCCGCTTCCAGATCCCGGAGGCCAACCGCAAATGGTTCTTCCACGAGTACCCTTTTGCGTGGTTCGGAATTCTTGCCGAAGCCCCGCGCAGCTCGGACGAGCTTATCTATGCCAACTCGGAGCACGGATTCGCGCTCATCTCGCAGCGCACGGAAGCCGTCCAGCGCATGTACTTCCAGTGCGACCCCAAAGAAAACGTGGCCGACTGGGACGACGAACGCATCTGGTCCGAATTCCGCAAGCGCGTCAACGGCAACGGCTTTGAGCTCAAGGAAGGCCCTGTCCTGGACAAGATGGTCCTGCCTTTCCGCAGCTTCGTGCACACCCCCATGCGCTACGGCAACCTGTTCCTGGCCGGCGATGCCGCGCACACCGTTCCGCCGACCGGTGCCAAGGGCCTCAACCTGGCCATCAACGACGTCAAGGTGCTCTTTGAAGGCCTCGATTCCTTCTACTCGAAGGGTTCTTCGGCCCTGCTGGATTCCTACAGCGACCGAGCGCTGGACAGGGTTTGGAAGGCCCAGCACTTCTCCTACTGGATGACCTCGATGCTGCACACCGTCCCTGGCGCCGACGACTTTGATCGTGCCCGCCAGCTTGGTGAACTCCGCTCGGTGGTCTCCTCCGAACACGGAAAGGCATACCTCGCCGAGTCCTACACGGGGTGGCCGGAAGTCCGCTAGGCCCGGTACCCGTGGTGTCGCTGCGGGGCTGACAGTGGGACGATGTCCCTATGGATGACCAGGAGAAGTCCCGCCCCGCCGCGCCTTCGGAGGAACGCGGCTACGGTACTGGTGACGACGTCGGTTCGCCCACCACCCAGCAGATGCGGGCCGTCGGCCAGCGCCGGCGTGATGCGGAGCGGAAGCTGGATCAGCACCTTGAGGAGGCCAGGCACAAGGCCGAACTCCCGGATCCTGACGAGCAGAAGACCGAGAGCTGACGCTGCGCCATCAGTGAGGAGCTATTTCTTTCCCTTGGACGGTTCGGGGTTCTTGGGCATTGACTCCTGCTTGCCGTGCTTCCGTTCCGTGAACGGAGTGTCGCTGTCGTGGGCCTGGCCATGGTGTAGTTGCAGCGCAGAGTGGATGAGTGGAAAGTGGCTGAACGCTTGCGGGGTGTTTCCCAAGTGCCGCTGGTTCCGCGGGTCCCATTCTTCGCTCAGCAGTCCGACGTCGTTCCGCAAATCCAGGAGCCGTTCGAACATCTGCGTTGCCTCGTCCTTCCGATCGATGCCCAGCAAGGCATCCACCATCCAGAACGAGCACGCCAGGAATACTCCTTCGTGGCCCTCCAAGCCGTCGTGCCCGGATTCTGTCCTGTAGCGCAGCACCAGGCCGTCCTCGGTGAGCCGTTCCTGGATCGCCTTCACAGTGCCCGCAACCCGGGGGTGGTTGTGCGGCAGGAACCCCACGCGGGGAATGAGAAGCAGGCTCGCGTCCAGTTCCGTGCTGCCGTAAGACTGCACGAACGTGTTCAGCTCCTGATTGAAGCCATCGGTCATGACTTCCTTGTGGATGGTGGACCTGAGCGCAGCCCAGCGGTCAGCGGGTCCGGGCAGCCCGGACTTCCTGACGCCCTTGACCATGCGGTCGGCGGCCACCCATGCCATGACCTTCGAATGCGTGAAGTGGCGGCGCGGGCCCCGCATCTCCCATAACCCGTTATCCGGCTGGTCCCAGGCTCCTTCGAGGAATTCCATCAAAGCGATCTGGATATCCCAGGAGCTGTCCCCCGATCCCGCCGGGGAGGCTGCCCTGGTGAGGGCCAGGCCATCCAGGACCTCGCCCCAGACGTCCAGCTGCAGCTGCGGTGCCGCGGCATTGCCGATGCGAACGGGGGCTGAACCTTCGTAACCGGGCAGCCAAGGCAGGTCGAATTCGGGAAGCCGCCTGGCGCCGTCGAGCCCGTAGACAATCTGGAGGTCGGCCGGGTCCCCGGCCACCGCGCGGAGCAGCCAGTCCCGCCATGCTGCCGCTTCTTCCGTGTACCCGGCGGCCAGCAGTGACTGCAACGTCAGGGAAGCGTCGCGCAGCCAGCAGTAGCGGTAGTCCCAGTTCCGGGAGCCGCCCAGCTGTTCGGGAAGGGACGTGGTTGCAGCGGCCACGATCCCGCCCGTCGGTGCATAAGTGAGTGCTTTCAAGGTAATCAGCGAGCGCTCCACTGGTTCCTTGTATTTGCCCGTGATCTCGCTCCGGTCGATCCAGTCGCGCCAGAACGAACAGGTGGTGTCCAGGGCCCGGGAGGGATTGATCCGGCGGGGCTCGGGTTCGTGGCTTGGCGCCCACCGCAGCACAAAAGGAATCCGTTCCCCGGCCCGGACGGTGAACTCGCTGACGGTTCGCTTGTCGTGGCCTCGAAGCGGGGCATGCGTGGTGAGGTAGGCCGAATCCGGACCCGCTACGGCGCTGATTCCCTGGCCATGCCTCCGCACCCACGGCACCACGCGTCCGTAGTCGAAGCGGAGCACGAGTTCCATGGTCATGGCCACTTCGCCGCTGAGGCCCTCGACAATCCGGACCAGGTCCACGGCGTCGTCGCGCACCGGCATGAAGTCCGTGACCCGGACGCTGCCGCCGTCCACATCCCATTCCGTTTCCAGGATCAGCGTGTCTTCGCGGTACCGGCGGCGCGTGCAGTTGCCGTCACTGCCTGGGGCCGGGTTGGCGGGGGCCAGGAGCCACCGGCCGGCGTCACTATCCGCCAGCAGAGCGGCGAAGCAGGCCGGCGAGTCGAACCGGGGCAGGCACATCCAATCGATGGAGCCGTTGCGGCCCACCAAGGCGGCCGTATGGAGGTCTCCGATCAGTGCGTAATCCTCGATCTTCGGCATAGGGCGGCTCCTTGCTTTCCCGGGGACAGGACTTAGCCTGACCGTACCCGCTTGCCGGGAACAGGGCGAGTGCGGCGGACCGTTCGCCTGGTCCGGCACGGCGTTTCTGCGTGGGACAAAGAAGGACACAAAACCCTAGCCGTCAGCGGAATTGATCAGTACTCTGACTATATCCAACGGTCGGGATTACCCCCTGTGCCCGACCGGACGCGGAAGGAGCACGTCATGAGAATAGGTTCTTCCATTGCATTGATCGCCATAGGAGCCATCCTGGCCTTCGCCCTGGCACCGGGGCTGATTCCCTTCATGGACCAGGTGCTGATCGGCTACATCCTGATGGTGGTAGGCGTGCTGGGCCTCATCATTTCCATCATCATGTCCAACCGGACACGCCACACGGTGGTGGAACGGCGCACGGCCCCGGAGACCATTGTGGAGAGGCGCCCGGAAGTCTGACCTCGCCGAAGGTCAACAGCGCACGACGGCGGCAGCCCCGCCGTCGTGCGCTGTGACCGTTAGGCTGCTCTTTATGGAGAAGACATTCGAATTCGAACGCGTGAATGAGGACGAGTACTTGGTGCGCTGGGCCTCGGAGGGGCAGACCGGCGAATCGGTGGTCCGGGTAAATCCGGACTTCCTCACCGAGGTGGGCCTGGGCGATTTCGAGCAGCAGGCCGTAGTTGAGGAGACCGCCGAACTGCTGGCCGAGCGGCAACCAGTCATTGACTTCCCCCTCACGGTCGACTTGGAAGAGATCGCCGCCGCATACGAGGATTTCGCCGAACAGCTGCGCACCCGCCTCGCAGCCAAGTAGCCCGCGTTCTCAGCCAGTGGGGGCGTCGTACCTCAGCTGTCCGTCCAGTACCCGGCTGCCGGACGTGACCGCGTGATCCACCAGCTTTGGCCCTGGCATGAGGTGCCGTACGTGAACCCCGTGCAGCAGGGTGCAGTGATCTGAGATGAGGCGCCGGTGGCAGCGCCACCACACTGTTTCGCTGCACATGATGGCGGTACGCTGCCGGTCGGCTTCTGCCAGGAGTTGCTTCAGGGCTGCCTCGAATTCCGGCGTCCGCATGTAGCCGGCGTAAGCGCGGAAGGAATCGTTGCGGAGCGAGGTGTCCGGAGAGTCCGGGAGGAGTCTGCGGAAGCCGCCCAGTTCCTTCTCCCAGCGGTACGCGATGCCTGCCTCCGGGAGCCAGGCCTCCATCGAATCCTTGCCAAAGTGCGGATGCTTCCGGCTGCCCGGCCCGATCCGAACATCAACAAGCGACTCCACCCCCGCCCACCGCAGAAGCTCGACGAAGTCGGCTTGGGGTGTGGTGCCGTGGCCTACGGTGAAGAGCTGCATACCTGCCATTAAATACAGTGACCACCCAGGTTGCTGGCTCCTGCGGCCATCACCATTGGACGTGGACGTCGAACTCCCAGGCTGCCCTGCCGGTTGATTGGCATGCAGCCTTGCGGACGGCCTCCGGTGCCCGGTCGAGCCTGCTCGCGTGCACCACCAGTCCGGGTATCTGAAGGACGCTGAGTTCGAACCATCCATCGGCGGCCAACGTCACGATGGCCGTGAGTGTCCGGATGGCGCTGCCGGGCCGCACCTCATCAAGAGGCGGGGTTTGGCTCCCGTGGGAAGCGGCATGCTTATCTGCACGGGAATCGGCCAGAAGGGGTGCCAAGGAGACCTCCAGCGCACTGGACTTTGGACGGCCAACTTCTCGACTGGCACGAGCATATAAAAACCTGCATGGCCTATGTCAATAACCTGGGGGTCTATTTCGTCTAAACGCGGAGGAAATCAGCTTTCCACCACTTCGACGAGGCGCTCGCCGTTGTAGTAGTCCAGCTGCCAGCCGTCCACGGCGTGGTGGTGGGCCAGGTTCAAGACAGCGTTGTGGACACTGTCCAGCTTCCGGCCGATGGCACGGCTGAGGGTCAGCCGGATCAATGTCCCATGGCTGACCACCAACACGCGCTGCCCGGCGAATTCCTCGGCGAGATCGTTCAGTGCGTCAATTCCGCGGGCTGCTGCATCGTCATCGCTTTCGCCCCCGCGGAATCCTCCCGGGATCCGCAATGCTTCGAGTTCCGGCCCGGCCTGAAGCCCCTCTGCGGGGCCAAAGCTGCGTTCGATGAGTTTCGGTACGCGGCGCGCAATGTTCAGTCCAAGCCCCTCTGCGATCAAGTCCGCGGTTTCGGCGGCGCGGCTCAGCGGCGAAGAGACGATGGTGTCCCACTCATAAGCGGACAGCACATTGACGGCGTCCCGGGCCTGCTGTCGCCCCACGTCATTCAGCGGAATATCCGTGGCGCCCTGAAGCCTGCGCTCGGCATTCCAGTCGGTTTGGCCATGGCGTACGAGGGCGAAAGTCGTGAGGGTCATGCGTCCCATTCTGCCCTGAAGTCCCGGCGCTCCGCAGTTCAGTACGCCACACGGATTCATGTGCCGGGTTGCCCCTTCGCCGAGGTAGTAAGTATCCTGATGACTAATCTGGTGAACCGGATGATGCTGTTCAGATGCAGGGTTGCTCGAGCCGCAAGGAATTCGCTCCACACAGCGGACCGCGCGGCTACCGTGAAAGTTTGATCGACGGCGTTACCTGGTAGGTGATGGACATTGAGGGTCCATCGCGCACGGGAACGCCTGAAGGGCGTGACAATTGGTGGGCAAGAGAGACGAGACCGTGGATACCCGCGGCACCGAATCGGCCGAATCAAGTGGTGGCATCGTTGATGACCGTTACGAGTTGGGATCCGTGCTCGGCAGGGGAGCCATGTCCACGGTGTACCGGGCCAAGGATCTTCGGCTTGGCAGGGAAGTTGCCCTTAAGCTGTTCCTCCCGGGCTCCGGCGACGAGTCGTTCAAGCTCCGTCAGCAGACGGAGATGCGGCTCCTGGCCGCATTCGATCACCCGGGACTGGTTCAGGCTTACGACGCCGGCGTTGACACCCGCAATGATGAAGAACGGGCCTACCTCGTCATGGAGCTCGCCGAAGGCCGCGACCTGAGGGCAGTGCTCAGCGACGCTCCGCTCAGCGTTGAAGACACGGCGGCCATTGGTGCGCGCTTGGCCGGCGCCCTGGCACAGGTGCATGAGCACGGAGTGATCCACCGCGACATCAAACCTGCGAACATCCTGGTCTCGGACGAATCAGGCGACGCGAAGTCGGTGAAATTGGCGGACTTCGGCGTCGCCCTGGTCATGTCGGACAACCGGCTCACCGCCACCGGCTTCACGGTGGGCACCGCGCAGTACCTCAGCCCCGAGCAGGCCCAAGGCCTGCACCTGACCCCGGCCAGCGACATCTACTCTCTGGGCCTGGTGCTGCTGGAATGCCTGACGGGTAAAGCCGAATATCCGGGCACTCCGGTGGAAACCGCGGCGGCCCGGCTGCATCGCAGGCCCCAGGTCCCCGAGGACTTGCCCGCTCCCGTTATCAGCCTCCTTGAGGCCATGACGGACATGGACCCGGAGCGGCGGCCCTCGGCAGACGCCGTCGAGCAGGCCCTAACCAGCCCGCGACGGTTGTCCGCCATGGCAGCGACCGCTGTCCTGCCGCCCGTCGCTCCGACGACTGCGCCGGTTGCATCCAGTGCGCCGGTAGCCGCGCGGACCCCGCACGTTCCTTCCGCCCCGCGCGTTCCTTCGGCACGCCGCGCGGCGCGAGTGTCCGCGGCGCGACGTGGGCAGGAAAACCTGAGGCCCACCAGCAAGCCCGGAAGGAAGCTCCTTGGTGGCGTTGCGGCCGGTGTTGCGGCCATTCCTCTGGCCGTGGTCCTGTTCCTGCAGGGCGGCTCCATTGCCGGTACCTCGGCTGATCCTTCGGGGCCCGCCGATCCGGGAACTTCATCGAATGAACGCCAAACCAGCGTGCCCGTGGAAGCGGCCAACACCACCCCGGACAACACTGTTCCGGCAGCTGTTGTGGTCCCGGTTGCTGAGGAGGCCCAGGTTGTCACCGGGCAGGTCCAGCCCGCGCCGGCGAACGTACCGCAAGAACCAGCCCCGGCGCAGGCCCCGGAGGTCAAGAAGGCCCCCGAGTCCACCATGGACGGTCAGGTCATCGCCGAGGTCAAGAGCGGCGGCAAGAACAAGACCAATTCCGGTAAGGGCAAGGAAGGGAAGTAGCAGCCCCCTCTCCTTCCTTGGGTAAGCCGAAGTATCGGCGCAGTTCAGGAGCGGATTGCCAGTTGGCGGGCGCGTAGTTGAAGGTCGCGCCCGCCGGAAATATGAGTACCAACTACTCGTGTGCCGAGGGAAGGTAAGCATATTTACTAATGACGGCAGGACCGCACGGATGCCCGGTTCTCCAGTTCCCCTTGTGGGATGGGGCCGCGGCATGCATCGGGTCCCGCCGGGGGCCCGGGCGGCGTTACCCAGAGACGCTGCCCGGCAACCTCCGGCCCTGAATCCGGCTCTGTCAACAACGACGGCGGTAGTCGCCGTACAGCGCTGCCGAACTGACTCCGCGTGCCTGCAACCCGAGCAGGATCGGAGAAGCAAGGCCCGCCACCACCGGCATAAGGTGAACCAACAAACAGGAACCCACGAAGGAGGAGCCATGCCTTACACCGTCGACTTCCAGAACGTCTCCACCGCGGGGCTTGAGTCTTCCCCTGTCGCGGAAGCGCTCGCAGGGCTGCGGGCCAACGAAGCGCGGTACTTCAAGAACAAGTACAACCACGTCTTCGCCACGGTCCCGGCGGAGGAGTCCCCGGAGATCGTCGACTACGTGAACCGGGTCCTTAAGGAGCGGGACCTCGTCATCGAGTCGCGGCCCCTCGAGGTCACGTCCTTTGAGGTGGAAGGCACCCGCTGGACGTACGTGTTCTACGAATCCGGCCTGTCCATCAATGTCCTGTACGGCCTTGATGAGGGATCCAAACGGGCTGTTGGCTTCAAGCTCTCCCAAGGCATGGAGATCCCGGCGGAACTGGCCGGCACCTTCAAGTTCGCACGGCAGAAGTCCAAACTGGCAGGAGAGATCCGGGGCTCGTTCTTTGTGATCAAAGGCGAATACTCCATCTGAGTGGCAGTAGGGGTTGTTCCCAGCGCTGGGAACAACCCCTACTGCCAGTTACATGCCGGGTGTAGCCGTCAATTGGATGCCCGGCGTGGCCCTCACCGCGTTGGTGGTCCGGTCGGCCACCACCTGTGCTTCGCTGCCGGAGTCCAGGACGGTGTTGTGGACAGAGGCGGATTCGACCAGGACGGTGGTCACTTGCAGTCGTTCCGTAGCCCGGCTTGCCAGCAGTGCGTCCACCTGCGCTTCAAAGCAGGATTCGCTCGATGTGGCCTGGACGTCCTTGGCCACCACGTGGTTGGTGGAGACCATGTTGCCCGCACCCTCGGCGAGCTTGATGATCACGGGGGCTGTTCCGGAGGGCCGGATGCTCTCCGAATCCACGATCAAGGAGAAATGGTTCGCGAAGATCGAGTTGTGGTTGCCGTGGACGTTGAGCAGTCCAAAGTCATCGTCCAAGCCGTTGTCGATCCCGAAGAAGGGCGTCCAGGGTTCGTGATCGCGGAGGAAGTGGTTGGTGGCCACGAGGTTCTCCGAGCTGCCCTCTGCAAGGATCACCATCCCGGGGTAGAACGAGTGCAGGCGGTTGTTAGTGACGCTTGAGCGTGTGACCCCGGAAAGGTGGACGCTGCTGGCACCACGGGGGAAGACATTGTTGGCCGTTATCAGTAGGCCGCCATGGTTCTCCGCGTAGATTGAATGGCCTTTGAAGCCTGCGCCGATCAGGTTGTCGGTGATCTTGGATGCCTGTCCCCATCCCCGCAGTTCGATGCAGTTCCCGCATTCGGCAATGAAGTTGTCGTGGATGGAGAGCGCATCAGCTTTGTGGATGGCAAGGGCATGCTCCAGGTAGATGAACCCCATGCCATTGACGCGGAAGGAGTCATTGGCGCTGGCAACGTGAATGCCGGTCTTACCGTTGACGTACGTGTTCTCCGCAGGGAGCGCGGAGCCGTCCGGTGAGAAGTGCAGGCCATCGATGCAGAAGTCGGTGAACTCAACGGAACTGATCCGGGGGCTGCCCTCACGCTTGACGAGGAAAGCGGCCCCCTCTGATTCGTCCGCAGAGTCGCCCGCAGCGAGGTCCACCAGGATCCGGCTGCCCCCGGGCCACAGTTCGTGCAAACCGGACCATTCTTCCTGCGGCACGTTGAACCGGATGCTCGATGACGTGAAGCCATGCCCTGAACCTTGGATCCTGAGGAAGCTTATGTCGATCAGTACCTGTGTGCGCAGGCGATAATCACCGGGCGGAAGGTAGATCACCGCACCCGGCTTACCGCCGTCGTTCACGTCCGCGGCGGTTTGCCGCTGCTTGATGTCGGCGATGATGCTGTTGATGACTTCTCCGACGTCCTCGAAAGGGTTGCCAACAGGCCACGTGGTGACGTCGTAGTAGTTGTTGCTGGACATGGTGTGAATCCCCTCGGGGTGGTGGGTTGGGAGCGTGGTCATTCCTGGGCCTTTGTGGATCACGGGACCAACGCTTCCTGTTCCGGCAGGTCCATGTGCAGCTCGGCCAATGTCGGCGGGTTGGCGCCCGCCCGGCGGACTGTGATGGCGGCAGCTTTGGCCGCAGTCCGACCCAACGAAGCCAGCACTGACGCTGAGAGACCTTCGCTTCCGCGATGCAAGAGGCCATGGATCAAAGCCGACATATAGGAATCGCCCGCGCCGATGGTATCTGCCACTTTGGACCCGACAGCGGGAACCACAGCGTGGGCCTGCGCGGTAGCAAGCACTGAACCCCGGGACCCGGCGGTGATGGCCACCAGCCGTGCGCCGAGTCCGAGGATGTGCCCGGGGACGTCGTCCAGGTGCACCCCCGGGTACAACCACTGCGCATCCTCGTCGCTGAGCTTGACCACGTCGGTGAGCGGGACCAGCTCTTCGAAGATGCTCCTGGCCTCAGCGTGGCTTCCCAAGAGGGCCGGGCGGATGTTCGGGTCATATGTCACCAGGCAGCGCTCATGGGATTGGAGCAGCAACTCCTTCACGGCCGCTGCTCCGGGGGCCAGGAAGGTGGCAATCGATCCCGTGTGCAGGATCTTGGGCAAAGTGGCCGGAGCCGTTCCGGGAAGGGTCCAGCGGATATCAAAGTCGTAGTGTGCTGAGCCGTCGTCAGCGAGCGTGGCCGTTGCCGTCGCGGTCCGGCCCGGGCGCCGGGAGCCCGGCAGGAGGGTCACGCCGGCACCGCTGAGGTGCTGTTCGATGGCAGCCGCCCGGGGGTCGTCGCCAATCGACGTCAAAAGCGCGGTTTCAACCCCCAACCGGCCTAAGCCGTAGGCAACATTGGTTGGTGATCCTCCGGGATGTTCCACGGACCCTTGGGCTGAAACAACGATGTCCATGATCGCTTCGCCCACCACCAGGACTTCCAGCGGGTTCCTGGGGTCAGAGGTTGGCCGGGTACTTTGCATCGGGAGTCCTCCTTAAGCGAGCTTCGAAACGGCGAGTTTGAGCAGGGTTGCCCGGCTGTCCGTCAGGGTGAGCCGGTTCTCCAGGCTGCGAACGTCCGGGAAGACGAGGTCCGTCAGGACAACGCGGCCATCTTGGGCGAACACTTCCACTGAGCAGTGATCGGCCACGATGAGCAACTTGAGCAGACCGTCTTCCAGTTCAAGGGGCGCTGATTCAACGGACGGGAACTTCTGGTGGAAGCCGGTGTTTCCGGAATTCCTGCGGTCCAGCGTGAGCCGGGCAGTGGTTGGATCGTACCGAAGGTACGTGCCTTGCGCGCCGTCTCGGCTGCCGAACAGCAGAAACTCCACCAGGCCTTCGCCTTCGAGCCGCATTTCGGCGTCGATCACCTGCGCGCTTCCCGGTTCTGCGTCCGGCAGGCTAAAGGGAGGATCCCCGGGTTCAAGGTCGCTGCCAGCCGGCAGTTCGGGCAGGACTGGTTCCTGGACCAAACGGGGCGAGCCTTCGACCGTGACGAGCCGAAGCTCGCGGGGGAGTGTCATGGCCGAACGCCACGGAGAAGTGGGCAACTCGTTGGCGTAGTCCCAGTTGCTCATCCATCCGATGATGATGCGCCGGCCTCCCGGAACATTGCTGAAGGAGACAGATGCGTAGCAGTCGCGTCCCCAGTCCAACCAGAGGCAGTGCTGCAGCGCCTCGGTGCGTGCCTCCGCGTCGGGCAGGGCGGACAGCCCGGCAGGGGCGGCGAGGGCAGCTTCGTCCGGAACGAAACGGACGCCGTCGAACTGTCCCACAAAGTACTGGCCGCCCGACCCTCCGGCCACCGCGCCGGGGTTCACGTTGACGATCAGCACCCACATGGTGTCCGCCGGGTTCCCGTCCAGTGCCAGCGGAAAAAGGTCAGGACATTCCCACTCGCCCTCGTCGGCATTGGCCGGGCCGAACTCGCTGAGGAAATCCCAAGATTTCAGGTCATCAGAGCGGTACAGGACAACTTTCTGTTGTTGGGCTTCGACGGCGACCATCACCCAATAGGCGTCACCCCCGCCTTCGTAGCGGAAGACTTTGGGGTCCCGGAAGTGGGCCGAGCCGCGGGTGAGCACGGGATTTCCGCCGTACTTTTGCCAGGTCATTCCCGAATCGGTGCTGTACGCAAGGGACTGCGCCTGAGTGCCGCTGTATTCGGTTCCCGGCTTGAAAGCGCTTGTATAGATCGCAACCAAAGCGGGCGCCTCAGCCGTGCCGAAACCGGACGTGTTGCCGTGGTCCACCACAACGCTTCCGGAGAAGATGTCCTCGCGCTCATCGCAGGCGATAGCCACTGGAAGCTCCGTCCAATGCAGGAGATCCTCGGACGTGGCGTGCCCCCAGGACATATTGCCCCACACGTTGCCGGAGGGATTGTTTTGGAAGAAGAGGTGGTACAGGCCGTCGTGGAAAACCAGGCCGTTGGGGTCATTGAGCCAAGTGTCCTTTGCCGTGAAATGGATGGCAGGCCGGAACCCGGAATCTTTGTCCGGAGCTGTCTCCGGGCGTGCGGCATCAAGGCTAGTGGACATGTGTGGCGTTCCTCTTGGAAGTACGTGGAAAGGGCGGCTTACCGGGGAGCCGCGATCGAGTCGCGGCGGACCAGAGGGCAACCCAGGATGGTCGGGTGGAGGGCCAGCGGATCGAGGTCCGCCTTGCCTTCAATAGCGTCAATCAGGTGCTCGGCAGCCCAAGCACCCATCTCGTAATGCGGCAGGGCCACAGTTGTGAGCCCCGGGTAGAGGTTGGCGGCGATGAGTTCCTGGTCGTCGAAACCCACCACGGAAAGGTCGGTAGGGATGGTGAGGCCCAACTCCGCGGCGGCACGGTAGGCGCCCATCGCCATGCGGTCGTTGTAGCAGAACAGGGCCGTCGGCCTGTCTTGGCCCGACAAGATGCGGAGGGTCGCTTCGTAGCCGCCCTGCACTTCGGAGAGTTCGGACTCAACAGGTGCCCCATCGCCGTCGAGCCCTGCTTCGTTGAGCGTGGCACGGAAGGCATGGAGGCGCTCGCGGGTGGCGGGGACATCATCGGTGTTGTTGATGAAACCGATCTGCGTGTGGCCGGCTTCCAACAGGGCGCCGACGGCGGCACGGGCGCCTCCGTCTTCGTCCGGGATCACAGCCGCGATGTTCCCGGCGGTCGCCACCGAGTCAACCAGGACCGACGGGACGCTGCCGAGGTTGGACGGCAGTTCCACGTTGCGGTGGTACATGGTGGCGTACAGGATGCCGTCCACCCGTCGCTCCAACAACGCCTGGACGTCGGCTTGCCGCGATTCGAGGCTGGCTGAGCCCGGCGTGTTGATGATCATCAGGTTGTACCCGCGGGCCTTCGCGGCTTCATCCGCACCGAGGATGATCCGGCCGGCGTGCGGGGTGGTGGCGATTTCCTCACTCACCAGGCCAAGCATGCCGGTCCGCTGCGTGCGAAGCGCTTGTGCCAGGCGGTTGGGACCGTAGCCGAGCTCTTCGGCAACGCTCCTCACCTTGTCCCTGGTTTCGGGGCTGACCCTGGCGTAGGAAACATCGTTGAGGACGTGGGAAACAGTCGTGACGGACACGCCGGCGGCGACGGCCACATCCTTGATGCCCACGTTCTTGTTGCTCATCTGTCTCCCACGTCCTTATGGTCGGTTTGCCCTGGGGGGCTATCAGTAGGCTACTGCGTCAGCCCTTGACGGCGCCGAGCGTCATGCCCGCGACGATCTTCCGTTGCAGCAACAGTGTCAGCAGGATCACCGGGATCGAGTACACCGCCGCGAGTGCAGTCATGGATCCCCAGTCGAGTCCGAACTGGGTTTGGAAGTTCGCGATCACTACCGGTGTGGTTTGTGAACGGATGGCGGTCATCAGGAGTGCAAACAGAAACTCGTTCCATGAGGCCAGGAAGGCGAAGATCGCGGTCACTGCAATGCCGCCTGATACTACCGGGATCACCACCCGCCACAACGCACCCAGCCGGCTGCAGCCGTCAACCGTTGCTGCTTCCTCCAGGTCCCGCGGTACGGCTTCGAAGAAGCTGGACATGAGCCAGATGGAGAGCGGCAGGGAAATGGTGGTGTGCGCAATGGACAGTGCAATGGGAGTGTCAGCCAGTCCCACCGCGGCCATCATCGACGCCAACGGGATGCCGATCGCCACCGGCGGAACCATGCGCGTCACCAGGGCGGCCATGATGAACACCCGGCCGCTCGGGGTTTTGTAGCGCGTGATGCCGTAAGCCGCAGGAATGGCCAGCACCAGTGAAAGCAGGGTGCTGATTACCGCGGTCTGGATGCTGTTGATGAACGATGCCACCACACCGCCACGGCCCAAAGCGTTGACGTAGTTCTCCAGCGTCCATTCCTTGGGGAGGATGGTGGGCGGAACTGCAATAGTGTCGATCGGCGTCTTGAATGACGTGAACAACAAGTAGAGGAACGGGAACCCGTAAAGCACCATGGCTGCCGCAAGCAGTATCCACAGGATGGTCCTGGTGCTGCGGCGGCCTGCTTCGAGGCCTTCACGGTTGACCCCGCGGCGCCTGCGCGGAGGCTGGGAAGCCGGAAGGTTCGACGCCGGCGGGCTGGCTTTGCTTGGTGCGCTCACCATGGTCATCAGGTGTCCTTTCCCGGCCGCCAGATGGTGGCCACCGCGAAGAAGGCGACGGCGAGCATCGCGATGAGGTAGATGGTGCCCATGGCGCTCGCAAGACCCGGATCGCCGAAGCGGATCATGGTCCGGTAGATCAGGAGGCTCATGGTTTCGGAGGCCGACTGCGGGCCGCCGTTGGTTTGGATGAGGATGGTGTCGAAAGCGCGGGCGGCGTCGATTCCACGGACCACCAGTGCCACGGCGATCACGGGTCGCAGCAGCGGGATGATGATCCGGAACAGGAGGGCCGGGGCGCGTGCGCCGTCGAGGCGGGCGGCTTCGATCAGGTCACCGGGTATGTTCTGCAGGCCCGCAAACAGCACGAGGCACATGAACGATGTGGTGAGCCAGATGTCCGGGATCGCTACCGAAAACAAGACGATGTTGGGGTCGGACAACCAGCCGATCTGGTTGGGATTTTCCAGGAGTCCGGCTTGGTGGAGGAGGGTTCCGATCAGGCCGAAGTTGTCGATCATCAGGAACTTCCACAGAAGGCCGGCCACGATCGGCGCGATCATCAACGGGTAAAGGAAGACGGTCCGCCAGATCTGTGACTTCTTGCCGAGCGTTGTGAAGAGCAAGGCCATGCCGAGCCCGAGCGCGAACTCGAGGGTCACCACCACCAGGGTGTAGGCGAGGGTCCGCCAGCCTGCACTGGTGAAGGCCTCGGACGCGAAGGCGGTGACGTAGTTCTGGAAACCCACGAACTCGCGGGGACCGCCGGCGATCGGCGAGATCTTGAAGAAGCTGTCTGCCACCAGGCGAAACAGCGGGTAGGCGACGAACACGGCCAGGAACAGGGCCGCGGGCGTCATCAGGAAGAGGGCAAAGCGGCGATCGGAGATACGCACGGTTTTCTTTTCTGCTGGTTGTTTTCTGCTGGTTGGAGCCGCGGCCGGCACGGTCTTTGTGGTGCCGGCCGCGGAGTCTTTACTTCAGGAGGTCCTGGACCTGCTTCTTGGCGTCGGCCAGGAGGGCGGAGGTGTCGCCTCCGGCCACGGCCTTCTGCAGCAACGGAATCAGGACGGTGTCCACGATCTGCTGCCACTTTGCCGTTGCCGGACGGGTTGCCGTGGCGGGGGCGTTGAGGGTCTCGATCAGCGGCTTGAAGCTCTCATAGCCCGGCTGGTCCTGGTACTTCTCGAAGGCGCTGATTCGTGCTGCCAGGCCCAGCTTGGAGTCGATACCCGTGCTGTTGTAGTCGTAGGCGCACTTGACGAACTTCTTAGCTGCCTCGGCGTTCTTGGTGGCCTTGGGAACCGACAGGTACCACGGTCCCGGGACACCCGCGACGCCGGCGCTGCCACCGATCATCGCAGCTGCACCCACCTTGCCTGCCACGGGAGAATCCGCGGGGATCTGGCGGTAGGCGTGGGCCCAGAAGCGGGTCATGGCGGTCTTGCCCTGGTTGAACAGGTTCTGCGCTGCCGCCCAGTCAACCTGTGCAGCACCGGTCGGGGCGGACTTGGTGAGGCTCACGTAGAAGTCCAGGGCTTCCTTGTGGGCGGCGTTGTCGATGACCACGTTGTTGTTCTCGTCCAGCACCATGGGAGACCCGGCCTGGAGCACGTGTGCCAGCCATTCGGTTTCCACGGCACCCTTCACGTCCGTGCCGAACATGCCGTCCTTGGTGAAGAACTCGGAAATGTCCTGGTACTGCTTCCAAGTCTTGGGTGCTGCCAGTTCATAGCCGTACTTGGCTTGGAAATCCGCCTTGTTCTTGGCGTCCTCGAACAAGTCCTTGCGGTACAGAATGATCTCGGCATTGGTCCAGGCCGGCATGCCGATGAAGTGGCCGTCCACGTTCGCTTCCTTCACAAGCGCCGGGAAAATGTCCTTCTTTGCCTCGTCGGTGAAGAGCTCATCGATGGGCTGGACGGCGTCCTTGAAGCTGGGGAGCCACACGGAGTCCAGTGCAGCTACGTCGAAGGAGACATTGCCGGAGGAGAACTCGCTGGAGAGGCGGTTGAACATGCCGTCGTAGGGGAGTTCGACGAAGTTCACGTCCACGCCGGCGTCCTTCTTGCATTGCTCTGCCACGCCGGTGAGCTCAGCGTGGCCGCCGGCTTCCACCAGCACGTTGACAGTGCTGGAGCCGCCCGATCCGCCGGACGATGGTGCGGCACCGCCAGCGCCACAACCGGTGGCAACGAGTGCGACGGCGGTGCACAGCCCGCCGAGGGAGACGAGCTTGGAAATGGTCTTTCGAGTGGACATCGCTGTCGACTCACTTTCTCTTGAACGGAAATTGCAGAGAGATGGTGGAGCTGATGTTGGCTTGAAAAATCGTTTTGCCAAAACGACTTGGCACCGACATTAGAGCTAGTTGCGCCGATGTGTCAACAGCCTTCTTCGAAACAATTCGGGGCACTTGACGGCCTGAATTCCTAAGCCATAAAGTGATCGACGCCACTCGACAAATCGTTTTGGCATATTTTGGCTGGCTCGGCCGCTGTTTTGGCTGGGCTCTGGGGGCGTCGGGGCTGCACTTTTGGCGGGGTGTGCACCCGTACCCGCTGGACGCACCCGTACCCGCTGGACGCACCTCTACCCGGGGCCGCACCCGTACCCGGGGGCGCACCTCTACCCGGGGCCGCACCCGTACCCGCCGGGCGCAGCCAAACTCCGGGGTGCGATCGGCGCGAAGTGGTGCGGCGCTTGCCACGAACGGGTGCGCGGGCGTAAAGGGGTGCACTGCTTCCCGCTGACAGTTGCGCCAAGCCCAGTTAACTCCCTGTTGTCCCAGTACAAAGCCCAGTCAACCGACAAGTTCAAAGGAGAATCATGAACCCATCCGAGCCCCTCAGCCGAAGGAGCATCCTCCGGTTGTTCCCGGCAGCGGCACTGTCCGCAACCGCCGTCGTACTTTCAGCGAAGGAGGCCCTGGCTAAGAACAAGCCGGACACGCCAAATCCGCATCAAAGCCAAGGAAGCACCCACGCCGCGCAAGGGCATCGGGCCATTATCGGAATGCTGTAAAACCCGGCATCAAGGCAACAGAAGCAACACACAAGCAGTCAACGCACGGCCATAAAGCAGTACCCCCAACGATGTGAGGAGAACACGCTATGACCACTGTCTACGACGTCACCACCTGGTCGGTCCCCGGGAATCCGTCGGCCACGCCCTATAACGACATCGGGCTCATCATCAACAGCATCATCGCGGACGTGAAGTCCCAGCAGACCAATCAGGCCTCCAAACCCGGCGCGGTGGTTTACATCCCGCCGGGCGACTACTCCTTGAAAACCCGTGTCAACGTGGACATCAGCTTCCTCACCATCCGCGGCTCAGGGCACGGATTCACGTCCAGCAGCATCCGATACAACGCCGGCAACACCTCCAGCTGGCACGAAATCTTCCCCGGCGGCAGCCGCATCCGAGTCGAAAACACGGACGGCAACACTGAAGCTTTCAGGGTTTACCGAACCGGCGACCCGCGACTCAGTTCCATTGTCTTTCAGAATTTTTGCCTCGACGGTGTGTCCTTCAATTCGAACCAGAACTCTTACGTGAACGGCAAAACGGGTATCCGCTTCGATTCGGCCAATGATTCCTGCCGGGTTGAAGGAATGGGGATGGTCTACCTGGAGCACGGGCTGGTGGTGCGGGACACGGACGCCCTTAGTGTCAGTGGCAACTTCCTGGCTGAATGCGGGAGCTGCATCGAACTCACGGGCTCGGGGCAGGCATCCAAAGTGACTGACAACCTCATCGGCGCCGGCTATGTGGGCTTCTCCATTTTCGCCGAGGGCCATATGGGCCTTCTGGTCAGTGCCAACAACGTATTTCCCCGCGGGAAGAGCAGTGTCCATTTCAAGGACTGCACTCGTTCGTCCATCACGGCCAACAGGTTTCACGCGTTCTACCCGGGGATGGTGAACTTTGAAGGCAATTGCACTGAGAACCTCATTGGTGCCAACCATTTCCTCCGGCAGGTGGAGCCTTTTGATCCGCTGAAGCCCTACAACAACGGATTGGATGACCTGTTCGGCCTGGTCCATGTTGCCGGGAGCGGGAATACCGTCACAGGGAACCATTTCAGCTACGACGTACCCTCCGGGTCGGTGACTCCCTCAGGTCAGAAACCGACCATCATCCTGGTGGCCTCGGGCGCCAACAACTACATCGCTGCCAATAACACCATCTCCTCGGTAGCGGCGAACACGGTAGTGCTGGACGGATCCACCACCGGGACCAAGGTGCTGGATAGCGGCGGTGCGGGTGAGTTTGTGCATTACACGAGTTCCTACTCATTCCGGGCAACCCCCTGACCCGTCGCTGAGAAGGAAGGTCTGTCAATGATGACAAGACGCACCAAACGTGGACTGCCGGCGTTGGCGGCGGCCGCCGTCGTTGCTTCATTCACCTTGGTGGTGGCCGCGACTGCCGCGCCCGCCCCGGCGCATGCCAGCGATCCCGACCCCGCCACCCAGCAGTACCGTCCCTATTTGCACTACACACCGGTCAAGAACTGGATGAACGATCCCAACGGGTTGGTCTACTACAACGGCACCTACCACATGTACTACCAGTACAACCCTTACGGAACCACGTGGGGCAACATGAGTTGGGGGCACGCGACGTCCACGGATTTGCTGCACTGGACCGAGCAGCCACTCGCAATCCCGCAAACCTTCAACGGCAGCGGACAGGCTACGGAGGACATCTTTTCCGGTTCAATCGTGGTTGATTCACAGAACACCAGTGGATTCGGGACGTTGCAGAATCCGCCGATGGTGGCTGTGTACACCAGCAACTTCACCGGCAACCACCCCACGCTGGCCGGCAAGCAGGCCCAGTCCCTGGCCTACAGCACGGACAGCGGCCAAACCTGGACCAAATACTCGGGCAATCCTGTCCTCAACAGGAACACCACGGACTTCCGGGACCCCAAAGTGTTCTGGTACCAAGGGGCAGCCGGCTCGTACTGGGTGATGTCCGCCGTGGAAGCCAACGAGCACAGGGTTTTGTTCTACAAGAGCACAGACCTTAAGAGCTGGACGTACTTGGATGACTTCGAACCAGCCAACGCGACGGGTGGGCAGTGGGAGTGCCCGGACCTCTTCCCTCTCGCGGTGGATGGGAACCCGAACAACATCAAGTGGGTGCTGGTGGTCAACATCAACCCGGGATCCGTGGCTGGTGGCAGCGGGGGTCAGTACTTCGTAGGCAGCTTCGACGGCACAACATTCACCTCCGAAACCACTGATCCAGTGGATGCGGCCCCACCGGGAACCCTGCTCGCGGGGTTCAACGGAGGAAGCTACAGCGGATGGAACGTGAGCAACGATCCCGCCAATCCCGGGGGTCCGTGGGGGACAGCCCCGCCCAGCGGAACTCTGACGGGTCAGCAGGCAGTTACCGGGTCGATCGGTGCCGGCCTGGTGAACGGCTTCAACGGGGGAGATGTCCCAACAGGCACCTTGGAATCCGATCCGTTCACGATCAGCAAGGACTACATCAACTTCCTTGCCGGTGGCGGAAACCACCCGCGGCAGGCAGGGGAGCAACCCGGCAACACGCCACCCCCCGGGTACCTCCTGTTCGACGGCTTCGATTACCCGGGAACCCTGAGTGCGGCCGGTTGGCAGCTGACCGGAGACTTTGAGGCAGCCAGAAACCCGTCAACCGTTGGCGGTGAGTACGCGATCGGCAAACGCATCAACACATTCGAGGGCGGCCCCAACGCTGACAACAACACCGGAACAATCACGTCCCCGGAGTTCTACCTCACCAACACCAATATCGGGTTCCTCCTGGGCGGCGGCAACCGGACGGACGGCCAACTCCAAGTGGAACTCCTGGTCAACGGCGTGCCCGTGCGAAGCACCACGGGCAGCAATTCGGGTGACATGAACTGGAAGAACTGGGATGTAACCCCGTACTACGGTCAAATAGCCCGCATCCGGATTGTGGACAACGCCACAGGGGCATGGGGCCACCTGACGTTGGACAACATGGTCCTCGGTTCGGAGCCGGCAAAACCGCGAAGCAGTGAAACCACCGTAAATCTCATGGTCAACGGACAGGCCGTTCGAACCACCACCGGTTCCAATTCCGAACATCTGGAATGGAAGGCCTGGGACGTCAGCGCCTACAAAGGAAGCGAGGCAACCATCCGGATCGTCGACAACAACCGTGGCGGTTGGGGCCACATCCTCGCGGACGAGTTCGTAGCCTCTGACATCACGCGGCCGGAACAGCACGACTGGTTGGACTGGGGCCGGGACTACTACGCAGCCGTTTCCTTCAGTAACGCCCCCGACGGCAAACGGATCATGGTGGGCTGGATGAACAACTGGGACTACGGGCAGTCCACGCCAACAAGCACGTGGCGGGGAACCATGGCGTTGCCCCGCGAAGTCCAGCTCACCCAAACCGCCCAGGGACCGCGACTCACGCAGAAGGTGGTCCAGGAGGTGGACGCGTTAAGGAACACAGGTGCCGCCTACACCGCATCCGCGCAGGACATCGCTCCGGGGACCAGCACCCTTCCCGTTTCAGGGGACGTGGTGCAGGTGGATGCGGAGTTCTCCCCGGGGACGGCATCGGCGTTCGGGCTGAAGGTCCTGGGTAATTCAACTGAGGCCACCAAGGTTGGTTACGCAACAAGTTCGGGTCGCGTTTTCATCGACAGGACGGCCTCCGGCAACGAAGGTTTCCATCCGGCCTTCGCCTCTGTGGATGACGTACCCGTCCAGCTGATCAACGGCAGGCTTCGGCTGCGGCTCTATGTGGACAGGGCATCCGTGGAGGTCTTCGCGCAGGACGGTCTGGCTACGCTGACCGACCAAGTGTTTCCGGCAGCGGGCGCGAACACATTGTCCCTGTTTTCGGAGGGAGGGACTGCCCGGCTCGAAAGCCTCACCGTCACGCCGCTTCACAACGCGATGTGGTAGCCGGTGAGTGAGGCTCGACGGCGGCCGCGCACCCAGGCGGCCGGTCGCCGTCGGGCCTTCCACGATCTTGAGCGAATCTTGAGATGACCCGGCGTCGTTCTTGAGGACCCCGTCCGATGGTTGAAGTGTCAGCCGAGGAGCTGGCGGAACCTGCCGGAAGGACTGCCGAAATGCCCGACCAGATCACCGTCACTTCATCAAGCACGGATGCCGCACAGCTTGCCGGCGGAACGCACGCCCCAGTGGACGGTCAAGACCGCGCAGTCACCTCGATCCGCGAGCAGTTCAATCCCCTGGGCGTCGGCCTCCGGAGCATTTGGCCCCAGTCGGTCTGCGGCTACTAGCCACCACTCACGTGGCCCCGGCACGCTTCCGGTGGCACCATGGTGTTCAAGTCATAAGTCATCAGGAGGCTTGTCATCAAAGAAGAGATGCGGAAGGCCGCAGACGCAGCCGAGGAAGCCTCGAACTCGCGGCCCTTTGAAATTGCGGCGCGGTCCGGATTCGCTGTGAGCGGGTTGCTTCACGTGCTGATCGGTGTCATCGCCGCGCGCTTGGCCTTTGGAAGCAGCGGCGAAGCGGATGTTTCCGGTGCCATCGCCGAATTGGCCGCCCAACCCTTCGGCCCGTTGCTGCTCTGGGTCTGTTTCGCTGCCTGCGCGGCCCTGGCTCTATGGCAGTTGTCCAACGCTATCTTCGGCCACCGCAACCAGTCCCATCCCAAGCTCTCCAAGCGCCTTTCCGAGGCAGGCCAAGCGGCGGTCTTCGCTTTTGTGGCCGTGACCATCATGTCCTTCGTCGTTGGGCAGGCGCGCAACAGCCGTCAATCCAGCAGTGACCTCACCGCCACCCTCATGCAATCTCCCTGGGGCGTCGCGTTTCTGATAGCTGCGGGAGCCGGCGTCATGATCACCGGCATTGTGTTCGCGGTGCGCGGTTTCACGAGGTCGTTCAAGAAGGACCTCGTCCTTTCGCCGCACGAAGGACCACGGAAATTCCAAGTAGCCGTGGGAACGGTGGGATACGTCGCCAAGGGATTCGCGCTCCTTCTTGTGGGGCTGCTTGTGGTCATCGCTACTGTTACCGCCCGGCCCGAGCAGTCAACGGGGTTGGACGGCAGCCTTAAGGCCCTCAAGGAACAGCCCTACGGACCGTACCTCCTTGCCGCCGTGGCCGCGGGCCTGATTGCGTATGGCCTGTTCCTCATGGTCAAGGCAAAGACCATGAGGACCTAGCCGCAGTTTCATAGTGCGGCACCCTGGGTACAAGCCGGGTGGGACGTGAAGCGTCGCGCACCAGTGAACCGATTCTGAAGGGGCAGGACCATGACACAAAGCGATCCGGAACAGCAGGGAAACCACAAGCTCACGGCTCCGCCGAAGGACCCTCGCAGCGGGTATCACTCCGGGGAGTTTCCGCAGCAGGAGCAGAAGCAACCGGGCCTCACCAAACCCCTGGAGCCCCAGCCCGATCACGGTGAGTCCAGCTACGTCGGCCACGGCCGGCTTGAAGGCAAGACGGCGTTGATCACCGGCGGCGATTCCGGCATTGGCGCGGCGGTGGCCATCGCCTACGCGCGAGAGGGTGCCAACGTCGCCATCAGTTACCTTCCGGAAGAGGAAGAAGATGCGCGTTCGACGGCGGAATGGATCCGTGAGTGCGGCGCGCGGGCACTCCTGCTCCCCGGAGATTCGCGTGACGAAGGATTCGCAACCGAGATCGTGGAACGTACAGTCCAGGAATTCGGCGTGCTCAACATCGTGGTCCTTAACGCGGCCTACCAGAAGAACCGCGAGGGGCTTGAGACCATACCGACGGAGGAGTTCGACAGGGTCTTCAAGACCAACCTTTACTCCCTGATGTGGACCGCGCAGGCGGCCATTCCGCATCTGCGTCCGGGGGACTCGATCATCGTCACCGCCTCCATCCAGGCCTTTAACCCGTCTGCTCAGCTGGTGGACTACGCCATGACCAAGGCGGCGCAGGTGGCCTTCACCAAAGCGATGGCACAGGAACTCGGCCCCAAGGGAATCCGCGTCAACGCTGTTGCCCCGGGTCCCATCTGGACGCCTTTGATCCCGGCGACCGAGTGGCCGGACAAGCTCCCGTCGTTCGGGCAGGACACCCCGCTGGGCCGCGCGGGCCAACCCGCTGAGCTTGCCCCGGCATACGTTCTGCTCGCTTCCGACGAGGGTTCCTACATTTCAGGTGCCGTGCTTCCCGTCACGGGCGGCAAGGGCCTTTAACTCCACGACAAGAGAGGTGCCACTGCGCTGATGATCGCTGTTCTGGTAATTGACATGCAAAACGCCTTCTTCGAGGACCCTGCCCTCAAGCAGAGACGCGAGGAAGTTGTGGCTGCCTGTAACTCACTGACCAGCGGGGCGCGGGAGGCGGGAGCCAAGGTTCTCCTCATTGGAACCGAGCATGAGCGGGACAAATCGACGTGGAGCCTGAACATGCTCGATGACGATCAGGGCTTTATTTTCCGGGGCAGTGAGCAGGCCGAGTTTGTTCCCGGCCTGCTCACAACCGACTTCCCCCAGATGGTCAAGACCCGCGACAGCGCCTTCATGGGAACAGACCTGTGGATGCGCCTGCGGAACTGGGAGGTGGACACCGTGGTCCTGGCGGGAGTTTCCGCGCATAACTGCATCGCGCAGACGGCGGCCGACGCCTTTGCCCACAACATCCGCGTCATCTATGCCGCAGATGCCATCGCCACGGAGAACGCCGAAGCCGCCGAAGCCGTGTTGCGGATTCTCACGCGGGAGTACAGGCAGCGGGTGCTTCCCTTGGAGGAAGTCCTCGCGTTGTTCTAGGCGGGCTGCCCTTCCGGTTCCACGGGGATCCACAACTGCCCGCTGCCATGGGTACCGCCGGGCTGGGCCTTGACGCTCAAGAGCTCCGGACCCGGGGCCCATCGGTACGGGTTGGCAGGGAACCATTCCGTTGCTGCGTCGGCCCACATGCGCTGCAGGACTTCGGGAAATTTTCCCTCGGTTTCGAAAACAACCCACTGCCCGGCCGGTACCTCGAGGACGTCAAACCCCTCGGGTGCCGGCCCCGTGGTGGCCACGGCATGCCAATAGTCCAGTTCACTGCCTTCGCTGCGGGACTCCTCGATGTTGACTGTCACGGAGACCGGGCCTGTCGGCTCAGTGTCCACCAGTTCCAGCAGACGCTTGGTGACGGCAGGGTCGATGCTGCGCTGGAATTCAATGATGGCCGGATTGGGCCCTTCATGGACGAGCGGAACCCTGGTCTTCCGGCCGACCAGCCGGAAAGCGGCTTTGTTCACTATGCGGTGCTTCATGTCTATGTTCCCTTCGATACGGAGGTGGAACCTCAATTGAGGTTGGGAACGGAGGACGGCGTTGGGACGCCGGGCGTCCGAAGGCGTCAACCCGTGGTACGCCTTGAAGGCGCGGCTGAATGCCTCGGCGGATCCGTAACCGTACCGGACGGCAACATCGAGCACACCGGCGCCCGCGATGATTTCAGCGGTGGCAGCAGTCAGGCGCCGTCGGCGCACGTATTCCGAGACGGGCATCCCGGCCAAGGACGCGAACATCCGCCTGAAGTGATACTCGGATGTGAGGGCGGTCCTCGCCACAGCCTTCATATCGACGGCGGCAGCCAAGTCCTGCTCGATGAGCTCGATAGCCCTGTTCCATTCGTGCATGGGATCCTCCATTCCGAAAATCACCCTACGGCGCCGGTTGGGGCTCCGTCCCGACTATCCGTGCCCGAAAATGTCAGGCACAGCAAGAACCCGGACGCTCCCCTGGTGCGTCCGGGTTCTTGCTTATTCAGTTTTTGTCAGGGGCAGCGCTAGGGGTGACCCGTGCCTGCAGCTTCGTCATCCGGCTCGGAGGAGAAGGGGCGATCCTCCGGGGTGTCTTCGGTGTTCCGCTCGTCAAGCTCCGCATCCGCAGACGGGACGGTCTTTTCCGCGTAATCACCAGCCGTGTAGTCGCCGCCGGCGTCCTCTTTGAGGGCTTCGGGTGATGCTCCCGCGTCCCCGTAGTTACCCTCCGAGTACTGGCCTTCCATGTCTTCCGGGTCGGAGCTCGGTGTGGTTCCGTTAGCCATGGTGCGTCCGGTGCGTGCGACGTCCGGTTACCAGGCCGTAGACCAGCAGCACGAGGATCGAGCCGCCGATAGCCAGAAGCCATGTGCGGATGGCGAAGAATTCGGTGAGTCCCTCACCGAAGATCAGGCCGCCGATCCAGCCGCCCAACAGGGCGCCAACTACGCCCAAGAGGAGGGTCACCAGCCAGCCGCCGCCTTGGCGTCCGGGAAGAATAAGCTTGGCAATTGCGCCTGCCAAAAGGCCTAGGAGAAGAAAACCAAAGAAACCCATTTTTGCTCCTACTTTCTTGTTGATGGAGATTCCATGAACTCTGCGAAGCGGTTCAGTTCATCGGGTCGGGAAATCAAACATCCGGGCGTGGAAGAATTGCCTCCTTCTCACCCCGGACATATGGGGGAATGGAGTGGCGTGAGAATTACTGTAAATCTAGAAACCCAACCAAAGAGCACTCCTGTCGACTGGTCCACCACGGGACTACACTTGCAACGCTAGCCGCTCCCGGAAAAAACAGCAAGTAACCTGACTATTTTGTTGCGAAGCCCCGTGGTGCATGGTCTCTGCGGTCCGGCAGTGGACTGTGAAGCCCCGGTTCCCGGGGTGTGACAGCCTATTTCTTGCCGAAGGCGTCCCTGGCCGCGTCCTTCAACTTCTCGCCCGCCTGCTTGATGTTGGCAGAGGCCTGGTCGCCTGCACCCTCGGCCTGGAGGTCCCGGTCTCCGGTTGCCTCGCCGGTCTTTTCCTTGGCCTTGCCCCCCAGGTTTTCGGCGGCGTTCTTGATCTTGTCATCCAGTCCCATGGTTTTAACTCCTCGGGTTGCGATGTTTCATTGCCTGCGGTGATTCCGCTGGTTGGCAACAAAGTTTAGTCGAATGTTTCAATTCAGCAAATGGCCATTAACTCCACTCCCCGGGTTCTGCAACGGAAACCGGCGTGACACTGCAGATATACACCCGCTAGTGTCATAGGAAATTGCACGTCGAAAGGAGTGGTCCCATGAAAGGGAAAGTAATGTTCGCCGCTGGTGTCGCGGTGGGGTACATCTGGGGATCAAAGTCCTGGCCGGAGGTGTACCGTCGCCTTCGTGGCGGTTCGGAGAAGGTACTGAAGAACCCCGAGGTCCAGGAAAACGTGCACCATGTGGCCGAGACGGTCCAAGAATCTGTTCCGGAGATCGTGGACAACCTCTACGCGACGGGAAAGAAACTGGTGGAAAAGGCCGAGGCCTTCCTGCCCGGCACCCGGGACGGAAAGGGTGACGAAGCAAACGGTGCGGAGGACCGTCCTGCTACGACGTCAACGGTCAAAGGTGACGTCGTCTCCGATCCAGCGCTCGATGACACCACCGGAAGCGACTGGACGGACGAAGGCGGCGCAGCACCCGAGGGACCTGCAACCAACACCCGGCCGAAGCCCTGATCGCTTAGGCTGCCCGCTCAACCGCTGTGAGGATCGCCTTCCCCAGTTCGGCCGGCTTGGTGAATTGGGGCCAGTGCCCGGTGGGCAGGTCGATGAGTTCCACGTGCTTTATGCGGGCGAGCTCCTCCGTGAACGGATGCCCTGCATCCATCATCTCGTTGAGAAGGGATGATGGAAACTCGCAGGCGATGACCGTGGCAGGAACCTCGTAACGACGCACGTCATGCAGGTGCTGCTGTTCGATTGCGACCCCCTTTGGTTGGGGAATGGCGCGCGCCCGGAACGCTGTACGGAGGTCTTCGTCCAGATCGGTCAAGTCAGCTTCTTCGAACCCTTCCCAGGGCGGGAGCGGAATGTCGTCGCCTTCGGCAGGCAAGTCGTCGTTGATGACTCCGCCTTCGCCCAGAGGCCCGCTGTCCACGTAGATTGCGCGGGCAACACGGTCGGGCCTTGCGTCCACCACGGCGTGGATGATGGCGCCGCCCCCGGAGTGCCCCACCAGGACCACCTTGCCGTCCAGGGAGTCTACGGTCCGGATGACGGCGTCGATGTGGGTCCGCAGGCCGATGTTCGCGCGAGGTGCATCGGCCGATTCCAAGCCAGGAAGCGTGAGGGCGTGGACGGTGTGGCCGGCGTCCTCGAGGGCGGGGATCACCTCATCCCACGACGATGCGTCCAACCAGAAACCGGGAACCAGGATGATGTCCATGCCGGTACCCTACGGGAGGCTGCGCCCAAGATGAACACTTTTTGCTGGATCATCCTCGTTCCCGCGGAAAGCGGCCCCGTGTTTGACGCGGTTTCAACAATGACCATGCGAATGATGCAGCAAAATCTGCACCTGCGCGTCTAGCTAGCCGGATTTGCGTGCCATGTACCACTCCGTGAACTCGCGGACCCTTCCGTCCTTGGCGAAACGGAGGACCCACAGGTTGTCGTAGGTCGGGTCGCCGTTGAGGTAGGTGGTGACGCCTTGGACGAAGGCGGTGTCTCCGTCGCGGCCAAGGAGCGTCCATTCGAAGGTCCAGTCTTCGGGCTTGTCAGATGAGTCGCCGGACCATTCCCTGACGATCGCATCATGTCCCCGCCAGGCGCTGGTGTCGTGCGGGCGGGTGTTGTAGATGGCGTCCTCGGTGAAAAGGGCCCGGATGTCATCGGGCTCGTTGGAGCTCCAGGCACGTAGGTACAGGTCCATCCATGAATTCACGTCGCTCATTCATCCGTTCTACCCGCCGCACGCCCGGTGTTCAACGCCTCCGGGTCAGGCAGGGCGTCCTACGCTGCGGCCGGAACGGCGAATGTGGTCCGGCGTCAGGCCTGTCAGGGACGCAAGCTCCAACTCGTCGCAGGCCTGGGTGCGCAGGGCGATGGAGATCAGTGCTTCCCGGCGTTCCAGGATAACGTCCCGGTGCCGCTCGGCTTCCTTGAGGGCGTCGTTCTTTGCCTTCAAGGCTTCCAGCTGTAGTTTGCGGGGGACCCCGCTCAGGTGGAGGTCGTCATAGGCCAAAGCGATGGTACGGACAGACCTGGCGTTCTCCCTGATGACCGCAGCAATAGTGGCAATTGATATTCCGTCCTCCACGGCCTGGGCAATCAACTCATTCCTTGCAGAGGTCAGTGTCCTGATGGAACTGGCGGCGTGGGAGAGGAGCTGGCGGTGGACTCCGAGTGCGTGAACCAGTTTGGCGTGCCCGGCATTGGCGTTCGACGATGTTCGCGCGGGGGAGCCTGCGCGGTACGTGTACCGTCCCGTTGCTGAACGGCCTTTGACCTGCTGGTCGGCGCGGCGCGGCTGTCCGGCCATGGTCGGGGTCGGCATGAGGGTTCTCCTTGCGACGGGTGGGCTCCGGTGACCTGTCGAATGTAGGCAGGGATGCTGGGTGCGCGGAAATACCAATACCAAGTGAACCCATAAGCAAAGCGCATGGAAGAAGCCCGTACCGCCGGAACAGGCACCGAAACACGCGTCTTCGAGGAGACCGTCATAAGTCCCCCTTATGAATCCACGCACATTAGGTCTTATCCAGAGAACCCCGCGAGTACCTAGTCTCGAAACAGGAGATACGCGAATCCGCGCGTCCTGAGTTCCACATTCCTGGAGGAGACATGTCCGAGTTCCTGCCGGCGTCGAGGGTTACCCGCATCAAGGCCTCAGCCAGCGTCGCTGCGGCCGCCCGTGTGCGCGAACTGAAAGCCGAAGGCGTCCAGATCATCGACCTCACGGTAGGTGAGCCGGATTTCGACACCCCGGACCACATCAAGGCTGCCGCCGTTGAAGCCATCAACAGGGGCGAAACCAAGTACACCTCGGTTACCGGCACCCCCGAATTGCAGGCGGCGATCCTCGGCAAAATCGAGCGGGACACCAGCCACTCGTACGGGGCCAACCAGCTGACGATCGGTGGCGGCGCCAAGCAGGTTCTGTATGTCGCGCTGATGGCTTCCCTCAACGCGGGTGACGAGGTCATCGTCCCGGCGCCGTACTGGGTGTCCTACCCGGATATGGTCCTTGCCAACGACGGCACCCCGGTCATCGTCGAGACCACGGAGGAAGAAGGCTTCAAGCTCACTCCGGGGGCGCTCGCCAAGGCAATCACGCCCAAGACCAAGTGGCTCATCCTCAACGCTCCGTCCAACCCGACCGGCGCTGTCTACTCCCGTGAGGAACTCCAGGCCATCGGCGCGGTCCTCGAAGAGAACCCGCACGTCTTCGTCCTCACCGACGAGATCTACGATGAGGTCTACTTCGGTCAAGGCCGGGTCACCAGCCTGGTCACGGCTGCGCCGGCTTTGAAAGACCGCATCCTGCTGGTGAACGGCGTTTCCAAGGCCTATGCCATGACCGGCTGGCGCCTCGGCTACGGTGTTGGCCCTGCGCCGCTGATCGCAGCGATGAACAAACTCCAGTCGCAGACCTCTTCCTGCCCGTCGTCCATCAGCCAGGCGGCCGCGGCCGCCGCATTGAACGGGGACCAGTCCTTCGTCCGGGACAGCGTGGAGGTCTACCGCAAACGCCGCGATGCCGCCGTCGAGGGTTTGAATGCCATCAACGGCTTGTCCGTCGCTCCCGCGGAGGGCGCTTTCTACGCCTACGTGAACTGCGCCGGGGTGATCGGCAAGACCGCCCCTGACGGCCGCGTGATCGCCAACGACCAGGACTTCACCCTCTACCTGCTGGACGCCGCGCGCGTGGCGGTGATCCAAGGCTCGTCTTACGGCCTGGGCCCCTACTTCCGGATCTCCTTCGCCACCTCGCTGGAGACCATCAACGCGGGCGTGGACTCCATCCGCGACGCCGTGAACGCACTGAACTAGAAACTAAGGAACACACCATGATCCACGTCAAAACCAAGTTCGAGCGTCCCGAAGCGGACGTCGTAGCCCGCCTGGCCAAGTTCTCGTCGGCGACCATCCACGAGGCACAGGGCCGCCGCGGTGCGCTGAGCTCCCGCATCAAACCGATCGACCGCTCCATGTCCTTCTGCGGCCCGGCCGTCACTGTCGCGTGCGCTCCGCAGGACAACCTGATGCTGCAAGTGGCCATCCACTACGCCCAGGCAGGGGACGTTGTGCTGGTCGGCGCGCAGGAGATGGCCGAGGCGGGCACGTTCGGTGATGTGCTTGGCAATGCCATGAAGGCCAAGGGCATCGCGGCCATGGTCACCGACTCCGGCGTCCGTGACACCCATGACCTGATCGAACTTGGTTTGCCGGTGTTCTCCGGCAGCGTCTGCATCAAGGGCACCGTGAAGGAGACGCTCGGTCCCATCAACCACCCGCTGGTTTTCGGTGACGAAATCATTTACCCCGGCGACATCCTGCGCGGTGACGCCGACGGCGTGGTGGTGGTCCGCCGGGAAGAGGCCGAGGAAGTCATCGCCCTGTCCCAGGCCCGTGATGACCACGAGCGTGAGCTCATCAAGCTTTACCACGACGGCGGCAACACCATTGAGCTCTGCGGTCTCACCGAGAAGCTCAAGCAGAAGGGCCTTCTGGTGGAGGACTAGTCACCTCAGCGCTAGTCGCCACAGCACTGGTCGCCTCAGCGCAACGGACCGGCCGCATTCCTTGGAAGCGGCCGGTCCTTTCGTCGTTGGATGTACGACGGCGGGCGGCCGGTTTGGGTGCGCGGCGTACCGACGGCGGGTGGTTGGCTTGCGTGCCCTGCGTGCCGGGCAGCAGAAAGGCGCCCGCCCGCATAGTTGCGGGTCGTGGCGCCGTAGTTGCCTGCCGTCTGAGCCCTGCGTGCCGGCCGCCTGGGCTCTAGTCGAGTCCGGAGTGGCCGGGACGGGTGTCCACAAGGTGCCATTCGATGCTGTTGCCGCCGTGCGGGGGCATCAGGCTGCCCTCAAAGACAAACAGAGGTTCACCGATTCCGCCCACCGGGCGCCAGAAACCATTTCGAGGGCAGTGGAATCCGGTGCGGGCTGTGGCTGCTCCGTGCGTTGGATTGGATACCCATCCCAGGGTGCTGATCTTTTTCACCGTTTTATCCTTTGAATGTGCCCGGTAGCCCGGGCTGGTATCGAATTTGTTCTTAATTCGATGTTAGGAACTTGAAACGGATTTGAATAAGACCAAAGATGTCTGGCTGGATAAGGCTTTTTTATGGATGCCCGGGCAGTTGGACGGGGTCTGTCCCGTACTTGGAGATCAGCTGTTGGTGGAGCATTTCCTTGACTACCAGCAGCACTGCGGAGGCGGCCTCGGACAGGGGCTCGTGGTCCGGTGTGCACAGCGCGATCTTGCTCTGCAAGGCCGGCTCCACGATGCGCAGCACTTGGAAGTCCTGATCGGGGAAGAGCGCATCGGCAGCAGACTTCGGCAGGACTGTGCCTCCCAAATTGGCTTGGATGAGCCTCGTCAACGACGGAACGGATTCAACCTCTCCCACCAGCTTCAACGGCAGGTCCTGTTCAGCCAGGCCCTTCTCGATCAGTTGACGAAGGGTGTGGTTCTTCTCCGGGAGAAAGAGCCCCACAGTGCTCGCCTCTGCTAGCGTCACGGTGTCCCGGCCCTGGCTGACGTCCACATCCGGATGCACCACCAGATGGAGGTCCTCGACGATCATGGTGGTGAACTGGACGCCGCGGATCTTGCCCGGTTCGTAGATCAACGCCATGTCCAGGCGCCCGTTCTTAATGGCTTCGCTCAGGACACCACCGAAGATTTCGGTCAGGTGAACCACGATGTCCGGGTACCGGCGGCTGACCTCGCTGATGATCCGGGGAGTCAGGCTGGACGCCATGCTGTAGGGGGCGATCGCGATGGACACCCGGCCTGAGGGAGCTGCGCCCGATGTAGCCACATCTTGCCGCGCCTGTTCCACCAGGCGAAGGATGGACTGCGCATGGCGGTACAGGGTATGGCCCGCGGCGGTCGGCTGCACGCCCTGTTTGCTGCGGATCAGCAGGCGCTGCTTCAGCTCATTCTCGAGGGACGATACCTGCTGGCTGAGGGCCGGCTGGGCTACATGGAGGGCCGCCGCAGCCTTGGTGATGCTCCCCGAGTCAACAATCTGGACGAAGTATGAGAGCTTCCGCGTGTCCATGGATCCACCTTTCTGGTCGTTCAAATATATCCACACCCGCGCCGGCAACTGCCGGGAGCCGCGTCACAGGACCGGGTGTTACACGTCATAACGCAGAGCTATTACGGGATAGCTATTAGGTCTTTGTGCGGGGCTGTGGCTGGGTGCGAGACTTTTGGTAGAACTTCTGGCGAAGGTTTCGGATTACCCGAAAGTCAGCCACGCTCCCCGGAAATGCAATATGAGTCCTTATGGGTTTTGTCCTTTTTCGGAAATTCATAAGTTATACCCACGGAAAGAGAAGCACGTGAACCCGATGATTGATCTTGTTGCGGATCTCGGAGAAGGATTTGGCGCGTACACCGTTGGCGACGATTCCGAACTTCTGGAGATCGTTTCAAGCGCCAACATCGCTTGCGGGTTCCATGCCGGTGATCCTGACATCATGGCAGCCACCGTTGCTGAATGCGTCCGCCGCGGGGTGGGTATCGGTGCGCACCCCAGCTTTCCCGACCTGAGGGGTTTTGGCCGCAGGGACATGGGCCTCAGCGCCCACGAAGTCCAGAACGATGTCCTCTACCAATTGGGTGCCTTGAGCGGGTTTGCCGCTTTCAACGGAACCAAAGTCACCCACATCGCACCACACGGCCGTCTGGGGAACCTCGTGGCTGTCCGTGCCGACTATGCATCGGCCGTGGCAGAGGCTGCAGCCCAAGTGGACAAGGAATTGATTGTGGTTGCCCAGGAAGGTGAACTGGCATCAGCTGCACGTTCGGCCGGCCTGGACGTGGCGATCGTCGGCATCGTGGATCGCGCATACCAGGAAGACGGGACGCTGGTTCCCCGCAGCCAGCCCGGCGCGGTACTCCACGACCCCAGCGAGATTGTTGATCGAACCATTCGCATGGTGGTTGAAGGCAAGCTTCGCTGCGCCAGCGGTGTGGACATGGACATCAACGTTGACACCGTCCTCCTGCACGGCGACAACCCCGGCGCCGTTGAACTTGCCCGCTTGATTCGTTCCGAGCTCGTCGCAGCCGGTGTCCAAATTGCTCCCTTGGCTGAGGTCATGGACGCCAAGCGGAAGGCAGCCTGACATGCCGGTACTGACGGTGGCTCCCACGGAGATCTACGAATCAGGGGACTCCGCGCTCCGTGTAGTGGCGATTTCCGGAACCAGCGACGACAACTGGCTGACCGTCCACCGCCTCGCTGACTGGCTGGAAGACTGCGGAGCGGAAGGGCTGCGTGCCGCCGTGCCCACCTATGATTCCGTCCTGGTGGAGTTCGATCCCGTGATGGTAACAGCTGGCCAGATGCGCGCCTTCGTCAGGCTCGGCCTGGGTGAACTGGCACGCGCTGCCGGGTCCACTGCGGCCCCGCGGGAATTCGATGTTCCCGTGGTTTACGGCGGTGAGTTCGGCCCGGACCTGGAGAAGGTTGCCGAGCATCAGGGCATCTCCACGGAGGACGTCATCCGGCTCCACATCGAAAAGACCTACACCATCCGCTGCTTGGGAGCGCCCGCAGGTTCCCCCATGATGGACGGTCCGGCTTTCCCTAAGCCGGTTCCCCGTTTGAAGGATCCCCGGCTGAGCGTACCTGCAGGCGCTGTCTCAGTTGCCGGCCGTCAAGCGGTCATCGCTCCAGCGGTCGCCCCTGGCGGCTGGTGCGTCATCGGCCAAACTCCTCTGTCAGTCCTCAACATCCGCCGTGAGCCCATGGTTCCCTACACCCCTGGCGACGTCTTGCGCTTTCGCCGCATCGGCATCGAGGAGTTTTCCCTCCTTGCCGGCCAGGAACTGCAACCGCTGGCACGGGAGGCACAGCCATGAGCGGTGAGATTCTCATCCAGCAACCGGGCAATTCCGTTGTCACGGACCTCGGCCGGACACGCGGTCCCCGCTATGGCCTGCCGGTCAACGGCGCTTTGGACCAGTACTCGGCCCGTGCTGCCAACATTCTGGCCGGAAACCTTGATAACGCGCCGTTGATCGAGATCACCGCATTGGACTTCCGCATGAGGGCCACCACGGATCTGTTGATCGCCGTCACGGGCGCGCCCCTGACACTGACCGTCGGCGGCCGACCCGCGAGCCAATGGGAACCCGTTTCGGTCCTCGCCGGCGAATCGGTTTCCATCCGCGGAATCCATCGGGGCCTCCGGGCGTACATGGCGATCCACGGCTCGGTCGAGGCGGAAACCCTGCTCGGGAGCGCGGCACCGGATACCGTGGTCGGTTTCGGCCTGCAGTTGAAAGAGGGGAGCAGCCTGGCTGCCCTGCAGAGCGTACGCCCCATCCGCCAGCCCTACTTCGACCTTCCCCTCTTCAGGTTGGGTCTTGAAAAGCCCGGCATGGGGTCAGACTTGGCGGTCGACGTGACCGACGGGCCGGACGTTGCCGAGTTCGGTGAATCCGGCGAACTGCTCTTCTCCTCCGAGTACACCGTCAGCGGACGCAGCAACCACATCGGCCTGCGGCTTGGCGGGGAACTTCCCGAAAGAACCTCCAACAGCGAGGTGCTTTCCCGCGGTGTGCCGGTTGGCGCCGTCGAGGTTCCTTCACAGGAGGAACTGCTGGTCCTGCACCGGGGGCGCGGCGTGACCGCCGGGTACCCAGTGCTCGCCGTGGTCACCAGCACCGGACTGGATGTCCTGGCCCAGGCGCGTCCGGGGGACAAGGTCCGCTTCCGGAAAACCACAGTGGCGGAGGCAACTGCCGCCCATCGACGCTCGCGGGCACAGCTGGAAACCCTCCGCGAATCCGTCAACACCGTCTTCGGACTCCTTGGCATCGGATGCCGTCCCCAGTGGCAGGACCTACCAGTTGCGGCATGCAGCTAAAGAACCTGTCGTAATACCCCCAAGGCGTTGCTACGCTCATTTCAGTAAGGAAAAGTCATGACCGCAAGCACCAATGCTGCCCCCGGGCAGCGTGAGCGGCTCACCAGCCGCCAAACCCGCAAGGTTGTCACCGCAGGCTGTGTTGGCATCTTCGTGGAACTGTACGACAACGGCATTTTCGCCTTCATGGCGGGAACACTGGCCCTGGTATTCCTCGCCCCCGGAAACCCGGACAATGCGCTGTTGTTCGTGTTCGCCGGCTACGCCGTGTCCTTCTTCGTCCGGCCGCTCGGCGCGATTGTTTGCGGCTACCTCGGGGACAGGATCGGCAGGCAAAAGCTGCTTGTCTTCGTGATCATGCTGATCAGCGTGGCCACGGCCGGTATTGGTTTGCTGCCGCCGTATGCAGCGATCGGCATCGCTGCGCCCATCTTGTTGGTGCTGTTGCGCCTGGTGCAGGGCTTCTCCGTGGGCGGCGAAGCTGCCGGCGCCATGACCTTCCTCGCTGAGCACGCTCCTGAAGGCAAGCGCGGCGTCATCACGTCATACGCCCAGATCGCCTCATTCGCCGCACTCCTCACCGGCACCCTGGTTGCCTACGCAATGTCGCCGTGGCTTACCCAGGCAGCCATCGACGGCGGCGGCTTTGGTTCCTTCGCGTGGCGAATCCCCTTCCTTGTCGCCATCCCCATGGGCATCATCGGCTGGTACATCCGCAAGGCCATCAACGACACCCCCAACTTCGAGAAGCTCAAGGAAGAGGGCGGTCTGTCCAAGAACCCCCTCAAGGAAGCCCTCGCCAGCCCGGTCCACCGCCGCGCCATGCTGTTGGCCCTCTTCATTCCGCTGATGAACGGCTCCGGCTACTACGTCCTCTTCTCCTACATGCCCACGTTCCTGAAGGGTAAGCAGTTGAACTTCACCATCGGCGAGGCTCTGCTCGTCACGGCCTGCAGCCTGGTGGTCATCTGCATCGCGATTCCGTTCATGGGTGCCCTGTCCGACAGGCTCGGCCGCAAGAAGGTCATCGCGGGCTCGGCAATCGGCATGGCAGTGCTGGGCATCCCGTCCTACGCACTGATCGCCACCGGTGAGATGGGCCTGGCCATCCTCGGTGCCTGCATTATGGCCGTCATCTTTGCCGGGCACACCGCAGTCATCCATATCCTGCTGGTCGAACTGTTCCCCACCCGGGTCCGCTACTCCGCCTACGGCGTGGGTTACAACATTTCCTCGGCACTGTTCGGCGGCACCGCACCGCTGCTGATGACGTGGCTGATCAGCAGCACGAACAACATCTACATGCCGGCCTTCTACGCAGTGGTCACGGCCTTGGGCACGCTCATCGCCGTCAGCACGGTCAAGGACCGCGCCCACGAACCCCTGCGCGACGCCTAGGCGCAGTCCTCTTTCCGCCGGGTAGGGCCCGGAAACGGCCCTACCCCCTCGGCGGTCGCCCCTACGGCGGCGTCCGCCCCTTCCCACCTTTGGAGAACCAATGTCCTTTTCTGACTACACCACCGCCCTTGTCACCGGCGCTTCCACCGGCATGGGTGCGGCGATCGCCGAGCGCCTGGCCAAGCGCGGCCTGACGGTCCACGCGGTTGCCCGCAACGAAGCCCGCCTGACTGAACTGGCCGACCGCACCGGAGCCGTCCCGCACGTGCTGGACCTGACCGACACGGCCGCGCTCACCGACGTTGTCAGCGGCCTCAACGTGGATGTCCTGGTCAACTGCGCCGGGGTGTCCCGCCCGGGTAACATCCTGGACTCATCTGAGCAGGACATTGACGAACTGGTGGACGTGAACCTGCGAGGACTGCTCCAGCTCACGCGACTTGTGCTGCCGGGCATGGTGGAACGCGACCTCGGCCACGTGATCAACATCAGCTCGATCGCCGGCGTGTACAACTTCTACGGCCACACGGTCTACCACGCCACCAAAGCCGCGGTGCACCAGATCTCCCGCCAGCTCCGCAACGACACCGTGGGCAAGCGCATCCGCGTCACCGAGATCTGCCCCGGCCGGGTGGAAACCGAGATCTTCGGCCGGAACATGGGCGGCACTCCCGAGGCCATGGAAGAAGCCTGGAAGACCTACTACGAAGGCTATGAATCGCTCACCACGGACGACATCGTGAACGCACTGGACTACGCCATCGAGACTCCGCGCCACGTCAACGTCGGCATGCTCGAACTCATGCCAACCTTCCAGGTTCCCGGCGGCCTTACCTTCGATCGGCGCTGACACCCGGCGTTGTCATCCGGCGCCCCCATAAGGCGCCCCACAGGTTCCGGCGGCACTCACTCCCGTCGCCGGAAAATATAGGCCGGCGGCCGCACTTCTGCGGCCGCCGGCACCCGTTTGAGCCAGTGGTCTTCACGCTCGACGGCGGCTGGTTCAGTCCTCTTCGAGGGTCTTGGTCAGGTGGTGGGTGGGAATACGGTCGCGGTCATACGTGATCTCGGTGTAGCCGTGGGGCTGCGGGCGGCCGTCCGGTCCCAGGTTGACGAAGACAATTTCCTCAATCGTGAGGATGCTCTGGCGGGTGATCATGTTGCGCACTTCAGCACGCATGGTCAGCGAGGTCCGGCCGAAGCGTTTGGCGGTCAGGCCCATTTCGATCAGGTCACCCTGGACAGCTGAACTTACAAAGTTGATTTCCGAGATGTACTTGGTGACCGCCCGGCCATTGCCCAGCTGGAGAATGGCGTAGATCGCGGCCTCTTCGTCGATCCACTTCAGCAGGCTGCCACCAAAGAGCGTGCCATTGGCGTTGAGGTCCTCGGGCCGAACCCATTTGCGGGTCCGGAAGGTGATGTCTGCTTTTTCCATAAAGCGAGATTATCGAAGAGCGGCATCGAACGCTGGATGTTGCGTTCCCTGAGCTGTTCCTTTGGGCGTGGTCTGGCTAGGCAGCCGGGCCGGGCCCCCGGCTCAAGCCATGGCCGTGTGGGAGGCGCTGTGGGAGTCGATCCGTTTGGAATAGCAGTGCGACTCCTCCGCGCCGACATAGGGGCCGAAGTTGGGGATCTCTTCAAAACCGGAACTTGCATAGAAACTTCGCCCATCCGACTGGGCAGAACCGGCTTCGGCCGTGATGACGCTGAATCCCCTCGAGTGTGCCTGCGCTTCCAATGCAGCCAGGATGGAGCTGGCAACCCTCGATCCCCGGGCGTACGGGACTACATACAGCCGCTTGATTTCGGCCGTGGTGTCATCCAGCATCCTGAGTCCACCGCAGCCGAGGGGCTGGCCGGAACATTTCTCGTACGCCACCACGAACACTGCGGTGTCGGCTTCCGACGGCGGAGGGCCGGGCTCGTGGTCCGTGCTTCCGAAACGCGCATCCAATTCTGCTTGCTGTGCTGCCCGAAGGTCGGCGCCAACGGGGTTCGACCAGGCAACCTGCCGGATGTTGAGCCGGGGATTAGTCTGCATGTGTGCCTCACTTTGCTGCGTTTCGCTGAGGTGGTGATGCGACTTAATCCTAGGAAGGAGTGGTTACCGCGGTGTTTCCTCCGCGTTAGTTCCGGGAGAACTGCTGCTACCCAAGTAGCTCGCATTTGTGGTTGCCAGGAGGGCTCAGAACAACAACTAATGCCAGCTGGTTTGAGCTTGCTCAGCCGGGCGTTAGTGTGCCTCGCCCGTGGGGTCCTCGGCGGTCCTGTCCGCGAGAGCCTGTCCGCCCACCGGCATTTGATCCCAGTGGAGGACGCGCCAGCCGGTCTTCAGGTCGCCTTCGAGCGCAACGATCCCTGTATTGGGCAGGGGATGCCTCTCAGCGAAATTGGTGTCGATGTCCACGGCCCTGCGAGCGGCCCAGCAACGGATCGCGGCGCCGTGACTGACGATTGCCGCCGTCGAGTGTCCGTTGGCCAGCACTTTTTCGACCGAAGCGTCGAACCGGGCAAAGAAGTCGTGCCCGGTGTAGGCGCCGGGCATCCGAAGGTCCAGATCACCGCCGGACCAGGCAAAGACCGTACCCATGTACCGCAGGTGGGACTCATGGTCCGTGTTCGTTTCCAAGGCGCCGGCTTCGATTTCATGCACGCCATCCAGCATCTCCGGGTCCAGCCCGGTGTTCCTGGCAAGTTCTCCTGCCGTGCGCTGTGTCCGCTGGAGGGTGGAAACGTACAGCCCCTCGAGGGACTCGTCCTTGAGGGCCTGGGGAAGCGCGGCGGCCTGCCGTTCACCGAGTTCAGTCAGCCCTGGTCCCGGGAACGCAGTATCCAGCCGGCCTGCCACGTTGCCTGGGGTTTGTCCGTGCCTGATCAACAGGAGCTTCATGGTGCTCCGCTCCTCACGTGTAGGTGTCGGTCCTCGGTGCCTTCAGGACCGAAGACGACGGGGCGCGGGCCCTGCCGTCTTCGGCGCCTGACTGCTTGTTACTTCAGGTGATCCACCAGCTTGTTGGCGATACCCGTGTACTTGCCCGGAGTGAGAGCCAGCAAACGGGCTTCGGCCTCGGGAGAGAGCCCCAGGCCCTGAACAAATTCCTGCATCCGCGCCGCATCCACGCGCTGGCCGCGGGTGAGGTCCTTGAGACGCTCGTACGGGTTCTCCATGCCTTCAACGCCGGCGATGGCTTCTGCTCGCATCACCATTTGGATCGCTTCGCCCAGGACTTCCCAGTTTGTGTCCAGGTCTGCAGCGAGCACATCCTCTGCCACGTCAAGCGCCTTCAAGCCCTTGGCTACGTTGGAAATGGCGAGCAGGGAGTGGCCGAAAGCGACGCCGATGTTGCGCTGCGAGGAGGAATCGGTTAGGTCGCGCTGCCAGCGGGAAGTCACCAAGGTGGCCCCGAGGGTGTCAAGGAGGCCGTTGGAGATCTCCAAGTTGGCTTCTGCGTTTTCGAAGCGGATCGGGTTGACCTTGTGCGGCATCGTTGAAGAACCGGTGGCTCCCGCAACCGGAATCTGACGGAAGTATCCGATGGAGATGTAGCTCCAGATGTCCGTGCAGACGTTGTGGAGAATGCGGTTGAAGCGTGCAATATCCGCGTAGAGTTCGGCCTGCCAGTCGTGGCTTTCGATCTGCGTGGTCAAGGGGTTCCAGGTGAGTCCCAAGCCCTCCACGAACGACTTCGCGACTGCTTCCCAGTCAGCACCGGGCACGGAGGCGACGTGCGCAGCGTACGTGCCCGTGGCGCCGTTGATCTTGCCCAGGTAGTGGGTCTTGGCGATCCGCTCAAGCTGGCGGTTCAGGCGGTGCGCTATGACGGCCAGTTCCTTGCCGAGGGTGGTCGGCGTGGCAGGCTGGCCATGCGTGCGGGACAGCATGGGAACCTCACGGTTCGCTTCCGCCATGGCTTGGATCTGCTCCACCAGAGCCTTGGCATTGGGAAGCCAGACGTCCTCCACGGCACCCTTGATGCCTACAGCGTAGGAGAGGTTGTTGATGTCCTCGGACGTGCAACCGAAGTGCACCATCGCGGTAAGGTTTTCAATCCCGATTTCGGGAAGGCGCCGGCCAATGTAGTACTCGACCGCCTTGACGTCGTGCACGGTGACGGCTTCGATCTCTGCCAGCTCGTTGACGGATGCGGCATTGAAACCGGTGACGATGGCCCGGAGCTTGCCTACCTGCTCGTCGGAGAGGGGTCCGGCGCCGGGGAGTACCGACTGGCTGGTGAGGTGGATGAGCCACTCAACTTCGACGTGAACGCGGTCGCGGTTCAGGGCCGCCTCGGACAGGTAATCGACGAGGGGCGCGACGGCGGCACGGTAGCGGCCATCAAGGGCACCAAGGGCGAGGGGTTCGGAAGCGAGGGACACGCGGGGGGATTCAGCCATGGTGCCCATTCTTTCATGTTCTGCGGGAGGTCCCGAGTTGGTGACACCGCCTCTGTGGAAGCCCACGGCGTTTTCCACATAGCCCTTGTTTCCGCTTCCGGACCCCCGCAGCGGCTCCGTAGCGTCAAGTCCACAGATCACCACCACAACAAAATGGAGTAACGGACTATGAGCGTCGGCTTGATGCCTCCTGCCACCCCGCCTGCCTTTGATCCCTTGGAGTGCGCGTCGCGCGGCCATGAAGTCCAGAGGCTCGCTTGGCGGGCCAACGCGTGCGTGGATCAGGCTGATACTGTACTTGCCGCCCTGCGCCGGGCCCAGTTGGAAGACTGGCAATCACCGGCGGGGCGCGCCTACAGGGCAACCGTGGCAGTTCATGCCTCGGAGCTCCAGCGTGCGCGGGAGTCCCTGGAGGCAGCTGCCGCTGCCATCCTTCGCCACTCCCAAAGCGCCAGTGTCTCCCGGAAAGCGGATCAGTAGTGGCGGATGCAGCACCTGTCGGCGCCGGTTCAGCACCGCAGCCAACTCCTCCGGCCCAGGACGGATACCTCAAAATCAGGGGTGGAATCGGAGGTATCTCTTTTCAGCTCGAAGAACTTCTGAGCGGCGTCGCGGTGATGGACGGACTGGTGCAACAGCTGATCGGCATCGAGGACGAAACGCAGCGGATCCAAGAAGCGCTGGAGCCGTATCTCTACGATTCACTTGCCACCGGCTCCGCTGCCGTGGATGCTGTGGCAGCCGGCCGGCAACACGTCGGACGGGTACGCCGCCAACTGGTGGAAGTCAGCGCCGACGTCCGTGCCAGCGCCCGCGACTACGAAGCCGCGGAAGAACGGCAGGCACGGCCCCATTTCGTCGGCGTCGACGAATTTACGTGGTCCTGGCCGTTGGGGCGCGACGTGACGGAGGAGATAGTCAACAGGGTCGTTCCCGAGGGCCATACCGCCAGGGAATCGGTGCGCGAGACCTTGAATCCCGAGGTCTTTCCAGGTCTGCAGCCCAGAACTGTCGGCATTGAGCCGGTTAGCCAGGAGACGCTGTCCGTGGATCCGTCCATGGCGTGGGCGCTCCGGCGGATTCAGGAGATTCACGCCCGTGGGGACGGCGAAATCGAGGTCATCCGGACGGACAACGGTGGCGCGCCGTCGTGGATGGTGATGATTCCAGGCACCGAACCCGAACAGGAGAACATGGGCGGGTCTAACCCATTGGATGAGGCCGGCATTGCTGAGGCCATAGGGTATGACTCCCAATACGTGGTGCCGGCCATTGCCGAGGCCCTTCGGGAAGCGGGAGCATCACGTGGAGACCACGTTGTGGCCGTCGGGCACAGCCAGGGTGGAGTCCATGCCATGAACCTCAGCCAGAACAAAGCATTTCTTGCGGAGTTCGACCTCAAGTACGTGCTGACGGCCGGCTCACCCACAGGGGAAATAATTCCCGAGCCGGGAATCACGGTGCTTCACTTCGAGCACGCCCAGGATTGGGTGCCGGGCAGCGAAGGGAAGGCGAATCCCGAGACAAGGGACAGAACTACGGTGACGCTCACAAAGCCCGTTGGGGTGCCTGAAGGAGAGGACCCCGGCTTGGGTCCGGGGCATGACCTGGACAATTATGCGGAAGGCGCCGAGTTGGCAGCCGCCAGTCAAGATCCGTCCTTGGTGGCGTCTACTGCTGTATTTGCCGGTGCAGTTGGCTCCGGTGCAGGTGCGGCCGTCTCCAGGTTCAAGCTGGTCCGGGCTCCCGCGCCGGTCGCCGTTCCTGCCCCTGACGGACGGTCCGCCCTGCGGATCCCGCATCTCCCGGAGTCAAGATCCGGATCCGGGCCTCGATAGGCCGTCCCTGAAATGCTCTATCGGTTGCGGGTTCCGGGGATCAAACCGGCAACCAAGCTCACCACGCTGATGATGATCGAGGCGAGGATAGCTGTCCAGAAGAAGGAATCGATGGTCAGATGCACCGGCGTAAAACTGCTGAGCCATGCGGTGAGGTAAAGCATCGCCGCGTTGATCACGATCGTGAAGAGACCGAGAGTCAGGATCGTCACCGGGAGGGACAGGAGCTTGACCAACGGCCTGACCACGGCATTCACAACGCCGAAAATCAGTCCTATGAAGAGATAAGCGAGGACGATTCCCACCGTGTCGGCACTATTGGTAAGTCCGGCATTTGCTGCCGCCTTCTCCGTTGCTGCCGTGGAAATCTCCAGGCCTGTCAAAAGCCAACTGGCAACCCACAGGGCCAGTCCGTTGATGATGACTCGAACAATGAAGGAACCCATGCACCTAATGCTTCCATACCGCGTTGTGTTGACACTGCTGCGGGCAATAAATAACGAATGCCTATCGCGCTTCACCGTCGATGACCTGCAAGTAGGCTTGAAGCCATGACTAATTCTGACAACGTACCGGAGGGCGTACTCCCTCGACCGGTCGTGGGCAGGCTTCCCAAATACGCGGCGGGTAAACCTCCTGCCGCGATTGAGGGCCTCACCAGCTACAAATTGTCGTCCAATGAAAACCCGCTGCCCCCAATTCCTGCAGTGTTGCAGGCAATCGCGGACCAGTCGGACATCAACCGCTACCCGGATCCGCTGGCCACCAAGCTGCGCAATGCGCTGGCGAAGTTCCTCGACATACCCGCTGACGACGTCGTCACAGGGGCAGGCAGTCTTGGCGCCCTCAACCAGATCCTCGCCACCTTCGCCGGTCAAAACGACGATGGCAAGCCTGATGAAGTGATCTACGCGTGGCGCTCCTTTGAGGCCTACCCCATCTGTGTTGGCCTCGCGGGAGCGGCCAGCGTCCAGATCCCTTTGTTGAAGGACGGGCGGCATGACCTGGAGACAATGGCTGCTGCTGTTACTGTCCGCACGAAAGTCATTCTGCTCTGCACGCCGAACAATCCCACGGGACCGATCCTCACCGCCGAGGAAACGGAACAATTCATCAAGTCCGTCCCGCCAAACGTCGTGGTGGTCATCGACGAGGCGTATCAGGAGTTCGTCAGGGACCCCGAAGCTGTCGACGGCATCAAGCTTTACCGAAAATACCCGAATGTGGTGGTGCTGAGGACGTTCTCCAAGGCTCACGGTTTGGCCGGTCTGCGCGTCGGGTACAGCGTTTCCGGTCCGCTGCTGACGCAACACCTGCGCGTCACGGCGACTCCCTTTGCTGTCTCGCAAATTGCGGAACGCGCTGCGGTCACATCCTTGGAGAATTTCGACCAGGTTGTGGAAAGGGTACAAAGCCTCGTCGATGAACGTGAACGCGTTGTCAACGGGCTCAGGGAGCTCGGATGGTTCGTTCCGGATGCCCAAGGGAACTTCGTGTGGCTGAACCTGGGTTCGAACAGTGGCGAGTTTGCGGCGTTGGCTGCGGAACAGGCGTTGTCCGTGCGCGCCTTCGGAGATGAGGGGGTCCGGGTAAGCATTGGCGAGGTTGAAGCGAACAGCAGATTCCTCCAGCTCTGTGCAGGTTATACAAAGGCGCCGGAGGGTTCCTAGCGGTTAACGAATGTCCCACCGCTACCTACTGCCTATAAAGTAAGGACCGAAAGCCAAAATATATGCCCATTCAGGAATGCATTCCTGAATGGGCATATATCCCAGCGACAGAATTGCCACTGCGAACGGCGGGGGCTAGCAAGGAGACTGTATGGGCTCGACACAACTGCCCTCCGGGGCTGACCAGACTCTGGCGGCGGCGTCGGCGGCAGTCGCGCCGGAAGAAGCTGTAGACATGGTCCAGCTGTTGGGCCCGGACGGACAGCTCGGCACCGATTCCATCTTCTCGGACTACGCCAAGCGGATAGATCCGGAAAAGCTTCGCGTCTTCTACACAGACATGGCACGGATCCGTCGCTTCGACCAGGAAGCCACCGCCCTCCAACGGCAAGGTGAATTGGCTTTGTGGGTTCCGCTCACGGGCCAGGAAGCTGCCCAGATCGGCTCGGGCCATGCGAGCCAGCCGCAGGACTACATTTTTCCCACGTACCGCGAACACGGTGTCGCGCTGGTCCGGAATGTCGATCTCTCCGAGCTGCTCAGGCAGTTCCGCGGTGTCTCCAATGGAGGTTGGGATCCCCGCGAAAACAACTTCCATCTCTACACCTTGGTTCTCGCCGCCCAGACCCTGCATGCCGTTGGCTACGCCATGGGCATCCAGCGGGACCAGAAGGCAGCGCACGATTCGTCTGACCCCAAAGCGGCAGTCATCGCCTACTTCGGTGACGGCGCCAGCTCCGAGGGCGACGTCCACGAATCCATGGTTTTTGCAGCCTCCTATAACGCCCCGGTGGTGTTCTTCTGCCAAAACAACCACTGGGCCATCTCGGTGCCCACTGAAGTGCAGACCAAAGTTCCCCTCGCCAACCGGGCCAAGGGATACGGCTTCCCGGGCATACGCGTTGACGGCAATGACGTGATTGCGGTCCACGCTGTTACTGAATGGGCGCTGGAACATGCAAGAGAGGGCCGGGGCCCCGTGCTGATCGAGGCCTACACCTATCGGGTCGGCGCTCACACCACCGCTGACGATCCCACCAAATACCGGGAATCCGCCGAGGAAGCAGCCTGGCGGGAGAAGGACCCGCTGGAGCGGCTGGAGAAGTACCTCCGCGCGGAAGGGCTCGCGGATGACGCCTTCTTCGAACAGGTCAAAGCCGACGGCGACGAACTTGCCAAGTACGTCCGCAGCACCACCCACGGCCTCGAGGTTCCGGATATCCGTGACGCCTTCGCCAACGTCTACGCAGAGCAGCACCCGCTGATCGCGGAGGAACTGGCGTGGTTCGAAGAGTATTCGGCAGGGTTTGAAAGCGAAGAGGAGGCATCCAACTGATGGCAACAATGACCATCGCCAAGGCCATCAACGAAGGCCTCCGCGCATCGCTGAAGAGCAATCCGAAGTCCTTGCTCATGGGAGAGGACATCGGACACCTGGGCGGCGTCTACCGGGTTACCGACGGCCTCATCAAGGAATTCGGCGAGGACCGTGTGGTGGACAGCCCGCTTGCCGAGTCCGGAATCGTGGGCACAGCTATTGGACTTGCACTCCGCGGCTACTCACCAGTGTGTGAGATCCAGTTCGATGGCTTTGTCTTCCCGGCCTTCAACCAGATCACCACGCAGTTGGCCAAGATCCATTCCCGCAGCTTGGGAAAGCTGAGGGTGCCCGTGGTTATCCGGATCCCGTACGGCGGAGGAATCGGGTCGATTGAGCACCACTCCGAGTCTCCGGAAGCGTTGTTTGCGCACACTGCAGGCCTGCGCATCATTACCCCGTCCAACCCGCACGACGCCTACTGGATGATCCAGAAGGCGATCCAATGCCAGGACCCGGTGATTTTCTTCGAGCCGAAGCGCCGCTACTGGCTCAAGGGTGACGTTGATGTGGAGGATGCCGGACTGTCGGAGGATCCCTTCAAGGCGCACGTAGTCCGGGAGGGAACGGACGCCACGATTGTTGCGTACGGGCCCTTGGTTCCCGTTGCCCTGGCTGCCGCCAACGCCGCAGCCGAGGATGGCCGAAGCATCGAGGTAGTGGACCTGCGTTCGATTTCCCCGGTGGACTTTGACACGGTGGAGGCTTCCGTCAAGAAGACCGGCCGGCTCATCGTGGCCCATGAAGCCCCGACGTTCGGCGGCATTGGCGGGGAGATCGCTGCCCGCATCAGCGAGCGGGCGTTCCTGCACCTGGAGGCCCCGGTGATTCGCGTGGGCGGATTCCACATGCCCTACCCGGTGGCGAAGGTTGAGGAGGACTACTTGCCGGACATCGACAAGATCCTCGAAGCGCTCGACCGCTCCCTGGCCTACTAACCCTGCACTGATCCAGCCCCTCCTGAGGGCGCACGGAAACCGAGGACCACTGTGACTGTAAAGAAATTCAACCTGCCGGACGTTGGCGAGGGCCTCACCGAGGCCGAGGTCGTGGCGTGGAAGGTTAAGCCGGGCGACACTGTGGCAATCAACGATGTCCTTTGCGAGATCGAGACGGCCAAGTCCCTCGTTGAGCTGCCTTCTCCATACGCCGGCACGGTCACCGAGCTCTTGGTGGAAGAAGGGATCACCGTGGAGGTTGGGACCCCCATCGTGGCCGTCTCCGAGGGCCAATCCGGCGAAGCAGTTCCCCAGCCCCAAGCCCCTGCTGCGGGTGGGGAAACGGCCTCTTCAACAAACCAGAGCCAGCCATCCGCAGGTCAGTCCGCGGTACAGGACGCCGGACCCATGTACGGGAAGCTTCCGGCGGACAGCGGTGATGCACCGGCCGGCGGCCCCTTGGTTGGCTCCGGACCGAAGGCGGACGCCGTCAAGCGCCGTCCCCGCAAGCGTTCGGTAACGGCGGCTGTTCCCGTCGCGGAGAGCCCGGAAGGAACCGTCCAGGACCACCAGGCTGCCCTCGCCGCCCAAGCAGCCGTACCGTCGGTGCCGCAGCGGCCGCACCCGGCCCCCGCCGTCGTGCCTTCCGCTGCTCCGGCCTCCCAGCAAGCGTCTCCGGTCCAGGGAACAACCCCAACGGCGGCCTCGCGCGGTGCCGTGATCGGCGGAACCATCACGGGGCTGGTGAACAGGGTCTTGGCGAAGCCGCCGGTCCGTAAATTCGCCCGTGATCTGGGGATCGACCTTGCCGACGTCGTGGCCACCGGCCAGCGCGGGGAAGTGACCAGGGAGGATTTGGTCAGCTACCAGGCACAGCGCGATGCCGAGCTGGATGGTGCCGATTCGTTCTGGGGCGCCTCGAAGAAGCCGCAGGAGCAGAGAATCGAACGCGTACCCGTCAAGGGCGTACGCAAGGCAACCGCCAAAGCGATGGTGGACTCAGCGTTCTCTGCCCCGCATGTGAGCATTTTTGTGGATGTCGACGCCAGCCGGACCATGGAGTTCGTGAAGCGGCTCAAGGCCTCCCGCGACTTCGAGGGCATCAAGGTTTCACCGCTGCTCATCCTGGCCAAGGCCGTCATCTGGGCAGCGGCCCGGAACCCGAGCGTGAACGCGGCATGGGTTGACGACGCTGACGGCAAGGGCGGCGCCGAGATCCAGATCAAGCACTTCATGAACCTGGGCATCGCTGCAGCGACCCCGCGTGGTCTCATGGTGCCCAACATCAAGGACGCCCAGGACCTCTCCCTCAAGGAACTGGCCTTGGCGCTCAACGAACTGGCCACCAAAGCACGTGCCGGCAAGACCCAGCCAGCGGAAATGCAGGGCGGAAGCCTGACCATCACCAACATCGGAGCGCTGGGTATTGATACGGGAACCCCGATCATCAACCCGGGCGAGGTTGCCATCATTGCTTTCGGAACCATCAAGCAGAAGCCGTGGGTACTGGACGGTGAGGTGATCCCCCGCTGGATCACCACTCTGGGCGGTTCGTTCGACCACCGCGTTGTGGACGGCGATTTGTCGGCCCGCTTCATGGCTGACGTCGCAGCGATCCTGGAAGAACCGGCGCTGCTGCTCGACTAAGCAGGACCTTGAATGCAAACCGGCTGCACACTTGCCATAGGCAACGGTGCAGCCGGCTTTGTTTAAGCGAGGTCGGCGTTTAAGCGAGGTCGGCGCCGCGCGTCCATTGCCCTCGATAGGCGGCACTACGCTACCGCGCCAGGCCTGTCGCGATTCGTCGTGCCGTTGGTCCGGTGAGTGCTGCGACGGTGACCGCCATGAGGAGCCCGGCCACTGCGTACACGGAGATCATGACCGGGGCGGGCGTACGCTCATCCACGATCGGCGATGGTGCGATTGTCCAGAGGAGGCCTGCTGCCCAGGCGCCGGCGTTCACCGGGATCCAGCGCAAGGTTTGCGATCCGCCGCGGCGCAGAACCAGCCACTGCAGCGATGGAATTGTCACCAGCAACAGCATCGCACCACCGGTGACCAGAGCGAGAGTTGGCGGTGAGGAGATGTCCAAGCCCCCTTGGATGCCCGGGAGCATGCCAAGGGACCACGCAACAGCGGCGCCGGCAGAGGTGGCCACGATCCAAGGAACCCGCGAAACCACCCCGCGGCCGAAGCCCAGCCACTGCCCGTACCCCAGCAAGGCGCCCTCACAGGCGCCGGCGGCGATCATGGCCGGGTAGACCACGGTGTCCGGGGCTCCGGTCAACCCCAGCCAAGCGCCCATGCTCGCTGGAATCAGGAATCCGAGTGCTTCCCCTGCCGCCACCATGATGATCCACCGCGGGAGGAAGCCCACGGGTGCGTCACCAGCCTTCGTCACAGGCCCTGCCTTTGGCCCCGCTCGAAGACAAGAGACCACGGATGCTCTCCTTTGCCTGTTTGCTCCCAGCCGTCCCTTGCGAGGTCTTCGAGGAGCCGGTCCAGGGCTTGTCGCATGCCGGGCGAGTATGTCTCCTCCGGCGGACCATCCCGGTAGGAGCGCGGTGAGGTGAACGTGTCGCTTGTATAAAGGGAGCGTCCATTGGACCGGGCCACAAAGCGGAGGAGTCTGCTGCCGTACTGCGATGTCAGGACCGTCAGGATCCCGGCCCACCAGGACGTACTCCCGATATCCTCCAGTTCCACGGTCAGCCGCTCACCCATGGACCGATTATGCGACTCGCCGGTACCGGTCGACCACCCCACATGCGAGCGGGCGTCGGCAGGCTCTCCGAAATCTAGAAGAACAGCAGCACAAAGCCGCCAATCGTGCTCAACAAACCAACGGCAGTGAGAACCAGCCCCAGGAGCAGGACGGTCCGGTCGGGCCGGGGAGGGGTCAGGGACCAGCGGGCCGGATGGCAGGTGTCGTAGTGAACCTGGACAGGGTTCCGCCCGTCCGCAGGCAGGACGGCTTCAAGAAGCACCTGCCGTTCGCTCCCATCCGGGCGGTTCCAGCGGAGTCCGGTGAATCCTCCGGCGCTGAACGTCGTCGCTTCCACCGAGTCCCACTGGCACCGGCGTTTGGCAATGATCCACGCCGCGATGAGAAGGGGCACGCCGGGAACGAAGCCCACCCAGGTCATCATTTCCAGGATCGGGCCGAGAACATCCACAGGTGCCGCCACAGCCTGATCTTACGGCTTCCGTCCTTAGTGGGAAGTGCTTTTCTTCTTTCCGAACGGCAGTACACGCCGGACGGCCTGCACCAGGACCATGACGCCGGAACCCCAAAGGATGCCCAGGATCGCCGAACACAGAGTGTTGATCAGCCACGCAAGGGCGCGGCCTATCGCGGGGATTTCAGCCACGGGCGATTCGAGTTTATGGACCAGGTCATAGGGCAGGTGCCAGCCGAGGTCGTAGCTGGCTTGCAGCAAGATATGTCCGCCAACCCAGAGCATGGCGATCGTTCCGACCACCGTGATCACGGTGAGGACTTTTGGCATTGCGGCGACCAGCAGGTGCCCGGTTCGCTGGGTGGCCGGGGCATCTCTCTTGGTCAAGTGGAGGCCGATGTCGTCCATTTTGACGATGAGCGCCACTGCCCCGTACACGGCCACGGTGATGATGATGGCCACGACGACCAAAATAAGGGCGCGAACCCAGAGGGATTCGACGGCGACCTCGTTCAGGGCGATGACCATGATTTCGCAGGACAGGATGAAGTCGGTGGTGATGGCGCCACGGGTGACTTTGGCCTCGGCTTCCGGCCCGCGGTCCGGGGCCGGAGCGTCGGCGGCTTCGGCATGGCCCCGCACCTTGTGCCAGACCTTCTCGGCGCCCTCGTAGCAGAGGTAGGTGCCCCCGAGCAGGAGGATCACAGGAATGATTCCCGGTATGAAGGCGCTGATCAGCAGCAGGGCCGGCAGGATGATCAGCAGTTTGTTTCGCAGCGACCCCCAGAAGATCCTGCGGATCATGGGCAGTTCCCGGGACGGGTCCACCCCGGACACGTACTGCGGTGTCACGGCCGCATCGTCAATGACGACGCCGGCGGCCTTCGCCCCGGCCTTCGCGGCGCCGGCGGCGACATCATCTACAGAGGCGGCGGCCAAGCGGGCCAGTGCAGCGACGTCATCCAGCAGCGCAATCAGACCCCCGCTCACAGCTTCACACCATCCTGTAGGGGTGCATCCAGGCGGACAAGATTATCTGGGGCAAGACCTGAAAGCTGCATAGTCGCAGTCTACGTCCCGGGCTTGCCCGGCACGAAAATATTCCGGTTAGTCGAACTCGAGGCCGAGCAGGGCGTTTTCGGTGACTTCGGGCAGCGCAGGGTGGATCCAGTATTGCTTGGAGGCGAAGTCGCGCACGTCGAGGTCGAAGCTGAGGACGGTGATCATCTGCTGGATCAAGGTGGAAGCCTGCGGGCCCATGTAGTGCGCGCCGAGGAGTTTTCCGGTGCTGCGGTCCGCGATGAGTTTGCAGATCCCGGTGGTGTCTTCCAGTGCCCACCCGTAGGCGACGTCCCCGTAGTGCTGGACTTTGGTTGTCACGTTGTGCCCGTGTTCGCGGGCCTGGTCCTCGGTCATGCCGACGGTGGCGATCTGGGGATGGGTGAACGTGGCGGCGGGGACGTGGTCGTGCGGCAGCTTCCTCAGGTTTCCGGGGTTCAGCAGGTTGTGCCGGACTGAGCGCATTTCGGCGTTGGCTACGTGTTTGAGCATGTAGGGGGACGAAACGTCGCCGAGGGCCCAGACGCCTGGCGCCGACGTCGAGCGGCCGTATTCGTCCACCTTGATGCGTCCGTCTTCTGTCATCTCGATCCCGCCGAAAGACAGGTCCAGCCGGTCCCCGTTGGGGATCCGTCCAGTGGCTACCAGCAGTACCTCCCCGGTGGCGGTCGAGCCGTCGTCGAGCCGGACCTTTACGCCGTGGTCTGTCTCTTCGACGCCCACGGTGGTTCTCCCCGCCCTGACGTCGAAGCGTTCTGCGGCCAAGGAGTTGAAACGGTCGTGGAGGTCCTGGTCGAGGTGGCGCAGGAGCGTCGAGCGGGCGATGATCGTGACGTCGGTGCCCAGGGCATCGAAGACGTGGGCGAATTCCATGGCGATGGAACCCCCGCCGATGATCACCACGGACCTGGGCTGTGCGGGCAGCCGCATGATGTCTTCGCTGGTGTGGTAGCGGACGCCCGAGGCGGCGATGACTTCCGGGACTGAGGGCCGGGAGCCGGCGGCGACGACGATCCGGTCACCGGAGATGGTTTTCCCGTGTGTTCCTTGGCCTGTGCGCAGTGTGCGCTCTCCAATGAAGACGGCGTGTTGGTCATAGACGTCGATGTTTGGCGTCCTGGGGCCGCGGCGATATTCCTCACCAGCGGCGGCGATGGGATCGATGCGGGTCTGGAAGATACGGCTTACGATGCCCGGCCAGTCGACTGAGTTGACCGTAGCCAGGACGCCCAACCGCCCGGACTCAGCAATTTCCAGGGCCGTGTCTGCAACGTGAACGTACATTTTGGACGGGATGCAGCCGGCATTGAGGCAGGTGCCGCCGAATGAAGCTTCTTCGATGATCGCAATCGACAGGTCTTCGAACTCCGGACCCGGGATGGAGTTCCCGGACCCGGTGCCGATGATGACCAGGTCATAGTGCCGATCGGCGGCAGCAGCTTCCATGCGGGTTCCTCCCTGAGGGCTTTCCTCCACCCTAGTGAACCCGCGCCCGATTACCCGGCGCCGAGAGGCCTTTGCGCTTTGCGAAGCCGGGCGAGCCCCAGCACCGTCATGGCTGCTGTGCCGAGCAGAACCAGGATCAGCAATCCCAGCAGAGGAAGCTCATGGATGGCAAGCTGGGGGATTCGGCGCGAGGGCACAGCCAGCACGCCTACGAACGCGCCGATCAGACCGAAGTAGCTACCCGTCATGAAGCTGCGGTGGGCCCGAATATTCCCTGTTCTTACAGCCCACAACCCTGCGGTCAGAGTGCCAAACGTCAGAGCTGAGAGTGCATGGAGCCAGTTGAATCCGCCGTCTATGGTTCGGATTCCGAATGAGGTCAACACCACGATGTACATGGCAACAACCCAGATTCGCCCCACAATCCTATGGAGACTGCCGCCTTTGGTTCGACGCAGCAGATTGACGGCTCCAAATATGAGTGCATAGCTGGCGGCCACTGCGTGCACAGCAATCAGGACAGTCCAGGAAGAAGGCATACTCCGGAGCGTAGCGGACCCGGGAAGCCTCCGGCCCTCTTTACGGTCTGTGCTGCGGTTTTAGAACGCCGGGTAGTTGACCAGCAATGCTTGAAGGTCCGAAGAGGACATGTGGTTGGAGAGCTCAATGCTCACGCCCATGGCAGCGGCCGCGATGGTGAGCATGGCGATGCAGGCCACGGACAGAAAGCGCCAGTCATTGCGGAAGACGCTGCCGATGGTCTCGGGCATGTCCAGCTGCGGGGCGATCATGTTGGGGGCGCTGTCCCAGGAGCCGTCGTCCAGCAGGGCAATGATGCGGTCATTGCTGCGGTCGAAATGCATGGTGCTGATGTTGTTGCCGTGGCGGGCCAGCAGGATGTCGTGTCCAACGCGCTGACGAGGCTGCAAAGTAAGCAAGAATATCCCCTGGAATCGAAAGAATAGTGGTGGCTCACATCATTGGGGGCATCTCGATTTTATAACGGTTGCAACTTTCGCCGGCCTCAAAAGACGCCAAAAGCCGGGTGAGACTGCCCACCCGGCGGCGTGATCCTGCTCGCTTTACGGTGCGTCTGTCTTGGCGATGTAGACGTCACACGGTGCCGTGTGCGCCACCGTGTTTGCCACGCTGCCCAGGACCCTTCCGATGCCCTGCATGCGTCGGTTGCCCACCACAATGAGCCGCGCATCGTGGATCTCGGCTTCTTTGACCAAGGCCTCCCCCGGCTTACCGCGGGCAGAGGAGTAGGTTACTTCCAGCCGGTCGTCGGCAAGTTGCTCGGCCACGGCCCGGGCTACTGCCTCGGCTTCGGCGGCGTCGGAGACGATCCATCGATCGGTTCCGATTTCCACAACCTCGGTCCGGTTGGTGTCAAAGGCGCTGACGACGCGCAGGTTGGCGCCGAGCCCGATGGCCAGCTGCTGGGCCGCTTTCGCCGCCCTCAAGGCGGTCTCGCTGCCGTCAACTCCTACAATGACTACTCCGGTCATAGCGCTGCTCCTTCATTGCTGGCTTGGATGGCCTCTGCAAGCACAGGTGCCAGGCGGCGTACGCCTTCGGCAATCGTATCCGGGGGCACGGCACTGAAGGCCAGGCGCAACTTGTTGGACGGGCCGTCCGCGGGTGAAAAGGCCGCGCCGGGGATGAAGACAACACCGGCGTCGATGGCTTTTCCGAGGAGGGGATAAGTGTCCACACCCTCCGGCAGGGTCACCCAAACGAAGAAGCCACCGTCAGGCCTGGTCCAGGTAAGGCCTTCGGGCATGTGCTCGTCCAAAGCAGAAAGCAGGGCCCGGCAGCGCTCCGCGTACAACGCCCGGTAGGTTTCGATCTGGCCGCGCCAGTCGAACTCGCGGATGTAGGAGGAAACGAGCATCTGGTTGAGGGGCGGCGGGCAAAGGGTGACGGCCTCGGAAGCCAAGTAGAAGCGTCGCTGCAGGTGGGCGGGGACCAAGGCCCAGCCGATGCGCAAGCCGGGGGCAAAGATCTTGGAGAAGGAGCCCAGGTAGATCACGTCATCCGGGTTCGCCGCCCGCATGGGTGCGATGGGGTGGCCGTCAAAGCGGAGCAGGCCATAGGGGTTGTCCTCGAGAACCAATATATTCGCCGCGCGGCATATTTCGACGATCCGCTGGCGCCGCTCTGCGGCCAGCGTAATGCCTGAGGGGTTGTTGAAGTTGGGGATGGTGTAGAGGAACTTGATGCTCTTGCCCTCAGCCTGAAGCGAAGCGATCCTGGCCTCGAGCACCTCGGGGACCAGGCCGTCGTCGTCCATTTCGATCGGTTCCACCTGCACCTGGTAAGCCTCGAATGTGTTCAGCGCGCCGACGTACGTCGGATTCTCAACGAGCACCACATCGCCGGGATTGCAGAACACTTTGGTGGCGACGTCCTGCGCAGACTGTGAACCGGCGGTGACCACCACGTTTTCCGGCCGGGCATCGTTGATGCCCTCTGCGGCCATGACTTCGCAGATTTGTTGGCGGAGCTCTTCGGTGCCTTGCCCGCCGCCGTATTGCAGTGCGGTCATTCCTTCCTCGGAAATGATCCGGGCCGCCGTCTGTCCCAGCTTTTCCAGCGGAAGCGATTGCAGGTACGGGTTGCCGCCGGCGAGGGAGACCAATCCGGGCTGCATGGAGATGTCGAAGACGTCGCGAACCGCTGACTGCTTGATGTTGGCTGCGCGGGCTGAAAACAGTCCCTCGTGCGGATGGGCCGCAGTGGCTGCCCGTTCAATGGCATCGATTGCTTCGGCGGGAAGAGTGGTGTCGGCATTCAATGTTTCGTGGGTCACACTGACAGGATACTCCCGAAGGTTGTCAATAGTGCAACGTTTGTTTTCAACCAATCGGCTGGCCGGGGCTTTACGGAGTCAACCCGAACGGCTGGAATGTACTCATGACTTCGCACCAAGCATCCGTGACCAAGGCCGAGCAGTTCCATAAACTTCACCAGGCGGGTCCCGCGCCGCTGATTTTGGTGAACGTCTGGGACGCAGCCTCGGCCAAGGTGGTGCAGGAAGCGGGTGCGACGGCGATCGCCACCTCAAGCTCCGCCATCTCCTGGAGTCTGGGCTACCGGGACGGCGACCACGTGCCGTGGGGCCTGGCGATGGCGGTCCTGGGGCGCGTCGTGGCGGCGACAAGCCTGCCGGTCACCGCGGACATCGAAACGGGCTACGGACGTTCTGACGACGAACTCCGCGCCACCATCAACGCGGTACTGGACGCCGGCGCCGTCGGAATCAACATCGAGGACTCCGGAACCGAACCGCTCGCGGATATAGCGGAACAATCCCGCCGCATCGCCCTGATCCGGGCCGCGGCGGATGAACGCGGGATCCCGCTCTACATCAACGCGCGCACTGATACGTACTTGTCCGGGGCCTATCCCGATGCCGCTTACGAGGAGACGCTCGCACGCGCGGCGTCATACCTGCAGGCGGGCGCCGACGGCATCTTCGTCCCGGGCGTCTTGGATCTCCACACTTTGCACCAGCTTTCCGCAGGTATTGCCGCGCCGCTGAACGCGTTGGGCGGGCTCGGCGCGCCTTCGCCCATGGAATTGCACGACGCCGGCGTACGGCGCGTGAGCATAGGCGGCAACACAGCGAAGGCCGCTTATGCCAAGGTGGCCCGCGTCGCCACAGAAGTTCTGGGTGACGGCAACTGGTCCTGCCTGGCGGGCACCCGCAGCCATGACGAAATGGACGCGCTGTTCGCGGCGGCCCCGAAGTACGTGCCCTGATGCGGGCGTCGCCAGTGCAAGCGAACGACGGCGGCACGCGCCTTTAATGTCAGACCCCACCAATAGCTTGGAACAAGAGAAGGAGCCGGTAACCGGGCTCGGATAGCGGGCAACCAGGAGGATGGATGGCGAGGCGAAGCGTCCAGTTTTGGCGCATTGCGCAGGTGAACGGCGATGACCTCGGCCGTCCGTTTCCGGCGCGCCGGCTGGCTGAAGTGCTTCAGCAGGCTCGTCACGCGGGCACGGACCGGCACTACGTGTCCCCGGATGGAACCGTCCTGGTAGCCCAGGCTGTCGCCTTTACGCCGCATCCGGTCCTGCTGCTTGACCGGGTGCGGGACACCAACCTGCCCAGCGTCGGGGATCCATCGGGCCGCCGCAAGCCGTTGCCGTTGGCCCCGGGGGACCACCTCCTGGAAACCACCTATTTCGCTTTCTTGAAGCGAAACGTCGTGGCCGTGCTGACGAGCGGCAACGGCCCCCGCGCTTCGCGGATGGGGGAGTACCTGGAAGGGATGCTGGGCTTGGATCCCGGTCTGGTTCCGGTGGTGCGCGAGGACGTCGAGGAGATTCTCAGCCGGCTGGAAGTAAGCCGTTTTGAGTTCGCGCTGCCGGCCGAGCGTTTATCCGGAAAGCTCATGGAAGGCGAGTGGGCCGATGTCCTGGACAGCGCGTCGAGGCTGATGACCGAGGGCACGTTCCGGATCTCGCTGAGCGTCGGCCGGTCCGGCAAGGCCGCAGACAAACAGCGCATCCGCGAACGGATCCATCAATTGATCGAGCAGTTCCGGCACGCGGGATCCGTGGAACATTTCGATTACGTGGTGGCCGAGGGCAAAGATTCACTGACGGGCGATCGTGAGGTTGTCGATCTGCTCAAGGAACGGTTCATCTCGCACGTTGAGGTGGATGCGGATGCCTTCAATGATCCCGCCAAATCCGTTGCCCAGGCGGTTTCCATACTTAACAAGCAAGCGCGGGACAACGAGGAATTCTTCGCACGGACTTTGCCCGAGGTCCAGGGCTCGCCTGACACTGCCCTGGTGCCGGACCTGATCGCAGGTGGGATGGCTGCGGTGCGCGAGGCCATGGCTGCGAAAGAAGCCGCCAGTGCTGGTGTGTCGACGCCAAGCGTCACGGCGGATTCCCGGGAAGGGGGTGCCGGGCATGAGCTTGTACGAGGTTGATGTGGAGCGGCGCGGAAGGCGTCGAACCCTGTGGCGGTGGTTCCTCCTCCATCCGAGGGCTGACTACCTCTGGGCCTTGATATTGGTGCTCCTGTGGATGGCTGCTGCTTTGCTGTTCCGGCAGCCTCTGATCCTGGAGGGCGTCGGACCCGGTGCCCGCCGGACGCTGTTCCAGACCCTAGCGACGATGGCCGGTGCCACAGCCGGCCTCACGCTGACCAGCGTCTCCATGCTGATCAACGTCCTCGGGAAGAAATCAGCGCCCGGCCAACGTGAACTGCCGTTGGAGAAGCTCACCCCCACGCACCGACGCCAAATCGGTGAGGTGTTCCTGTTCGCGATCCCCGGGCTCGGACTGCTCCTGATCGCTTCCCTTATCACTGTGGTCCTCGAAGGTGATGAATCGAGGGGGCTCTGGATCCCGGAAGCCGTGGTTTTCGTCTTTGCCTTCGCTTCCGCGCTGGCGTTGCTCAGGGTCGCGTGGGCGCTCCGTCGGGTCCTGGCCATTGCCACCGGATGACCGCCGCCCACGTCACCGCAGGCTCAGTGCGACGTCCAAGGTCATGCCGTTGACGTAGATTTCGGCACGCGTTGCACCGCTGGCAGCCACCACGGTGTGCGTGAGCTGCGCTTCGATCCGGGGGATGTCGCACACGCCGCCCGGCCGGATGGACCCGCCCAGGTTCACCACCACCGTGGAACCGCTGACATAACCGGAGACGAAGTGCAGGGAGGAGGCCGCGAGGGAATCGTAGAGTGCGGCGTCGTTGTCCACGGGCAACCCTGCGCCCAACAAGCGGCCGAGGGCCACGGTCAAAGGATCGCCGGATGACGCCGGACCGCGGACTGGGACAAGGCTGTCATTGCAGCCGAACCGCACACCGCGGGAACCGCCGTCGTTGATGGCCACGTAGTAAACGGCAGGGCCGGGCTCCACCTGCGGGGGCACTACCGCTGCCCGCGCGGCCTCGCCGCCCGCTGAGGGGCTGGCTGATGGTCCCGGGGAAGGCTCCACGGCGGTGCCCGGGTCGGCCGGGCTGCTGGCGCCTTGGCTGGTGTCGGTCGGGGTCGAAGGACCTGGGACCGCGCCCGTTCCGCCCCCGCCCGACGCGCCGCCGCCCGTTCCGGCCGCGCTCGTAGCGGCCCCGCTGGACACAGCACCGCCCGATCCCGGAAGCGGGCCGGGGGCTGAGGGCTGGCCGGGATCACCAGAAGGAGGCAGGTTCCTGGGGGTGGTATCCGGCTGCGGTGTGGCAGGCGAAACTGGCGGGGCCAGGCTGTTGCTGACGGGTTCGTCCGGGTTCTGCGGACCGGTAGAACCTGCTGCCGAAACGAATGGCGTGGAGGAAGGCGAAACCGCCTCAGGCGACGCCGTGCAGCCGGCCACGCAGCCGGCCACCCACGTACTGAACAACAGGCAGGCGGCTGCGATCGCCGTCGTACTCTGCAGCCCCAGCCCGGCACGCATGACAGCCCCACACTCCTGTCCGTTCACCTGTCCTTAAACGTTAGGCCGCCTTGCAGGTGGGCAACATGCCGGTACGGTGACGGTTCGGACAAGACTCGGTCACGCGGGGCGGGAACGGTGTGGAAAACGGTGCCGCTAAACGCAAAGTGCCCCCGTCCTGTCCGGTAGATGTGGACGGAACGGGGGCACCAGGAAGAGTGACTAGGCTGCGGCTGCTTCGTCATCCTGAACGGCGGTCAGCGGCTCGAAGATGCCCTTGATCTGTTCCACGACCTCGGCGTCGTCCTTCGGGTGCAGTTCGGCGAAGCGGACCATGGATCCCGGCACGGCGAGCTTGACGTCTTCGAGGACCTTGGCGCCGGCGATGCCGACGGCCTTGCGGGCTTCGTCCTGCGCCCAGACGCCGCCGTACTGGCCAAAAGCGGTTCCGACGACGGCGGTCGGCTTGCCTGCGAGAGCGCCGGCGCCGAACGGGCGGGACAGCCAGTCGATGGCGTTCTTGAGGGATGCGGGGACGGTGCCGTTGTGCTCGGGGGTGACCAGGAGGAGGGTGTCAGCATTGGCTGCAGCCTCGCGGAGGGCGGCGGCTTCGGCCGGAACCTGGCCGTCGACGTCGATGTCCTCGTTGTAGAACGGGATGTTGCCCAGCGAGCCGTGGATCTGGACGTCAACGTTCTCCGGAGCGTTCAGCGCGATGGCCTCGGCGAGCTTCTTGTTGTGGGAATCAGCACGGAGGCTGCCGACGAGGGTGAGGACGGTGCTCTTGGTCATTGTGGTCTCCTTGGTAGGTTTTGGGCCTTCACCGATACTAAACGGACCACGGTCCGCTTTCTATTCCCGGGGTCTAGAATGACTCATGTGAGCTTCATCCCACTCCGGCCCGACGTGCCTTCTGAATCGCCGCACGAACGGCGAGACGCCGCGCGCAACCGGGAGCGCCTGCTGAGCGCCGCACGCGAGCTGGTAGATGAGTTTGGCGCTGAAGCGCTCACCATGGATGCGCTGGCCTGCAAAGCCAAAGTGGGCAAAGGGACGGTGTTCCGGCGCTTCGGCAGCCGGGCCGGACTGATGATGACCTTGCTGAGCGACTCCGAATCCGAATTCCAGCGCGGCTTCATGTTCGGGCCGCCGCCGCTGGGCCCCGGCGCGCCGCCGCGGGACCGCCTGGTTGCCTTCGGTGAGGGTCGGATTTATTTCATTCTGGAGAACGGTGACCTGTGGAAGGCCGCGGGTGCTTCCACCCGGAACCGTTTCGAAGCTCCACCCACCGCCCTCGCGCACCGGCACGTGGAGATGCTGCTGCGGGAGGCGGGCATTCCCGATCCCTGGGTGATGGCGATGGCCTTGATTGCGGCCCTGGACCCTGACCGGATCGTCAATGACGTGCGTGTTCACGGCATCTCGCCCAAGCGGCTCACCGATTCCTGGGGTGAGCTGGTCCGCCGTCTCGTCCCGTCAGCCTGACGGCTGCATCCGGGCACGTTCAGCAAGGGAACGCGCCCTGTCGGCTGCGGTGAGGCAGGGCCGGTAAGTGGCATAGCACCTCCATTTATGACGCAGTCTGCTCATAACGATCTGGCTGCAGGGGTTAAGACGGGGCGCAACGGGCCAAATATGAAGCAGTTATTGTGGTAGTTTTCCTTGTGAATGTGACCCATGCCATACATGGCCGGTGATCACTGAAGGGGTTTTGGGGTACACATCCCTGCGCCAATTCGTAGCTGACACCGGCCACCGCCGGTAACCGCGGAAGGACCAGCTTTGAGCTTTGCCACGATCAAGGGCAGCCGCCCGACATGCTGAAATATCTGCTGAAGCGGTCGGGAATCTACCTGATCATGATCTTCCTGACCACCAGCGCGGGATACTTCCTGGCTGTCTCTACGCTCAAGCCGGCGCTCCTCGAGCAGGAAAAGATTCCGCGGCCCACCCCGGAACAGGTATCGGCGTCGTTCAGGGGACTGGGATTGGACCCGGATGCCAACCCGTGGCAGCGCTACGTGGACTGGCTCGGCGGCATCATCACACGCTGGGATTGGGGCCGCAGCCCGAACGGAGCGTACGTCAACGCCGAGTTCGCGGACCGCGTGATGGTCTCCACCCGGCTCTTCATCGCCTCCATCATCCTGACCCTCATCATCGGTGTTGCGCTGGGCGTCTACTCGGCAGCCCGGCAGTACAAGTTCCCGGACAGGGTTATCACCTCCTACAGCTACTTGGTCCACATTCTCCCCGCGCCGATCGCCTACTTCCTGGTGCAGCTGGGTGCCATCAGCGTCAACGAGGCGGTGGGGGAGCGCATCTTCTTCGTGACGGGAATTTCGACGCCGGGAATAGACCCAGGCTGGCCGGCTTTCGTTGACCTTGTGGCCCACTACGCCGTGCCCACCTTCGCGATGACCATCTTCGGTTGGGCGGGATACCAGATTGCGCAGCGGCAATACCTGCTGGACAACGTCAATGCCGACTTCGTGCGGACAGCCCGCGCCAAGGGCCTCACCCGCAACCAAGCAATCCGCAAACACGCGTTGCGGGTGTCCTTCATTCCGGTAGCGCAGAGCATCGCGTTCACCATCCCGGCCATCTTCACGGGCGGTTTCTTCGCCGAAGCGATCTTCGCGTGGCCCGGCATCGGGCTGTGGAGCATCCAGGCGATCGGCCTCCAGGACGTTAACGTCGCCACGGCAACCCTGGCCTACGGGTCGGTGATCTTCGCGATCGGCGCCATCCTGGCCGACTTCGCCACCACACTGGTCGATCCACGAGTGAGGGTCCAGTAATGAGCAACATCATTGATCCCATCGCCGAAATCGACGAGTCCCGCGTTGCAGACCAGGACGTGGTGATCGGCAAGTCGCGCATCATCTTCCGTCGTTTCATGCGGAACAAAACTGCCGTGGCCGGCCTCGTGATCTTCCTGGCGCTGTTCCTCTTCTCCCTGTTTGGCGGGTTCCTGACCCCGTGGGACAAGGACACCATCGATCCCCTCAACATCGGAATGGGGCCGTCGCCCGAGCACTTCTTCGGCACCACCCAGGCAGGCATCGACCTCCTGGCCCTGATCGTGGACGGCACCAGGACCTCGATCTTCATCGGATTGATCGTTGGTGGCCTTTCCGTGCTGATCTCCGCTGTCTATGGCTGCACCATGGCGTTCTTCGGGGGCAAGGTGGACGCCACCATGCTGTTCATCCTCGAAGCGTTGATCATGATGCCCGCCATCCTGGTTGTCGCCGTCGCCACCAACGGCGGTGGCGGACTCAAGAACCTGCCCAGTTGGCTGCTGCTGATCATCGTCCTGCTGTTCTTCAGCTGGATGGGCACCGCCCGCTTGGTGCGGTCCTTGTCCATGTCCCTCATGCAGCGCGACTACGTCAAGGCCGCCAGGTACATGGGCGTCCCTTCCCGCAGGATTGTGTGGCGGCACCTCGTCCCCAACATTGGCTCCCTCCTGGTGCTCGACTTCACGCGTGGCATCACCGGAGCAGTCCTGGCAGAAGTAGCTTTCTCCTTCATCGGCATCGGCATCAAGCTCCCGGACGTCAGCCTGGGTGTCCTGATCGGCCAGGCAACAGGCCAGGTGTCCTCCTTCCCGTGGATGTTCTGGGTTCCGTTGGTGGTCATGTTCCTCCTGACGGGTTCGCTGGCCATGATGAACGACGGCCTCCGTGACGCTTTCGACCCCAGTTCCAGTTCCATCGGCCGGGCCAAGCGAAACTCCGGCAAAGCAGTCGAAGCTACACAGAGCTCAAAGGGAGCCAGCAAATGAGCACCAACATTTCCCAGAGTCCCGCGGAACGGCTCCACGATGCAGGCCTCTACGCTCCCGGCGACGCGGTCCTCAGCGTCCGCGACCTGAACGTCCGCTTCAACTCGGAAAACGGTGTTGTCCACGCTGTCCGCGGCGTTGATTTCGACCTGATGCCCGGCAAGACCCTGGGCATCGTGGGCGAATCCGGTTCGGGCAAGTCCGTCACCTCCATGGCGATCATGGGCCTCCTGCCGGAAACGGCGGACATCACCGGGTCAGTCCGATTCAAAGGCAAGGAACTCCTGGGCCTGAGCGACAAAGCCATGTGCAAGCACCGCGGCAATGACATCGCTATGGTGTTCCAGGATCCGCTCTCCTCGCTGACGCCCGTCTACACGGTCGGCAACCAGATCATCGAGGCGCTCACGGTCCACAACCCCACCATGAGCAAACAGGCCAAAGAAGCCCGCGCCGTCGAACTTTTGCGGATGGTGGGCATCCCGAGTCCCAAGGACCGGCTCAAAGCCTTCCCGCACGAATTCTCGGGCGGTATGCGCCAGCGCGTCATGATCGCCATTGCGATCGCCAACGATCCGCGGGTGCTCATCGCCGATGAACCCACGACGGCGTTGGACGTCACCATTCAGGCGCAGGTGCTGGAAGTCCTTCACACCGCGCAAGAGGAAACCGGGGCCGCCGTCGTCATGATCACGCACGACCTCGGCGTCGTAGCGGGCATGGCCGACGACATCATGGTCATGTACGCGGGTAAGCCGGTGGAAACCGGCACCGTGGAGGACATCTACTACAACCCCCGGATGCCCTACACGCTGGGTCTCCTGGGGGCAGTGCCCCGGGTGGATACCGCCACCAAACAGTCGCTGGTGCCCATCGAAGGGACGCCGCCCAACCTCACGTTGCCCGTCACCGGTTGCTCCTTCGCCCCCCGCTGCCCGCTGGCCAGCGAGGAATGCCTGGATGGCGAGCCAACCCTGTGGCCGGTGACGGCGCCCGATGGCGCAGTTGTCCAGGGCCACCAGGCAGCCTGCATCAAGTCGGAGAAACTGGCCGGAGACGCCGACGCGCACCGCATCTTCAAGGCGCCCCCGCTTCCGGTATCGAAGTTCGACGGCGTTCCCCGCGTCGAGCGGGAAAAGGTCCTGGAACTCAAGGACGTCAAAAAGCACTTCCCGCTGCTCAAAGGTGCCCTCATCAAGCGCCGGATCGGCACGGTCAAAGCCGTGGACGGCTTGAGCTTCGACATCCGCGAAGGTGAATGTCTCTCTATCGTGGGGGAATCGGGCTGCGGCAAGACCACCACCCTCCTGGAAATCATGGAGTTCCACCCCGAGCAAACGGGCGAGGTGGTGATCGGCGGCGTCAGCAACAAGTCCGCCACGGACAACAAGACCAAGATGGCCATGCGCAAGGAAATGCAGATGGTCTTCCAGGATCCCACCGGAGCCCTGGATCCGCGGTTCACCGTGTACGAGGTGCTGGCCGAACCGCTCGAGAACCTGGGCATGCCCAAGGCGGCGGTCAAGAAACGGATCATGGAACTCATGCGCCTGGTGGGGCTGCAACCGGACCACGTGAACCGGTTCCCCAACCAGTTCTCCGGTGGCCAGCGGCAGCGCATCGGCATCGCCCGGGCGCTCGCGGTCAATCCGAAGCTCGTTGTCCTGGACGAGCCGGTGTCCGCGCTGGATGTCTCCGTGCAAGCCGGCGTGATCAACCTCCTGGACCAGCTCCGCGCCGAACTCGGCCTGAGCTACCTGATGGTGGCACACGATCTCTCCGTGGTCCGGCACATCTCCAACCGGGTGGCCGTCATGTACTTGGGGAAGATCGTGGAGACCGGCGACGTGGACGACGTCTTCGACAACCCCCGGCACCCGTACACAAGGGCCCTGCTGTCCGCGATTCCCGTGCCGGATCCGGAAGTGGAACGCACCCGCGAACGCATCATCCTCGAAGGTGACCTGCCCAGCCCCCTGGACGCCCCCAAGGGATGTAATTTTGCGACTCGCTGCCCCGTATTTGCAGCGCTTCCACCGTCCAAACAGGAGAAGTGCCTTAATCTGGAGCCGCCCTTGGCCTCAGAAGGGCAACAGGAGTTTGCATGCTTCTTCCCGGATGGAGAAATAGATGCCGACATGCTGGTGGTGCATGCCTGACGACACATGACGCATTGAAAAAATCCCTGGTCTCAACTCGCAATGATTTTCCAGTCGTAAACATGAAGGGCACACCATGAAGAAGTACACGACGATCGGCGGCGTAGCACTGGCAACAGCGCTGATGCTGACCGCCTGCGGCGGGGGAACGCCGTCGGGTCCGGCCTCCCAGAAGGCCGAAGAAGCAGGCGGCGACATCAGCAAGCTGATCAGCGTCAACGCCAAGGAAGCCAAGGACCTGGAGCAGGGCGGCACGGTCACCCTGGCCGTGGGCAGCATCGGCCCGGATTTCAACGGCTTCTCCAACGTGGGCAACAGCGCGGACACGTCCGCACTCATGACCCCGGTGAACACGGCCTCCATTAACAGTGGCGGCATCGGCGGTTGCTGGAAGCTCGACTTCGACGGCAAGGCAGAGCCGAACAAGGACTTCTGCGAAGAGGTCAAGAGCGAAGTCAAGGATGGCAAGCAGACCATCACCATCAAGATCAACGACAAGGCTACGTGGAACGACGGCACGCCGATCGACGTCAAGACGTTCGAGAACACGTGGAACATGCTCAAGGGCGAGGACACGTCGATCGACATCGTAAGCGCCGGTGCTTATGCGTTTGTTGACTCGGTCAAGGCCGGAGCCAATGACAAGGAAGTCATCGTCACCACCACCCAGCCGGTCTACCCGCTGGAAGGCCTGTTCTTCGGCCTGATCCACCCGGCCATCAACACCCCGGACATCTTCAACAAGGGCTTCGCCGGTGAGATGCACCCCGAGTGGATGGCCGGCCCGTTCAAGGTTGAAAACTACGACACCACCGCCAAGACCGTCACCATGGTTCCGAACGACAAGTGGTGGGGCCAGAAGCCTGTTCTCGAGAAGATCGTTTGGCGCCAGATGGAACCCAGCGCCACCATCGCAGCTTTCAAGAACGGCGAAATCGACGCAACCAGCGGCCGTACCCTCGGCCGTTACAAGCAGCTCGAAGGCACCAAGGATTCCGAGGTCCGCCGTGGCCAGCGCCTCTTCGCAGGTGGCCTGAACCTCAACGCCAAGCGTCCGGCCCTCACCGACGTCGCAGTACGCAAGGCGATCTTCACCGCCGTCGACCGCAAGGCCATCCGCGATGTCCGCTTCAACGGCCTGAACTGGTCCGAAGAGAGCTCGGGCTCCATGATGCTCATGCCGTTCTCCGAGTACTACCAGGACAACTACCCCGTGAAGGAAGGCGGCGCCGAGCAGGCCAAGAAGGTCCTGACCGACGCCGGTTACGCCCCGAACGACAAGGGCATCATGGCCAAGGACGGCGTCCCGGTTGCCTTCAGCATCACCAACTTCGGTGACGATCCCACCACCGCCGCCACTTCGCAGACCCTGCAGAAGCAGCTCCAGGCTGCGGGCATGGACGTTTCCATCGACCAGCGCGGTGACGCCGACTTCGGCAAGGTTGTTGGCGGTCGCGAGTTCGATGTGACCATCTCCGGCTACACCGTTGGCCCGGATGCCACGGACGCAGTCAAGCAGTACTACGACTCAGCCACCAACGAGAACGGTCTGGGCGACGCCGAGCTGGACGCCGAAATCAAGCGTCTTGCAACCATTGCCGACGACGCCGAGCGCAACAAGGCCGCCATGGAGGTAGAGAAGAAGCACATGGAGAAGTACTTCTCCATGGGTACCGTCCTGAACGGCCCGGAGATCCAGTTCGTTCGTACGGGCCTGGCCAACTACGGTCCGTCCCTGTTCAAGAGCCTGTCCAACGTTCCGGACTGGACCACCATCGGTTGGGAAAAGGGCGCCAAGAAGTAACCCGTCAAGCCTGATCTGACTGATCTGCTTGATCTGACAGTTTCGACAGGATCTGAACGATCTGCTTGAACTGAAGAAGGCCGGGATTTCCCGCAGCCGCTGGTGTGTGCCACGGCCCGCGGAGGAGTCCCGGCCTTCCCCATGCGTTCCTCTATCACATCCCACCCCCTTTCACCGATCGCTCTCCCACATCACGCCGCGTTTCGCCGGTCCTTCTCTCACATCCCACCCCCTTTCACCGATCGCTCTCCCACATCCCGCCGCGTTTTGGGCATCCTTCTCTCACATCCCCCTCACAGGACGTGCTCCCGCTCCGGGGCGGAAAGGCGTTCTGTACATCATGTACATCTCGGACACCATCAACCGCGCTGCCTACGGGCACGAGCGCATCAGCGTCGCACGTCGTGGCAAGGTTGCGGCCGTTTTGATCGGCGCCCAAGATCTGAAACGACTTGAACTACCCGAAGATGAGGCGGACCTGCGGGCTCTCCAAGCACGACGGCACTCGAATCGGTCTTGACGAGATGCTGAAGGAGAACGGCACTAACCGTTGACCGTCTATCGAATCGAGTTCACCGCAGCAGCTGCTAAGCAGATCCGTAAGCTCGACCCGGCTATCAGGCGACGACGTCTGCTGGGCATTTCCGACCTTCGGGACGATCCGCGACCCCCGAGTGATTTGCGAAATAGAGGACAGCGAGCTGGTTGTTGTCTTCCGGTCAGCGCACCGGCTTGAGGCGTACTGAACTGCCCGGCACGGCGTTGCCCATCAACGTGTACGGCTCCCCGATGTCCCACCGACTCCCCGGATAGCGCCCGCCCAGATAGAGCGTCGCTGAAAAGGGGTGGGGAAGTGATAGAGGGTCCGTCGGGAGGGGTGGGGAAGTGATAGAGCGTCCGTCGGGAGGGGTGGGGAAGTGATAGAGCGTCCGTCGGGAGGGGTGGGGAAGTGATAGAGGAAGGCCCGGGAGGGGGCGGGAAGTGAAAGAGGATCGGTAGCCTAGGCACATGGCTTCCTCACCGATCCGTACCGCTGTTGCCGGCTTTGGGTTGTCCGGCAGCGTCTTCCATGCCCCGTTCATTGATGCCCACCCTGCTTATCGGCTGAGCATGATTTCCACGTCGGACCCCGGCCGCCAAGCGCTGGCGCACACGAGGTACCCGCAGGCAACGGTGGTCCAAACACCGCAGGACATCCTCGACGCGGCCGGGCATCTGGACCTCATCGTCCTGGGCACACCGCCCGCAACGCACTTTCCACTCGCGAAAGCAGCGCTGGAAGCCGGCCTCGACGTCGTCGTCGACAAGCCTTTCACGGTGCGCAGCGCCGAAGGCGAGGAACTCATTGACCTTGCCCGCACAGCGGGCCGGGTCCTCACCGTGTACCAGAACCGCCGCTGGGACGGCGACGCGCTCACCGTGCGGAAACTGCTCGACGCCGGGACGCTGGGTTCAGTGACCCGGTTCGAGGTGGGGATGGAGCGCTGGGCCCCGGAGATCTCCAAGGCCTGGAAAGCCGGCGCCACGGCGGAAGACGGGGGAGGCGTCCTGTTCGACCTTGGCACCCATGTCCTGGACCTCGCCGTCCAGTTCTTTGGTCCCGCCCGGGTCGACTACGCGGAGATCACGGCCCGCAGGCCGCAGGAACGGGCGGACGATGACGTTTTCCTGGTCCTCCGCCATGAGTCCGGCGTCGTGACCCACGTGACGCTGAACCTCAACAGCCACCTCCACGGCCCGCGCTTCCGTATCCTGGGCACGGACGGCGGCTTCGTGAAGTTCGGAACCGACCCGCAGGAACCCTTCCTGCTGGGAGGCGGCCTGCCCACGGACGCTGACTACGGCGTCGAAGATTCCGCGAAACACGGAACGCTGGAAGTCAACGGCAAAAGAACTCCTGTTCCCACCGAGCGCGGCGCCTACCCTGAGTTTTACCGCCTGCTTGCGGAGAAGATCGACGACGGCGGTGCGGCCTCCGTGCTTCCCCCGCCGGTGGATCCGGCTGGCTCCGTAGAGGTGCTGAAGTTGATCGAGCAGGCGAGGGAGATGGCCGTTTAGCCAACCTCGGCGCTTGCGACCAAGGCGTAGATCGCTTTGAGGTCCTGATTGTCATCCGACGCCCGGCAGCTGCCTGTGAGTTGGACGACGTCGGTTGCCACATCCTGCTGAACCACTGTCACCGCCGTGAACTGGGTCAGGGAACCGGCATCGGGATGGGTGTACCGGGCCTCCCTGATGTGCCAGTCCCTGCCGTTGATCACCACGGGCTCGGTGCCCAGCAGGACAGCGTCCGGGAGGGTGGAAAGGAAAGCATCCACGGACTTTGCGATGTCCTTCAATCCATAGTCCGGGGTGCGGCGGGATACTGTGATCACCACATTCGGGACGTAGCTGCCGGGGACCGCCGGGCCCATCAAAGCTCCGACGGCGTCAGGAACCACCCGGGGCGTCCAGCCTTCCGGGGGATCCACCGCGATGGAAGGGAATGCCGGGAAGGCTGTTGACGGGAAAAGCTGTGTGGACGGCATGGGTGCCCTTCGCGCTGGGAAGTGGTTACTTGGACAGGAACTCGACGAATCCGGTGACTGAATCCTTGAAGCCGGACGGGCTGATCTTCACTTCGGCCCCGGCTCCGAGGCCCAGTTCCGCGGTCACCTTGGCACCGACGCCCAACGTGAAGCCGTCTTCGTCCATGGAAGCCTTGAAGGTGTAGCCCTCCCCGGCGCCGGCGGCAACAGTCCCGGAGGTTGAGAGCCGCTGCCCCAGGAACTCCACGTACTGCGACTGGGTCAACTCGGCGCCGACGCCTGCGCTCGCGGCCGAGCCTGTAACGCCGTCGGCCTTGCTGCTGCTGACTTCGGCGCTACCGGCACTTGCCCACGCGCCGCCCCGGATTTCCCCGCCTTGGCCTACCCCGAAGAGGCCTCCGGCAAACTCGGTCTCATTGGTCATGGTCACCTTCTGGCCGGCGAAGGCCTCGCCGCCGCCTCCGAAAAGGAACGGGCCGGCGTTGGCGTGCGCGCTGGCCTCGGCGCCTGTCATGGCCCGGACGGTGGAGGTGTTGTTGACCCAGCCGTCGAAGAATTCGCTCTTGGTGGTGGTGATGTTCTCGATGCCGACGAAGGCCTCGCCGGTGGCCTTAAGGGCCGGGCCATCCAGGAAGTTGAAGCCGAACGGGATGTGTCCGGTGATGCTGCCGTTCCCGCGCGCACCGGCGAACGTTTCGTTGGTGGTTACGGTCTTGACGGGCCCGAACTCCCCGCTGCCTGTAATGACGAACCGACTGCCTGCCGATCCGTCCGCGGACACCCCGAATTCCACTCCGGCGGGACCGAGCGAGCCATGTGCTTCGCTGCTGCCTTCCACGCCGGTAGACCCCTCCGCGCCGACCGTCAAGGGGCCCACGGTGACGGGGTCAACGGTGAAGCCGTTGGAGTTGGAGTAACTGCTGCTGGCGACGAACGCGTCCCCGCGTGAGGCCAGCTCCTGTTGGGTGGCGTTCGTCCGGAGGGTCCTGGCATTGGCCCTCAAGCACGCGGCGGCCGCTGCAAGGCGCCGGGAGAGCTCGCTGTTCCACTGGCTTCGGAAGCGGTCGGCGTCCTGCCCGCGCCAGTAGCGGCCGTCATGGACCAACGACGTTAGTTGCCGTTGAAGTGCTGCCATCTTGTCCGCCTCGGCGTCCATCACTTGGGACAGCCGCCGAAGATCCGCGACGTCGGCGCCAATCAAACCTTGTCCCACAACAGCTCCCCCTGCGTTGAAAGTTATCCGGCCGCAGACAAGGAGTTCAGCAAGGCCGTTCTCCGAGCCTAGCCGTCGGCAGAGGGGCGCGCGATGGGCAGTTCTCTCCTGTGGGTTTCCTTCTCCGTCAAAAAGTTTTTCACCCATGCGTAACCTCGCCGGGGTCCGTAGCGATGTAGAGGGTGTGCGGGCCGCGTCCGCACCTTGATCATCCGGCTGCGGACACGTCGCTGCCGGGGCAATCTCCCAAACTTTCGGAGGGTCTTCAATGTCCTTGTTCTCTGTCATCGCCTCGAGCAAAGTCGCCGCGAGCGTCCTGGCCGCCGGAGCCGTAGCCGCCGGTGGAACCGGCGTCGCTGCAGCCAACGGCGCGCTCCCCACCGAGCTCCAGCAGAGCGCCCACGAGCTCGTTGGCGCCCCTGCCCCCGCCGCAAGCCAGGCCACCGAGCAGGCCACCGACGCAACGGAAGCCGCTGCTGCCAAGGCGACTGACGCCGTCGAGACCGCCAAGGCTACGGCCGAAGAGGCGAAGGCCGCCGGTCAGGACAAGGCCGCAGACGCAGTAGCTGCCGCCAAGTCCGCTGCGAACGACGCCGTCGCCGCCACCCCGGAAGCATTTGGCCTGTGCACCGCGTTCGTCAACGGCGGACTGAAGCCGGACACCAAGATCCCCGGCTACGAATCGTTGGTCATCGACGCCGGCGGCGAAGCCAAGGTTGAGGCCCACTGTGCCGCTGTTGTGGACGCCGGCAAGGCCGCGGGACTGAAGGCTGACGCCACAGCAAACGCCGACGCCGATGCTTCCGTTTCGGCTGTAGTCCCGGCCGTTCCGGCTACTCCGGCAGTTCCCGGCACGCCGTCCGTACCGGCAACTCCTGCAGTTCCCGCCACTCCTGCGGTTCCCGCAGCTCCGGCACTGCCTTCCCAGGTTCCCACGGACCTGCCCGCAGGCCCTGGTGCAGCGCTCGATTCTGTCCGCTAAGCACCTGGCAGCTACGGTTTAAGGGCGGGGCTTCTTGCCGGATCCGAGCGATCAGGCACGGAGCCCCGCCACGTAACGGACGGCAGCCGCAACGGTTTGGGGGCTGTAACGCGTCGCTGCGCTGCGCAGGATGGAGGCATCCGCGGGTGCTGAACCCATTGGTTGAAGAGAATGTCCAGGCAGACCAGGACGATCCTGGCCTGCTTTTTACCGCTGCCTACAACACCTTTTCCGGACCCGTCCTCGGATACCTTCGGGCCCGGGGTGTTGAGGATGCGGAGGCCGTGACGCAGGATGTGTTCCTGGCCCTGTACCCCAGGATCCCCACGCTTCAGGGCGGCCTGCAAGGGGCAAAGTCGTTGTTGTTCTCCATGGCCCATGCGCGGATGGTGGATCACTACCGCCGGCGGGAGCGCACCCCTGACGCGGCCCCCTACGATGCCGACCTTGACCACCGCAGCGCACCTTCGGCCGAGGAACAGGCTGTCGGCGGCCTCGGGGCTATCCACCTCTTGGAAGGACTCCCCGACGATTACCGCGAAGTCCTGGCACTCCGCGTGGTAGCCGACCTGTCCGTCGAAGAAACAGCGTCCATCATGGACAAGTCCCAAGGGGCCATCAAGCAACTGCAACGCAGGGCACTGACCGCGTTGAGGAAACAAGCATTGGCGCAGCGGACACCGCAAAGGAACGAGCACGCATGAACAACCATCCTCAGCGGCAACGCCCGGAGGCCTCCGTTGACCGCTTCCTGGCAGATTCCGGCGTCGACGATGCTGCGGACATCCGCACCGAACTGCTGGAGCTTCGTTCGCTCGCGGCCACCAATCCGGCGCCGTCGGACGCTGTGCGCGCGCTGATGACCGGCAGTGCAGGCGCGCAGGAAACCACGACGGCGGTACTCACCGCAGTCGACACTTCACCGGATGCGTCGGCGGCAGCCGCAACGGAACCGGGCACGACCCCAAGACCTGCTGTCCGCGACGAACTGGCCCTCCGCCGTCGTAAGCGCCGCGCAGCCTTCACGGGACTTGCCGTGGCGGTTTCGCTGGCAGGCGGCGCCACGGCCGCCGCTGCACAAGAGGGCGGAATCGCGGGAACATTCCAGCACTGGGGTGCGGCCATTGGCTCGGTAGTGGACCAGTTTGCGCCCGCTCAGGCTCCTGCCGAGGCGCCCCACGAGGAAGAGCCGGCAGGCGTCCCCGTTCAGGACTCACACTCGCCGCAACCCGCATCGGGCGTCCCCGGAGAATCGGCCGGCACCGTTCCGGGAGGCGGAGCCACGCCCCCAGCAGCGCCCTCATCCGGACCCGGGAAACCCAACGGCAACGAACAGGCGAAGGAACCCGCCCGGCCGGCGGTTCCGGGAAATGCACTCCCGCTTCCCGCCCCGCCCGTCAGCCCGGAAAACCTCCCCAAGCTGGATCCACCGAAGGTTGAACCGTCCGACATCCCGGTGCCGGTTCCCACGCATGTTGTTCCGGAGGTCCCCAAGGCTCCGGCCAACCCCGCCAAGTAGCCCCCAACCCTGCGAAGTAGCCCCCCGCGAGATGACAATTAATGCCAATGTTTCCCTCAAGCATTGGCATTAACTGCCATCTCGGTAGGGGCGCAGCGGGGTGAACAGACGACGGCGGGGTACTGCTTCCGTAGAAGCAGCACCCCGCCGTTTTTCTTGCCCGGGTTTGCTCAGCCGTTAGGCGGAGACCAGGGTGTGCCAGTCCTCAACGAGGGGCAGGTTGTGCGCCTCGGAGACGGAGTGGTGAGCCACGTGGCCGGCGGCGATGTTGAGGCCGGCTGCGAGAGCGGGGTCGCGGTCGAAGGCGGCCTTGACGCCCAGGTTGGCCAGGGCAACTGCGTAGCGCAGGGTGACGTTGGTCAGTGCGTACGTGGAGGTGTTCGGAACAGCGCCAGGCATGTTGGCAACGCAGTAGAAGATCGAGTTGTGGACCTTGTACGTCGGTTCCTGGTGGGTGGTGGGGTGCGTGTCCTCGAAGCAACCGCCCTGGTCCACGGCGATGTCCACCAGAACCGAGCCCGGCTTCATTCGGGACACGAGTTCGTTGGTGACCAGCTTGGGAGCCTTGGCGCCCGGGATCAGGACGGAACCGATGACCAGATCTGCGTCGACAACTGACTTCTCGATCTCGTAGGCATTGGAGGCAACGGTCTTCAGGCGGCCCTGATAGAGGGCGTCCAGTTCACGCAGCCGGTTGATGTTGATGTCCATGATGGTCACATCAGCACCAAGTCCCAATGCCATGGCAGCGGCGTTGGTTCCCGCAACGCCTGCGCCGAGGACAACAACCTTGGCCGGGCGGACGCCCGGGACGCCGCCCATGAGGATGCCCTTGCCGCCGGCGGGGGCCATGAGGGAAGAAGCACCAACCACCACGGAGAGGCGGCCTGCAACTTCGGACATCGGGGCGAGCAGCGGGAGGGTGCGGCCTTCCTGCACGGTTTCGTAGGCGATTGCGGTGACGCCGGAGTTGATGAGCTCGGCCGTGAGCTCGGGCTCGGCGGCCAGGTGCAGGTAGGTGAAGAGGATCAGGCCCTTGCGGAAGCGGTGGTATTCCGCCTTGATGGGTTCCTTGACCTTCATGACCATGTCCGCGCGGGCCCAGACATCGTCGGCGTCGTTGACGATTTCCGCGCCGGCGATCGAGTATTCCTCGTCGGTGATGCCGGAGCCGAGGCCTGCACCGCGCTCTACCAGGACGGTGTGGCCGTGGGTGCGGAACTCGTGCACGCCGGCGGCCGTGATGGCTACGCGGAATTCGTTGTTCTTGATTTCCTTGGGGACGCCAATGATCATCTGGGGCTCCATCGTCAGCGGCCTCTTAAGGCCGGTTTTTGTGCTGTGGGCTGTGCTTCCAGAATAGGTCCGGCTGTGAGGCAGGTGACATGGACTGGTGTGGATCCGGCTGCGGATTCCGCGGAATACCAAGGGCTGTGCTCGACATTTGTCGAGAAGCGGAGCGTCAAGTGTCGCCTGCTGTTGGTACGCTTTCTTGATGCAGCAGGACGTTGAACAACTCGTCGAACGCGTAGCGCTAAAGCTGGGCAGGGGATTGTCCCTTGAGGACCTTGATGGTGTCCTCCTTGCATACAGTTCCAACCAGTCCCACGCGGACCGCGTCCGGGTGAATTTCCTGCTCAGCAAGCGTGTGCCCAGCGACGTCAGCGCCTGGCAGCTTTCGCACGGTATCGCGACGGCGGTCCGTCCCGTTGTGATTCCGGCCAACCCTGACTTGGGCATGCTGGGGCGCGTTTGCGTACCGCTGTTGGTGCGCGGCTTCCGCGTCGGTTACCTGTGGGTGCAGCAGGACCTTGAGGAGCAAAGTGCGACGGCGATCCTCACCCAACTGCCCGGCGTTCGTGACGAGTTGGACCTGCTTGCGGCCTTGCTGCTGGACTCGAACACGGCGGAGTCCGAGTTCCGCCGCCGGAGGGAGCAAGAGTTCCTCTCCGCCTGTGGAGGGGAATCCAACGCGGTGGCTGCGGTGGCCGGGTGGAAGGAGATCCAGGGCAAGGGCCCCTGGCAGGTGGTGACCATCCTGGACGCCGGTGGTGCCGGGTCCGGCGTCGATCCTTTGGACGCTACCTTGACCCACCGTTCCGCGGCGCTTCAGTCCACCATCGGCGTCGATGTTGCCCTCTTCAGCGCCGGGACCGAGACGCATTCGGTGGTCCTCTTCCGTGAATCGGGCGGCCGGGCCGTTCATGCGCAAGTGCTGGTGCATTACCAACTGGAGTTGGCCAAGCGTGCCGGCCGTTCGGTGGACCGCATCATCCTAGGCATCAGCGAACCAATACAGGTGATCCGGCAGCTTGCGGGAGCGTACCGGCAGTCGAAGGTGGCTGCCCAGGCTGCGGCTGTCGAACCGTCGCTGGGAGAGCTGGTGGACAGCCGGTCGGTGGGGGTCTATCAACTCTTCGACCGCCTGCAGGCGCCCGGCGGTTGGGACGATACGGGCTCCGTCCACTACAGCACCCTTGAAGGGCAGGATCGAAACGGTGAGCTCCTGCCCGTCCTGGAGCTCCTCTACGACAACGACGGTTCGGTGCAGGATGTCGCCGCCAAACTCCATCTGCATCGCAGCAGCATTTACAACCGGCTCGGCAGGATCCGCCAACTCATTGGAGCCGATCCCCTCAGTGGTGCCATCCGGCTGGAGCTTCACGCCGCGCTGAAGGCCCGGCGCTGGGCGCTCAGGCCACGAATCTAAAGGCGCCACAGGATGAACTCCGATGGACAGCCCCTGCCCGTACGCTTAGGGTGAGAAAGCGGTTTCTCGCAGGATTAGTAACTAGGGAAACCGTTCCAAGCGGGACCTGTTACCAATGCGAAAGGGGGCGGGGTGGGCGGCGTCGTTTCCGGCATCCTCATCATTTCGGCAGTCATTGCCGTGGGCTACCTGGCCGTCCGGTGCAAACTGCTCGCCCCGGAAGTGCAGGCTGCTCTGACCCGCACCGCCTTCTACATCACCAACCCGGCGCTGCTCTTCACCGTGGTGGCCGGGAGCGACATACGGGCCGCGCTCGGCGTCGACGCCCCGCTGGCCCTTCTGTCTGCTGCCGCGATGGGCCTCATGTACTGCCTGCTGAGTTTCCTCTTTTTCCGACGGTCCGTTGCCGAAACGGCCGTGGGAGCCATGGCCAGCAGCTATGCCAATGCCAACAACATCGGGATCCCCGTTTCCCTCTACGCGGTGGGAACGGCCCAGCACGTTGCCCCGGTCCTGCTGGTGCAACTCCTGGTCCTGGCGCCCTTCTATGTCACCATCCTTGGTGTGGCCGGAGGGGCGAAAATTCCCTGGAAGCGGGTAGTGCTGCAGCCGTTGGGGAATCCCATGATCATCGCGTCAGCGCTGGGTGTGGTGGTGGCGTTGACCCGGTGGGAGGTTCCGGAACTGGTCCAGCGGCCCATCGATATGTTGGCCGGAGCTGCCGTTCCCATGGTGCTGCTCGCCTTCGGGATGTCCTTGGCGGGCCGCGCTCCGCTGCAGAAGGGCGACGGCCGGGTGGAAACCGTGGTGGCGACGCTCCTGAAACTCGTGGGGATGCCCTTGGTGGTCTGGGCGCTGGGGCGGTTCGTCTTCGGGCTCGAAGGGCAGCACCTCCTGGCGGTGGTCATCATGGGTGCGCTTCCCACGGCACAGAATGTGTTCCTTTTCGCTTCCCCGTACGGCCGTGGCACTGTTGTTGCGCGCGACGTCATCCTCCTGACCACAGTGCTCTGCGTGGGGGCCTTGCTGGTGGTCGCGTGGCTCTTGGGGTAGCGAAACATGTGACCGACCCGGGGGCGGAAGAGCCGGGTGGCAGAACAGTCGGGTGGCAGAACAGTCAGGTGGCAGAACAGAAGGCAGGAACCCTTGCTGGGTCCCTGCCTTCTTGGCTTTTTTGCGGCGCCCGTCAGAAACGGCGCAACCGCTGGTGGCTCCAGCGGCCCATCCGATGGCGGAAAGTGGCCGTCCGGCTGCTGCAGCAGTACCGGCCGTGCCAGCCGATGTGGGTAGTGGTGCGGGGCATGCGGGTGCTCACTTGAGGACCCCCTTGGCTGCGTCGAGCAGGCCGTCCACGTCCAGGCTCGGAACCTCCGTCGGTGCGCTGGACTTAGGGGCGGAGCCCGGCTTCGGGGAGTCGCTGGGCCGCGGCTTGGAAGTCTGCGTCGTCGTCGGCGTGGGCGTTGGGGTGGTGGTTGGCGTCGTCGTCGTTGAAGGCGTCGTGCTGGGCGAAGGCGCCGTGATGTTGTCCGACGGCGGTGCCGGCTGACTCGGAACGGGCGACGTCACGCCCGGTACCGGAACCACGGCCGAAGGGGCGTTGGACGGAATCCACTTGGGGTCGGCCAACGAAACCTGCGGCGTCGGAGTGGACGACGGCGGTGCTGCCGCTGCCGGAGAGGCTGCTTCGACTGCGGACTGCCCGGTATCCGTCGTAGCGGCCGACGTCGAGGACGCGGTGGAGTAGGACGGCGTCGGGCCAGGAGTGGCCGAGCCCGTTGCCCGGCCTTCGCCGGAATTGTTAGCGCCACTGGCCTGGTTTTGGGTGTCCTGGCCGAAGATCGGCAGGTCCATGGCTTGGCTTACCGTTCCCACCGTGAGGACCAGGCCCAGTGCTCCGGCGACCACCGCCATGCGCTGGCTCATGGTCTTCACGGACGCTGCCTTGGTCAGGACGGCGTGGGGTTCCTTGGTGAAGGATGAGGAAGCAAAGGAACCAAAGGCCGACTTCGCAGCATTGCGTCTTGCAGCGGCTCGTCCTGCCGCAGGGCGTGCGCCGTCGTGTTGGCCCCGGGCGGTCTTGCGACTGGCCAGTCCGGCGGCGGCTGTAGCGTCAGCGGCGATCCGGGCCGGCGTCTTGGGCTGGGCGGTCCCGGCCTCGGCGGCAACGTGCGCCGAAACCACCGGAATAGCGGCAGTCGCGGGCTCGGCCTCAGCGGCAGGCTCCGCCGGCGTGGCCTTCACCACGGGGATGGCAGCCGTGGGCGGCCCGGGCGTAGTGGACTCCGAGCGCGGAGGAGCGGCAACTACCGGGATGGCTTCGGTGCGCGGCTCTTCGGTGGGGGATTCAGCGGGGGTTTTGGAGACGGACTCTGCACTCGGTGCAGCTTCCGGAGCCACGACTGCCTGGGCCGCGCGCTCGCGTTCCATCGCCCGACGCTGCGCTCGTGTCATGGGCGCAGCGGTGGGGTCGGTTGCGGTGGCGGGTGCCGCCGTCGTGCTTTCCATTTCGGTGGCCGGACCGCTGGGCTGGGCCCGACGGCGTCCGGTTGGCTTGGTGGGCTGGCCGTCCCCTTGGGCACGGCGCGGCTGATCCATGGTTGGGGACATGGTGTTTGCCTCTCAACGCCTGCGAGGTTAGCTGTCGGGTTCGGACGAGGCCGTCCGGCCGCACGTGGCGGCTTCACCCCAAGGGCCTGCGGGGAACAGGCCCGGGAACTCTGGGTCCCCCGTCTCTGCCGCGGGTCTGGCGGGATTCCGGGATGCGGCAGAGCTCGGCGTCAGCCCGGAAGCGGCCCAGCGGAGATACGGGTCGCCCTACGAAGTTACAGCAGCAGGGAAGTAAAGTCACATTAATGTAACGGACGGTACATGAGGGCCGGCAGCGCCCGCGCTGACGGACGGACGCGCCACACACCGTCCACATATCCCTGGTGAGCACTAGCTTTCGGCGTCTACCGGTCGGTAGACATGAGCTATGGACCTACCCGTGATGCCACCCGTTTCGCCCATGCTCGCCAAATCCGTGCCCAACATTCCTGAGGTTGGGCACTACGAACCCAAATGGGACGGGTTCCGGACCATCGTCTTCAGGGACGGGGATGACGTCATCCTGGGCAGCCGGAACGAGAAACCCATGACCCGGTACTTCCCTGAGCTGGTGGAGGCGTTGAAGAAGAACCTGCCGGAGAAATGCGTGGTGGATGGCGAGATCATCCTTATTTCCGGCAACCGGCTCGACTTCGAAGGACTGCAGCAGCGCATCCACCCCGCCGACAGCCGCGTCCGGATGCTTGCAGAGAAGACGCCGTCCTCCTTCGTCGGGTTCGACCTCCTGGCCCTCGGGGACGAAGACCTCACTGCCCGGCCGTTCTCCGAGCGCCGTGCTGCGCTGGAAAAGGCGCTCGCCGATGCCGAGCCGCCCGTGTACGTGACGCCTGCGGTCACCGACCTTGAGCGGGCACAGGAATGGTTCGTGCAGCTTGAGGGAGCAGGGCTCGACGGCGTGCTGTCCAAACCGCTCGACGGTACCTACCAGCCGAACAAGCGGGTGATGTTCAAGACCAAGCATGAACGGACGGCGGACTGCGTGGTGGCCGGTTTCCGTTGGCACAAGACGGCGGACGTCGTGGGGTCGATGCTGCTGGGGCTCTATGACGATTCCGGCAAACTCCACCACGTTGGAGTGGTGGCCGCCTTCCCCATGGCGAAGCGGAAGGCGCTGGTGGCCGAGTTGGAACCGTACCAGGTGGAGATCGCGGACCACCCCTGGGGAGAGTGGGCCAGCCAGGAAACCGGAGCGGCGGTTGGTTCGAGGATGCCGGGGGCCCAAAGCCGCTGGAGTGCCGGCAAGGACTTTTCTTTTGTTCCTCTGCGGCCCGAGCTGGTGATCGAAGTGGCGTACGACTACATGGAAGGAGACCGGTTCCGGCACACCACGCAATTCCGCAGGTGGCGGCCGGACCGGACTCCTGAAAGCTGCACGTACTCACAGCTGGAGGAGCCGGCCGACTATAACCTCGGCGAGATCCTCAAGCTGCACTAGGGGAGCTCTATTCCTCGTGCCCTTGGTCCATGCTCATGCTGTCTTCCGCTGGAGGCGTTTCTCCCGGGGGTACTCCGCCGCCGGGTTCAAGCCCTGTGACGTTGCCGTTGTCCGGATCCGGGTTCGCTGATGCGGCGGGATCGCGGTCTTCGTCCTGCCTCATGTCCGGGTCCTCGTGGATGCTGTCGGGCTCGGCCGCGCCGGACACTCCGAAGGTCTGCGGATCGTCTTCCGGGTCATAGCTTGTCATGGTCAAACCCCTTCCTAAGCAAACTTACTATTTGGCTTGCCCTGCCAGCCTAACCGTGTCCCGTCCAACGCAACAAGGGGCGTGCCGCCGTCGTGAGGCTATGCCTGCCTACGGTCCGACGTTGCGGCGACGAAGCTCCGGATGGCGTCCGCAACGGCCTTCGGCCTCATGTGCTGGGCCACGTGTCCCACTCCCGGAATCTCCACCAGCCTGCCTTGGGGAACAGCTCGGGAGAGCCGCAGCGACCATTCGGGTCCTGCCACGTGGTCGCGGCTGCCGCGCAGGATCAGCACGGGGCTCCCAACAAGGCCCAGTCGTTTCTCGGTGGGGTACTCCATCATCACGGGCAGCTCGGTGAGGTACCAGCGGGGGCCGCACAGGAAGTAGTCGGAGACGACGATCCAGTTGGATGACGGACTTTCGCGTAGGAGCCCATCCAGGAAGAGGGCCAGCGATTGCCGCCGTACGTTCTTGTGCTTCGAATCCACCACGGGACCCATCAGAACCACGTGCGAGGCCTGCTCCGGTGCATGAAGCGCAGCCTCGATGGCGAACTGGACGCCCATGGAGTGGCCCACCAGCACGTAGGAGGTAATGCCTTTCGCTTTCAGCGTCTCCGCAATGAAGGCCCCGTATTCCTCGGCCGTGACTTGGTGGTCCGGTGTGGGCGTGCCCGCAAAACCCGGCAGGTCGAACGAGTACGTCGGTGAACCTGCGGCAAGAACGGCGTGGAGACGCGCAAGGTAACGGTGTGAGACGCCGATGCCGTGAATCAGGATGTACACGGGGCTGTCCGGGGAGCCGGGCGATGGCTGCGAGCCGGGTGGCGGGGTTCCGTTCGTCCAAAGGATGCGACCCTTAAGCCCGCCGGCTTCGACGTTTTCCGAGCGCAGGGGCGTGCGGCGTGTCAATCGTCCTCGCACCCGGTTCTACTCCCGCGCAGGGTCGTCGGACCCGGCTGATTCATCCGCGCTCTGGTGAACGTCGGCAGCGTTGGCTGCTTCCCGGCGTCGGGCGATCTTTGATTCCGTCCACATCGCGACGGCGACGAACACAACGCACGCGAACATGAACGTGGCCACGAAGTTCAATCCCATGGCCGAGCCAAGGGGTGCGGCAACAGCCATGGCGGCCGCTCCGGCCACGATATGCCACCCCTTGAAATTTCCCACCAAATAAGCGTAACCCCGGCGTTTGCGGCACTCCGCCTCTTGGCCGGGATCGTTGCTTGATCCTTATCACCACGCCCTGTCTACGGCGTGTCGTCAGGTCCTGCGGCTTCCTCTGCCGCATTGGCGGCGGCTTCCTTGCGCTTCTGCTTTTCCAGCCAGGCCATGATGGCAGCCTGCCGGATACGGCGATGGGTTCCCCGGTACTCCACGGGGATTTCGCCGCGGTCGGTCATATTCCGCAGATAGGTGTGCGAAATCCCGGCAAGCTCAGCCGCCTGGGAGGTGGTGAGCATTTCCTCGACACTGCTGACGGTCACGGTTTCGCCCCGGCTGAGCCGCGCGAGGAGGTCGACGACGGCGTCCTTCGCCTGATCGGGCAGGCGGTGGACGGTGCCATCGACGAACACAGTGATGTCGTTGCTGTCCTGGAGCGAGCGTGCCAGGTTCCGGGCGTCATCGGCGGGAAGGCCGGCCGTAACGCGGGGAGCTATCAATGCCATGGCAGAAGCCTAGCGCGGCTGCACCCCAAGGCGGTGTTGCATGCCGGTTCGCCCGTTTCGACGATTAGCTGCGTGTTAGACGTTTCCTACCGTCTAACACGCAGCGAGCCATCGAATCGGGCGGCAAGCCAAGAGTCAGACGGCGTCCAGGTCCGTTTCCAACAGTTTCACCAAGGCATCCAGTGCCTCGTCAGCACCTTCACCCTCTGCCCGGAGCACCACCACATCGCCCTTGGCCGCGCCAAGCGTCATCAGGGACAGGATGCTGGCGGCGTCGAGGGCGTCTTCGGCGGGTTCTCCCTGCATGGCGATGGTGACGTCCACGGGCTGTTCACCGGCGGCCTCGGCAAAGAGCGCCGCGGGACGCGCGTGGAGGCCGGACTTGCTGGCGATGGTAGCTGTGCGTTCGGGCATGGGTTTCTCCTTGCGGTTGGGAACTTGCGGAACTTGCTGGATGCGGCGGGTCGGGCTGGACTTACAGCCCGAGCTCTTCGAGTACCGGGAGCTTGGCGCGCACCCACTCGCGGGCTTCCGTCGCACTTGGTGCGGACAGGGCCAGCCGGGCCAGCTCCTGCGCCTGTTCCAGTGTGACGGTCTTCAGGACAGTCCCGACGGCGGCCAGCGAGCGCGCGGTCATGGACAGTGTGCTGACGCCAAGGCCGGTGAGTACGACGGCGAGCGCAGGGTCCGCGGCCGCCTCGCCACACACGCCGACAGGCTTGGGATCGCCTTCCCGGCCGGATGCTTCGGCGGCCGAGCCTTCCACGGTGAGCTGCACCAACCGGAGAACTGCGGGCTGCCACGGAGTGTTCAGTTCGGCCAAGGGGCCCAGCTGGCGGTCGGCTGCCATGGCGTACTGAGTGAGGTCGTTGGTGCCGAGTGAGGCGAAAGCGACCTCCCTGAGCACTGTGGCCGCGGTGAGCGCTGCCGAGGGCACTTCCACCATTACGCCCGGTGTTTTCAGTCCGGCTGCGGCGCAGAGCGAGGCGAAGCGGCCGGCTTCGGCTGCGGTGGAGATCATCGGCGCCATGACCCACACATCGGCTTCTGATTCGGAGGCGGCCTGTGCGATTGCGGAGAGTTGGCGTTCCAGCACGCCGGGGGTGGTGAAGTCGGTCCGGTAGCCGCGGACGCCCAGCGCGGGGTTGGGTTCCGTGGCATCGGTGAGGAAGGGCAGGGGCTTGTCCGCGCCGGCGTCCAGGGTGCGGAGCACAACCTTCTTGCCGGGGAACGCGTCAAACACTGCCTTGTAGGCCGCGGCCTGTTCGTCCACGGAGGGCTCGGTGTCGCGTTCGAGGAAACAGAACTCGGTGCGGAACAGGCCAACGCCCTGGGCACCCAGCCCCGCGGCGGCAACCGCGTCCTTGGCACCTCCGACGTTGGCGAGCAGCGGCACCAGGTGTCCGTCCGCCGTCGTGCCGTTTCCGTCGAAGGAAGCGAGCGTTGCCGAGGTTTCCGCCCAGGCCATTGCGGCGGTGCGCTGTTCATCGGAGGGTTCCAGGGAGACGAGGCCCGCGGCGCCGTCAACGTAGATTTCGGTTCCGTCGGGTACGGAGTCGACGCCGTGGGCCGCCACCACGGCAGGGAGGCCGAGGGAGCGGGCAATAATCGCGGTGTGTGACTGCGGTCCGCCGCCGGAGGTGACCAGGGCCAGCACTGTGGAGGGGTCCAGTGTGGCGGTATCGGCGGGGGCGAGGTCTTCGGCGACGAGGATGAAGGGGGTTGCCGAGGAGGGGATGCCGGGCGCGGGAACGCCGCGGAGTTCGGCGACGATGCGGGCGCGGACATCCAGGACGTCGGTGGCGCGTTCGGCCATGTAGCCGCCCAGGTTATGCAGCATTTCGGAGACGGAGGCGCCGGCTTCCCAGATGGCACGTTCGGGAGAGGTTCCTGCATTGATCAGCTTGGTGGCCGATTTCAGCAACATGGTGTCCTTGGCCATCAGTGCCGTCGCTTCGAGGACGGCCTTGCCGTCGCCGCTGGCGGTGTCTGCCCGGCGCTTGAGCTCGTCATGGACGGTTTGGGCTGCTGCCTTCAAACCGGCGACGGCGTCTTCCGCGCTGGCGTCCGCTGCGAGCCGTTCGCCCGCGGGCGGTTCGCTGACCGGCTTGGGCATCTGCCGAACGGAACCAATGATGCGTCCAGGGCTTACCCCTACTCCTTGGAAATTCTGCACTGAATCCTCTGTTCCTGCTGGTTGGATCTGACCCTGCGGCATCGGCACCACGAGCCTTGAAGTCGAGCTTACAAAATTGTGCTGTGAGCCACTTCATATAGCAACGCTATAGGTGCTAGGGTAGCGGCTATGAGTTTCGATGACCAGCTTCCGCCTAAAATTCGGTTGCTTCGCGCAGCTGCCGAATTGCTGGCGAATTCGGAAGGGTCAGCGGTCTCTACGCGCCAAATCACCAAGCTTGCCGGTGTCACGGCGCCTACGCTCTACCACCACTTCGGAACCAAAGAGGGCTTGTTCGACGCTGTCGTGTCGGCCGGTTTCGAAGAGTACGTGGCCAAGGAGCGCGACTTTGCACCGTCCGGGGAACCACTGGAGGACGTCAGGCGGATGTGGGACAACCACGTCAGGTTCGGACTCTCCCAGCCCCATCTGTACTTGGTGATGTTCGGCAATATTCGCCCGGAGAGCCGCCCGGCCATCGTGGCCGACGCGGAAGCCCTCCTGGAGGAGATGCTGAACAAGGCCGCCATCTCAGGACAGATCAATGTGCCGCCCCGCGAAGCGGCGCGCAGCATCCTCGCGGCCAATGTGGGCGTCACGCTCATGCTTATCGCCGAACCGGCCGAAGACCGGAACCTGGAGCTATCAACAATGACCCGGGATTCCATGATCTTCGCCGTCTCCACGGATACCGCCCGTGGCGCCGCAGCGGAGGACTCCGGTAAGTCCTCCGTGGTTGTTGCGGCAATCGCCCTGAATGCGGCACTGCAGGCCTCGCATTCTGACCAACTGTCCAGTTCTGAATTGAAGCTTTTCCTGGAATGGCTTCACCGCATCTCCAGCAGCTCCTAAAGCTGTCCTCTCGATCTATATCGACTGACCCCGCGCCGCCGCGGGAAACACGTTAGGAATTCACATGGCAACAGAGACCGTTGCGAAGCCCCGCACCAGCGTTCGCGTTGGTGTCCAAAAATTCGGAACCTTCCTGTCCGGCATGATCATGCCCAACATCGGAGCCTTCATCGCGTGGGGCCTCATCACGGCCCTGTTCATCGAAAAGGGCTGGTTCCCCGTTGCCGAGTTGGGCGGGTTCGGCACCAACGCCGAGGGTGAGCCCAACGGGGGCATCGTCGGCCCGATGGTCACCTACCTCCTTCCGATCCTGATCGCTTACACCGGCGGGCGGATGGTCTATGACGTCCGCGGCGGTGTGGTTGGTGCCATCGCAACCATGGGTGTCATCGCAGGAACCGACTCGCCAATGTTCATCGGTGCCATGATCATGGGCCCGCTGGGCGGTTGGACCATGAAGCAGATCGACCGCCTGTGGGACGGGAAGATCCGCCCGGGCTTCGAAATGCTGGTGAACAACTTCTCGGCAGGCATCTGGGGCGCAGCGTTGGCCCTCGGCGGTTTCTATGGTCTGTCCTGGGTGGTCCAGCGCTTCACTGAAGGTGCGGGCGCCGTTGTGGGCTTCCTCGTCAACAACGGCCTGCTTCCCCTGACCAGCATCTTCATCGAGCCGGCCAAGGTCCTCTTCCTCAACAACGCCATCAACCACGGTGTCCTCACACCTTTGGGCATCCAGCAGTCCCTGGACCAGGGCAAGTCCATCCTCTTCCTGCTTGAGGCCAACCCCGGCCCCGGCTTCGGCATCCTGCTGGCTTACATGTTCTTCGGCCGCGGCGCCGCGAAGGCTTCGGCTCCCGGTGCTGCCGTCATTCACTTCCTCGGCGGTATCCACGAGATCTACTTCCCGTACGTCCTGATGAAGCCGATCCTGATCCTCGCTGCCATCGGCGGCGGCATGACCGGCATCGCAACCCTGGCCATCACCAACTCCGGCCTCGTTGCTCCCGCAGCTCCGGGTTCCATCATTGCCGTACTGGCCCAGACCTCCCGCGACAGCTATGTGGGCGTCATCCTGGCTGTGGTCCTCGCAACGGCAGTTTCCTTCCTGATCGCATCGCTCATCCTTCGGACCTCCAAGAACAAGGGCGAAGACGACCTCAGCGCCGCCACGTCCCGCATGGAAGCCATGAAGGGCAAGAAGAGCTCCGTTTCCTCCGCCTTGGTGGGCGATGAATCCGCCGCCGGCCGCGGTGAAGGCACTGTCCTCACCCGTCCCGTCCGGAACATTGTCTTCGCTTGCGACGCCGGCATGGGTTCCAGCGCCATGGGTGCCTCGGTGCTGCGGAACAAGATCAAGGCAGCCGGCTTCCCGGACGTCAAGGTCACCAACTCCGCAATCGCCAACTTGAGCGACACTTACGACGTTGTGGTCACGCACCAGGACCTCACCGAACGGGCACAGCCGCGGACCTCATCCGCCGTGCACTACTCGGTGGACAACTTCATGAACAGCCCAAAGTATGACGAGATCGTTGAACTGGTGCGGACCAGCAACGACGCAGAGGCAGGCGGTGCCGCCGTCGCAGAGAGCACGACGCCGGAAACCACCGCAGGTGCCCGGCCTGCCGCAGCTGCCACTCCCGCTGCTCCGGGTACCAGCCATGGTGCGCATGCCGCGGAACCGGCCACCGCCGTCGAAGGTAAGGGCGTCCTGCTTGCCGAAAGCGTGAAGCTGAACGGCTCCGCGCAGGACCGTGACTCTGCCATCGACGAGGCCGGCCAGCTCCTCCTGGACCGCGACGCCGTGGATGTCAGCTACGTCCACGCCATGCACGAACGCGAGGAATCAGTGTCCACCTACATGGGCAGCTTCCTGGCCATCCCGCACGGCACCAACGACGCCAAGGACCACATCAAGCACTCGGCTGTTTCGATCGTCCGCTACCCCGAAGGCATCGACTGGGGCGGCAAGCAAGTGAAGTTCGTGGTCGGTGTGGCCGGCCTCAACAATGAACACCTCCACATCCTGTCCTCAATCGCGAAGATCTTCACCAACAAGGCCCAGGTGGCCCGCTTGGAGGAAGCAACCACGGTTGAGGAAGTCCTGGAGCTGTTCGGAAAGGTCAACGCATAGTGAAGGCAGTCCATTTTGGGGCAGGCAACATTGGACGGGGATTCGTGGGGCTTTTGCTGCACGAGGCCGGCTACGAAGTGGTGTTCGCGGATGTCGCGGACGCGCTCATCAGCCAGTTGGCCGGCGCGGACAGCTACGACGTGCATGAAGTGGGCGAGCACGCCGCGGTCAAGACCGTGGACGGCTTCCGCGCACTGAACTCGGCAACCGAGGAAGCTGCCGTCGTGGAGGAAATCTCGACGGCGGATGTGGTCACCACCGCCGTGGGGCCGCACATCCTCAAGTTCGTGGCACCCGTGATCGCCCGCGGCCTGGCTGCCCGCCCCGCAGGGATGCCCCCGCTCCAGGTGATGGCTTGCGAAAACGCGATCAACGCCACGGACATCCTGCAGCAGGAGGTCCGCTCCGCGTGGGACGAGTCCGCAGGCAGCCTGGATGCCGTGGCTGTCTTCGCCAACACCGCAGTGGACCGGATCGTCCCCAACCAGGCGCCGGGCCAGGGCCTGGACGTCACCGTGGAGACCTTCTATGAGTGGGTCATCGACCGGACTCCCTTCGGCGGCAACGCACCGGTCATCCCGGGAGCGACCTTCGTGGACGAGCTGGGTCCCTACATCGAGCGCAAGCTCTTCACGGTGAACACGGGGCACGCCTCGGCTGCATACTTCGGGTACCAGGCAGGGCTGGAGAAGATTTCCGATGCCATGGCCGATCCTTCCGTCGCGGCAAAGGTGCGGGCCGTGCTGGAGGAAACCAAGGAACTCCTGGTGGCCAAGCACGGCTTTGCGGAAGCGGAGCAGGAAGCGTATGTGCAGAAGATCCTGTCCCGCTTCACCAACCCCCACCTGCCGGATACCGTGGTCCGGGTTGGTCGTGCACCCTTGCGGAAGCTCGGACGGCACGAACGGTTCGTTGGACCCGCTGCGGAGCTGGCCGAACGCGGCGTGACACCCGTGGCGTTGCTCGAGGCGATGTCGGCAGCTCTTCGATTCGACGAACCCTCGGACGACGAAGCCGTGGAGCTCGCAAAGCTGCTGTCCGAACTGGACGCGGCCGCCGTCGTCGAACGGGTCACGGAACTTCAGCCGTCGCATCCGCTGTTCCCCGCCGTGCAGAAACTCGTCGAGGACCGCCAAGCCCGCTGATCCTCTATCACTTCCCGCCGGTTTCCGCCGGTTCCTCCAACAGAAGAGCCCGACCCGTCACTCACCAGTGCCGGCGTCGGGCTCTTCTCTTGGTCAAGAGGCGCTCGGCCCACACGCTCTATCACCTCCCGCGGGTTTTTGGCGGTTCCTCTATCACCTCCCGCCGCGTTTGGCGGGACGCTCGCTCACATCCCCAACGGCACCCTGACGTCGCGGATTTCCGGCCTTGACCAGGAGGGCATCCAACTCCTTCTCGACTACGAGCGCGCCCACGGCAACCGCCTCCCGGTCATCCAGATTCTCGAAAGCCGGCTCAACGCGCTCAAGGGTGGAACGGAGCCAAGCGGAACCACCGCGCCCACCACCCCCGAGGTGAGCCAGTCGAGCACAGGCTCGCCGGTGAGCCCCGCGACGTCGGGCCCTCCGGTTAACCCGCCGTCGCAGGGTGACCCCACCAATCCGGCCCAGCCCCGCTAACCACCATCACTCTGCATGGTGCGGGAGGATCGCCCGAAACGCGTCGGGATGTGGGAGAGCAATCCGGAAAAGGCGTCGGGATGTGGGAGAGCAAACCGGAAAACGCGTCGGGGTGTGAGAGAGGGGCGGTAGCAGGGGGAAAGCGCAAAGCCCGACGTCGGGCACCCAGGCTGGGTGTCCGACGTCGGGCTTTTATTGCGTGAGTGCTTAGCGCGCTGCCGCGGTTTCCCTCTCAGCCATTGCCTTCCACTCGGCCACGCGGGCCTGGTGGAGCGGTGACCGGCGGACGACGGCGTACGCGATGCCGAGGACGGCGAACCAGATCGGCGTGACGAGCAGTGCAGTGAGCGTGTCCGGCTGCGTCGTCAGGGCCCAGACCAGGAACGCGAAGAATGCGAACACCACCCAGACCATGGGGATGCCGCCGGGCATCTTGAACGGGGAGGCCGCGTGCTGCTCGGGGCGGCGTTTGCGGTAGACGAGGTAGCTGGCCAGGATGATGGACCAAACGAACATGAAGCAGACCGCGGATACCGTAGTCACCATGTCGAACGCGGCGCCAACGTCCTTGCCGGCGTAGAGGAGAACGACGCCGGCCAGCAGCAGGACGCAGGACAGGAACAGGGCGTTCTGGGGTACTTTGCGGCGGGAGAGGTGGCCGAAAAGCTTGGGCGCGTCGCCGTCGTTCGCTAGGCCGAAGACCATCCGGGAGGTTGAGTAGATACCGGAGTTGGCCGAGGACATTGCAGAAGTCAGCACCACCAGGTTCACCACGGTAGCGGCCATGCCGAGGCCGGCCAAGGAGAACATCGCGATGAAGGGGCTGTGCCCGGCCTTGAACTCGGTCCACGGGGTAACGGACATGAGGATGATGAGGGCGCCTACGTAAAAGAGCATGACGCGCAACGGAATGGCGTTGATGGCGCGGGGGAGGTTGTGCTCCGGGTTCTTGGTTTCAGCTGCCGCCGTGCCAACCAGTTCGATACCCACGAACGCGAAGACAGCTATCTGGAAGCCTGCCACGAAGCCCATGAATTCCTTGGGGAAGAAACCGCCGTGGCTCCACAGGTTGGTGAAGCTGGCCGTGCCGGCGTTCGACTGGAAGCCGGTGAAGATCATCACGAGGCCAACAACGATCAGGGCAACGATTGCCACGATCTTGATCAGCGCGAACCAGAATTCCGTCTCGCCGAAAGCTTTGACAGTGGGCAGGTTCAGGAGCAGCAGGATGAGGATGGTGGCCAGGCCCGGGATCCACAATTGGATGCCCGGCCAGAGCTCGTTGGCGTAACCGGCGATCGCGATGACGTCCGCGACGCCCGTTACTACCCAGCAGAACCAGTATGTCCAGCCCGTGAAGAAGCCCGCCCAGGGTCCCAGGAGGTCGCCCGCGAAGTCGCTGAAGGACTTGTAGTTGAGGTTGGACAGCAGGAGTTGGCCCATGGCGCGCATCACGAAGAAGAGCATGAAGCCGATGATCATGTAGACAAAGATGACGGAAGGGCCGGCTACGGAGATGGTCTTGCCCGAACCCATGAACAGGCCGGTTCCGATTGCGCCGCCGATAGCGAGGAGCTGAATGTGGCGGTTGCTGAGCGCGCGTGACAGGTGCGGTTCGCTGTCCCGGCTGGAGGCAGCGCGCTGCCCCGTGGTTGTTTGGTCTGACATGTTTGTTCAAGAACCCTTCGGAAGAACCGTCACAAAGGTGACGGCCGTTACAAATCTGCTTGACCAAGCTATAGCCAAGTGTGGGCAATTGACCAATCGGTCGGTTGGCGGATGTCGTGGCGGCTTAATCGAGCGCGGGCGTGGCGCTTGGGCAGCACCACGCCCTCGCCTCCCTAACCGTTTTTCCGTCGGTAGATACCGTTAGCAGCGGCGTACGCCACCGCGAGGATGCCGAGGCACCACGCCAGTGCCACCCAAATGTCCGATCCCACGGGCTTCTGCGCGAACAGGTTCTGGAGGGTGTTGACGATCGACGTGACCGGCTGGTTTTCCGCGAACCAGCGGACAGGTCCCGGCATGGTGTCCGTGGGGACGAAAGCCGAGCTGATGAAGGGCAGGAAGATCAACGGGTAGGAGAATCCCCCCGCACCGTCCACCGACTTTGCGGAGAGCCCGGCGATGATGGCGATCCAGGTAAGGGCAAGCGTGAAAAGTGCCAGGATGCCGGCCACGGCGAGCCAGTCAAGGATGGTGGCCGATGTCCGGAACCCCATGAGAAGCGCAACGCCAACAATGATCACCAAGGATAGGCCGTTCGCCGCGAGGGACGTCAGGACGTGCGCCCAGAGTACCGACGACCGTGACACCGGCATTGACCGGAACCGCTCGAAAATTCCGCCCTGCAAATCGGTGAAGAGGCGGACCGCCGTGTAGGCAATGCCCGAGGCGATGGCGATCAGCATGATGCCGGGCAGGAGGTAGTTCACATAGTTGGAAGTCCCGGTGCGGATGGCGCCCCCAAAAACGTAGACGAACAGCAGCATCAAAGCGATCGGTGTGATCGCGGTGGTGATGATGGTGTCCATGCTTCGGAAGATGTGCCGCATGGAACGGCCGGTCAGTACCGCGGTGTCCATCACAAAATGCGTGCTCATGACCTGTCCTTCACTGATTCGCCATGTCCCACCAGCGTAAGGAAGATGTCCTCGAGGCTGGGTTGCTTTTCGACATACTCCACCGTGGCCGGCGGAAGGAGGCGCTTGAGTTCCGCCAACGTTCCATTGGCGATGATCCGGCCGCCGTGCAGGATGGCGATTCTGTCCGCGAGGTTCTCCGCCTCGTCAAGGTACTGGGTGGTGAGGAGCACGGTAGTGCCTTGGCTGGCGAGGTTCCTGACGATGTCCCACACTTCCAGCCTGGCCTCGGGATCGAGCCCCGTGGTGGGCTCATCGAGGAAGATGACCCGAGGTTCGCCGACCAGGCTCATGGCAATATCCAGCCGACGGCGCATGCCGCCTGAGTAGGTTGCGACCTTCCGCGCCCCCGCGTCCGTGAGTCCGAACCGCGCAAGCAACTGGTCTGCGGCTTGTTGCGGGTGCTCCAGATGCCGCAACCTTGCCACCAGCACCAGGTTCTCCCTGCCTGTGAGGATCTCGTCGACGGCAGCGAACTGTCCGGTCAGGCTGATGACTTCGCGAACCTTATGAGGCTGGGCGCCGACGTCGAAGCCCTCGACTGCGGCTTTCCCGCCGTCCGCTGCGAGCAGCGTGGACAAGATCCTCACCAGCGTGGTCTTCCCTGCTCCATTGGAGCCCAACAACGCGAAGATGCTCCCGCGTGGAACGTCGAAATCGACGCCTCGAAGAACATCGGTGTCCTTGAAGGACTTCCGGACGCCCTCCACAACAATTGCCGGGGCCGAAGCTGGAAGGGTCATGACTCACTCCTCCTTCTTTTTGGCGTCTTCCACGGCCTTGGTGAGCCGTTCGCGTTCCTTGTCGATCCAGCGCTTCCCCCCGTATGCCTGGGCGAAGGTTTCAGCGAACTCGATGGGGTCCTCCCCGACAATCCCGCCGATGGGTGCGCCGTCGATCGCTGCACGTTCCCAGAGATCGGCGAGGTCCGTGAACATCTGGACCATGGTCCCGCCCTCGGTCACGCCGCCGTAGTACATCAGGTACCGGTTGTATGCAGCGGCGACGGTCCGGTACGGCTCGGGGAGCGCGTCCATCCGGGATTTCGCCTGCTTGTACTGCTTCTTTTGTTCGAGTGATCCGGTGACCGTTTCGATCCATTTCGCCGTCATGTCAGTTCCCTCCCTTGCGGAGTTCTTCGAGCCGTTCGGACAAGAAGCTCCACGTGTTCCAAAATTCCTTGAGTTCGTTCTCGCCCTTGGTATTGAGCGTGTACACCTTGCGGGGCGGACCTTTTTCCGACGGACGCTTCTCGACGTCCACCAGGCCCTTCTGCTCGATCCGGACCAGCAGGGCATACACGGTGCCTTCGGCGATATCGGTGAAGCCCCGGGCCCGCAATTTGGTGGTTATTTCGTATCCGTACGCGGCTTGTCCGGTGAGGAGGGCCAGAACGATGCCCTCCAGCGTCCCCTTGAGCATCTCCGTCATTTGCTTTCCCATGGGAGACCTCTCGCTACTCAGTCTTACTGGCTACCAGTACATAGTAATGCTGAGTAGCGGTACTTAGCAATACTTAGTTGCAACCCGCGGCAAGCTTCTTTAGCCCACCCAACCAGGTCGCATTAGTGCGCGTTCTCACGGCTGAAAACGCGCTCAGCTGCGACCCGGTTGGGACACTGTTGACATTTAGGTACCCTAACTATTAGGGTACCTAAATATGACGAAAGCTTTCGATCCCGCGCTCCTCGACTTGGCGCAGGAATTCCGTGAGACCCTGCGCCTGGGCGTATACATGTTCCGCCGGCTGGACCCTGAAGGGGAGCTCACTGCTGCGCAGCTCAGCCTGCTGGCCATGATTTCCGACGGCGGCCTCCGCGTCGGAGACGTCGCCCGGAACCTTGGAATCAAGGTCCCCAGCGCTACCGAACAAATCATCAAGCTTGAGCGCGCAGGCCTCGTCAGCAGGCAGCCGGACCCCGATGACTCCCGGGCCGTGCAGGTCGCCATCACCCAAGCCGGCATGACCGCCGTCGACTCTGCCAACCAGCGCAGGAACGGGCTGGTAGCCACGCTGTTGCAGGAACTCAGCGACGACGAACTTGGGCACCTGACGGCGGCACTGCCCGTGATCACAAAGATCAACAACGCTTTCCAGAACTAATCCGAAAGGGGCACACCCCATGTCACGCCAGTTGGCTGACGCCTCAACGAGCGCCGAAAACACCTTGGAAGCCGAGAAGGTTTCTTTCCTCAAGCAGCCCAAGGCAGTGTGGGCAACGGCCCTCGCCGCAGTGTTCGCCTTCATGGGTATCGGCCTTGTTGACCCCATTCTTCCCGCGATCGCCGAAAACCTGGACGCCTCCACCAGCCAAGTGTCCCTTCTGTTCACCAGCTACTTCCTGGTGACGGCCGTGGCCATGCTCATTAGCGGCTACGTGTCCTCGCGGATCGGCGGCAAGAAAACGCTGCTGATTGGCCTCGCGGTGATCGTGGTGTTCGCTTCCCTGTCCGGACTCTCCGGCAGTGTGGAGCAGCTGGTGGGCTTCCGTGCCGGCTGGGGACTGGGTAATGCGTTGTTCGTGGCCACGGCGTTGGCGGTGATCGTCGGCGTTGCCAGCGGTGGAACCGGAACGGCGATCATCCTCTACGAGGCAGCCCTGGGCCTGGGCATCTCGCTCGGACCACTGCTGGGTGCCTTGTTGGGTGGCTGGCAGTGGCGTGCCCCCTTCTTTGGCACCGCGGTCTTGATGGCTGCCGCTTTCATCGCCCTGATCGCTTTGCTGCCCAAGACCCCTGCCCCTGCCAAGAAAGCGCGGCTGCGGGATCCGCTCCTTGCGCTCGGTCATAAGGGTCTCAGCACCACCGCCGCCAGTGCGCTGTTCTACAACTACGGCTTCTTCACCATCCTGGCCTTCACCCCGTTCATCCTTGGCATGGACGCGTACGGCATCGGGGGAGTGTTCTTCGGCTGGGGCGTTGCTGTTGCAGTGTTCTCGGTTTTTGTGGCCCCGGTCCTGCAGAATCGCCTCGGTGCGGTCAAGGTCCTCACCGGAACGCTGTTCTTCCTCATGCTCGACCTGATCGGGCTGGGACTGGCCGCGGGGCACTCGGCGCCGGCCGTCGTCGTGCTTGTCATCGCTGCCGGCGCCCTGCTGGGCGTCAACAATACGATCTACACCGAACTGGCCATGGGTGTTTCCGATTCACCGCGACCCGTTGCCTCCGCCGGGTACAACTTTGTCCGCTGGATGGGCGGCGCACTGGCGCCGTTCGCGGCTGCGCAGCTCGGCGAACATTTCGGTCCCCAGGTGCCGTTCTTCGCCGGCGCCGTGGCCATGGTGTTCGCCATCCTGGTGGCATTCGGCGGGCGCAACTACCTGAAGGACCACGAACCCCACCTGGTCCAGCACCCAACTAAGTAGCAGCAGTGCGCGTTTTGAGCCGTCAAAACGCGCACTTTTGCGACCTACTTGGGCTGGTCGGCCGTGGGCAGCGGTGTTACGGGGACGCCCTTGGGCACGAAGAGCGTTTCCGCCTGCTCAAGGGACATGCCGTTGGTCTCCGGCACCTTGAACATGACAAAGAAGAACGACGCCGCAGCGAACGCTGCGTACATGGCGTACGTCAGCGGAAGCGAGGCTGCCGCCATGACAGGAAAACTCAGCGTGATGGCGAAGTTGGCAATCCACTGCGCTGCCGCGGCCAGCCCAAGGGCGCGTGCGCGGATGCGTGAAGGGAAGATCTCGCCCAACAGGACCCACACGAGGGGGCCCCAGGAAGCTCCGAAGCTGATCACGAAGACGTTAGCCGCCACCAACGCAGCCGGACCCCAGCCGCCCGGTAGGGAAATGGCCGTGCCGGTTCCGGTAGCCGAGGAAAACGCGACCGCCATGACCCCAAGGGACACGGCCATGCCAATGGAACCCGTCAGCAGGATCGGGCGACGACCCACACGGTCCACCAAGGCGATGGCCACCAAGGTGACCAGGATGTTGGTGACCGAAGTTGCCACTGAGATGGTCAGCGAGTCCTTCTCTTGGAAGCCGACTGCCTTCCACAGCGTGGTGGAGTAGTAGAAGATCACGTTGATGCCCACGAACTGCTGCAACACGGACAAGATGATGCCGATCCAAACCACGGGCTGCAATCCGAATGCCTTGCCGCGCAGGGAGCCCTTCTTGCTGGAGAGTTCGTCTTCCTGGATTCCCTCGCGGATCTCGCGGATGTGGCGTTCGATGTCTTCGCCGGGCATGATGGCGTCGAAGACCTTGCGGGCTTCCTTGTCCTTGCCGTTGAGCACAAGGAATCGCGGCGACTCCGGCAAGCGGTAGGCGATCAGGCCATAGACGGCGGCCGGCAGAGCGCAGGCAATGAACATCCAGCGCCAAGCCTCGATGCCCAGCCAGAAGTCGTTGGCGGCGCTGCCCGCGGAGTTGGCCAGCAGTGCGTCGGACAGGAGCGCGGCGAAAATACCGGTGGTGATGGCCAGCTGTTGGAGTGAGGCCAGACGGCCACGTACGTGGCGGGGCGAGATCTCCGAAATGTAGGCGGGAGCGATCACCGATGCCAGGCCGATGCCAAGGCCGCCCACGAGGCGCCAGAAGATAAGGTCCCAGACGCTGAACGCCAGGCCCGTTCCAAGTGAGCTCACCAGGAAGAGGATGGCGCCGATCTTCATGGCCGGGATACGGCCATAGCGGTCGGCGACTTTGCCGGCCAAATAAGCACCCAAGGCGCATCCAAGCAGGGCGATGGCAACCGCAAAACCGGTCACGGCCTCGCTCAGAACGAACTCATCCTTCATGGCATCGACGGCCCCGTTCACAACGGACGAGTCGAAGCCGAACAGGAATCCGCCGACAGCTCCCGCGACCGCCAGGCCGACCACCTTTCGGGAGACTGGTGGGGTGCCTTCAGCGCTGGAGTTGGACATGGTTCTCCCTTGGGACTTGTGGTTGGGATTCACGGTGCAGTCGTCATCGGCTTGACCGACGGGGACGCCGGTGCACACGCGCTACACAGTGTGGCACGTCATATCGGGCAAGTTCCAGTCACAAGGAAAGGATGACATGCATTCACTAAGTGAATACATGTCATCCTTTTTGGGTCTTCAGGCGTTAATTCCCCCTCTGAAGTGGGCTTTTGACCCTACTTGCGTCAATGAAATGAACACAAGGAGTGGTCGGGCCCATGAATCAAAGAAGTAGGCCTAGTGAGCCGGGGCTGCTTCCTTGGCGGCCGACTTGGGGTCGGTGAGCTTCTTGTTGGGCAGGGCGAAGCTGATCAGGAACGCGATGACCATCAGGCCCGCCGCCGTCAGCATGACGACGTCAATTGCTTGCGCGAACCCCTCAGTGATGGGCCTGGTGAGGGTGCTGTTGGCGGCGTGGACCCAACTGGTGTCATTGAGGGAGTCGTTGCTTGCGCCGTTCTTGAAGAAATCGAACAGCTTGGCGTTGGCGGGGTCGCCGGCAACGGCAGGGTCATTCATCACGGCTTGGTAATCGGGGTTGGAGACCGCGGTCTTCATGCCATCGGCGATCTTGTCGGCGGCCAGGCTGAAGAGCAGGGAGATGAAGACGGCAGTGCCGACGGCTCCGCCCATGGAGCGGAAGAATGCTGCGGTGGAGGTTCCCACGCCCATGTCCTTTGGTGGCACGGAGACCTGCATGGCGAGTGTCAGGGGCTGCATGCAAAAGCCCAGACCGACGCCGAAGAACACGGCGATCAGGCCCGGTACCCAGAGTCCGGTGTCGACGCCCAGGACCAGGCCCATGGCCAGGGCGGCGCCTGCCAGGATGGCCGTCCCCATGATGGGGAAGACCCGGTAGACGCCGGAGGACGAGATGGTACGGCCGGCACTGATGGACCCGAACAGGATGCCGACGGTGAAAGTGATCATCATGAGACCGGCTTCGGTGGGGGTGAGGCCCTTGACCAGCTGCAGGTACATGGGGAGCATCGCGATGGCACCGAACATTCCGATGCCAATGATGAAGTTCAGCAGCGAGGAGAGCCCGAAGGTGGCGTTGCTGAACAGTCGGAGCGGGATGAGTGCGTAGTCGCCGGCCTTCTTTTCGACGAACAGGAAGGCTCCGATGCCCACCACGCCGAGTCCGTAGCAGAGCCAGGAGGCGCCCGAGGCCCAACCCCAGGTGCGGCCTTGCTCGGCGACCAGAAGCAACGGCACGATTCCCAGGGTGATGGTGGCAGCACCCCAGTAGTCGATCTTCTGCTTCACATGCCGGGCCGGCAGGTGCAGGAACATGTAGACCACAACCAGCGCGGCAAGGCCGATGGGGAGGTTGATGAAAAAGACCCAGCGCCAACCGTCAAAACCGAGGATGTTGCTTGCACCGGCCAGGGCGCCGCCGATCACCGGCCCCAGGACCGAGGAAATGCCGAATACGGACATGAAGTAGCCCTGGTACTTGGCCCGGTCCTTCAGAGCAACGATGTCTCCGATGATCGTGAGAGCCAGGGCCATGAGGCCGCCTGCTCCAAGGCCTTGCACGCCCCGGGCCATTGCGAGCTCAGTCATGGAATGGACCGAACCCGCATACAGCGACCCTGCCAGGAAGATCGCAATGGCAACCAGATACAGCGGGCGTCGGCCAAAGATGTCGCTGAGTTTGCCGTACAGGGGAGTGCTGACGGTGGATGTGATGAGGTAGGCGGTAGTTGCCCACGCTTGGAGGGACAGTCCATCAAGATCGTTGGCGATGGTGTAGATGGACGTCGACACAATGGTCTGATCCAGCGAGGACAGGAACAGGCCGAGCATGAGTCCCACCATGACGGTGAGGGTCTGACGGTGGGTCAGCACCTCGCCGGCGGCCCTGGCTGAGGCGGATTTGGACATGTGGTTCTCCAAGGAAGCAGAAGGAAATCGGGAAGCGACAGATAGTTGCTTTCAGTAACTATCCTAATCCCTGTTTGATTCCCGAAAGAATTGCCGGACGGAACCGTGAATCCTTAGCGCTCCACCAGGATGCCGTCGGGATCGCTGTACACCATGACGCCGGGCTGGATCCGGACATGGTCGATGACGATCTCAACGTCGACTTCTCCTACGCCGGTCTTGGCGCTCTTTTTGGGGTTGCTCCCCAAGGCCTTGATGCCAAGGGACAAAGTTGCCAGCGCTTCACGGTCCCTGACTGCCCCGTTGATGATGACGCCGGCCCATCCGTTGGCCACGGCGCTCGCCGCAATCAGGTCTCCCATGAGGGCGGTACGCAATGAACCTTGGCCGTCGACAACCAGGACGGCGCCTTCACCGGGAGTAGCAAGCACGGACTTAACGAGTGCATTGTCCTCAAAGCACCGGATAGTCCGGGCCGGTCCGCTGAAGTGCGATTCACCGCCGAAGTTTTGAAACTGTACAGAGATGGACTCCAGGTCCTCGCCGCGCTCGTCGTAGAGATCGGCCGTGTTCAGATGCTCGCTCAAGGTTTCTCCTTCTGGGTGTGATGCCACACTAACGCTGGAATCGCGCGGACGGCACGGTTGACTGGATCTATGTGGATATAGCCGACGCACAGGGTTTGGCGCCCTCCGCCCGCGCTAGGCTGAATCCAAACATTTAAAACAGGGGGGAACCTGCCATGAGTTTGTCCGACCTTCCGGGGCCGGTCCCCGACCCTTTGATCGGAGCATCGAGAACGACGACGGCACTCGCCGAACCCGTGGAACGCGTCCGGGGACTGTGGGTCACCGGGGTGGTGCTGGTCAACCTTGGCATCAACGCCGCTTTCTTCGGTCCTCTCCAGGTTCTGCTGGGGCAACAGGCGGAGCATTTCAACGCTGCGGAGAAGGAAGCAATCCTGGCGTTGGTAACCGGATGCGGCGCCGCGGTTTCCTTGGTTGCCAACCCGCTCTTCGGCGCCTTCAGTGACCGGACAACCTCCCGCTACGGCCGCCGTGTTCCCTGGGTCCTGATGGGGGCGGTCCTTGCCGCTGCGGCTTTGGTCGCCTTGGCCGGTGCCCCCAATGTTGCCGTCATGACCTTGCTGTGGTGCCTCGTGCAGGCGGGGGCGAACGCCATGTACGCTGCGATTTTTGCAGCTGTCCCGGACAGGGTTCCCGTTCCACAGCGGGGAACGGTGGGCGGTTTGGCCGCTATGGGCCAGACGGTCGGCATTCTGGTCGGCGCGGTGATTGCCGCCGTCGTTGCCGGTAACTTTGCCGCAGGATACTGGGTGTGCGCCGCGTCGCTGCTGGCCGGCATTGTTCTCTATCTCTTCAAGAGCGACGATCAGCCCCTGCCTGCCGGCGAGCGTCCCTCGTTCAGGCTGCTGGGATTCCTCCGGGGCTTCTGGGTCTCGCCCAAACGCTACCCGGACTTCGCATGGGCTTGGCTGACCAGGTTCCTGGTGAGCACAGGCAATCACATGGTGACGATCTACCTGCTCTTCTTCCTGGGGGACGCAGTACGCCTGAAGGAGACCGAAGGCATCGAACCCGAAGTCGGTGTTCTTGTGGTTACGGGCCTGTATGCGGTCACCGTGATCATTACCAGTGTTGTGGGCGGAAGGCTCAGTGACAGGATGGGCAAGCGGAAGCCTTTGGTGATTGCTTCATCAGCCATCATCGCAATGGCCTCGCTGATCCTCGCTTTCGCACCTACGTGGGTCGGGGCGATTTCCGGCGCCTTGGTGCTGGGGATCGGCTTTGGAGCCTACCTGGCAGTCGACTTCGCGCTGATCACCCAGGTCCTCCCCGCAGCCCTCGACCGCGGAAAGGACCTTGGCGTCGTCAATATTGCCAACTCACTGCCGCAGGTACTGGCGCCGGCAATCGCCTATCTTTTCGTCAAGAACCTTGGCGGCTACGTCTCGCTGTACGTGGCCGCAGCAGTGATCGGGCTCTTGGGGGCCGTCTTTGTGGTGAAAATCAAGAGCGTGGCCTAGAAAACAGCCGTGAAGCCACCCCATCCCCAACCGACCACGGCGGAACCCTTCCAGCGGAAGCCGGCAATACCCCAGTGGCTGAAGTCGGATGTGTCGCCGAAGTACATCGTGAGCCTTCCGCTGCGGTCGATTCCGTAAATGTCCGAATCCCCGTCGCCGTTGAAGTCTCCGGCCATTCCGAATCGCACCACCGAATCCCACCCACGGCCGATTGTGCCCGCGTAACTTCCAGGCAGACCATACTCTTCGAAGTATCCGTTGCGGTTCGACGTCCGGGCTTGCAGGTCTCCCCAAAACGTCCTCGACAAAGTCACCACGCTCGAATAGTCAAAGAAGTGGCCGGCTCCCACGGAGTCCATGTCTTGCCACCCTTGACCTATCCAGCGGGGCGGGAGCCAGCCCCCGTGGCCATTGCCCGGGTACAGGAAGAGACTGCCTGCAGAGTCCACCGCGAGGATGTCATTGCTTCCATCGCCGTTGAAGTCGCCGGCGGCGCTAATTTCCTTGAAACCTTGCCAGCCCTGGCCCACCTGCAGTGCCTTCTTCCAGCCGCCGGATCCGTTGCCCTGATAGAGGAAGAGACGCCCCTGCCCATCCCTCGCTAAAACGTCCACGGTTCCGTCACCGTCAAAGTCGCCGGGTGAGACCAGAAGGTCAAAGCCGTTCCAACCCCAGCCGATGACTTGGGGCGCCTGCCAGTTGCCGTGTCCGTCGGTGGGGTACAGCAACAAACGGCCGAAGGAATCGCGCGCAAATATGTCCAGTGTGCCATCGCCGTTGAATCCCCTGGCCCGTGGCGCTGCCGCGACCCGGAGCGGATGGGAGGCTTGAACAGTCAAGGACGACTCGGCGTCGTAAGTCACTGTCAGGTTGGCGGCGACCACTCGTCCCAAGTCGGCGGCCGTAGCCCGGTACGTGATGCCGTTGGCCCCCGGGATGACCACGCCGTCCCGGGTCCAGAAGTAGGAAATGGCGGGTGTTCCGCCTGCCGGCGACACGTAGGCGAACGTCGCCTTAATATCGACTTTCAGGAGCCCGCCTACCGTTGGATCCCCTACGAGTCTCGGTGCGGTGGAGACATAGACGTAACGGGTAGGTACGGCCACAGAAGGCAAGGCAGCCTGGGCAGGCACGCCGGAAACCAGGAGACTGCAGGCAAGGGCGGAGGCGGCAACGAGCATCGAGAGCCGGCGTCGCCGTAGGCCCGCGAAAATGAAAGATTTCAAGATTTCCTCAGGGACTAAGGTGTGGGATGTTCAGTGGAGCGAATGGGAGGCATGCGCCTAGAAAACAGCCGTGAATTCGCCCCAGCCCCAACCCACGACGCCGGAACCCTTCCAGCCGCCCGCGTTGTTGCCGTAGTACATGCGCATTTGCCCGGCGGTGTCGATGCCCCAGACGTCGTTCACGCCGTCGCCATCGAAGTCGCCCACGCCGCCCAGCTTGGTGATGGCGTTCCAGCCCTGCCCTATGACCCGGCTTGTGGTCCATCCGCCTGAACCGTTGCCGCCGTAGAAGACGAGGTTTCCTGCGGAGTTCCTGGCCAGGACGTCGGGTTTGCGGTCTCCGTCGAAGTCGCCGGGGGAGAAGATCGCGGTCATGCCGTTCCATCCCCAACCCACGGTCGACGCAGCCAGGAAGCCGCCGTAGCCATTGCCCGGATAGAGGACCAGTTCGCCGTTTGTCTTGCGGGCCAGGAGGTCGTTGTTGCCGTCGCCGTTGAAGTCCCCTGCGGCGAAGATCGAATTGAAGATTCCCCAGCCCCAACCGATTTGTTGGCGGGGGTTCCAGCCTCCGTACCACGTGCCTGGGTACAGGAAGAGGGAGCCGGCAGCATCGCGGGCAATGACGTCGTTCTCGCCGTCATTGTTGAAGTCGCCCGCCGCGATCATCGTGTTGAAGATGTTCCAGCCGGACCCGACCTCGTAGGCCTGCTTCCAGGTACCGTTTCCTCCGGTGGGGAACAGCCCGAGCCGGCCCCAGGAATCACGGATCAGCAGGCTCATTGTGAAAGGGTCCCAGTAGTTGTCACGGTAGAACCCGCTGGTGTGGGGACGATCGAGGCTGACTGTGGAGGAGTAGTTGAAGTCCAGGGCATCCAACGGAACGGCCGCTGTTCCGGAGCTCGGAAGGTTGTCCGGGTTGTAGTTCAGGGATCCGTCACGCCAGTACACGATGACGTGGCCGGCCTCGGTCTGAATTTCCACGTACTGGGCACGGTAGCTGCCCGGCGCGGCTCCCGGCGCGAAGAAGACCTCGAACGTGTACGTGGAGTCCGTTGGGTTGTAGGAACCCCGGGTCACCTCGCGGTGGACCGTGCCCGTCGCTGTGTTCCGGAAGGCGACGTAAACGTCTGCGATCGGTGCTGAGGCCTTGAGGGTGATCCGTGACTGGGCATGGCCGCCGGCACCGATGGACGTTGGGGTGGTGGATACTGCTACCGGGACGGGAGCGAACGCGTCGTCGGCCAGCGCTGCAGGTGCCGAGCCCAAGCCGCTGATAAGAAGAAAAAACGTGACGAATACAGCGAGCCAGGTGCGCGCACGGCGCGCAGGAGTGATCCCCATTGTTCCCCCAAGTCAGGCTGGTTGCAGATAACCGAGCCGGTGTAAGTGACTTGAGGGTACATCGGGATAGCCGGCGTCTGGGAATTTCCTGGGAACATTTCCAGGCTTAAAGCAAGTCAAACCCCAAAACCAACCGAAATCGGTTTAGAACACCGGGTTGAAAGCGCCCCAACCCCAGCCGATGACGCCCGAGCCGTTCCACCCGCCGTCGCCGTTGCCGTAGTAAGCCAACAACTGGCCGGAACCGTCCACTGCGAACACGTCCACATTGCCGTTGGCGTCGATGTCTCCTGCTGCGGCGATGGCGGACATGCCGCCCCAGCCCCAGCCGATGGTTGCTGAGCCGCGCCAACCTCCGGCGCCGTTGCCGGCGTAGAGACGCAGGTTGCCGGAAGTATCGCGGGCCAGGATGTCGACGTCGTGGTCACCGTTGAAGTCGCCGGGGGTGATGATCTGGTTGAGGATGTTCCACCCGGTGCCCACCACGGAGCGGTTAAGCCAACCGCCCTGCCCGTTGCCTGGGTAGAGGTACAGGTTTCCGGTGGTATCCCTGGCGAGGACGTCGTTAACGCCGTCGCCGTTGAAATCGCCGGGAGAGACGATCGATGTGAAGCCGTTCCAGCCGCTGCCGATTTGGCGACCGGCTACGAAGCCGCCGCTACCGGTGCCTTCGTAGAGGAACAGCCGGCCTGCCGGGTCCTTGGCGAGGACGTCGTTGGCGCCGTTACCGCTGAAGTCGCCGGGCGAGAACACTGTGTCGAAGCCGTTCCAGCCGGGGCCAATAATGCGCGCCGGTTCCCAGGCGTTGTTGATCCGGGGATAGAGCATGAGCGTTCCGTCGGTGCGGCGTGCGAGCAGCTCGAAGGCGCCGCGGCCTGTGAAGCCGTTGGCCCGGTTGGACGCTGAAACAGGCGGGGTCTCCTCGCTGGACACCTGCTGGCCCCCGCACCCGTTCTGGCTGGCTACAAGGTGTGCCGCAATGGTTTTGCCCTGGTCCTCTTCAGTGAGGACGTAGTTTGGCCACTGCCTGGAGGAGATGACTCCGTCGCGGGTCCAGTAGATGCTGTAGTCGGGACCGGCCGCGAGGCCGCAGCCCATGTACGAGCCCTGTTCGATCTCCACAGTGAGTGTTGATCCGACGAACGGCGCTCCGTGGACCACCGGCTGGTCGGGTTCCGCGGCGGCCATGGCAGGCGCCGGTGCGAAAGTGACTGCGGCGACGATTGCGGCCGCAATTCCCGCCACCGCCCGGCGCACGCCGAACGTAGGGCGTGATGAAGCGCTCATGGTGTCCTCCCCAGACTTATGCCCTTATATGATACCGCTGCTGGGAATCACCTAGAAGATCGCTGTGAAACCACCCCAGCCGCTGCCGACGACTTCCGAACCCCGCCACCCGGTCCGGCCGTCGCTGTAATAGACCACCAGGCGTCCTTGCGGATCCACGCCGTAGACGTCCGGGGAGCCGTCCCTGTCGAAATCTCCGGCGGCACCCACCGACTTCAGGGCGCTCCATCCGACGCCGATCAGCCAGGACCGCGCCCAACCGCCTGCGCCGTTGCCGCCGTAGAAGTAGAGGTAGCCGTTGCGGTCGCGCGCCAGGACATCGGTTTTGCCGTCGCCGTTGAAATCGCCGGGTGTGAGGAGGGCGTCCATCACCTGCCAGCCCTGCCCGACGGCGGTCCGCGCCAACCAGCCCCCGGAGCCGTTGCCCGGGTAGAGATAAAGGGCGCCACCGGGTTCGCGGGCGAGGATGTCATTGGTGCCGTCCCCGTTGAAGTCCCCGGGGCTGACGATGGAGTCGAAGATGTTCCAGCCCTTGCCGACGGTTTGGGCGGGTTTCCACCCGCCCGTGCCGTCGCCGGCGTAAAGGTAGAGGGTTCCTGCGGTGTCCCGCGCAAGGACGTCCGACTTGCCGTCGCCGTTGAAGTCGCCGGGGGAGAGGACGGCGTTGAAGCCCTGCCAACCCCAGCCGACGGTCCGTGCAGGGTCCCACGCTTTGCCTGTGCGACCGTAGAGTGACAACGTGCCGTCGCTGCCCCGCGCCAGAAGTTCGAAGGCCCGGCCGGTGAATCCCCTGGCCCGGTTCACGGCTCCCACGGGTGCTGTTTCGTTGCTGTGCAGGGTTTCGCCGGAGCATGAGTTTTTGCTTGCGGTAAGGTGCGCGGCCATCCGCCCGCCGGTGTCGTCCTGCTGCAGCACATAGTTTCGGCCGGTTTCGCCGGCTACCAGGAATCCGTCGCGGGTCCAGTAGATGGTGAAGTCCGGTCCCTTGCCGCCCCCGCATCCATAGAAGGTGTAGGGGCCGATCTCGGTGGTCAGCGTCTTCCCCACAAAAGGTTCACCTTGTACCACCGGGTCCGGTCCATTGCTGGGCGCCGCCGACGCCGGCAGGGGAGTAAGTGCCATGGCCGCCGCAGCTGCGGTCACTACCGCAGCCGCCATCCGGCGTCGTAATTTCCCCATGTGTGTGCCTTCCGCGCGAGACTGAAACCTCCCAGAAGTTTAGGGTGCCGCGCCGCGAATACCGGGAGCGGCATGCTGTGCCGGTGCTCGAGGGACTTTCAGGAAACGGTCAAGAAGCTCCCGTATCATTGATGCGGTCGGTCAGCAGGGGCCCCTCGCTCCAGTCCGCCGCGTCCTTGCCAGCTTCCCAGGAAATCGTCGGAGATGTCTGCAGCAAATTCACTGGAACCGTACTCCCTGGACCTGACCACAGGGCTTCCCCGCATGGCTGCCGCGCCCACTACCCCGCGGCAGTTGTTGCGTTACGCCCGCATCCTCAGGACGGCGGCGGGCTTCGCCCAGCGCCAGTTCGACACCCTGAGCCTTTCCGACGTTGCTGCCCGTGCAGACGTGCCCCTGGGCACTCTCTACCGTTACTTCCCTTCCACCGCGCACCTTATGTTGGCGGTGTACCGGCAGCAGTTGCGGGAATTGCGCGACGGCGTCCGGCAGCGGCAGGGGAACAGCCACGCCCTTGCGGGCCTGATGAAGGAGATTTTCCATCTGCGGGTCATGCAGCCGGGTGTGGAACACTGCCTGATCCGCCCCGCAGGAAAGGACAGCGACACAGCCCAGCTGCTGCGGGAGATTGATGCCCTGTCCGAAGAAGTGGTGAACTCACTGAGCAAAGACCCGGGCAAGGACCCCGTGAAGGCGCGCATCCTGTTGCATCTGGTGAGTGGTCTGGTCCAGGCCGTGCGGTGCCGGCGGTTGTCGTTGTTCGAAGCGGAGAAGGACCTCAAGAAGGCCTGCAGCCTCGTAGCCGGTGAGTGAGCATGCCTAGGGCAGCCAAGGTGCCGCACCCCGGTCCTTCGTACTGGTCTAGACCTCCAGGGGCTAAAAGGGCCGGTTTTCGCATGACCTGAATCACATTTTGTACTGCAAAAACGTTTTACTCTCGAATCGTCTCTTTAGGTATTGAATCTACCTCTCCCCGCAGTTCCCTAGGCTGGAATAACCGAAGCGGCTAGCAGCCCAAATCTTCAGACTCACCGCCGGGCCAGCCACCATTGGCCCGAACCCGCAGTTCTGTCCCTGCCATTCACCACGCCGTGGGTCCACGGCTAGCCTGAGGAGACAAAGACGTGTCCACTGAGACCATTTCACCTGACAACACCACCGCCCTTGTGCTGACCGAAGAGGAAATCTTCAAGGCCCACGAGGGCGGAAAGCTGACCGTATCCAGCACGGTCCCCCTCAATGACAAGCGCGATCTTTCCATCGCGTACACCCCCGGCGTCGCCGAGGTCAGCCGCGCCATCCATGCAGATCCGAAGCTGGCCCGCACCCACACCTGGGCCGAGCGCCTTGTAGTTGTGGTCAGCGACGGCACGGCAGTCCTTGGCCTGGGCAACATCGGCGCAAGCGCCTCCCTGCCGGTCATGGAAGGCAAGTCCGCACTGTTCAAGACCTTCGGCGATCTGGATTCCATCCCGCTGGTCCTCAACACCACGGACGTTGACGAGATCATTGAAACCCTGGTCCGCCTCCGCCCGAGCTTCGGCGCGGTCAACCTCGAGGACATCTCCGCTCCCCGCTGCTTCGAGCTGGAAGAGCGCCTCATCGAGGCCCTCGACTGCCCCGTCATGCACGATGACCAGCACGGCACCGCCGTCGTGGTCCTCGCCGCATTGACCAACGCAGCAAAGGTGACCAACCGCGAGATCGAAAACCTCAAGGTTGTTGTGTCCGGCGCAGGCGCGGCGGGCATCGCCATCGCCGAGATCCTCCTGGCCGTGGGTGTCAAGGACGTCGTCCTGCTCGACTCCAAGGGCGTCATCAACGCAGAGCGCGCCGACCTCGTTGCCGATGCCGGCAGCGTCAAGGCACGCTTCGCCCAGCGCACCAACCCGCGCGGTGTTACCGGCGGACCGGGCGAAGCACTCACCGGCGCGGACGTCTTCGTGGGTGTCTCCTCCTCCAAGCTGGCCGAGGAACACCTGAAGCTCATGAACGACCAGTCGATCGTGTTCGCCCTTTCCAATCCGGACCCGGAGGTCCTGCCTGAGGTCGCACGCCAGCACGCAGCTGTTGTAGCCACCGGCCGCAGCGACTTCCCGAACCAGATCAACAACGTCCTGGCCTTCCCGGGTATCTTCCGCGGAGCCCTGGACGCCGGTGCACGCCGCATCACCTCTGAGATGAAGATCGCGGCAGCCCGGGCCATCGCCCAGCTTGCCGAAGAGGACCTTTCCGCCGACTACATCGTGCCGAGCCCGCTTGATGCCCGCGTGGCACCTGCCGTCACCGCGGCTGTAGCGGCTGCCGTCACCAAGTAGCGGCCACCGCTGTACCAACCACGACGGCGACGCCCCCCTCACGGGGAGCGTCGCCGTCGTTTTGCTAAGGCAGCTCGTGCCCGGTCCGGCGTGGCGGGCCGGACCGCAGGGTGCCACCTAGACTGGGCCCATGAATGCCGAAGTGATTGTGACCATCCTGTGCGGCCTTGCCATTGCCGTGGGCGTCGCCGGAGTGATCATCCCGATCCTGCCCGGCAGCATCCTCATCGGAGTGAGTTTGCTGGCTTGGGCCATCTGGGGTGGAGCAGGGACGCTTGGCTGGGTGATCTTCGCCATCGGCATGGTGTTTGTGGTGGCCGGGATGGCTGCCAGTGCGGTGCTGACCGGCAGGAAGCTGATGCAACACGGCATCCCCAACAGATCAGTGCTGGCCGGTGTCGTGGTGGGCGTCGTGGGCATGTTCGTCATCCCCGTGGTGGGGCTCTTTGTGGGATTTGCGCTGGGTTTGCTGCTGAGCGAGGTGGCACGCACCCGCGATCTGCGGACCGCCGCGCGCACCAGCCTGGCTGCCCTCAAGGCCACCGGCATCGGTATCCTCGTGGAGTTCGGACTGGCGTGTGCGGCGGCCAGCACATGGGTGATCGGTGTGTGGATCAACGCGGTCAACGGTTAAACACCGGCGCCGAGTTGGCACTTAATGACAATTGCGAGGCGCAACATTGTCATCAAATGCCAACTCGGCGGAGGCTTTAGGGGAGCGCGGGCTCCGGGTTGCGCACCTGGGCCGGGCGGAACGTGGCACCGGCCCCGGGGAACGTTGGAACATCGATGCGGGCGTGCGTGTGGATCTCCTGCACCGTTGACGCCGTGTGCCCGGCGATCTCGGCCAACGTTGTGACCCACATGCCGTCCAGGTCCTTCACCCGTTCGATCAGCTGTTCCAAGGCTACGGCGCGGGAGGGCCGGCCGGAGATGAAGGGGTGGTTGGTCAGGACGAAGCAGCTGCCCTGCGAGTGGTGGGCCTGGGCTTCGAGGGTCCACATTTCCAACGCCTTGGCGGGGCTCTCGATGACTCCGCTGCCCGTGACGCCAGGGTAGAAGGCGTATTGTTCCCAATCGTCCAGGGCCCAGTCGACGGGGATCTCCACGATGTCACGGGAGTCACCGTCGGCGACGGCCATGCGGTAGGGGGCATCGCCGTCGAGCAGGCTGGAATCGTAGAGGAAGCCGCGGTCGGCCAGCAGCGCCGGCGACTGCCAGTTCAACTCCCACCAGGGTGCCCGGTACCCCACCGGGCGTATGCCGGCAACCTTGTGGAGCGCGTCCAATCCACGGTCCAGGTAGCTGGCTTCAGTGGCGGCGTCGATTCCCTGCATGGGCTCGTGAAGGTAGCCGTGGTGGCCGATTTCATGGCCGGCGTCGGCAATCCGGCGCACGACGTCGGGGTAACTCTCGGCCGTGAATCCCGGGATGAAGAACGTTCCCTTGATGTCCTGCCGCTCCAGGATTTGCAGGATCCGCGGGACAGCGATCTTGGGGCCGTAGGACTGGTGGCTCATGAGGGACATACGGCGGGTGCTGGTGGGCTCGTGCGCGATGGTGCAGGACTCGGCATCAACATCGAAGGTAAAGGACGCTGCTGCCCTGAAGCCTTCCGGCCAGCTGATGGGATGCAGGGAGTCCGCGAAGGCGGGGTTGTTCATGGTGTCGATCCTTACTTTGCCGGTGCTTGCGCGGCGGGTTCGTGGGTGGGAGCCGGTGCCGGCTGCGTCACCGAGATGTGGTTGGACTCAGCGAGGAGAAACCTTTTGTGGACCCGGGGGCCAAGGATGGCGTAGCAGGCCGCGCTGGTGAGTCCACCGGCCAACCAGGACAGGTCCCAGCCGCCCAAGGCGACGGCGATCGGCCCCTGCATGACGGGAATCAGCCCGTACATGAACAGCCAGGTGGAGAAGATGCCTGCCAGGAGGGACACGACGCCGGCCCAGTTGACCACCGGGAGGCGCGGCGTGTTTACGCCGTCGAACAGGCGTTCCACCTTGGCGGGCCAGCGCCTGTCCAGCCAGAAGTAGTGGACCAGCATGATGCCGCCCCAGGCTGCAACCCAGGCCACGAGGCCGATCAGCCACGCATCGAGAACAGCTGCGAAGTCCTCTTGGAAGATGAAGAAGATGACGGCGATCAGGGAGAAGACGCCGACGAACAGGTTGAGTTTGCGCCGGTTGATGTTGATGTCCAGGGCCTGGGTGGCCACGGAGAACGTGTAGATGTTCAGGATGTTCGTGGCGATGGGCCCGTGCAGGACCATGAGGAGCACCGGAAGGGCGAGGACGCCGAAGTTCTGCACGATCAGCTTGCCGGGATCCACTTCCCCGCTGTTGGTCGCAAGGCTTGCACCGAGGACACCGAGCCAGACCACCGGAATGAACTGGCCCAGCACGGACGCCAGGTAGACCTTGCGCTTGGGGACCGAGGTGCTCACGAACCGCGAGTAGTCAGCGGCGTACGTGAACCACGTGATGCCCCAGCCAATGCCGATGGCGGTCATGACGGCGCTCATAGCTGCAATGCGCTCGGAGCCCTGGAGGATGTTGCCGGCCGGACCCGCGTAGCCCCAGTCGATCTTCATGCCGAACCACGCCACGGCGGACATCACTGCCAGGATGATGATGGTGGGAGGAACGGTCCATTTTTCGAACGCTGCAATGGCTTTGTAGCCAAACCAGGCGATCGCCACCTGCGCGGCCATTATGGCAGTGGCTACCCCGATCTTCCACGCATAGTTGGGAGCGTCCGGATCCACCCAGCCGAGGGTGCCGAAGAGCGCCATCACCAGGTCCAGGATGATCCAGGTGTTCACAGCGCACCAGCCGATGACAAGGAGTGCCTGGATGGCTGCGGGAAGGTAGTTGCCGCGCCGTCCGAATGCTGCACGTGCCAGGACCATGCCGGTAGCCCCGGTCTTTTGGCCCAGCAGGACGAAGCAGCCGAAGAGGAGCATGCCGATCAGGTTTCCCAGCACCAGGACAGTGACGGTGTCTGCGAAGCCGAGGCCCAGATGGATACCGAGTGCGCCCAGCACCCAGTTGATGGGAGCCAGGTTGGCGCCCGCCCAGATCCAGAATTGTCCGGATACTTTGCGGGTGCGGTCCGACTCGGGAATTGGTTGAAGCCAGGCTTCGCTGTCGTGGGCCGGCGCCGTTGCCGGGCCCGACTGCGGACCACCCGTCTGTGCTTGAGAGAGGTTGTCTTGCATGGGGAGAGCCTCCGTTTATGAAAGGGACCCTCTAAGGCTATGTGCGCCAAGTCACAGCAACAAGATACTATGTGTCATGAAGAGATAGATCCTAATTGACGGAGTGTCATGTCCATCCTCCTCGGCGAAGCATTGAGTACCAACAGCCTGAAAGAGGCCGATCCCCGGCTGCTCACGGACGTCCCCGGCGCGCTATCCAGGCCTGTCCGATGGGTCCATTCCAGCGAAGTCCTGGATATCGCTCCGCTGCTCAGGGGCGGTGAACTCCTCCTGAGCGGCGGCCAGGCGCTCGCCGGCGTGGACAGTGAGCGGCGGAGCGCCTACGTCGCTGAACTTGCTGCCCGCCGGATTGCGGCGCTGGCGCTGGAAACAGGTCCGGCCCTCCCCGAAATTCCGGCCGCCATGCTGGAGGACGCCCAGGCCTTGGGACTCCCCATCATTGAGCTGCGCCGTCAGACGCCCTTTGTTGGAATCATGCAGGAAATCAACTCCCTGCTGGTGAGCGAGTCCGTGGAGCACCTGCAACTGGGAGACCAGGCGAGCCACGCCATGGCAGCAGAGCTCGCGCACGGGGCCGGTTTGGACCAGTTGCTCGCCGTGCTGGCAGAAAAGACCGGCGTCGGCGCCCGGTTGGTGTCGCCGTCGGGCTTGACCCTCGGGGCCGCGGGCCCCGCGGCAGAGGAAGGCGGCAGCGTTACCGTAGTGGACGTGCCGGTTCGGGGCGTCCTTGCCGCCCGGCTGGAGCTGGAAGTGCCCGACGGCGGAGACAGCGGCCTCGCGCGGGTGGCGGGGGAGAGGTCGGTGGACATCCTCGGCCTTGCCCTCATGCAGCGAATGCCCCCGGGTTTGAAGGAGATGGCCGGGCTCGAACTGATGAGGGCCATCAATTCCGGCAGCCAGCCGTGGCAGCTTCACCAATTGGGCCCTGCCTCGGGGTTCCCCGTTGACGGTGCCGTAGCCGCCGTCGTTGTCCGCTCGGCAGGGTCGGGGCACCTGCGTGCCGCGGTCGATGCCGCCCTGGCTCGCTGCGTTCCGCACAGCGCCAGCTACGCCAACAACGCTGAGCTGATTGCGCTGGCGGCCCTGCCGGAAGATGTGGCCGGTGCACGTGCCGGGTTGCTGGAAGCGCTCCGGTCCTTGGAACTGCCAACCGGCGCTGCTGTTGCTGTAGGGCCTGCGGGAAAGGGGATCGACCAGGCCCCCTGGTCATTGGCCGAGGCGCGGCTGACTCTCGATATGCCGCTCGGAATGGGGGGTGTGCTTGATGCGGAGGCGTTCGCCGTTGAGCGTCTGGCGCACGGAGCACTCGGCGCGGAGGTTCGTGAAAGGTTTGTGGCGCAGCAACTCGGCGGCGTGCTGGAACACGACCGGTTGAGGAAGTCGGCGCTGCTGCGGACGCTGACTGTGTGGCTGGACTCGGGATGCAACACCGCACAAGCGGCCAGGGAACTCCACTTGGAGCGGCAGTCCATGCACCAAAGGCTGCAGCGCATCTTTGAACTCTGCGGTGGCGATCCGAGGGGGACGGGCCGGCTGGCGGGGCTGCATCTGGCGACGAGGTTGGCCCGGCCCTAACCATCCTTAAACACCGAATCGCGGGACCACTACCCCGGTCGCCGGAAAAGAACGGCGAAGAGGCAGCGGACCCGCGAAGTCGGCCCGCAGAAGGGGAGGGCAAGGACTACTTCAACACAATCGTCCTGTTCCCATTCAGGATGATCCGCCCTTCGCAGTGCCAACGAACGGCGTTGCTCAGAGCCTTGCACTCCGTGTCCCGACCGGCCGCTACGAGGTCTTCCGGTCCGAACGTGTGGTCCACCTCCACAACCTGCTGCGAGATGATCGGTCCTTCGTCGAGCTCGCCGTTGACGTAGTGCGCGGTAGCGCCCACGGTCTTGACGCCTCGTGCATAAGCCTGGTGATACGGCTTGGCGCCCTTGAAGCTCGGAAGGAACGAATGGTGGATGTTGATGGCCCGGCCGTCCAGCTTCCGGGCAAGATCGTCGCTGAGGACCTGCATATAGCGGGCAAGCACCACAAGCTCAACGTCGAGTTCGTCGATGATGTCCAGCAGGCGGGCCTCGGCGGCGGGCTTGGTGGCGGCCGTGACGGGAACGTGGAAGTACGGAATCCCGTGCCATTCAGCGAGTCCCTGGTGGTCCAGATGGTTGGACACCACGCCCACCACGTCAATGGGAAGCTCACCGATCCGTGCCCTGAACAAGAGGTCGTTCAGGCAGTGCCCGAACTTGGAGACCATGATCAGCACTTTGCGCTTGTAGCCCTGCCGCTCCAATTGCCAGTTCATGCCGTACTTCTCGCCAACGGGAGCGAAGGAGGCCCGCAGGGTGTCCACGGTGGTGTCGTCGCCGTCGGACGCAAAATGCACGCGCATGAAGAAGTGCCCTTCGGCGCGGTCGCCGAATTGCTTGTTGTCGATGATGTCGCAGCCGTGCTCCAGCAGGAATCCGGAGACCGCGTGCACAATGCCGGGACCTTCCGGGCAGTCCAGCGTGAGCACGTGCTCCACCGACGTCCCGGAAGACACAGCGGCAGAAGGTTCAGTTTGAATGGCAGTCATTGCTAGCACTCCACTACGTTGACGGCGAGTCCTCCACGGGAGGTCTCCTTGTATTTGGATTTCATGTCGGCGCCGGTTTCCCGCATGGTCTTGATGGCCTTGTCCAGGGAGACCTTGTGGCTGCCGTCGCCATGGAGCGCGAGGCGTGCGGCGTTGATGGCCTTGACGCTCGCGATCGCATTGCGTTCAATGCACGGAATCTGCACCAGCCCGCCCACGGGATCGCAGGTCAGGCCAAGGTTGTGTTCAATGCCCACTTCCGCGGCGTTTTCCACCTGCCTCGGCGTTCCGCCCAGGACTTCGCAGAGCCCTGCGGCCGCCATGGAGCAGGCAGAACCCACCTCGCCCTGGCAACCAACCTCGGCGCCGGAAATGGAGGCGTTGATCTTGAACAGGATCCCGACGGCGGCCGCCGCCAGCAGGAACCGCACGACGCCGTCGTCGTCTGCTCCCGGAACGAACTTGGTGTAATAGTGCAGCACCGCCGGCACAATCCCGGCTGCACCGTTGGTGGGTGCGGTGACGATCCTGCCACCGGCCGCGTTCTCTTCATTGACGGCCAAGGCGAACAGGTTCACCCATTCCATGGCCAGCAACGGATCGCTGCTGTTGGCTGCCTCGGCGTCCGCAAGTTTCTTGAACAACGACGGCGCCCGTCGCCTAACGCTCAAACCGCCCGGCAGGATGCCCTCGGCAGAGCAGCCGTTGTCCACGCATTCGCGCATGACTGCCCAGATGCGCAGGAGGCGTTCACGCAGTTCCTCCTCCGAGCGCCACACCAGCTCATTGGCCAGCATGATGTCGGAGATGGACTTGCCCTCGCGTTCACAGATGGCAAGGAGCTCGTCGCCGGTGGTGAAGGGATAGGGCAGGACCGTGGTGTCCGGCACGATCTTTTCCGTGCCGGTGACGTCGCCGTCCACCACAAAGCCGCCGCCGATCGAGTAGTAGCTGCGCTCCCGCAGCACCGTGCCTGTGTGGTCCAAGGCGCGGAAGGTCATGCCGTTGGGGTGCGCCGGGAGGGACTTGCGGCGGTGCAGGACCACGTCCTCGTCCCAGTTGAAGTCCACCCGGTGGCTGCCGCCCAGGCGCAGCTCGGCATCCAGTGCAGCAGCTGCCACTTGGTCATCTGCGGTGCGGGTATCCACGGTTTCGGGGGAGTGGCCCTGAAGCCCCAGAACCACGGCCTTGTCCGAGCCGTGCCCCCGGCCGGTGGCGCCCAGCGAGCCAAAGAGCTCTGCTTGGACGCGCACCGTTGCCGGAAGTTGGCCGGACGAAACAAGGCCGTCCGTGAACTGCTTAGCCGCCCGCATCGGGCCCACCGTGTGTGACGACGAGGGCCCGATGCCGACGGAAAACAGGTCAAGCACGCTCAGTGCCATTACGGAACCTCAGGCGACGCGTACTCCCGCATTGAATCGAGGAGCCAGCGGCCCAGGAAGTCGGCGAACGACGCCCGGGGGAAGATCCGGAACGTCTGGTCGTCGGTCTTCCAGAGAACCACCGGGATGTGCCCGATTTCCGTGGACAGGGCAGTGCCTGCCTTCAGGACGCGGGGGTGGAGGTCCAGTGCGCAGCTCTTCTCGAGGACTGCGCGGGCACGGCTGCCGGAGAGTTCGAACGTGGTGCGGTTGGCGGAGAGGTCCACCACCTGGCCGGAGTCGCTGCCCAGGGCCGCGGTCAGATCGGAGACCAGGGAGCCGCCGAAGGAGTCGTGGGACTCCTCGGGAGCAACCACAAGGAACTCAGTCGGGCCGAGCCACAAGGTGCTGATGGCACCCGAGCCCGTCACCTCGCCGCAAGCGGCAGGCAAGCCGCCGGTGATCGCGGCAACCCGGGAACCGGCGTCGGACGTCCTGTTGACACGGACACCCACCTGGGTCTGGTAGGGAATTTCCTTGAGCGTGACCTTGCCGGCCACCGAACCGGCAGCGAAGGCCTCGGCGAGGTGCTGCGCCGGGCTGCGGCGGGCCTCACGAACGCGGTCTGCATTTACGGGTTGTGCGGGTGTTGCTGTCTCAGCCATCTTTGCGGGTCCCTTCAGCATCGAAAAGTACGGTTTCGCCAACAACCACGTCCACCAGCTGGTCTCCGACGGAAGCCTGGAGGGTTTCGCCGATGCGGTTGCGGCCGTTTTGGATCAGGGCCAGGCCGAACGAACGGCCCAACGCGGCACTGTGGTAGCTGGAGGTCACGAAGCCTTCCATGGGAACGGGACCGTAGGCCGGGTTGACCGCGATGCCCTTCTCAACAAGCTGGGTGCCCTCGGGAAGCTTCAACGAGTGGTCGGCAGGCAGGACGCTCACCAGGTGCTTGCGGTCCTCGCGCTTGGAGTCCGCGCGGAGGTAGGAACGCTTGCCGATGAAGTCCTTGGCCTTGGAGACGATCCACTCCATGCCGGCATCCTGCGGGGTGACCGTGCCGTCGGTGTCCTGGCCGACGATCGGGTAACCCTTCTCGGCGCGGAGAACGTGCATGGTTTCCGTGCCGTACGGGGTGATGTTGAACTCGGCACCCGCGGCAGCGACTGCTTCCCAGGTGTTGAGTCCGTACCAGGACGGAACGTTGATTTCGTAGGCCAGTTCACCGGAGAAGGAGATCCGGCAGACGCGTGCCTGCACGCCGGAGGCCAGCGTGGTCTCGCGGAACGTCATGAACGGGAAGTTCTCTGCTTCCAGTCCGCCGTTCTCCGCCAGCTGCGGGGCCACCTTGGCGATGACTTCGCGGGACTTGGGACCGACCACCGCAATGGTGCTCCACTGCTCCGTGACGGAGGTGAAAACAACATCGAGTTCCGGCCATTCCGTCTGGTGCCACTCTTCCAGCCAGTCCAGCACCTTGGCTGCGCCACTGGTAGTGGTGGTCATGAAGTAGGTGTCCTCATCCAGGCGGAGGGTCACGCCGTCGTCGAAGATCATGCCGTCAAGGGTGCACATGACGCCGTAGCGGGCCGAACCCGGAGCGAGCTTCTTGAACGCGTTGGTGTAGACGCGGTTCAGGAATTCGCCGGCGTCCTTGCCGCGGATCTCGATCTTGCCCAGGGTGGTGGCATCCATGAAACCGACGGAGTCGCGGACTGCTGCGCATTCACGGAGAACCGCGGTGTCCATGTCTTCGCCGTCCTGCGGGTAGTACCAGGGGCGCTTCCACTGTCCGACGTCTTCGAACAGGGCGCCTTGGGCAACGTGCCACGGGTGGATGGAGGTGACGCGGGCGGGATCGAACAGCTCGCCGCGCTGGCGGCCGGCCAGGGCTGCGAAGGCCACCGGGGTGAACGGCGCGCGGTACGCGGTGGTACCGATTTCGCCGATGCCCGGAACAGCGTCAGCGCCGCCGTGCTTGAGGGCCGCGGCGATCACGCCGATCGCGTTGACGCCGGAGGTCTTGCCCTGGTCGTTGGCGGTGCTGATGGAGGTGTACCGCTTCACGTGCTCTACCGAACGCATGCCGGCGCCGGTGGAACGGAGGACATCCGCCACGGACTGGTCGCGCTGGAAGTCGACGAAGTGGTTGTGCCACTCGCCCGGTTCACCCGTCTGGCCCGGAACCAGCCACAGCTGGCGGGTCGGGGCGGACGCGGTCGGTGCCGTGAGTTCGGACGGCGTGGTTGCCGATTCGAAGCCAGCTGCGATCGACGCCGCCGCGCCGGCGGAGATACCCTCAGCCAGGCAGTCCTGCAGTTCGTAGCTGCCGCGGCCTGCGCCCACAACCTGCTGGTCGCGGACCACGCTGGAGGGGATGAAGGCCGCGAGGTCGTCGTCCCAACGCAGTTTGCCCTGGCGCTGGCTGTGGAGGTGGACCACCGGGCTCCAGCCACCGGAAACAGCGAGGACATCGGCGGCGATCTGCTCGACGCCCGAGGTGAGTTCGCCGTCGTCGTTGATGCTGCGGACGGTCACGCCGTTCAGGCGACCGGCCTCATCCGCGCTGGTATCGGCAACTGCGCTGCCGATCAGGACGCGGAGGCCGGATTCGACGGCGGCTGCGGCCTTTTCGCTGATCTGCGGACGGGCGTCGACGACGGCGGCAACCGGAATGCCTGCTGCCTTCAGGTCCGCGGCGAGCAGGTAGGCGGAGTCGTTGGTGGTGCTGATGACGACGCGCTGGCCGACTGCGACGGCGTAGCGGTTCAGGTAGGTGCGGACGGCGGAAGCGAGCATGATGCCAGGACGGTCGTTGTTCTCGAACACCAGGGGACGCTCGTGGGCGCCCGGTGCCAGGACCGCCTGTTCAGCACGGATGTGCCAAATACGCGTGCGGGAAACTCCGGGGGCTGCCGGGACGGTGAGGTGGTCCGTGCGGTTCTGGGCTGCGATGAAGTAGTTCGAGTCGTAGGAACCGAAGGCGGTGGTGCGGTGCAGGACCGTGCACTCCTCGGCGGAAACCAGTTCGGCTTCAACGTCTGCGATCCATTCGAGGGCCGGCTTGCCTTCGATTTCTTCGGCGAGTCCCTCCGCCGTGGAGGCAGAGAGCAAGGAGCCACCGAGTTCGGGCTGGTCGTCGATCAGGATGACCCTTGCGCCGGTGCGGACGGCTTCGCGTGCTGCAGCCAAACCTGCAACACCGCCACCGACCACCAGGACGTCGGTGTGGACGTACTTCTTGTCGTATTCGGCTTTGTCCTCGGCCGGGTCCAACTTGCCCAAACCGGAGAGGAGTTCGATGTTCTGTCCGTCCACCAGGGAAACCGCCGTGGCCGGGAGCATGGACTCGGCAACGTGGCCGGGGAAGCGGGGTGCGATCTTGACCAGCGCGTTGGGCTCCTCGACGCCTGCAGCCATGATGCCGCGGGGACGGTCCTCATAGAGGGAGTTGCCGGCGTTGATGTGGCCGTTGGCCAGGAGGGCCGAGGCTATCGTGTCGCCGGGGTGGCCAACGAATTCCTGGCCATCCACGGTGAACCGCCAGGTGATGCTGCGGTCGATGCGGCCGCCGGTGGCGAGGCGGGCGTTCTTGCTGCTCACTTCCGGGCTCCTTCCGGGGAGGTTGTAGTGGTGGGGGCGCCGGGGGCGAGGCCCGGAGTGCCGGCCTGGCCTTGAGCTGATTGGGCTGCTGCCTTGGAGCCCGGGAGCTCCGGCCGCGGTGAGCCCATCGCGTAGATGGAGTGGATGTCGTAGCTCACGGTGTCGCGCAGCATGTTGAACCACTGCCGGCAACCGGTGCTGTGGACCCAGCGTTCGGCAAAAGTGCCCTTGGTGTTCTCGCGGTAGAACAGGTATTCAGCCCATTCCCGGTCCGTGAGGTCGTTCGGGTTTTCGGGGTAGGGCACGTGTGCCTGTCCGCCGTAGTGGAATTCGGTTTCGTCGCGTGGCCCGCAGTTGGGGCATGAGATGAGGAGCATGTCTGTGCCTTCCTAGTGGGCCACGGCTGCGGCGCCGTGTTCGTCGATGAGGGCACCGGTCTCGAAGCGTTCCAGTGCGAAGGGCTTGTTGAGCTTGTGCGGTGCACCCGTTGCGATGGTGTGGGCGAAGGTCAGGCCCGCTGCCGGGGTGCCCTTGAAGCCGCCGGTTCCCCAGCCGCAGTTGACAAACATGTTCTCCACCGGAGTGAGGCCCACGATCGGGGAAGCGTCCAGCGTGGTGTCCACGATGCCGCCCCAGGTACGGAGCACGTGAGCCCGGGCGAAGATCGGGAACAGTTCCACGGCTGCCGCCATCTGCTCTTCGATCACGTGGAAGGAGCCGCGCTGTCCGTAGCCGTTGTAGGAGTCGACGCCGGCACCCATCACCAGTTCACCCTTGTGGGCCTGGGAGACATACACGTGGACGTGGTTGGACATGACCACCGTGGGGTGGACGGGTTCGTGCAGTTCCGATACCAGTGCCTGCAGCGGGTGGGACTGGATGGGAAGGCGGAAGCCTGCCATTTCTGCCAGTACGGAGCTGTGGCCGGCGGCGCAGAGGCCCACCTTTTCGGTGTTGATGGTGCCGCGCGTGGTCTTGACGCCGGTGACGCGGTCGCCGTCCTTGATGAAGCCGGTGACTTCACAGTTCTGGATGATGTCAACGCCCATTTCGTCGCACTTGCGGGCGAATGCCCAGGCAACGTGGTCGTGCTTGGCGATGCCGGCACGCGGCTGGTAGGTGGCGCCCATGACCGGGTAGCGGATGTTGTCGCTCGTGTTCAGGATGGGGCAGAGTTCCTTGACCTGATCCGGTTCCAGCCATTCGGCGTCAACGCCGTTGAGGCGGTTGGCACCCACGCGGCGCATGCTCTCGCGGACGTCACCCAGGGTGTGCGCGAGGTTCATCACGCCGCGCTGGCTGAACAGGAAGTCGTATTCGAGTTCCTCGGGAAGGATTTCCCAGAGCTTGAGGGCGTGCTCGTAAATGGCGGCGCTCTCGTCCCAGAGGTAGTTGGAGCGGATGATGGTGGTGTTGCGGGCCATGTTGCCGCCGGCGAGCCAGCCCTTTTCCAGGATGGCAATGTTGGTCATGCCATGGTTTTTTGCCAGGAAGTAGGCGGTGGCCAGGCCGTGCCCGCCGCCGCCGACGATCACTGCGTCGTACGACTTTTTGGGTTCCGGGTTGCGCCAGAGGAAGTCAGGGTGTTCGGGGAGGTGGTCGACACTCACTGGGCTGCTCCAATCATTTCTGCTTCTAGTACGGATTCGGCGCCATTGCCGTTGTTGGAAAGGTGCGGGTAAAGCGGGAACTTTTCCGCCAGCGCGGTGACGCGGGTACGGAGTTCGACGGCGGTCCGGTCATCCAAGGTGCCGGTGCCGGCCGAGGCGATCAACGCCGTCGCAATAATGTCTGCAACTTCGGTGAACTCTTCGGCGCCGAAACCGCGGGCGGCCAGTGCCGGGGTGCCCACGCGGAGGCCGGAGGAGACCATCGGCGGACGGGGGTCGAAAGGAACGGCGTTGCGGTTGACGGTGATGCCGATGCGGTGCAGCGCATCTTCGCCCTGCTGACCGTTGAGTTCGGAGTTGCGAAGGTCAACCAGGACCAGGTGGACGTCGGTGCCACCGCTGACGACGGAGATGCCGGCGGCTGCAACGTCTTCCTTGAGGAGGCGCTCGGCCAGGATCTTGGAGCCTTCGAGGACGCGTTCCTGGCGTTCCTTGAACTCAGGCTCGGACGCGAACTTGAAGGCGACGGCCTTCGCGGCGATGACGTGCTCCAGCGGGCCGCCTTGCTGTCCGGGGAACACTGCCGAGTTGACCTTCTTGGCGATGTCGGCGTCGTTGGTGAGGATGACGCCACCGCGGGGTCCGCCGAGGGTCTTGTGGGTGGTGCTGGTGACGATGTGTGCGTGGGGGACCGGGCTCGGGTGCAGTCCTGCTGCCACCAGGCCGGCGAAGTGGGCCATGTCCACCATGAGGTAGGCGCCAACGGAGTCGGCGATGCGGCGGAACTCCGCGAAGTCCAACTGGCGGGAGTAGGCGGACCAGCCGGCAACGATCAGCTGCGGCTTGTTCTCGAGTGCAAGGCGCTCCACCTCTGCCATGTCGATGGTGTGGGTGTCTTCCCGCACGCTGTATGGAACGACGTTGTAGAGCTTGCCGGAGAAGTTGATCCGCATGCCGTGGGTAAGGTGTCCACCGTGCGCGAGGTTGAGGCCCATGATGGTGTCGCCCGGCGTGATCAGCGCGTGCATGGCAGCGGCGTTGGCCTGGGCGCCGGAGTGCGGCTGTACATTCGCGAATTCGGCCCCGAAGAGCGACTTCAGGCGGTCAATGGCCAGCTGTTCGATCACATCAACGTGTTCGCAGCCGCCGTAGTAGCGCTTGCCGGGGTAGCCTTCGGCGTACTTGTTGGTGAGCACCGAGCCCTGTGCCTCCATGACGGCGGTGGGGGCGAAGTTCTCTGAAGCGATCATCTCCAGCGTGGACTGCTGGCGGATGAGTTCCTGGGCGATCGCCTGATCAACCTCCGGGTCCGCTTGGGCGAGCGAGCGGATCAGCGGTTCAACCATGGTGTTCTCCTTAGAAGTACTTGTAGTTGCTGACTGTTAGTCAACTAATATATTAGAACTTCTGCCATGGTATGTTGGAGATCACATAGTCGTCAACAGGTCCGCGGCAACTCGTCCAGCAGACTGGGAAATACGACCACGGGGAGTAGGCCATGAGCACAGCTTTGGAAGCACTGGAATCCGCTCCGCAGGGAGCATCCCTCGCGGAGAACGCCTACCTGCTCCTGCGCGACAGGCTCATCATGCTGGACATCAAGCCGGGCGATCCCATCAATGACGGCCAGATCGCGGCCGAGCTCGGAATTGGCCGCACGCCCGTACGCGAGGCGATCAAGAGGCTTGAGAGCGACCACCTCGTGGTGTCCTATCCGCGCCGCGGCACCTTCGCCACCGGTGTGGACATCACCCAGCTCGCGGAAGTCTCCGAGATCCGTGAGTTGTTGGAGCCATTGGCCTCGCGCAAAGCGGCGCGGATGGCCAGCCCTGCCATGCGGGACGAGCTGCGCGCCGTGGCCGCGGCCATCCGTGACCTCGAAGGCCAGGATGCCTCCTCCAAGGAGCTCATGCGCTACGACATCCAGGTGCACCGGCTCATCTACAAGGCCTCAGCCAACGCCCACCTTGAGGACGTCCTGATCCGGTACGACAACCTCGCCACCCGTATCTGGTGCCACATGCTGGAAAAGATGCCCTCGGTTTCCGGGCACATCTCCGAGCACGCCGAGCTCCTGACTGCCATTGCCGACGGCGACGAGGAACTCGCTGCCAAGCTGGCCATGCACCACGTGGTGAGCTTCGAAGAGACCATCCGCAAGGTCCTCTAACCCACCCTCCCTCTATCACCTCCCGCCCCTCTATCACGTCCCACCCCTTTTGCCGGGATGCTCTATCACGTCCCACCCTTTTTGCCGGGATGCTCTATCACGTCCCACCCTTTTTGCCGGCTTGCTCTATCACCTGGCTGTACCCCCGCGCCGCGGGATCTGAACTTCTCGTGGGGCTGCGTACCGCCACGACCCACATTGGGCCGTCCTGCCCGCAGGTTCCCCCAATTTTCCGGCGTGTCACCGTCCGGCGCCTTCAATGTGGGTCGTGACGGAACGGGCCGGCGGCACTGTTACTTCCTGCCGCCGTCGTCGTCCGACGCTCTATCACGTCCCACCCTTTTTGCCGGATTGCTCTATCACCTGGCTGTATCCCCCGGGTCGCGGGTGATCTGAACTTCTCGTGGGGCTGCGTACCGCCACGACCCACATTCGGCCGTCCTCCCCGCAGGTTCCCCCAAATTTCCGGCGTGTCGGCGTCCCCTGTCCTCAAAGTGGGTCGTGGCGGAACGGGCCGGCGGCACTGTTACTTCCTGCCGCCGTCGTCGTCCGACGCGCTATCACGTCCCGCCCTTTTTGCCGGCTTGCTCTATCACCTGGCTGTACCCCCGGGCCGCGGGATCTGAACTTCTCTTGGGGCTGCGTACCGCCACGACCCACATTCGGCCGTCCTCCCCGCAGGTTCCCCCAAATTTCCGGCGTGTCGGCGTCCTCTGTCCTCAAAGTGGGTCGTCGCGGCACAAAACGATTGCACCCCACCGCCCCGTCACGCCAGGCCTGCTCTCTCGGTCTGGCGTAGGGCTCGACAGTCGGCCTCTACCCTTCCTGGCAGCTGCGTCCTGAACATTGGCAAGCAGCGGGGCGGAACGGCCGTGACTCCGAGGCATGACTTGTGGTTGCCAACCTGGTCGGCTTTGGCCTCAGCCCCTCGTTGCCCGGCGCTCTCCACCAGTTGTTTACCGCCGCCAGGGTTCCGGGTCCAAAAAGGGGGTGGGGTGTGAGAGAGGAAGGTCCAAAAAGGGGGTGGGATGTGAGAGAGCGTTCGGGGATGGCGGGAGATATTGGAGGCATTTGTGCCCAGCCTGTGCCTTTCGGTGCAACTGCGTTGATACAAGTGCAACAACAGCAGTCGAGGGAGATTGGGGGCACTCTCCTGCCCGTCGTCGATGGAACGTAGCGACGACATTTCTCGGATAGTTCTCGGGCAGAAAAAATTCACCCTTGACCGTGGTCCCGCTCACACTTAGTCTGGTGCAACAGCGTTGCGTTCAATGCAACCCCAATCAACTTGGTGGAACATGAGTAACGAATCCAACCCGGTGGCGGCCGTATCGGAAGACCTGTCCAACGGCGGACAGGGAACCACACCCGCCCCCAAAATTTCGGTTAGCAAGGACACTCGACGTCGCGTGGTCACGGCTAGCTTCATCGGCAACTTCGTCGAATGGTTCGACTACGCCGTCTACGGCTACCTTGCCGGAATCATCTCGACCGTCTTCTTCCCGGAGTCCGATCGTCAAACAGCACTCCTGGCAACGTTCGGCGTCTTTGCGATCTCCTTCTTTGTGCGACCCATTGGTGGTTTCATCTGGGGCCACATCGGCGACAGGATCGGACGCAAGCAGGCGTTGTCCCTGTCCATCCTGCTGATGTCGGTTGCAACTTTCTGCATCGCACTGATCCCGGGATACGCAACCATCGGCGTCATGGCGCCGATCCTGCTCCTGCTGGTCAGGGTTGTGCAGGGATTCTCGGCAGCAGGCGAATATGCAGGAGCCTCCGCATTCCTGGTGGAGTACGCGCCCGCACATCGGCGCGGACTCTATGCCGCCGTCGTACCTGCAAGCACTGCGGCGGGACTGCTGCTGGGGTCGCTTCTGGCCGCGCTGCTGACCTCCGTGATGAGCGCGGAGCAGCTCAACGAATGGGGCTGGCGCCTTCCCTTCCTCCTGGCAGCGCCCATGGGCCTGATCGGCCGGTACATCCGGACGAAACTGGAGGATACGCCCGCCTTCCGCGAGCTCGCCGAGACAGACCACGCAGTCAAGGCCCCGGCATTTGCGATGTTCAGGACCTACCGCAAGCAGCTCGTCATCGCTACTGGAGCGGTCTTGCTGAATGCCGTCGGCTTTTACGTCATCCTCAGCTACATGCCCACGTACCTCTCGGAGGAATTGGGATTCGGTGCGGCGGAATCGTTCCTCGCAACCACCATTGCCCTGGCCAGCTACATCGGCTTCATCTTCCTCACGGGCATTGCTTCGGACAGGTTCGGCCGGAAGAAGATGCTCATCATCGCAGCGGTGCTGTTCAGCGTCCTGACGGTCCCGGCTTTCATGCTGCTGGACTCCGGAAGCTTCGCGGTGATTGTTTTCGTCCAGATCCTCCTCGGCGGCATGCTCACCCTGAACGACGGAACCCTGCCCAGCTTCCTGGCGGAACTCTTCCCCACAAAGGTTCGCTACACCGGGTTCGCGGTTAGCTTCAACCTCTCCAACGCCCTGTTCGGTGGCACGGCCCCGTTCATGGCTACCCTCCTCATTGGCATGACACACAACCAGCTGGCACCCGGCTGGTACCTGGTCGCCGCCTCCCTTGTTTCCCTCATCGCAGTCCTCTTCGCCGCAGAGACTTCCCGCAAGCCCCTGCAGCAGGACTGAAACAACCACACCCCATTGAAAGGAAAGAATCATGACCATCACGCAGAACGAGGCTGTCAACGACGTCGCCAAGCTCGAGCGCCTCAAGGTCCTCAACAACGGTGAGAAAGTGTCGCTGACCTTCTCCGACGCCGAGTTCGAGCGCCGTCTCGCCGGACTCCGCAGCATCATGGCAGAAAAGGACCTCGACGCCGTCGTCCTCACCAGCTACCACTCCATCAAGTACTACTCCGACTTCCTCTTCACCTACTTCGGCCGTTCTTACGGGATGGTGGTCACCAAGGATGACACCGTCACCATCACGGCAAATATCGACGCCGGCATGCCTTGGCGCCGCAGCTACGGCGAGAACCTCGTGTACACGGACTGGCGCCGCGACAACTACATCCACGCCATCCAGGAAGTCCTGCGCACCCGCGGCATCAAGCCGCGCCGCATCGGCGTCGAAGATGACTCCTTGCCGCTGGACAACCGCAACAAGATCCAGGCGGCGTTCGCCGATGCAACGCTGGTGGATGTTGCCCAGGCTGCGATGCGTCAGCGCATGATCAAGTCCACCGAGGAAATCGAGGTCATCAAGCACGGCGCCCGCATCGGCGACCTTGGCGGCGAGGCCATCCGCAACGCCATCACGGCCGGAATCACGGAGTACGAAGTCGCTTTGATCGGCACCGAAGCCATGGTCCACGAGATCGCCCGGACGTTCCCGAACTCCGAAATCCGCGATACGTGGGTGTGGTTCCAGTCCGGCATCAACACCGACGGCGCCCACAACTGGGCAACCACCCGCAAGATCCAGGAACACGACATCCTGTCCTTGAACTGCTTCCCGATGACCAGCGGCTACTACACGGCGCTTGAGCGGACCCTGTTCTACGGTGAGCCCGATGCCCGTTCGCTGGAGCTGTGGAACATCAACGTCGAGGTCCACAAGCGTGGCCTGGAACTCATCAAGCCCGGCGCCGTTTGCAAGGACATCGCTGCCGAACTGAACGAGATCTACGTCAGCCACGGACTCCTCGCGAACCGGACCTTCGGTTACGGTCACTCCTTCGGTGTGCTGAGCCACTACTACGGGCGTGAGGCCGGGCTGGAACTCCGTGAGGACATCGAGACTGTGCTGGAGCCGGGCATGGTGGTCTCGATGGAACCGATGATCACTGTGCTGGACGGCCAGCCCGGTGCCGGCGGTTACCGCGAGCACGACATCCTGGTTGTGGGCGAGGACGGCGCGGAGAACATCACCAAGTTCCCGTTCGGCCCCGAGTACAACATCATCGGAGCCTAGCGTGGTGCGGCCGGCGGACGCAGTGCACGGCGTCCGCCGGCCGTCCCGGCCCAGTGCCGGGCAAACCGGTACCGGTTCAACCGCTGCAGCGAAATATAGTGAGACCCATGACTCCCACCGAATCCACCGAGACTCCTGACGGCAGCAACACTAACGGCGACGGCAAAGGCACGTCGGTCATCGTTAACGCCATTGCCGTGCTGAAGAGTTTCAGCGCCGAGGAACCTTTGCTCGGAGTCACTGAGATTGCCGGCCGCGTCGGACTGCATAAGAGCACCGTTTCGCGGATACTGGCCACTTTGGAGCAAGAGGGTTTGGTAGAGCGCGACGTCGATTCGCGCAGGTTCCGCTTGGGGCTGGGAATGATCGCCATGGCGGGCCCCCTCCTGGCGGAACTCGAAGAGCGGCGCGTGGCCTATCCCGTCCTCCGCGAGTTGACCGAGCGGACAGGCGAGACCAGCGCACTCATGGTGTGGAACGGCGTCGAATCCATGTGCGTGGAGCAGATCCCGAGCCGGCACCAGGTGAAACACCTTGCCCCGCTGGGGGCGCGCTACAGCGAAGCGTTGAGTTCCTCGGTCCAGGTGTTCCTCGCCGCCGAGGACCAGGACCGCGTCCGGAGTCTTCTCCGCAGCGGTTCGGTCACACTGCCCAGCCTGGATGCCGACGCCGTTGAGTCGTACCTCCGGCGTCTGGAGGAAACATCGAAGCGCGGATGGGCCGTCAATTTTGGGGAAACCTCCATCGAGGAGGTTGGGGTTGCCTCGCCCGTTTACGATCACCGCGGCGACATCGTGGCTTCGGTGCTGATCCCGGCCCCGAAGTTCCGCGTCTCGCAGGACACCCTCAACAGTCTCGGAGAAGCCTGCGCGGATGCGGCGGCCAAGGTGACGTCGCGCCTGGGTGGGCGCCCTCCCGCCTGACGTGGCCCCAGGCCACCGTCGAGATGGCAAATGATGACAGTCCGAGGCCGCAACATACCTATTAACTGCCATCTCGGCGTGAGGGCCAACTACTTGACCTGCGCCGTTCTCCTTCCTAGGGTGTTGTGAGAAAACGTTTTCTTGCCCTTGCTTGTCCATGCCGGAGTGCCTCAGGCGCTCCCGGACTGGGTCACATTGTTGTGCCCAGGGAAGGATCATCCATGCAGAGAACCCACAAGAGAGAACGCCTGCGAAGGGTCGGCGTGGCCACCCTGGCTACAGCGCTGGGCCTGGCGTCGCTCAGTGCGCTGGGAAGTCCAGCCAGCGCCGTTCCCGCGAACGAGCCTGGTTCGGCGGACTCTCCGGCCTGCTCCAGCGCCAGTGTCCAGCTCATCGCCACAACCGGCAGCGCGCCGCAGAATCTCTGCGTCCCCGCCGAAGCCACGGAGCACAACAAGACCTTGCTCGTCTGGAACAAGCCAGGCGTATACGACGACGTGGTGGACTATCGCGTCTACATCAACGGCCAGCCGCTGGGCACGGCCGAGGAAAATGCGAAGACCCATTCTCCAGCACAGGAATACATTGATGCTTTCCGGGCTGCGGACCGGGACGGGTTCCATGCGAAAACCGTGGCCCACAACTTCACGGTGACTGGGCTGGCGCCACGGACCACCTACCAGTTCAGCGTCACCGGCATCAGGAAGGACGGAACCGAGACCCCTTCGAGTGGTCCGATCACGGTGACCACCACTCCCGAACGCCACCGCGTGAACATCGCGCACCCCGCCTACAAGGCCGTGGGTGACGGTCAGACCCTCAACACCAAGGCAATCCAGAAGGCAATCGATACCTGCCGGACCCCGGGCTGCACGGTGGTGGTTCCAGCGGGCACCTTTAAAACGGGTGCCCTGTTCCTGCATTCGGACATGACGCTGGAACTGGCAGAAGGCGCAAGGCTCTTGGGTTCGGACAGGCCGGAGGACTACCCGCTGGAAAAGGGCTATTACCTCTATCCCGTCCCCGACCCCGCTCCCGAAGAAACCGAATACCGGAACTTCCGCAGGCCGCCGTCGCTCCTTAACGTCCTGCCGGCAGACAATGGGCGTTCGGCAGAAGGCCGTGAGCCGGGAGCTGTCGCGAAGAACGTTCGCATTACCGGCAAGGGCGTCGTGGACGGCAACGGGTGGAAGCGGACCGCGGAGGGCTCCATCACGGACGAAGCGGGAAATGTGCTTCCGCAGTACGTTGCCAGTTCGGCCGGCAAGGTTCTGGATGACGGTCTCCTCGCCGCGGCCCAATTCCGCAATGCCAAGGAACACCCGGAGTTCCTGACGGGAGTGGTCAACAAGCCGGAAACGCTGGAGGATTCCGTGCTTTACGGCCAGTACCGCTCAAGCCTGATGACCTTCATGGGCGTGGAAGGCCTTTACCTTGAGGGAATCACGGCCGATAACCCGGCCTTCCACGGCGTGATGATCCTGGACAGCCAAAACACTACGGTGAACGGGATGCGCCACACGACGTACAACACCAACAACGGCGACGGTTTGGAATTCGGTGGCACCAGCAACGGCATGGTGCTCAACAACTTCTTCGACACCGGGGATGACCAGGTCAACTTTGCTGCCGGACAGGGAAAATACGGCGCACAAGGACGGCCCAGCGAGGACGTCTGGATCTTCAACAACTACATGCGCATGGGTCATGGCGGAGTTGCCGTAGGTTCCAACACGGCGGCGTGGGTTCAGCGCGTCCTTGCCGAGGATAACGTCATGTACAAGGTGGAGACCGGCGGACTGCGCATGAAGAGCACGTCGGACATGGCAGGCGGCGGACGGGATTTCCTGTTCCGTGATACGGCCATGGCCTGCATGGGGAGCAGCGCGTTCATCATGACGCTCAGCTACAACCAGTCGCCGTCGGGGTACGTCGCAGCAGATTCCGCGACTTTCAAAAACGTGAAGGTCAAGAATGTGTCTGTGGACGGCAACAACTCACCCACGTGCGGCATGGCCGTCTCCGACAGCAAGCCGGTGATCGACATCCAGGCGGGGCCTGCCCTGGGTGAAGGGACGGCCACGCTCAGCGGGTTCACCTTCCAGGATGTGGTGTTCCGGAACGTTAATCCCACCAACATCAAGGGCCTCACGGACTCCGCGTTCCACGGGGTGACGTTCCACAGCGTCCGGAACAACGCCAACCCCTGGCGCTTTGACGGCTACTCCACCGGGAACACGTTCACGAATGTGAGCCCGCCCGTCAAGTGATGCGGAGTTGGCACTTAGTGACACACAACAGGACGGCGGCCGCCCCGAAAAGGAAGCGGCCGCCGTCGTGATTGTTGCGGTATTGAGGAATGCGCTACATTGCCTTCCTTGAGGTGGTCTCATCCATAGCGTCCCTGCCCAGCCACGCGCCCAAGCCAATCATGGCCACGCCAAGCACAAAGTGCAGCCAGTTGTCGGCGGTGTTGAACGGAACAAAGTTGGCAGCGGTTTCCTGGTTGATGACCAGGCCGTAGATCCAAAGGACGATGTACACGGCACCGCCACCCAGGAGGAACAGGCGAGCCATGCGGCCTGTCCTCGCCATGGCCAGGCCGGCCGCGCCAAACAGCAAATGGACGATGTTATGGAGTATTGAAACTTGGAATATTCCAAACAACATGGCGCCTGATTCATGTCCGGCAAAGGTCATGGCGCCGTAATTGGTGGTGATTCCCGGGATGAACCCAAGAACGCCTACCAGCAGAAATACAATGCCAACGCCCAAGGCGGTGTTGTGGAGCGTTAAACCCATCGCATGGTGATGTGCTGGGTGCGAAGCGGTGGTCATAAGTCCTCCCTATTCACGCTGTTTTCCGGCTCTTCTCATGGAGAGCCGGCCCGCGGCAAGGGGTGTCGGAAAACCTTGCCGACGCCGCCATAATACTCCTGAAATGCCGCTGATAGCAGGGGAAAGGGCAGTTCAGCGCCGGTTAGCATTGGTTCATGACTCAAGGCCCCAACGGAGGATTTGTTTCGATTTTCCACGACACCCGTGACGTCACTCCATTCCGTGAGGGACACATCCGAACTCCCGTGCGCGGATTGACCGACGGGCTTGGCGGAGCCCTGTCCGGAGTGTTGATCGGCCGGAACGCAGCCAGGCTCTCGGTGAGCGGCGATGCGCCGCGGTTGAAGTTCCTGGCATCCAGGCAGTCGCGGCTGATGCACGACGCGGTTTTCGGCTCATCCGACCCGGACCGCCTGCTCTCCCTTGCCCGTGAGTTCCCGGGGTGGGCGGGTCTTTGCTATGTCATGTCCGGCTTGCTGGTTTACAAGCACGGTGGATACCTGCGGGCGTCGGAACTGCTGCAACGGGGCCTGGCAACAAGGATCGACGACGACGCCAGCCAGTTCTCTGCCCAGTACCTGGGGCGGGTGGTCGCCCGGGTTGAGGTTGCCGAACGCGTTGAAGTCCCGGTTTTGTTCAGCGAGGAATCGGTCTTCCTGGCCCTGTCCCATTGCCTGCGGGAGATGAGAATGATGGAGGCGGCACTCGAAGCGGTGGTGGGCCTGCCGCCGTCGTTGCCTTCTGCGCTGGCCCGCTGCACGGCGGCTTTTGCGCTGGGACGCTACCGCGACGTGGTGATCTGGACCAACGGCTTGCTGAATACTGATGACCTGTCTGCCGCGCTGTTGCTGATCCGCGCCCGGGCGCAGCGAGCCCGCGGAGACTTCGATTCCGCCCAAAACGCCCTCAAGGAGGTTCTGCGCCGCAAGAAGACCAGCTTGGCCCTCCGTAATGATGCCCTCACGGACAGGGCCCTGCTTGCGCTGGACCAAGGACGTTTCACGTTGACTCCGCGGTCCCGGCGGCCTGCGCCGCCGGCTGAGTTGGAGTCTTTGGAAGTCATCCGCAAAGACGCCGAGATGCGCCGGCTGTGGGAGAACGACTTCAGGCAGCTGGGCGGCGAATAAACACGGCGTCATTGGGTATGTGCGCTTGGACGAAGTGCTCGCAGCCTGAAAGCGGCTAGATGTGCGTGGCCACCAGCGGAATGATCTGTTCCGCCAACAGCACCACGCCCAACCCCACCATGATGATGCCGCTGGTGAGGGTCACAACCCGCGCAGCGCCGGGCCTCGAGGCAAGCAGTTTCCGTGAGGTCAGCGCCACGCCCGTGTAGACCAGCCCTGCCATCACCACGAACGTCATCCCCAGCAAGCCGGACTGCACGGGCACGGGAAGCGACGCGTCGGGACTGACGAACTGCGGAACCAGCGCAACGAAGAACAGCAGGCCCTTCGGGTTGATGCCGCTGGTTCCTACGCCCTGCAGGAAAGTGCGGAGCTGGTTTCCGGAATGTACGACGCCGGCATCCGCACTAAAGCTCGCACCTCGCCACGAGCGGATGGTTGAGGCGCCAAGCCACAGCAGGTAGGCGGCGCCGGCAACAGTGAGCCAACTCAGGAGGCCCGGAACGCCTGCCAAAAGTGCCGCCAGGCCAGCCGCCATGAGCAATGTGTGAATGACGTAGCCCCCGCAGAGCCCCGCTACGGCAGGGACGAAGCTGCGCTGCCGGAGGCCTGCCGAAATGGAATAGGCCCAATCCACGCCGGGGGTGCAAGCCAGGCTGACAGACACCAGCAGGAAGGCGAAGAACAGCTGCGGATTCAAGGTTCTCTCCAGGGTTTGTTGGTAGGAAAACTCTAGGGAAAATCGCTTGAGAAGTGCTCGCCAATTTCGCCCGGATCGCTGCCCTTCGGGTAAGATTTTTGCGTGATTGACGGAATCGACAGAAGTATTTTGCGGCACCTCAAAGAAGACGGAAGGATTACTGCCACCGCGCTGGCCTCCAAGGTCGGCCTGACTGTCGCTCCGTGCCACCGGAGGCTCCGCGACTTGGAGCAGTCCGGCGTGATCCGCGGTTACCGCGCAGACATCGACCCCGCCGCCGTCGGGCTTGGTTTTGAAGCGATTGTCTTCGTGACCCTCCGCCAGGCGGACAGGGCAACCATGGCGGCTTTCGAGGCCCGGGTGGCTGCCAGCCCCAACATTGTCGAAGCGCAACGACTGTTCGGTTCGCCCGATTACCTGCTGAAAGTCATTGCCGCGGACCTGCCCGCGTATCAGCGCTTCTACGACGACGAGTTGGCCGCACTTCCGGCGGTGGAGCGTTTGAACTCGACGTTGGTTATGAAGAACCTCAAAACGAACACGGGACCACCGGTCTGAGTCGGTCCTGGAGCGGGGCTATTCCTGGAGCAGGCCGGTGGTGCGGTAAGGGATCACTTCGCGGAGGAACATGCTGGTGGATGTCCTGACGATCCCGGGGCAGAGCCGGATCTCCTCGGAAACCCGGTAGAGATCGTCCGGGCTTTTCGCCACCACCCTGATGATGAGGTCGGTATCGCCGGCTGGAGCATGGCATTCCAGGACTTCCGGGATCTTCCGCAGGGCGGCGATGGCCTCGTTGAGGTGGCTTTGGTCCAGTTCGGCGCTGACTGCAGCGGCGACGCCCCTGCCGAGGGCGGAAGGAAGCACGCGGCTGCTGTTGGCGCGCAAGGCCCCGGCCGCCGTCATGCGTTCCAAACGGGTTTGAACCGTGCCCCGGGCAAGGTTCAGCTTCTGCGCCAGCACCATGATGGGCATGCGGGGATCATCGTCCAAGGCGGCGATGATCCGGCGGTCGGTGGCGTCGAGTTCCTGCAAAGTGACTACTCCTTGTCGGTTCTTCACGGTGATACTGGTCAGATCGACTAATCATCCTAGACTCTGTTGCACCAACTGTATGCTTCCTGCTGAAATTGTGACAACGAAGCGGAACGAGGCCATCGCCGGATCCCGCAGGCACCAGGCAGCCCGGTACACCACCCGGAATCCTGCGAAAGCATCCCGCAAGGAAGCAGCCGCTGATTGACTCTTGTTCACGCATTGTCATTCCGCACAACATGCCCGCATGGGCACCACAGTAAGAGCCCCTGAGCCACCGAATCGTTGCGGTAGCTGAGGGGCTCTTGTGTTGTCCGTGGCGCGCCTTGGCGGTGGTGGAGCCATCCTGGCCGAACCACGCCGCATAGGCTTGGACCATGACTTCCGCAGGACGCTTTGCCCCCAGCCCTTCCGGGGAACTCCACGTGGGCAACCTGCGGACCGCTATCCTCGCCTGGCTCTTCGCCAAGGGCAGCGGCCGGGACTTCCTGCTGCGCGTTGAGGACCTGGACAGGGCGCGCTCAGGCGCCGAGGCCGTGCAACTCCGCGACCTGGCGGCCGTGGGCGTGCGGTGGGACGCCGCCGTCGTGCGCCAAACCGACCGCGTGACGCTCTATGCGGACGCGATTGCGCAGTTGACGGCCCAAGACCGCACGTATGAGTGCTTCTGCACGCGGCGCGAAATCCAGGAAGCACCGTCGGCGCCGCACGCCCCGCAGGGCGCCTACCCGGGAACGTGCCGGCGGTTGTCGCACGCCGAACGGGAGATCCGGCGGGCCACCCGTCCCGCCGCCATCCGGCTCATGGCAGACGTCACCGAGTGTGCTGTGGAGGACCAGTTGCACGGCCAGTACCGGGGAGTCGTGGACGACTTTGTGTTGCGCCGCAACGACGGCGTCACGGCCTACAACCTCGCCGTGGTGGTGGACGATGCAGCCCAGGGCATCGACCAGGTGGTGCGCGGCGACGACCTCCTCCCTTCAACGCCCCGGCAGGCTTATTTGGCTACCCTCCTGGGCCTCCCGGTCCCCGAATACGCGCATGTTCCGTTGGTTGTTAATCACGACGGCGCCAGGCTGGCAAAGCGCGACGGTGCCGTCACGCTGGGGGACCTCGCCGCCGTCGGGGTTTCTGCCGATGCCGTGCGGGACCTTCTGCTGGGGTCGCTCGGATTGCCCGCGGGATCCTTGGAATCCGCCCTGCCTTTCTTTGAGCCGGCGAAGCTCCCGCGGGACCCGTGGGTGTGGAAAAACCCCGTGCCGGAGATGCCCGCCCGTTAGGCTGGCAGGATGCATTCACAGGTGATCGCCCCCGGATTCGAATACGTCGCAGAGCTCTTTGGCAGCTTCCTGGAACAGGATCCGGAGTACTCCGCGCAGGTCGCCGCCTACCATCGCGGCGTCAAGGTCCTTGACCTCAGCGGGGGACCGCACATCCGGGCCGATTCCGTGACCGGCGTCTTCTCCTGTTCCAAAGGCATGGGTGGCTTGGTGATGGCCCTGCTCGTCCAGGACGGTTTGCTGGACCTCGACGCTGAAGTGGTGAAGTACTGGCCGGAGTTCGGCGTCGAAGGCAAGGAAAGCGTCACTGTAGCGCAATTGCTTTCGCACCAGGCCGGGCTTTTGGGCGTGGAGGGCGGGCTGACCATGGAGGACGTCAACGACTCCGGGCTGGCCGCGGCAAAACTCGCCAAGCTGCCTCCCTTGTGGAAGCCGGGTGCGGCGTTCGGCTATCACGCACTGACAATCGGGGTCTTCATGGAGGAACTCTGCCGCAGGATCACCGGTTCCACCCTGCAGGCCATCTTCGAGGAGCGGATCAGGTCGGTTGCAGGCGCGCACTTCTACCTGGGCCTGCCCGCCGAAGAGGAAGGTCGGTTCGCGCCCTTCCGCTGGGCCTCCGACCCCTCAATGCCGTGGGTTGACCCGGCAAGCCACTTCGGGCTGACCGTCAACGCGACTGCCGGGGACCTCCTGGACCTGCCCAACATCCGGGAAGTCCGCGCGGCAGGACTGAGCTCCGCAGCAGGGGTTGCCAGCGCGGACGGAATGGCACGGATCTATGCGCTTGCGCTGACGGGCCTGTCTGGTTCCGCTGAGCCGGCTTCGGGCGGCGCTGATTCTACAGGCAGTGCTTCGGCCGTCCCGCCCCTGCTCACCGAGGAGACCATCCGGGCGGTGTCCGCCGAGCGGGTCTTCGGAATCGACCGGGTGTTTGGAGAGACAGGATGCTTTGGCACTGTATTCATGAAGTCGCACAACCGGATGCCTTTCGGCAGCCACCGTGCGTTCGGGCACGACGGTGCCAGTGCCTCCCTCGGATACGCAGATCCCGTGTACGAACTCGGCTTTGGCTACGTGCCCCAGCAGGCTGAACCAGGAGGTGTGGGCTGCCGGAACTTCCTGCTCAGCTCGGCGGTGCGGCAGGCTATCTCGGAGCTGTAGTCCTACCCCGTCAAGCCCGGCCCATACAAAGGATGAACACCATGACCATGACCTACAAGGGCACCACGGCCCTGATTACCGGTGCAAGCTCGGGGCTCGGTGCCGAATTCGCAACCCGCTTTGCGGCCCGAGGGGCCAACCTGGTCCTCGTTGCCCGGCGTGCTGATCGATTGGAAGAGCTGGCCAGGGAGCTGCGTGCCGAACACGGGGTCTCCGTCACGGTTCTGGCCATGGACCTGAGCAGGGCAGACGTGGGCCGCGAGCTGGCCGCCGCGCTGTCCACCCGAGGGATCGCGATTGACACCCTGATCAACAACGCAGGCTTTGGTACCCGGGGGCCGTTCGCCCAGGAGGATCCCGATGTTGTTTCCTCCGAAATCGCTGTAAACATCTCAGCCTTGGTGGACATCACCAGGGCATTTCTTCCTGGCATGCTGTCCTCCGCCAAAGGCGCGCTGGTGAACGTTGCCAGCACTGCGGCCTTCCAACCCGTCCCCGGCATGGCAGTCTATGGCGCCACCAAGGCCTTCGTCCTGAGTTTCACCGAGGCCATTGCCCATGAAACGAAGGGAACCGGACTCCGGGTCCTAAGTCTGTGCCCAGGAGCCACCCTTACCGAGTTTTTTGAGGTCCTGGGCAGCGAGTCGGCAGCAGTCGGAATCATGCAGACGCCTGAACAAGTGGTTGAAACCGCCCTCAAGGCACTGGGTGGGAAGGCCACTCCGGCCAGCGTGGTGTCAGGCCTGACCAACCGCATTGCCGCGGGGCTGGCCCAGCGCCTGCCCCGCGCCCTCACCGTGGCCATCGCCGCCCGCGCTGTGCAGGACTAGCCCTCCCGCTGTGCACCGCGGTAGTGCCGGGTTCGTGGGAATGCGTCAGGATCGCCGTTCCTCTACGCACGAAGGGGCAGGCTTCCAGCGAACTGGGCGCAGCGAACTCGGCGAACTGGGCCTGGCTAGACCCGCCCCAGCACGTCGATGTCCTCGAGGAACTCCCGGTACACCTCGTCGCTGACGGTGGTCCGGGTGTCGGCGATCGCGTCGAGGTAGTCCTGCGTGACGGGTCCCTTCCGGCCCTGTGAAGCAGTGCTGCCGTTCGAGGGCGAGCCGGCGGCAGCAGCGTCGTCGTACACGGCTTTTTCCAAGGCGCGCTGGGAGGCGCTGCGCGCAGCGAACTCGATGTCCGCGGGTGAGAAGCCCTCGGTTCGCTCAACCAACAGCGGAATATCCACGTTGTCCACCACAGTTGCCGGAATGAAACGCTGCCACATGGCTTCGCGGGCATGGACGTCCGGAAGGCCGATGGGGATGACGTAGTCGAAGCGGCCGTGACGTAGGAAAGCCGTGTCCAGGGCGCGGATGAAGTTGGTGGCGCAGACCAGGAGGCGGCCGGGCTGTTCGCGGAAGGCCGGGATGATCTTCAAGAGCTCGTTGGTGACGCCCTGCAACGGCGACGGCGGATCGCCGGCACGCTGGGAGGCGATTTCCTCCACTTCGTCGATGAAGACCACAGCGTGTTCCAGCTCTGCGATCTCAAGGAAGGTTTCCCGCAGCGCACCCGCCAGGCCCTTGGGGTCGGAGGCGAGCCGGGAAGGGAAGACCTCTACGAACGGCCACTCCAGCCGTGAGGCGATGGCCTTCGCAAATGTGGTCTTGCCGGTGCCGGGAGGGCCGAACAACACCACGGCGCGTGGGGGTACTACTCCGTATTCATCGGCGAGGTCGGCTTCGGCCAGCGGAAGGACGAGGCGGCGTTCCAGCAGTTCCTTCTCGCGCTTCATGCCCGCCACGTTTTCCCACAGATCCCGGGCCAGGATCCGGCCTCCGAGCAGGCTGAGCGGCTCCAATTCCTGCCGCTGGACGGGGATGGTCCGCTCGAAGTAGCGCAGGTTCTTCTTCACCACGAAGCCGCGGCCAAGGAACGCCTCCACCCGGGTTTCGGTTTCGGGCATGAGTGCCGAGAGCTTGTTCAGGCCGTGCGGTGCCATGCGGTTCTCGACGGCGGACAGCAACGAGGTGCCGATCCCGCGGCCGCGGAACTCCGGCAGGGTGGCGAGGAAGACGATCCAGCCTTGATCATGCGCGGCGCGTCCGACGGCGGCTCCCACCACTTCGTCGCCCTGCACGGCAACAACCGCGTGGTCCTTCTCGCAGGAGGCCAGTACTTCGGAGAGTGCGTATACCGGCTCGACGCCGTTGGCCTTCAGCGATTCCCACAAATGCAGGATGCCGTCCAGGTCCGAGGAGTGAAAATCCCTGATGCGCCAATTAGTCATGCCCGCTCCTGAGTCCTCATAGTGAGTCGCCATTGAATCCTTGGAGTCGAGCATAGGCGAACCCGGCAGGCGGGACGTTGCGCAGCGGTTGCGTTACGCACCCGCCGTTGGGGTCAGGAGCTAGGCGTTGGCGAGTGACGCACCGGCCCGCTTACCCGCACCTGCCCGCTTGCCCGTGCCCGCACGGTAGTACTCCTGGCGCTGGACGCCCAGGCCGTCGATCTCAAGCTCGATCACGTCGCCGGGCTGGATGAAGGGGAACCGGCCGGACAATGCCACGCCCTCAGGGGTTCCCGTGATGATCACGTCGCCGGCCTCCAGCACCATGTACTGGCTGAGGTGGTGGACGATCGTGGGGGCATCGAAGACCATGTCCGAGGTGTTGGAGTCCTGCCGGATCTCGCCGTTTACGCGCGTGCGCAACCCAAGGTTGGCGGTATCGACGTCGGACGCGGGTACCAGCCACGGACCCAATGGCGTGGAACCCGGGAGCGTCTTGCCCTTGGTCCACTGCCCGGCGGGGCCGTTCATCTGGAAATCGCGCTCGGAAAGGTCGTTCGCTACGGCGTAACCGGCAATGTATTCCGCCGCCTCCTCAACAGAGGAGACGTAGGAGGCTTCCTTGCCGATCACGATTGCGAGTTCTACTTCCCAGTCGTACTTTTCCGACGTCGGGGGGATGGGGGCCGCGTCGAAAGGCCCGCTGATGGTGTTGGCCGGCTTGAGGAACGCCACCGGGACCTCGGGCGGCGTGACTCCTGATTCAGCGGCATGGGCCGCGTAGTTCAGTCCGATCGCGATGACGTTGGCCGGCCGGGCAACGGGGGCGCCGATCCGCAGGCCGTCGGCGGAGATCTCCTCGAGTTGGCCGGCGTCCAGGGCTTCGCGCGTGCGGGCGATGCCGTCCGAGGCGAGGAAGCCGCCGTCGAGGTCTTTGGTGAGGGACGTCAGGCTGAAGTACTTTTCCCCCTGTGCGTCCTGGGCAATGACAACAGGTTGTTCGTTTCCGGCCGCTCCCAGCCTGGCGAATTTCAAGGTCATGGCTTCCTCCGTTTTCGGTACTGACATCCGCAACCCAGTGTGCTGTGTTGGCCGGGCAATCCTTAAATGTGACCCGGCCGGGCTCCCGCTACCCGGCCTCCCGCTAAAGGGTCCGCCGGAGCCGCTTCTCCAGATTGCTGATATGGACGGTGACCAGTGCCTTCACGAGTTCGGCATCGCCCCGCTCCAGGGCGTCGACGATCGTCCTGTGGTCATCCAACGCCCGAGTTACCGCCTTGTCCCTGGTGACGTCCTGCCAGATGCGGGCCCGTATGGTGCTGCTGTAAAGGGCTTCCACGAGGCTGCCGAGGTAGTCGTTTCCGGCTGCTTGCGCGATGACGCCGTGGAACGTCAGGTCATGGGCAACCAATTCCTCCACGGAGCTGTATTCGTCCACCATCTTCAAGCTGTCGCGCAGTCTGGCGATGTCCGGCGCAGTTATTTTTCCTGCGGCCAAATGGGCCGTGGCGGGCTCCAGGATACGTCGGACCTCGAAGAGTTCAAGGACCGAGCGATCCTGGTGCAGGTCCACCACGAAGGCGACGGCCTCGTTGAGCAATTTGGCGTCGAGGCTGGTCACATAGGTTCCGTCGCCGCGGCGGACGTCGAGGACGCGGGTGAGTTCCAGTGCTTTGACGGCTTCCCTCAGGGAACTCCGTGAAAGCCCGAGCCGTTCGCTGAGTTCCTTCTCGGGAGGAAGCCGGTCGCCGGCTTTGAGTTCGCCCTGGATCAGCATGTCCTTGATTTTGCCGATCGCCTCATCTGTCACAGCCATGGACCCAATATTAGGTGCCAGTGATCCGACGTCTGTACTCAACTAGGTCGCAATTGTGCGCGTTTTCAGCGGTCAAAACGTGCACTAATGCGACCTACTTGGGGGCGTTAACTCACGACGGCGGCACCCGGCTTCCGCTGTTACGGAACCCGGGTGCCGCCGTCGGGCACTCAGTTGCTAGGCGTCTTTGCCCGGAAACGGCCGGTTGGCGACCACGGGAGCACTGCCGGTGTAGCCGTCACGGGTGGCTGCAATCTCGTGGATCTGCTTGCGGCAGAGGAACCAGCCCCAGACCATGAGGGCGCAGGCGATGGCCGTGACCAGCATGGTGAGCGGCGATTCGATGAACACCATCACCAAGACGCCGGCCAGGAAGAGCAGGGACAGGTAGCCCGTGTAGGGGGCTCCAAACATCCGGAACGATGGACGTTTGAGCCAGCCCTTGTCCGCCCAGCGCTTCAACTGCATCTGGCAAAGGACGATCGTTGCCCAGGTGACAATGATGCCCACGGAAGCCACGTTGAGGACGATCTCGAAGGCCTGGGCCGGGACGAGGTAGTTCAACGGGACGCCGAGCAGGGAGACGCCGGCCGTGATGGCAATGCCGCCGTAGGGAACGCCGGCCTTGTTCATGCGCTGGGCGAACTTCGGAGCCGAACCGTTGACGGACATCGACCGGAGGATACGGCCCGTTGAGTAGAGGCCGGCGTTGAGCGAAGACAAAGCGGCCGTCAGGACCACGAGGTTCATGATGACATCGACGCCCTGGACGCCGATGGATCCGAAGAAGGTCACGAACGGGCTGACGCCCTTTTCGTAGGAGGTGTACGGCAGGAGCAGAGCCAGCAGGATCACGGAGCCGACGTAGAAGACAGCGATGCGGAAGACCACGGAGTTGATGGCCTTGGGCATGATCTTCTCCGGGTTCTCGGTCTCGCCGGCCGCGGTTCCCACCAGTTCAATGGAGGCGTAGGCGAACAGCACACCCTGCATGAGGATGATCATCGGGAGCAGTCCGTTGGGGAAGATGCCGCCGTTGTCGGTGATGAGGCTGAATCCGACTTCCTGGCCTTCCACCGGGGTGCCGAAGATGACGAAGTAGGTGCCCACCAGGAGGAAGGCCACCAGGGCTGCCACCTTGATCAGCGCGAACCAGAACTCCATCTCGCCGAAGACCTTCACGGAAACCAGGTTCAGGCTGAGGACCACAACCAAGGCGATGAGAGCCCAGGCCCACTGCGGGACGGCACCCATCCACGGGACGTATTTGCCGAAGAAGTTCATGTAGAGGGCCGCTGCCGTGATGTCCACAATGGTGGTGGTGGCCCAGTTGATCCAGTAGAACCAGCCGGAGACGAACGCGGCCTTCTCGCCGTAGAATTCGCGGGCGTAGGAGACGAAAGAGCCCGACGACGGGCGGTGCAGTACCAGCTCGCCCAGCGCTCGCAGGATGAGGAAGGCAAAGAAGCCGCATACTGCGTAAGCGATGACTAGAGACGGGCCCGCGGCGTTGAGGCGGCCGCCGGCTCCGAGGAACAGGCCGGTACCGATGGCGCCGCCGATCGCGATCATCTGGATTTGGCGGGGCTTCAGGTCCTTGTGGTAGCCCTTGTCTTCCTTGTGGAGGGCTTGTTCGCTGGCATGCGCTTGGAGCGGGACCGTGTGGTCCGTGATGGGGTTGGTCATGGGAATCCTTACGGGTGTCCTTTAGGTGTACTGCACGTGCCCTGTACGGGGTTTTTGGGCGCGCGCAATTCCTTATGTGGGTGCCTCATCGGGCAGGACGGCTTTGGGGCCGTTGGGCTGGAGGGCCTACTTGCTCAGGTTTGCCAGGCGTTCGGGGCTGAGCAGTTCCTCGAGTTGGGTTGCGGTGAGCAAGCCGTGTTCGAGGACGAGCTCTGCCACGCCTTTGCCCGTGGCCAGGGCTTCCTTGGCGATTGCTGTGGCTGAGGCGTATCCGATGTGCGGGTTCAGTGCCGTGACGAGACCGATCGACTGCTCCACGGTAAGCCGAAGCCGTTCGGTGTTTGCGGTGATGCCCCGGACGCAGCGGGCCGTCAAAGTGCGGCACGCTGCTTCGAGATGGGAAATGCTCTTGTGCAGGCTGTGCACAATGATCGGTTCGAAGGCATTCAGCTGGAGCTGGCCTGCCTCCGCGGCCATGGTGACGGTGACATCGTTGCCGATGACCTCGTATGCGACCTGGCTGACTACTTCCGGGATCACCGGGTTGATCTTGCCGGGCATGATCGAGGAGCCGGACTGGACAGCCGGCAGGTTGATCTCGCCCAATCCCGCACGCGGCCCGGAGGACAGCAGGCGGAGGTCGTTGCAAATCTTGGACAGCTTCACGGCGACGCGCTTGAGCACGCCTGAAAGGTGGACGAACGCGCCTACGTCCTGCGTAGCTTCGATGAGGTCCGCTGCTGTCAAAAGGGGAAGGCTGGTTACTTCGGCGAGGTGCCGGCACGCGGCATCGGCGTATCCTGCAGGGGCGTTCAGTCCCGTGCCGATGGCCGTGGCACCCAGATTGATCTCGTGGATCAGCATGTGGGACTCATCCAGGCGGGCGCGGTCCTCGCCGATCGTCACGGCGTAGCCGCCGAATTCCTGGCCCAGGGTCATGGGAACAGCGTCCTGGAGCTGCGTGCGGCCCATCTTTACGACGGTGCGGAACTCGCGGCCTTTCTCAGCGAAAGCCACTTCAAGTTCTTCCAGTGCTTCCAGGAGTTCCTTGACGGAGAAGATCGTGGCGAGGTTGACCGCCGTCGGGTAGACGTCGTTGGTGGACTGGCTCAGGTTGACGTGGTCGTTGGGGTGGAGCTTGGAGTAATCACCCTTGGGGTGGCCCAGGATTTCCAAGGCGCGGTTGGCGATGACCTCGTTGGCGTTCATGTTGGAGCTGGTCCCGGCTCCGCCTTGGATCACATCCACCATGAACTGTTCGTGGAGCTTGCCGTCCATGATGTCCTGGCATGCCTGGTCGATCGCGTTGGCACGTTCGGTGTCCAGCAGGCCCAGTTCATGGTTGGTCCGTGCAGCGGCCTGCTTGACTGCCGCGAGGCCACGGACCAAGTGCTTGTTGGTGGAAAGCGGCTGACCCGTGATGGGGAAGTTTTCGATGGCGCGCAGGGTATGAACGCCCCAGTAAGCGTCTGCGGGAACATCGCGGTCGCCCAGAAGGTCGTGCTCGGAACGGAGAGGGATCGCCTGATCGACGGTGGTCATAGCTGTCCTTTAGTTTGTGGTGAAAATGTGTCCTGCACGGAGCTCGCCGACCGGAAGGCCGCCACCCAGCACGGGTGGGCTCTGCAGCGTGTCCAAAGTGCCGCCGTCGAGCCCCAGACGACGAAGCACCTCAAGGGTGATGGGCATGCGGGCGCGGTCCCCGCCGTCGGAAATCTTCACGGCCACGGCCCGGCCGTCGGCGAGGCCGACCAGCTGCAGGCCCTCAAAACCGTCCTTGGCGAGCAGGCCCGGGACCGCACGCATCAGCGCGGTGACATCGCGACCCTCGCCGGCCACCATATCCGGGTGACGGCGCATCGCGTGGGCGACTTTGCCTTCGTTTGTTTGCTCGTCCGCTGAAGCGAGGCGGCCGTAGGCGCGGGCCATCGCGTGCAGCGAGTGGGCGAACAGGGGAGTGCCGCAGCCATCGGTACTGACCGCGGCTGCGTCCTCGCCGGTGAGTTCAGTGATGGTGTCCCGCACCAGGACCTGCAGCGGGTGTTCGGGGTGCAGGTAGCCCTCAACCGGCCAGCCGTTGATGACACAAACCGAGGCCATGGAGGCGTGCTTGCCAGAGCAATTCTGTGCCAGCCGGGTGGGGCCGTTGCCCTCGCGGAGCCATTGGTTGCGTTCGTTGAATCCGTAGGGGAGGTCCGTGCTGTTGGCCAAGGCGGCTTCGGTCAGTCCGTGGATTCTGAGGATTTCCGCTGCGCCGTCACGGTGGTCCTTGCCTCCCGAATGGCTGGCTGCCGTCAAAGCCAGAAGCCGTTCCGGGATGTCCAAGCCGGCCTTGAGGAGCGCCACGGCTTGAAGCGGCTTCAGGCTCGACCGCGGGTACATCGGCGCATCCGGTTCCCCGGCTTCCAGGGCCGTGCTGCCGTCCGCATTCAGTGCCACCAGCGAGCCGAAGTGGATGCTCTCCACCAGTCCGTCGCGGGTCTGCTCAACCAGCGGGACGTGGCGGGTGGCTTGCTTGACCATTTCCATGGTTTCCTTTGTCATTTGCTGAGGATCGTCTCGAGTGCCACGCTGACGGCCTGCAGGTGCTCGGCCATGGCTTTGCTGGCGCCCTGTGAGTCACCTTCCTCTATGGCGTTCAGGATGGCTACGTGTTCTTCATCGGAACGGTGTTGCCGGTCAGCGACGAGGTTCAGGGTCTCGGACTGGTGGGCGAGGGCGTCGCGGATGTCCTGCACGACGCTCGCGAACACACGGTTGCCGCTGGCGCGTGCGACGGCGGAGTGGAAGGTCGCGTCAAGGTTCACCCACGCTTCGGGGTCGTTTTCGTTGAGCATCTCCTGGACGATGTCCTTGAGGTGCTCAAGTTCCTCTTCAGTGCGCCTTTCGGCAGCAAGCCCTGCCGCGGGGATCTCGATGTGGGGACGGGCTTCATTGAGATCGCGTGCGCTGTACTGGCCCAAGGTAAGGTCATTAGCAACCTTGTTTGCCACCACGAACGTGCCCTTGCCGGTCTTGGTGGTGGTGAGGCCCAGCGTGTTGCAGGACCGGAGTGCTTCGCGGATCACGGAGCGGCTGACGCCATACTGTGCTGCCAGCGTTGCTTCGGAGCTGAGCTTGGTGCCGATATCAAACTGTCCGCCCTCGATTGCCCTCCTGAGTGCGGCGAACACCGCTTCTGCCGCTGAAATACGGGAGATAGGAGTGGGCGTCGAGCGGCTTGTGCTCGCACCATGCTGTCCGGCTGTCCGGCTGTCTGACAGGTTCACGATATTGAATATGGCACGGGTCACAAGGGGCTGTCAACGCTGAAAGGATTGCTTCACGCCTTGGTGGTTGGGGTGGTGTCAGTTCCGGTTGAGGCCGTGTATCCGAGTCATCAAGGCGGCCTTGTAGTGCGATTCCGCCGCGTTGACCTCGGTGGAAGGCGTGCTCGGCCCGAAAACACGGAGAAGGCTGAAGAGAAAGTGGCGGGCATGGTCTGTCTTGGCACCCGTGGTACTGCCGACGCTCTCTACGGCTAGCTCCCTGAGGGCCACGTTGCCGCCGTGACCATCCCGGGCATAGGCCGTCCATCGCCCGAGGATTCGCTCAGAACCGTCTGCCTTGCCGACGTATTGTTTGCCATTGCTGGAGTCGGTGATGAGGTAGATGCCCTGAACTTCAGCCAGTGCTGCGCGCCAATCCGAGTAGCGGGAATCATCCACCAGCTCCCGCAGCTGGTGAAAGGTGAGCAGGACCCCGTCGAAGCCCGGAAACGGGACCTTATCGCGGTCGGCAATCTCGATCACCTGCATACGCCGGGCGCTTGCTGACTGCGCACTGCGGTGCCAACTCCGCGGGTTATCCCAATCGACGACCAGTCGGTCCTTGAGCGTAGCCAGGAAGTTGCTCGGCCGGAGGTCGAAGTATCGGCAATCTTGGGTACGCTCCTCTTCCAACTCGCCGTGATTTTCGAATGCGCCCCACAGCCGCGAGCGATTCTTGCCATCGGCGATGAAAATGGCCCACACTTGGCCGGGCTGAGCGGGGAAGCGGCGCGGGGAGACGTCCTGCTCACGCGTGTAGGCATGAACCTTCTGCACGGTCAGATCCTCGAAGCCGCGAAGGGCAGATTCGTCATTGGCCCTGAAAGAGTGGCGGATGACGTGGATTTGCTCCAGTTGAATCGGCGGATCATGCTCCGCGCCAACGCCGGCCAAAACGTGGGCGAGAGTTAGGGACTGCTGCTGGTCCACTGCCCCCAATGCAGTTCTCTCCGATCAGTCGCCTCGCTGTACTGGATTAGTCAATCATGAGGGAGTGAATGCTCAGTTCTATTTCCGCGCGGCCGTCACAACCAGAGGCAGCAAACGTACCCTGGCAGTTACCTCTTCAGCGATGTCCGGCAAGGATCCCAGCTCCCGCAGCAATTCTTCCTTGGCGGCGTCAAATGCATCGATCATTTGCTCGCAGTAGTGCACAACAACGCTTTCTGCGGCATCGCTGGGGACGCCAAATTGCGCGCCTGTGGCGACCAGCATTTGTTTGCTGATTCTTTGCAAGCGGTACTCGCCCTTCACGCTCATCGCTAAATTGATGCTGGATTCGCCGTCCCAATAGGGGGCGTACGTAGCGAGGTCGTAGAGCGGCGCAAACCGGACTTCCTCGCCGTGGAGTAGCAGCGAATAGTTCTTCGCATGGGCGTCTGTACAGCCGGCCACCGTATTGAAGACGAAAGCCCGATATAACGACTCGCCTGCCGCTCTGCGGTCTGCTTCGAGCGGGAACGACCTGACGAGGGAGGCCATGTCGCCGGCGCCCGGACCGCCGTCGCGATGCTGGTATTTCTTGGCGGGCGAGACGCTGAGGGCCTGGCAGAAGTCTTCTTGATGCAGGCGGCGCCAGGTTCCGTCTAGGACGTGGCGGTCATAGCGACGCGTGACGAAAACGTCCCATCCACCGATCCGTTTGAGCTCGGAGTTCGCTACCTCGAGCCCTAGGAAAGCAGCGGCGCGCATCGTCAATTGTTCGACGACATCCAAACGGCTGAAGCTGCCCGCCGCGGGTTTGAGGATGTGCGTCGTAGGGGTGGCATCCGCGGGAACCGCCCACGTGCCATCCGGGAGTTGGTGGAGAGCGATCTTCGGTTGTGCTCCGGCCAAGCTGAAGCGTCCCGCCGCATCATCGTAGGGAGTGCCGTCTTCGTACTCCGTCACCACGTGGTCCAGCATCGCGGCCACCTCAGAGTCGGAGACCGGTGTTACAGAGGTCCTCTGGAACTTGCCATCGGATGATTCCGCTCCCGGTGGCAGGAATTGCAGCGCGCCCGCGACGTCCGCGCCGATGTGTTCAAGAACTGCAAAAGGGTTCGCTGGTGAGACCCTGAATCGCCTGGCGATTGTCTGCAGGGCGCCCTCGCTGTCCGGAAGCAGGCCTTGAAGGAAGGGCAAAACGGCGCGCTTCTTGTGCGATCTCGCAGCCAGCGGCATGGAAAGGGACAGTGGTGTTGCGTCACGGCTCGCCTGATATTCGGGGAGGTAGTCGAACACCAGGTTCCCTGAGGCGGACTGCTCCACTCGTCCGCAGAGCGTCCCATCCATGAAGACATCGAGTGCGCGGGTACTCACCATCGAACATCACCCGTCTCGCTGTCCCGGATTGCGAGCTCGAACCCCAGTGCTTGGAATACGTCCATGAACTTGGATGTCTCCACAGTGGCCTTGCCGGATTCGAGGTCGATGAGGAAGGTTCGCGAGACGTTTGCCCGTCGCGCCAACTCGGCTTGCGACCAGCCGCGTTCTTCCCTCAGTTCCCGGACCAATGGTCCGGCTTCCCGCACGGTCCTCAACGAGCTCTCCTGTCGTCGTACGGCAACTTCTTCAATTGTCGCCGTACGCCGACTTTAGCATTTGTTGCCGTACGGCAACAGGAATCTGGGCTTCACGACAAAGAAAGCCTGGCGCTACCCTGCGGACAGTGCCAGGCTTCGGCCACCGGCTTCGTCAGCAGGGGCGCCACGTCTTTCCGCCGGGTGCGTAACAACGAGGACCGGTGTAACCCGGATATGGGTTTGATGGAGCAACCGGCTGAGGAGCTATGTACTTGGGGGCAGGTGGAACATACGGTTGCGGCGCCGGAATGTTCCGCAAGCGTTCAGCTTCCGCTGCGGCGGCTGCCGCTCGGGCCTGTTCCGCGGCGGCAGCTTCGTCAGCCGCCTTCTTAGCTGCGGCTGCTGCTTCCTCGGCGGCCTTCTTCTCCGCCGCTGCCTTGGCTTCAGCGGCTTTGCGCTCTTCCTCAGCCTTTTTCTCAGCTGCGGCCAGCGTTTTCTGCTGCTCCTTGACCTGGTTCAGCGTGGTGTCGGCGCGGGTAATCCGGTCTGACAATGCCTTGAGTTTTGAGGCAGCTTCTCCAGTGGAGTACGCCGCCCAGATGATGGAATGCTCGGAGTCCCTCTCTGCAGACAAGAGGTCATGGGCGGCCTTGGCGGCGACGAGCGCCGAAGCCCATGTCGACGCGGATGCACCAGCGGCTGATGAAGTCGTTGCCGGGGCGGCCTCCTCAGCGGATGCCAGCGCCTCTGAAGCAGCTGCCACCTTGGCCGGAAGCGTGCATTCTATGGATTCCGCGAAAAGTCCCTCCCCGGCTTTACGCGCTTCGTCGTGGGCAGCCTGTACCGGAGGCAGGAATTTGCGGTTTTCGCCTACAACCATTGGGACGCCGAGTCCTTTTCTGGCGATCTCAGCATTGACCAATTGATTGGAAGCGTTGAAGACACCAGCCAAAGTCCTGCCGTACTTGTCGTGCCGCTCGACGTCGAACTCGAGCCGAACCTTGCTTCCAGCGGGCAGCGCTTGTTTGAGGTATTCCGAAGCCTCCGGACCCAGGCACTCCGTCGGTTTGTTTGGGTCCTTTGTCTCCGGTGTATTCACGTTCAGTAGGCGGATGGTCTGGTCGTTGTTGTTGATCGAGACGACTACGGTGTCGCCGTCGACCACCCGCACAACAGTTCCGGAGTCCGCGTTTGCTGCCGCAGCAGCGATGAGAGAACCGGCGACGAGCGCTGCGGCGGCAGTCGATCCGATGAGCAGCTTACGCATGACGCCCCCTGCTCTGGCTGAAGGGTTGCTCGGAGCGTGGGCAAGTAATTATGCCGTCTGTTTGGGCGCGCAAATAGTCCCCCTATTTTGCGTTTGAGTCGAGTGAGGAAAGCTCAGCGTACTTGACGGTGCAACTTATTGCTGAACGTGCAAGCGGACGTCGAAGTTTGTGTCCTGCAGACCTACAAGCGTGCCCATTCTCAGCGCATAATGGCTGGCATGACTGCCCCTCAGTCCCGTGACACGTCGGAGCTTCCTCGCGTCACCGTGGAGGTGCCCGTGTTGAGCATCGGTGCCGGTCCTACGGATTACGAGGACCTGGGTCGCCACGTTGACGCGCTGAGGAAGCCGGGCAGCCTGCATATGACTCTCCTGCACATCGGCATACTGGAGCGCTTGGCTGCCGACATCTTCGCCTGGACCAAGGGGCGGATGCCTGCGGAAAGGGCGGCACTGGAGATAGCCACCTGGCTTCGTGAACTTCCTGTGCTCGACGGTTTCCTGGGCAAGTCAGACACCATCCTTACCTTGGGCGGTGGACGTATCAGCAGTCTGGAGGTCGTGGTTCCGCAGGCAGTGCATGACTACCAGACCTTGTTGCTTCAAGGGCTGCATGTGCTTCTTGACGACCTGGGCTTGGACTATATCGATGACTTCATTCTCAGCTCGCCGGCGCTTGGTTACCGGTCACCCCACTGGATACCGCATGTGGCGGTGGGCAAGGCACGTGCGAAACATCAAGAGCCCATTAAGATAGAAACGCTGGCTTTGGAATTCGGAACATCCCGAATACGGAACGAGATGTCCCTCCCGTCCGTTGTCTAGAGCGACCATGACTCCCATCACCGAGGAAACTCAATGCAACCCCGCGCCCTTTTCCGAACTGTTGCCTTCGCCGAAGCCGTCACTTGGACTCTTCTTCTGATCGCGCTTTTCCTTAAGTACGTCACCAAGACGACTGATGCAGCGGTGAGCATTGCAGGTGGTGTCCACGGATTCGTTTTCCTCTGTTACGCCTTCATTGCCGCGTTCACGTGGGTCAACCAGAAATGGAAGGCCCGCACCGGGCTCGTGGCCATCGTGTCGGCTGTCATTCCGTATGCCACCATCCCCGTCGAAAAGTCACTTGATCGCAGAGGCCTCCTTGCCGGACATTGGCGCCTTGCCGCTGGACGCGAGGAACCGATGGGTGCTGTGGAGAAAATTCAGGCCTGGATCTTGGCTAAGCCGATCCTTGCCGCAGTAGTGGTGTTGGTCGGCGTGGCTGCTGTATTTAGCTTCCTTTTGTACATGGGGCCGCCGGATACGTGGTTCTCGTAGGGCACGTTCGCCGCTGACCAGGTCCTGTCAGTATTCCCCGGCCAACTTCTGGGCAGCGAGCTGGCGGATCCATCCGGGAGTCTCTTTGCCCAGCCGACGATCGCAAACCAAACGAAGCCGTGCTGCCGCAATCTGGACACTGCGATCATATGAAACGGGTGAACGCTTCCTGTAAAAGGGGGAAGGGTTCTGCTCTGCTGGGGTGGACTCCGCCTGCTGCTCTTGGTACTTCACGGTAAACCTCCTGGTTATCGCAGCACGTTTGCCTCGTCGGCGTTCCGCTTGACGGAGTCCCCGGACCGTTATCTGCTTGCACAGGGTTAGTGGCCGAAGGACTCGGGTCGTGACGGGCGGAGCGGCCTTAGAAGGTCAAACAAGGTCCTCGTCTGTGCCTTGGCTGTGCCGTTGCGACCTTCTTTGATGCCCGGGTGTGCGTTTTTCCTTCGAGTTGGGTGGGTTTTGCCGTCGATGTGGGGTCGTGGCGGTGCGGCTGTGTTTCTGGTGCCCGGGTTGGTGGTTTTAGTCGTTGGTGCCGGGGCAGCCCCAGGAGTGGGGGTTTTGTTCGCAGGTGTCGGCGACGAGTGCTCTTTGTGTTTTCCAGACGTGGATTGTTTTGGCCGGTGTGGTGATGTTCAGGGTTCCGTTGATGGGCAGGGGTGGGCCGTTGTTGACGGAATAGGTGCCGGTGAAGCTGGTGGTGATGGTGGCGGGGTAGTTGCCGGTTTGGGTGTAGCTGTGGCTGGTGCGGGTTTCGGTGGTGAGCCGTTCGGTGTCGGGGATGGCGTAGCCGGCCGCGGGGGTGGGGCCAAGGGTGGTGCCGTCGCCGTAGTTGTAGGTGTAGGTGGTGGGGGTGGCTGTGAGGTGGACGTTTTGTCCGAGGATGGTGAGGTTGAAGGTTTGGGGTGTGGTGGTGGCGTAGAAGTTGGTGGGTGCCCCGATGAGGGTGTTGGGGAAGGGTTGGGTTGTGAGGGTTCCGGGGTTGAGGGGTAGTTGGCGGAAGTCGGTGAGGATGCGGGCTGCGATGTCGTCGAGGATGTTGTGGGGTTCGGGGCCGTAGAGGCAGGTGGGGCCGGTGACGGGGATCCAGTCGGTCCAGCCGGGGTTGGTGATGGCTTTGGGGGCTTCTTTCCAGATCACGGGTGTGCCGGTGGCGCCGTTGGGTGATGGTGGGCAGGCGAGGGTGAGGCAGCCGGGGTCCACGGTGTCGGGCCCGTCGGCGCGGCAGTGGGTATCGGCCATGTACTGATTCGGGTCCTCGGATGCAGCAGCGGCTCCGTTTCCGCTGGAAAGCTGAGACGCCAACTGGCCGGTCGAAGCATCGATGGTGAACTTTGCACCCACAAGGAGTTCGCGTTCATTACGGTCGGCAGTGACTCGACCTTCCTCGGCGTAAGCGGGAGATGGGCCGGATAGTAAAAGCATCACGAGGCACAGCGCCGAAGCTCGGCGGAGTTTGGATTGGAACTTACCCAACGAGCGCTCCGTAATCGGTTACACGCCAGGCGTCGTCCTCAAACCGCGAGAAGACTGCATCTGCTGTGTTGGTCGAGGGTGAGTCCTCTTGGCCCTTGGCCCCGTCTGCGTCGAAGTATTGAATTGCTTCCTGAATTACCTGAACCTTCGCGGATTGTGACTGGAGGCCATCCGCGTCCCACGCGATCTCTACGGTGGGGGTCGTGAGGCGGCCGCCGACGATCCACCTATTTTCAATGTAATTTAGCGCGACAGATTCCTTGTGTGCCCTTGCTGCGGGCGTGGTCATATCGGTGCATGCCGACCAAGCACCCATGTCGCCTGTTTCCAGAGCGTAGGAATATGTGGCGTACCAGTACCGAATGAACGCCTCCAGCCCTTCCTTCGAGTTTTCCTTCGCCAGCTCGGGTATGACGGGCACCGGTACGTTCTCGGCTTTGCCCTTCGAATCAGCAGGCTTGTACACCCCCGGATTCCCGGAGGAGGGACTCGAGGAACCGGAAGGCGAGGCACTTGCTGCGGGAGTCGCCGTCGTGGTTTCCGTAACCGCGCCTGGAACCGGCGGCGAGCCAGGGTCTTGGCATGAACTCAAGAGCACAAGCGCAGAAACCGTGAGAGCGACGGAACGGAAATGGGCAGGCGAAAGATCAAACAAAAAGCGTGGCAATGTACAGACTCCCCAGCGACTGTTGTGGCGTAGTGCTGGCCAGTCTAAGCAGGGGGTTCGCGCTGGTTCGAGCCGGTAAGACCCATCTGTGGATAACTGCACCGGGAAGAATTTGCTGGATCATTGCGCGGCCAAGGCGCCAAAACCACAGAATCCAGAGGGCCCACAGAAGCGCACCACTGAATGATCCAGCAAAATTCAGCCGGGTCCGGAAGGCTATCCCCGCAGCTTGTCCATATCCCGGCGGTCCTTCTTGGTCGGCCGGCCGGCGCCGCGGTCGCGTTGGGGCAGGCCCAGCTGGGGGAGGACAGGACGCGGGGGAGTGTGGTCGGTGTAGCAATGCGATGCAGCCTCGGCGCCCACACGCTTGGCAATGAGTCGCCGAACTTCAAAAACGCGTTCCCACCCGGATTCGCGGACCCGGATGGTGTCTCCCACAATCACAGTCTGCGACGCCTTCACGGGGTTGCCGTTAAGGCGGACATGCCCGGCCCGGCAAGCTGCCGTCGCGGCGGAACGGGTTTTGTAGGCTCGGATCGCCCACAACCAGGCGTCGACGCGGACGGCGGCCGGGGCGGAAGACTGGCTACTCATGATGCAGTCGAGTCTAGCGAAAGCGGTTACGGCGGAGAGTCGTGTGTTCGCCGCAAACGTACGTTGACCGCTGCAAGGCGACAGCGAACAAGCAGGTTTCCCGCGAATTCGGCGGAAGGGAAGAGTCGTTCCCGCGAACTCGGCGGAAGGGAAGAAGGCGGGAGGGCCCCCACCCGCGAAACACCCCCTACCGCACCGTCACCTCCACCCGTTGCGCCATGTTGTTCCCTATGCCCTGGTAATTCCACACCTGTTCCGTGGGCTGGAGGGCACCGGACGAGTCCATGGCGCGGCATCGCAGCACGTGATCACCCTTGTTCGCCACCCACACCATGGACCACGAGCGCCAGGCAAAGTCCCCAACGGGCGGATCGAGGTGCGCAGGCATCCACGTTCCATCGATACCCACTTCCACGCGCTCCACGTCGCCATGCCCGGACCACGCGCGCCCGTGAAGCATCACCGGTCCGGCATCCACTACCCGGCGACGGGTGAAGAAATCGGGAATCCCCGGCGGCACCATCAAAGACCGCACCCGAATATGGGTCACGGGCAGCCCCGGCCCGTCGGGTCCTTGGAGGTAGTGGTAGGCAACAGCTTGCTGGTACCCCATAAACCTGGTTGTCACAGCTTCAATGGACGTCAGCCACTTCACGCTCGCCATTCCGTACCATCCGGGGACCAGCAGCCGGAGCGGGAAGCCGTGCTGCAACGGGAGCGGTTGGCCGTTCATGGCGTACACCAGCATCACCTCGGGGTGCATGGCCTCCTCAATGGTCAGGCTCCGCGCATACGGCTCTTCGACGCCGCCTTGGATGCCGCTGTCAGCGCCGGTGAAGACAAGTTCGACGGCGTCACTCGCCAACCCGGCCTCCTCCAGCAGGGGTGCCAGGGGAGTTCCGGTCCACTCCGCCGTGCCGACGGCACCGAGGACCCACGGCTGGCTGAGTGGCCGGGGTTGCAGGAGCGATCGCCCGTTTCCCGCGCATTCGAGCGTGACGGGCATGGTGACGGCGGGACGGGCTTTGAGGTCGTCGAGGCTGAGCTCCAGGGAGTCTGCAACAGCCCCGCCCAGCCGCAACCGCCACGTCTCAAGCGAAACGTGCGGAATGTCGAAGTGGATCAGCAAGTAGTGCAGTCCCGCAGGGGTGAGATCGTCGTGCAACGCTTCAAGCGGCATCGAGTGGTTCCGGCCGGCGAGTTGGAGTTCTTCGTGGGTGAGTGGGCCTTGGGTCGGTTGGCCCGGGGTGGCGGCAAGGCCGCGTTCAATATGGGGTGTGGACATGGCGGGCGGCGTTCTACTGGAACCGACGCTGCGGATGTGCCGCAGCACTTAGGTCAAGGATCACGCCGCGCCGGAACCGCCGTCAATAGGACGTTGCAAGGCCTACCGGCGTCGAAGTTCCGGATACTCCAGGTGCGGCGCCACGGTGCCGGCATCCCGCTCGAGGAAGTTCACGGCGGGGGCAACAATATCGTCGATCTCGTCCAGGATGGCTTCGCTGAGTACGACGTCAGCGGCCTTGAGGTAATCAGTAAGATGCTCCTCGGTCCGTGGCCCGATGATGACGCTGGTGACCGCGGGGTGGTTCATGGCGAATGCCACGGCCAGTTGGATCAAGGAGATGCCGTAGCGGGCAGCGACCCGGCCCAAGGCATCGGCCGCGTGCAGCTTCGCTTGGTTGAAGGGCGCGGTCACGTCGAAGCGGCCCGGGACAGCCGAGAAGCGCGAACTTTCAGGCTGACCGCCACCCACCCGGTACCCGCCGGCGAGCCAGCCGCCGTCGAGCGGTCCGTAACTCAAAACCCCGACGCCGTACTGCTGGGTGATGGGGAAAACGTCCCGTTCGTTGGCACGCACCAGGAGCGAATACGGAACCTGGTCCACGACTGGGGGCGTGAGGTGGTTGGTGTTGGCAATCCACTGTGCCTCCACCAGTTGCGCGGGACTGAACACAGAGGTGCCGTAGTAAAGGATCTTGCCCTGCCGGATGAGGTCGTTGAGGGCGGTGATGGTTTCCAGCAGGTCGGTGTTGTAGTCCGGGCGATGTGCTTGGTAAAGGTCGATCCTGTCCGTACCCAAGCGACGCAGGCTGTCTTCCACTGCCCTGACGATCCAGCGCCGCGAGTTGCCGGCGTGGGCCGGATTGGAACCCATCTGGCCGTGAAACTTGGTGGCGAGGAAGACTTCGTCGCGACGGCCGTGGATGGCCTGGCCCACCACGTTTTCGGCCTCGCCCTGGGAGTAGATATCCGCGGTGTCGATGCTGGTGATCCCGGCATCGAGGGCTGCTTTGATGATGCGGATACTGTCCGCAGGACCGGTGGGGGCGGTTCCTGTCCCGAAGTTCAATGTGCCAAGGGTGAGGGGGCTGATCAGGGCGCCGGTGCGTCCAAGCGTCCGTAGCTCGTTGAGGCTCATGTCGGCTTCCTGTGGTGGGGGAGGTGTCCCGTCGAGGCTACACAGCGCTGCCGGACGCAGAAACGCAAGTGGTAGAACTTCTTCGTTTTTCGTCTTGGGAAGTAACGGAAGGGGCCTTACTGCGAGACATTTCTTGACACCGGGCAATACAAACGACTTCCGGATCCACAAACGTGGAGGTTCCCGGGAACGCATGAATCATGGGGAAAGAGGTTCAATCGACGCGCAAAGGGGACAGATCAAATGACACGGACAACGGTGGATGAAACAGCAGCGATCAAGGCTGCCTTTGCCCGGTTCCCGTCCGGTGTGGCTGCGTTCAGTGCAATGGTCGACTTCACGCCCGAGGCCTTGGTGGCATCGTCCTTTACAGTTGGCGTTTCCTTGGAGCCTCCGCTGGTGATGTTTGCCGTGCAGAACTCCTCCACCACGTGGCCCAGGCTTCGGCAGGCAGCCCGGCTCGGTGTATCCGTGCTTGCCGAGGGGCAGGAAGCCGCGTGCCTCCAGCTTTCCTCCAAGACCCGCGACCGTTTTGACGGCGTGGCCCACAGCGTCACCGACTCGGGGGCTGTGCTGATCGACGGTGCCGTGCTGGGTTTCGAGTGCGAAGTCGTGTCAGAGATTCCGGCGGGGGATCACGCGATCGTGGTCCTTGAGGTCAAGTCCACCACCGTCAACCATGATTCCGAGCCACTCATCTACCACGGGGCATCGTTCCGCCAGCTGGCGGCCTGACCCCGCCTAGGAGTTGCGGCTGGCACCGCTCAAGGAACCCTTGCGCACTTGGCCCGGGGACTTCCCTTTGGCGGTGTTCTTGGGCCCCTGCTTGTTGGCAAGGGGCTTGAGTGCGGCCGGTTGGACTGGTTTTGCGGGTTCAGCCTTCTTGGCAGGGTCTGCCGGCCCGGGCGCTGTTCCTGCGTCCGGGGAAGGACCATTTCCCGACGACGGTTTGGCCGACGATCCTGACTCTCCCACCTCGCGGACTGTCACCTTGATGGCCGGGGGCTGTTCAGCCTTGGCCCGGGCAGCCGCCCGCTGGTCAGCTTCAGCCACGGCCTCGGCCCAGCCCTTCGCCAGGACGGGCGGTTCCTTGGCTGCGGCCACGACGAGGGGATGGTGGTTGGTCTGGGTGTCCATCCTGGACTTCCACGTGCCGTCCTTGACGGAGGCAGCCGCCCCCGCGACCCGGCGTCGGGCTTCTCCAAGGAGGTCCCGCTTCGGTTGGGCCGGGGCAGGTGGCGTTTCAACCACTACCGGGGGTGCGGAAGGTACGGGGGGAGCGGCAACAGCGGCTGCGGCAACGGCGGCCACATGGCCGGACGCGGGCTCGTTCAGCGGAGCGCCAGCAGCAGGCAGGACGCCGGAACCAACCGGGGCGGAGGAGTCCTCCGGCCGCTGGGGGAGGTGGACGATCGGCGTCGTTTCCTTCTTGGGGAAGATGCCGAAAAGCGCAAGGATGATGATCGACAGCAGACGCCCGATACCGGCCACCACAAGCGTGATGATGATGACGAATACCAGACCCAGGAACATGAGGACTGCCATCCCCAACGTCCCCAGGTAGGTCAGGTTGATGGCGAGCGTTGTCGGATCCTCCACGTAGCCTCCCCTGGCTTTGCGTTTTGATGCCCGCGGTCTCCCCCGCTTGCACATCTAGCCTACGGTCCGGCACCGACGGAATCACGCCCGGCTCAGCACTCCTGCGGGGTTGTTTCAAAGCTGTTATACGGCGTGGGAAATATGTTGCGCAGCTCTCATTTACGGCCTCGGAAAGGGGCATTTTGACGCCTGATCTCACCCGTCTCCGCAACGGCGCTTGCCCGTGCCTGTCCGGGGATCCATACGACCAGTGCTGTGGCCGTTTCCACCGCTCGGAAGCCGACGCGCCAACTGCCGAACAGCTCATGCGCTCGCGGTATTCGGCCTTCGTCGTTTTGGACCCCGAATACCTTCTGCGCACGTGGCATTCGAGCACGCGGCCGGACACCATGGACCTGGATCCGGACATGGAATGGCGGCGGTTGGACATTCTCGGAACCACGGCCGGCGGACCTTTGGACGCGCGGGGCACGGTGGAGTTCGCAGCCCACTACAGGCACGACGGCGAACGCGGAGTCCAGCGCGAACTCAGCCGTTTTGTGCGTGAGGACAAGCGTTGGTACTACGTGGACGGCGACGTCCGCTAACGCACAGGAAAGCTACCTGTACTTGCGGTGCAGGCTCTCCTTGGCTGAGGGGCCGGGGGAGGCGTCGGCGATCCACGGCCCTGTTCCTTCGGACTGGTCCAGGATGCCGGCCTCAAGCCAGGCGTAATCCCCGGCGAGGACCTTGCGCGAAAGGTCGCGGTCGGCGTCGTCGGTGTTGCGCCAGAGCTGGTCGAAGTATTCGTCCACCCGCACGCGGGCCTGTTCGCAGTAGGCCTCTGCCAGTTCAAAAGCTGCTGCGGCATGCTCGGGCCGGGTGTGCAGCAGGTTCTCAGCCCGCGAGCAACACGCGGCCATCGCGAACAGCTCGGCTCCGATGTCCACGATCCTGCCAAGGAACGCTTGTTTGTGCTCGAGCTTCGCCTGCCAACGGCCCATGCCGTAGAAGGTCTGCCGTGCCAGCCGGCGGGACGAACGCTCCACGAAACGCAGTTGCTTGCCCAGCCGCCCAAAGTCCGAGTAGGACCTCGGGTCCATTCCCGCCCCGGCCACCAGCTTCGGCAGCCAGCGCGCGTAGAAACCGGAAGCCCCGACGGCGGCCTTCGCTTTGTCCTGCAGGCTCGCATCCAGCGAGGCGAGGTCGCCCGCTGCCGCGAGGTGCGCGTCCACGGCCTCGCGGGCGATGAGGAGCTTCATGATCTCGCTGGAACCCTCGAAGATGCGGTTGATCCTCAGGTCACGGAGGAGCTGCTCCGCTGCCACCGCGCGCTCGCCGCGGGCCTCCAGGGAGTCGGCGGTTTCAAACCCTCGGCCGCCGCGGATTTGTACGAGTTCGTCGGCAATCCTGCAGCTCAGCTCCGTCGACCACAACTTGGCCAGTGCGGCTTCGATCCGGATATCCCGGGCGCCGGCGTCGGCCATTTCGGCGGACAGCTCGAAGACTGCCTCCAAAGCGAAGGTCGTGGCGGCGATGAAGGCGATCTTTTTGCTGACGGCCTCGTGCTGTCCCACCGGGCGGCCCCACTGGGTGCGGGCGTTGGACCACTCGCGGGCAATCTTCAGGCTCCACTTTCCGGCAGCAACGCACAGGCCGGGGATGGAGAGGCGGCCCGTGTTGAGGGTGGTCAGGGCAATCTTCAAACCCTGGCCTTCGCGCCCCAGTCTGTTGGCCGCCGGGACACGTACCTGGTGGAAGCGGGTGACGCCGTTCTCGATCCCGCGCAGGCCCATGAAGGCGTTCCGGTTCTCCACGGTGATTCCAGGAGAATCCATCTCCACGACGAACGCGGAGATGCCGCCCTTGTGGGTGGTGCCGTCCGCATCCGTATGTTCAGGGACGCGGGCCATGACCACAACGAGCTCGGCTATCACGCCGTTGGTGGTCCAGAGCTTCACGCCGTCCACAACGTAAGACCCGCCGTCGTCGGACAGGACCGCGGTGGCGCCCATGCGCGCGGGGTCGCTGCCGACGTCGGGCTCTGTTAACAGGAAAGCGGTAATCGCGCCCGCGGCGCATCGGGGCAGGTACTCGCGCTTCTGCTCGTCCGTGCCGAAGACCTTCACGGGCTCGGGGACGCCGATTGACTGATGGGCGGAGATCAGGGCGCCCAAGCTGGGATGGACCGAACCCACCAAGGCCAAAGCGCGGCCGTAGTAAACCAGCGACAATCCCAGGCCGCCGTACTCACGCGGGATCTTCATGCCGAAGACGCCCAGCTCGGCCAGTCCTGTGAGGTATTCGTCCGGGATCTTCGCGTCGCGTTCGATCACGCGTCCGGACATGGTCCTGCAGAAGGCCTCGAGCTCGGCCATGAACTCTTCGCCGCGCTCAACATCCTCTGCCTTGACCTCGGGCCAGGGGTGGATCAGGCTGAGGTCGAAGCTGCCCAGGTACAGGCCCTTGGCGAAGCTGGGACGGTTCCATTCGGTTTCCCGCGCGGCTTCGGCGACGGCACGGGCCTCCTCTGCGGAGGCGTTGACGCTTGCTGCGGAGAGACTGTTGTCAGTGGCGGACGTCATGGGATAACTCCTCTAACCGGTTGTGCCGGATGGAGCCAGGGTCCGCCTCGGGTGCGAACCCTTCAGCTGTCCCTCAATGCTACCCGCGGGTAGCTACCCGTACCAGTGGATACCTGCGGCTGGAATTCGGCCGGGATGTCCACCTGGCCGGCATGGTGGACCAGCCGGTCCCAGGCGAAGTTGATGCCATGGACCAGTCCGCCAAGGACAGCCTTGATGGCATACCAGGCCATGCCCATGACGCCGATGAGAACAATTGTTGCTATTGCCGCCGCCGCGATGAAAGCGACCAGAAGTGCAGCGAACGCCAGCGTTCCAATGAACACGTAAGTGGCGGTTTCCAGCGTCGTAAAGTCGAAATCCACAGTTCCCCCTATGCGACAGTGCGTGGGTAGACGCGGCGTTGCCGGCGTCGATGATCTGACCTTAGGGGCGGCGGGGGCCCGCGGCCAGCATGGAAACGGTGTTGATACGGGATCGAAACCCTACCCTGTGGTAGGTCACGGAAAGGGCACGACGGCGGCACGCACGCGGGTGCCCTCCCGGCGCCCCACCCCCGCGCCCACCCGGGTGCCCCCCCAAGTAAGTCGCACTTGTGCGCGTTATCAGCGTTCTAAACGTGCTCTGCTGCGACTTAGTTGGGTGCGGACGCTCTGCGTTAACCTTGTACGGGGCAGTTTTCGCTGCCAGCCAGGTTTCGCAGCAGCTGAAGGAGAGTAGTTGTCCCGTTCAGCCATGTCCTCCGCCGACGCCATCAGTGCCCGGCTGAGGGACCTCGAACAGCTCACCAAAGGGCCGGCCTGGACGTTGACGCGTTCGGCGCCGTGGGTCATCGCGGTGCTCCAAGCCTCCTTCACCCGCACCCGGCCGCAGCTTCCGCTCGAAGAGTTCCATGCCGACGTCGACGCTTTCCTTGAGCAGCTCCGCCGCCAGGACCCAGCGCTCGGCGGGCAGCTGAACGGCAAAGCTTTCGGCGACGAGTGGACCCGAAAACAGTTCCTCACCCGTCGTAACCAGTCCGGCCAGATCGTCTACGAAGTCACCGAAGCCGCAGCCCGCGTGCTCGCCTTCCTCGACAGCCTGTCCAGTGAACGCTCAACGCTCAACGGCTCCCGGCTGGGCACCCTGCTCGGCGATGTGGAGAAACTCGCCAACGAGACCAACCCGGACCAGAGCGCCCGCCTTGAAGCCCTCGAGGAGGAGATCCAGGAGCGTCAACAACTGGTGGAGGACATCAGTTCCGGTGAATTCGACGGGCTCCTGGACGATGAGGAAGCGGTGGAGGCCGCCGGCAACATTCTGGACCTCGCGGCCAGCCTGCCCGCCGACTACAAGAAGATGCGTGACCGCATTGAGGAACTAGTGGGTGAACTCCGGAACCAGATCATTGAAGAGTCGCTCAGCAAGGGTGCCACCATGGCCCAAGTGCTCGAAGCGGACAAGCGGCTGAGGCAGAGCCCCGAGGGTCGTACCTTCCGTTCATTCACGGCGTTCCTCGAAGACCCGCAGCAGCAATTGCGTTTCCGCTCAGCCATCGGCGAGGTCCTGAGCAGGCAGTTCGCAGACGATCTCACCCACGAGGACCGGGAAACCCTGAAGAACCTCGTCGCCGAGCTCCGGACGCAGCACAGCGAGATCCAGCGGATCTACGGCAAGCTGTCGGAAAGCCTCAACACGTATATCCAGAGTGACGATGTCCGCCAGTCGGTCACGCTCCGCAAGGTGCTCGCCGAGGCCGAGCAGGCAATCCGTTCCATGCCATACGAGCGGGACCGTCCGGGCCTTGTCCCCGGGCCCGTCCTCTACAACGCGGGCTTCGAGTCGCTGGCCATGGTCAAGCTCTTCGACCCCGACGAGTTCGCCACGCCACCCCGTCTGGCGGACCCCATCGCTTTCACCGACTCGGACCGCGTCAAGTCCGCCCGCACCGGAAAGGCAAGGCCCGACGTCGTCCGTGCCGCCATGGCAGGGTCCGCAACCCTGGGCGAGGCGTGGGAAAACCTTCCCGCTGAGGAACGGCACATCAACACCGTCCGTTCCCTCCTGTCCATGGCCTTGCAGACCGGCGCCGCCTTTGACCGGGCCGCCTGGGAGCACATCGACTTCGAACAAATCGACGGCAGCATCCGCACGGCATATCTGCCCGTCGTCACGCTGAATGAGGATTCTGATGACTGAGGAAATCACGACGACGGAACTCGCCGCGACGGATAACCCCACCATGGATGGTGGCCGGGAAGAGGTGGAGACGCACACCGCGGATCCGTTCCGTGTGTCCCCGAGGGATACGTTCGTTGACGGTGCAGCTCTCTTCCCCGGGGATACCGGCGTCCTGCCCATGAAAGTCCGCCACGCCCTGGTCAAACTGCTGAAAGGGCCGTACATCGACGGCGGCCGCGACGAGAAGCTCTGGACCACGCTCCTGGATAACCAACTGATCCTTCGGAGCCGGTTGTCGGAACTCTTCCTGACGCTCCAGCTGGACCACGACCGCAAGATCGCGGTCCTGCGCCCGGTGGATCCGGAGATCATCGGGGCAAGCTCCCGGTCCAGCATCCTCCGCCAACAGCGCGCCCTCAGCCGGGTGGAAACCATCGTCCTGCTGCGGCTTCGCCTGCTCCTGGACCGCCATGTCACGGCCCAGACGGATCCGACCGTAACGCGCGAGGAGATCTCCGACCTGGTAGCGAACTACACCCCGGCCGGCCAGCAGGATGCCTTGCGGGACTCCGACGTCGTGAACCGCACCATCACCAAACTCCTGGCCCGCCAACTGCTCCTGGCCACCCCCCTGGACGACACCTACACCATCAGCAACGCACTCCCGCTGGCCCTCCCCTTCGAAAACATCGGCGACATTCCGGCCCACATCGAAGCCCTGGTGGCAGTAGCAGCCGACGAATCCGGCACCGAACCGCTGCTTGACTTGGACCCCGATTCACATCAAACCAGCCCCTCAGATGACGACATGGACGACGACACGGATGACGACGGACCCGCTGCGGTGAGTTCCGCCGCGGACTCAACCGACGCCGAAGGGACCACGAAGTGACGATCGCAAGCATGCTCCCGTTGGGCGAACAGACGAACCCGGGCCAGATGCGCCTTGCCCTCGTCCAGGTGGTCAACTGGGGCACCTTCCATGGCGCCCACACCATGCACGTGGACCGCAACGGCACGCTCCTCACGGGTAATTCCGGCGTCGGCAAATCGACGCTCTTTGACGCGATGCTCCGAGTATTTGATGCCCGTCCGCGTTCCAACGAGGCCGCGGCCCAGCGGTCCGGCGGTGCTGTGGAGGACAAGAGGACCACCTTCACCTACATGCGCGGCAAGGTCGGTGATAAGGCGGTCGGCGACAGCTCGGCCAGTGCCTTCCAGCGGCCTGGTGCCACCTGGTCCGCCGTCGCACTCACGTTTGATAACGCAGCCGGCACCAAGGTGACGATTTCCGCACTGTTCGACCTGCCCAAGAACGGCACCGAATCGAGCGTCGGCCGGTTCTATGTGATCGACAGCAAGCCTTTGGATCTTGAAGCGATCGAGGGGATCGCGCAGAAGCGGTTCACCAAGGGCGCGCTGGAGTCGATCTTCCCCGAGGGGCAGGTCTTCGACGTCCATAAGGCTTTTGCCGAGCGGTTCCGCCGGCTTCTGGGCATCAATTCGGACCAGGCGCTGCCCTTGCTCCGCGTCATCCAGGCAGGCAAGGGCCTGGGCGGCAGCGTCAACACCTTCTTCCGCGACCAAGTGCTCGACGCTCCTGCGACGCTTGCCGCCGCGGACGATGTGGTTGAGGAATTCAGCAACCTGATGTCCATCCGCCAGCGGTTGGAAGACGTCCGGCAGCAGCGCGACCAGTTGGCACCGGTTCCCGGCCTCAACAAGGAATACGCGCAGGCGTTGCTGGATGCCAACCGGCTCCGTGAGCTGACGGGCGAGGAATTTGAGGCGTACAAACAGCAGCTCGCGGTTTCCGTGCATGCCAAGACCTTGGCCAGGTTCAGGGAATTGGCCCAGCAGAAAGCGCAGGAACTCGCGGCGGAGCGGACCATCCGGGACGCGCTCGCCAAGGAACTGCGGGAGCTGGAGTCCGACTACAACAACCGCGGCGGCAACGCGATCTCTGCCATTGAGCAGTCGCTGGAGAACGCCCGCGTCGGCCTGAAGCTGCGGCAGCAGGTGGAGGAGTCTGCCAGGAAGGCGTTGTCCGATGCCGGGCTGAACCTGGAATGGTCGGCTGAAGGTTGGGACCAGGCCCATGAGCAGGCCGCAGCGCGGTCGGCATCCTTGCAGGACGACTCGGAGTCCCTCAAGGAACTCCGTTTTGAGGCGTTCGATGCCCACGCCACCAAGAAGCGCGAGCTCGCAGCGGCCCAGCAGGAGTTGTTGTCGCTGCGTTCGCGCAAGTCCCTCCTGCCGCCGTCGAGCATTGAAAACCGGGCTGCGATAGCTGCGGCCACTGGCGTACCCGAGGAACGGATGCCGTTCGCGGGCGAGCTCATCGATCTCGCGGAGGGCCAGGAGCAGTGGCGTCCAGCCGCCGAACGCGCGCTCCGCAACCTCGCAACCACTCTGCTGGTCCCGGGTGAGTACTTCGCGGCCGTAACCCGCTACCTGAATGACAACACCATCCGCGGAGCCCTTCGCGCCGTGGATGTTTCCAAGCCGCTTGCAGGCGGCGCACTTGCTGTGGAGGACGTGTCCGACGGCGATCTCTTGACTAAGTTGAGCATCCTCACGTCGGGGGCCAATGCAGAGGCGGGGGAGTGGGTCCGTGAACGGATCGCCGTGGACTTCGCCTACCCGTGTGTCGAGGACCCGGACGAGCTGGCTTCGCTGGACAAGGGACTGAGCCTGGGCGGCGTGGTCAAGCGCAACCGGCACACCGTGGAGAAGGACGATCGCTTCACGAGCCGCCAGGACTACGTTCTCGGTTTCGACAACGCGTCCAAGTTGGAGCTGGTGGCGGCCCGCGTCGGTGAGCTCGAGAACGAGTTGGCCAAAGCTGCGGAACTGGCACAGAGCCGGGAAGATTCGCATCAGGGAATGGCCCGCCAGTTGGAAGCCCTTCGGCGGGTTGCCGAGGACGAACGTCCTTGGGAGCAGGTTTCGGCAGCAGTTGCCGGGGAGGAATTGGCGCGGATCGAGCAGCGTCTTGCCGACGCCTTGGCCGCGCAGGCCGATCTGGAGCCGTTGCGGGCAAACATCGAGGCGGTGCGTGAGAAGCACCAATCCTCCACAGGTGCCGCGGCCGTCCTGCAGAGCGAATACAAGGCGCTCGACCATCAGATGACCACGGCTGACGGGCTGTTGGACGCGGCGAGGCTGAAGCTTGAGCAAGCACCGCCGTCGAGCTCCACCGTCACGGCGCTTGAGCCGTATTTTGCCGGCGCTGCCGACGTCACCCAGCTGTACGAGCTGGATAACCTGGCCAACAGCGTCCGCAACAAGCTGCTTGATGAATTGCACGTAGCCGAGTCCCGGGGGCAAGCAACGGCGGAGCGGTTGACCCGGATTTTCGAGGCGTTCGTGCGTGAATGGGGCAGTGCCATCAGCGCCGATCATGGCACGTCGATCGGCGCCGCCGGTGATTTCGAAGCCCGGTACCATGCGATCGTGAGCGACGGCTTGCCCGCACAGGAAGCGGAATTCCGTTTGTTCTTCAACCAGCGCACGCATGAATCGTTCAGTACGCTGCTGCACCTCCTTGATGAGGAACGCCGCAGCATCACCAGCCGCATCCTGCCGCTGAACGGGATCCTTTCCCAGGTCAATTTCCACGAAGGCAGCTACCTGGAACTGGACATCAAGCAGACACTTCCTGCCACTGCCAAGCAGTTCAAGGACGCGATCCAGAACGCACTCAAGGCCAAGCACGCACGCCCGTCCCGGGGAGCCGCGCCGTCCGAGGTGGATGAGGACGCCGAGCTCACTGCCCGTTACAAGTCACTGGAAACCCTGGTGAAGCGGCTCGGCTCGCAGACCCCCGAGGACCGGCGCTGGCGTTCCGAGGTCCTCGATGTTCGCGGGCACCTCTTCATCCAGTGCAAGGAGCACCGCGAGGTGGCCGGAGCGTCAGGCAGGAAGAAGACGGAAGTCTTCATGCATGCGGACACCGGCTCCATGTCCGGCGGCGAGCGTCAGCGATTCACCGCCTTCATCATGGCGGCTGCCCTGAGTTACCAGCTGGGCATCGCCGAGCAGGGTTTCACGACGTACGGCACCGTGATGATGGACGAGGCGTTTGTCCTGGCGTCCGAGGAATTCGCCGGGGCGGGCATCAAGGCGCTCCACGAATTTGGGTTCCAGTTGCTGTTGGCTGCCCCGGAGAACGTCATCGACCTGTCACGCCACCTCGGCTCCGTCACGGAAATCCTCCGCGACAAGCGCACCAACCGTAGCGGCGTGCTGACCGCGCCCGTCATTTCGGGACGTGGCGAGCCCGGAGCGTGGCGTTCGGAAGCCAACCCTGTGGACATCGTCCTCCGCTGACGGCCCCGCCGCCGTCTCCCAACTGACTGGCAGCAGGGGTTGTTCTGAGCACTCATAGCAACCCCTACTGCCAGTCACATTGGCCTACTTGCCCCGTACCCTGCTCAGGAATTGGGCCGTGCGGAATTCCAGGCCTGCGATCTGTTTGAGCACCACGGCAGCCGGGTCCGGGTTGATCTCGTTGACCGGCGGCTCCTTGCGGACGTTGGCACTGCAACCGAATTCCGCGCAGATCAACGTCCCCACCGTGTTGCCGTCCTTGCCGGACTGACCCGCCCTCTTGGCAACCCACAGGTAAACGTCATCTTTGGAAAAGACGTCCCGGCACAATTCGCACAGGACTGCACGGTTCTTGCCGGAGCCGCCTTCCGGAGCGCGGAGCAGGACGCCCGTCAGCTTTCCTTCATACGGCACAACCAGGTACCCCCGTTGGGGCATCTTCTCGTCCCGCCAACCGAGGAACTCCAGGGTTTCCCATTCGATCGATTCGAAGTTGCGGGGAAGATTCAGTTTGGCAGCTTCTGATCGGCTGGCATTGATGAACGATGATCGGATTTGTTGGGCAGTGATTTTCTGCATGGCGAAGCTTCCTTTGAAAAATTACGACGTCGGCAGCGCACCTGGCGCTGCGTCATGGCACGTTAGGCGCGGGGGTCGTCTCTGTGGAGCACAAGGGCACGCCGAAGAAGCCAACAGTGGCGTTGGATCTTGGTGCTTGCGGTGCTACTTGGACGATGCCGGCGCGTGGGGGTGTGCCAAGCAGGCCAAAGCGGCCACCTCGCCAACCATGGCTGCGGCAACTGATGCAGTGCGCACGCTCATTCCCCTCGTAATTTTTCCTGGAAGCGGTAGTCCGCTGCCGATATCCTCCCAAATCTCCGCGGGAGCTGTCCACCGGGAGGGGATGTGGGAGAGGGATTCCCGTACGTGGGTGGGATGTGGCGGAGGAATATGGGAAGGGATTAAGCGACAGAAACGTTTCGTAATTATTTGAAGGATAGGCTAGCCTTACTTAGGTTCGCATAACTTACCTAAGGAGTCCCGTGGCTTCCCTTCTTCCACGCCGCGCCCTGCTGAAGACTGCAGGTTCAGCGACGGTCGCATTGGCCGCTGTCGCACTTACCCTTTCCGGTTGCTCCACCGGTCCCGCCAACTCGGCGCCGGCATCATCGGAAGCAGCATCGTCGGCTTTCCCCGTCACCATCAAGCACGCCTTCGGTGAGACCACGATTAAGGAACAGCCCAAGCGGGTCGTCACCATTTCGTGGGTCAACGATGACATCGCGATCGCCCTCGGCGTTGTTCCGGTCGGTGTCCCCAAGAACGAGTGGGGCAACAATGACAAGGGCTCAACCCCGTGGAAGGACGAAGCCCTGGAGAAGGCCGGCGCCGGCTTTGGCTCCGATAAAGCTCCCGTCCAGTTCTCCGAGGCTGACGGCATCAACTTCACTGAAATCGCCAAGCTCAGCCCGGACGTCATCCTCGGCGCGTACTCCGGCCTCGAAGAAGCCGACTACAAGAAGCTGTCCGAGATCGCCCCGGTTGTTGCCTATCCGGAGCTGGCTTACGGCACGCCGTGGCAGGAGAGCACCACCATGATCGGCAAGGCGCTGGGCAAGGAAGCCGAAGCCAAGAAGCTGGTGGAAGACACCGAGGCCACCATCAAGGACAAGGTATCCAAGTACCCGCAGATCAAGGACAAGACCTTCATCTACGGCAACCTCGAGCCCGCCAAGGGCGATGGCGTGAACGTCTACACCGCCATCGACAACCGCCCCCGGTTCCTCTCCGACATCGGAATGAAGCTGGCACCGGTGGTCACTGAGAACACCAAGACCAACAAGGACTTCTTCATCCCGTGGTCCGCCGAGAAGGCCAACGAACTCGACTCCGACATCTTCGTCACATGGGTTCCGGATGCCACCACCGCCGAGGCCATCAAGACTGATCCACTGCTGGGCCAGATCCCCGCCATCAAGAGCGGCGCGCTGGTTGCCGACTCGGACAACACCCTGACCCTGTCCATCTCTGCCTCGTCCCCGCTGAGCCTGCCGTGGGCGCTGGATACATTCCTGCCCCAGCTGGGTAAAGCAGCGGACGCAGCAGGCAAGTAAGTCCAGTGAAGTTGAGCACGACGACGGCGGCTCCCGTGGAGCGGGTTGGTGGCACTTCGGCGCCTGGTAACCAGCGAGGGATCGCTCCCGGCAGCAACGCGACCGCTCCAAACGGTCCGCGAATGGCAGGCAAGCGCACCGCCTTGCTGCTGCTCGCCGTCGTCGTGCTTGCTGCTGCGTGCGCCGCGTCTTTGGCGATCGGCGCACGCGGGCTTCCCCTTTCAACCATTTGGGAAGCTGTCACCACCTTCAATCCGCAGGACGGCGACCACGCCGTGGTCATCGCCCGGATTCCGCGTACGGTGCTGGGCCTGCTGGCGGGGGCCGCTTTGGGCCTGGCCGGCGCTGCCATGCAGGGCGTTGCCCGCAACCCGTTGGCCGATCCCGGCATCCTGGGCCTCAACGCCGGTGCTGCACTGGCGGTGGTAGTGGGCATCTACGTCTTTGGCATCACGTCGCTGACCGGCTACATCTGGTTCGCTTTCGTCGGAGCCGCAGCGGCCGCCGTCGTGGTCTACGCCATCGCCTCCCGCGGCCGTGATGGTGCGACGCCGGTCAAGCTCGCCCTGGCAGGCGCGGCGCTGAGTGCCGGGTTGTTTTCGCTGATGAACGTCATCCTGGTCTCCAGCCAGGACACCCTGGACCGCTTCCGTTTCTGGCAGGTGGGCAGCATCGGCGGTCGTGACTGGTCGGTTCTCCTTCCGGCACTGCCGTTCCTGCTCATCGGTGCTTTGGTGGTGGTGGCGGGCGGGCGTGTCCTGAACGGCCTGGCCTTGGGAGATGACGTCGCACGCGGACTCGGCCAGAACGTTGGCCTTTCGCGCGGAATCATCGGACTGGGAATCGTTTTGCTGTGCGGGTCGGCCACGGCCCTGGCCGGTCCCATCGGGTTCCTGGGCCTCGTTGTGCCGCATGCCATCCGATCACTGACCGGGCCGGACTACCGCTGGATCCTGCCGTTCTCCATGGTGTCCGCACCCATCCTGCTCATCGCCGCCGACGTCATTGGCCGTGTCATCCTTCTTCCGGGTGAAGTCCCCGCAGGCATCATGACCGCCTTGGTGGGCGCACCCGTCTTTGTCTGGCTCATCCGCCGGGGCAAGGCGGCCGGACTATGAGGACACTCCACAAGCTCCCCACCGAGTTGGCAGTTAATGCCAATCCTTCGCCCAAACACCCTCATCAATTGTCATTTCGGCGGGTCCGGAGCCGCACGTTCGTCCTTGCCCTCGCGCTGCTGGTGATGTTTGCGGTGTACGTGCTCCTGGGCAGCTACACGGTGACGATCCCCGACTTCTTCACGATCGTCATCAACCACCTCACCGGCGGCGAAAAGATCCCCGGCGCCAGCTTCATCGTCATGGAACACAAACTGCCGCGTGCAGCGGTGGGTACATTGATCGGCGTCGCGTTCGGCCTTGCGGGCGCCCTGTTCCAGACCATGCTCCGGAACCCCCTCGCCAGCCCGGACATCATCGGCATCAGCTACGGGGCGAGCGCCGCCGCTGTCACGGCGATCGTGATCTTCGGAGCCTCGGGTGCCGTGGTATCCGCGGCGGCCTTGGGCGGGGCGCTCGGCGTGGCTGCCATCATCTACGCCATCTCACGGAGTGCGGGAAATGGCGGCGGCAACCGAGGCAATGCGGCAGGCAACCGCCTCATCCTCGCAGGGGTGGGCATCGCCGCCGCACTGCACGCCGTAGTGAACTTCCTGATGACCCGCGCGGACATTCGCACGGCAGCGGACGCACTCGTTTGGCTTAACGGATCCCTTAATTCCGCCAATTGGGAACGCGCCGGAATCCTGGCCGCGGCCTTACTGGTGCTCATTCCGGCAGCGATGTTCCTCTCCGGCCCCCTGCGCATGCTGGAACTCGGCGATGATGCCGCAGCAGGGCTCGGAATCAGGGTCAACGCCACCCGGCTGGGACTTGTGGTCACCGCCGTCGCGCTGTCCGCCGTCGCAACCGCAGCCGCAGGTCCCGTAGCGTTCGTTGCTTTCCTGGCCGGACCGATTTCCCGCCGCTTCGTCCGCAAGCTCAGCCTTCCGGCGTCGGCCCTCACAGGTGCGCTGATTGTGCTCGCGGCCGACTTCTTCGCCTCCAACATCGCACCGTTGATCCTCGATGGAACCGTCCTGCCGGTGGGCGTCATTTCCGGCGCACTCGGTGCACCGTTCCTCCTGTGGCTCCTCGTCACGTCGAACCGAAAGGAAGCCTGACATGGCCCTCCTTAATGCCAAGGACCTGACGCTCCAGTATGAGCAGCGCAAGGTGGTGGAAGGACTTTCCACGGAGATTCCCGAAGGTAAAGTGACCATGATCGTCGGGGCGAATGCCTGCGGCAAGTCCACTCTGCTGCGGGGGCTGTCACGGCTCCTGAAGCCGGCCGGTGGCGCCGTCACCCTGGACGGCAAGGACATCCACGCCCGTCCCGCCCGCGAACTTGCCCGCACGCTCGGCCTGCTGCCCCAGCACCCCACCGCTCCTGACGGCATCACCGTCCGGGACCTCGTGGGACGTGGCCGGTACCCGCACCAAGGCCTCTTCCGCAGTTGGAGCGCCAACGACGACGCCGCAGTGCAGCGCGCGCTCGAGGCGACCGCAACGCTGGAGCTCGCAGAACGCTGCGTCGACGAACTGTCCGGCGGCCAGCGCCAACGCGTGTGGATCGCCATGGCGCTGGCCCAGGAGACCGAAGTCCTGCTGCTCGACGAGCCCACCACCTACCTGGACCTCGCCCATCAAGTGGAAGTCCTGGACCTGGTGACCGACCTCAACCGCACCCGCAATACCACCGTGGCGATCGTGCTTCACGACCTCAACCTCGCTGCACGCTATGCGGACCACGTGATCGCCATGAAGGGCGGTTGCATCGTGGCCGAAGGTCCCGCCTCCGCGGTGGTCACCGAGGAACTGGTGCACACCGTTTTCGGCCTGGACTCCCGTGTGGTCCAGGACCCCATCTCCGGCACACCCCTGATCGTTCCGATCGGACGCCATCACGCCCAGCCCGCTACAACCAACCAACTGGAGATCGCCTCATGAGTGCACACCCCACCCAGGCCACAGCGAGTGCCGTGGAGCCGATGACGCTGGCGTTCGATGTCACGGTCAGCGCTGTTCAGGAACTCAGCCCCAACTTCCGGCGCATCACGTTCGGCGGCTACTCCCTGCGCAAGTTTGGCGTAGCCGGGGACACCCTGGATCTCCGCGTGAAACTGATGATCCCGTCCATGGACGCAGCGGGACAACCGATCCCGTTGCCCGAATTCACCATGGAAGAGGCCGGCTGGTACAAGGAATGGCTGGCCATGGTCCCCGCTGTCCGAGGTTCGATGCGCACCTACACCGTCCGCTCGGAGCGCCTTGATGCCGTGTACCCGGAGATCGACATTGACTTCGTCATGCACTTTGACGATTCCGGCCATGGCGGGCCAGCCGCGAACTGGGCCTTGGCCGCCAAACCGGGGGACACCCTCACCATCATCGGCCCCAACAACCGGGCCGCCCAGTGCACCACGGCCGGCGCGTACGGAGGCATCGAGTGGCGGCCGGGCCTCGCCCAGCGTGTCCTCCTCGCCGGCGACGAAACAGCAGTCCCGGCCATCAGCGCGATCCTCGAAAGCCTTCCGGCCGACATCACCGGGCATGCTTTCCTTGAAGTGCCCTCTGCCGCGGACTTCCAGGAGATCAGCACGCCGGCAAATGTCGAGATCACCTGGCTCGCCCGCGGCGCATCCATCGGACGCTCGCGTCCCCACGGGGAACTCCTCAAAGCGGCCGTCGCCAAGGCTGTTCCCGTTCCCGGCTGGGTGGGTTTGAAGGGCGCCGAAACCGCCGCCGGTCCCGAGCCGGAGGAGGTCAACGTGGACCAGGACATCCTGTGGGAAACCCCGCAAAGACTGGATGCCGCGGCCATCGAAGCCACCAAGAACCCCACGCTGCCGGCCGGTGCGTTGCCCTTCTACGCCTGGATTGCGGGGGAAGCGTTCGTGATCAAGGAAATGCGGAGGTACCTGGTGCGCGACGTCGGCATTGACCGTAAGCAGGTAGCTTTCATGGGCTACTGGCGGCGCGGCAAAGCCGAAGGCTGACCCTCTGTCACATCCCGCGCGTTGTGGGGCGTTCCTCTGTCAGGTCCCGCGCGTTTTCCGGCGTTCCTCTGTCAGGAATCCAGCAGGTTCTCGTAGCCGTCCGCCACGGTGGTGGCGTTGAATTCGATGATTTCAAAATCCGCCACTCCGTTGCTGTAGAACGGGTCCTTCGCCAGGGATTCATCCAAAGTTGCCCTGTCCACGTTGGAGAGCAGGACTCCGCCAACTGCCGGGACGCGACGTCCGGACGCTACGAACACACCGCCGTCGAACGCTTCCTTAAGCCAGGCCATATGGCCTGGCCGGTGGAAGTCCACAATCTCGTCGGGAACCCTGTAGGTCAGTGACACAACAAACATGCCGTCAGCCTACCGTTTCGGGACTGCGCGGACGGGGGAGGTGACGGATTCTCCTAAGATTGAAGCCATGACTGAACCGCGCTGGCTTAACGCTGAGGAACGCCGGGCTTGGCTGGCCCTCCTGAGCATCAACACCCTTCTTCCGTCAGCGTTGGACACGCAGCTGCAGTCCGCCGGAAAGCTGTCCCTTTTCGATTACAACGTTTTGGCCATGCTCTCCGAGGCTGAGGGCCGCTACCTTCCGATGAGCGAACTCGCTGCCCGCACGAGTGCTTCTTTGTCCCGCCTTTCACACGTGGTGACCAAACTGCAGAAGCGCGGCTGGGTTGAGCGCGAGGCGCACCCCGGTGATGCCCGGGTAACTGTTGCCCACCTGACAGAGGCGGGGATGGACACCATCGTTTCGCTGGCGCCCGGACACGTTGAATCTGTCCGCACGCTGATGCTGGACTCGCTGACCCCCGACGACGTGGCGGACCTGGCGCGCATCGGTGAGAAGATCGTGGCCCGGCTCGACAACAACCACTGGATCCTCCGCGATTCCTAGCAGCCTGCCGGCTTTGTTGGGCCGAGCCTTCGGGTGGCAGACTGGCGGCATGGATTTTTCTGCCCGTTATGTTGCCCTTGGAGACTCCTTCACCGAGGGCGTCGGAGACGCTGACTCCTCGCGCCCCAACGGAGTGCGCGGATGGGCCGACATCATGGCCGGTCAGCTGGCCCAGAGCAATGAGGGCTTCGGGTACGCCAATCTCGCTATCCGCGGCAAGAAACTGCGCCAGATCATGGCAGAGCAGGTGGATGCCGCCGTCGAACTTAAACCCACGTTGGTGACCCTGTACGCAGGGGCGAACGACATCCTGCGTCCCAAGATCGACATTGACTCGCTTTTGCAGGATTACGACGCCGGAATCGCCAAGTTAAGCGCGACGGGCGCAACAGTGGTTCTCTTCACGGGCTTCGATGCCAAGGGTTCCAAGGTCTTCGGCGCCATGCGCGGGCGCACGGCGATCTACAACGAACTGGTTCGCGAAATTGCCGAAAACCACGGGGCCCTGCTGGTGGACTACTGGCGATTCGACGAATACGACGACTGGCGCATGTGGGACACGGACCGCATGCACATGTCCACTGCCGGTCACCTGAACATGGCCAAAAGAGTGCTTGATGTCCTTGAACACGAGCACGTCATCGACGTTCCGGAACCCGCGCCGCAGCGGCTGCTCAGCCGTGCCGAAACATTGCGTGAAAACGCCCGGTGGGTTCGTGAGTTCGCTACGCCCTGGGTTGTCCGGCGGGTTCGGGGAACGTCGTCCGGCGACGGGCTGAGCCCCAAGTACCCTGCGCTGGTCCGGCCTGATTGGTCTTAATTTGGTGCTGCCCGTAGAATAGTTAGGCGCTAGGTAGTGCGGAGCGTGTGCAATTGCTCCGGTTGGCGGTAAATGTTGGTCTGACCAGCATCCCGTGGGCCGGTAGTTAGGGGCTCAAGTTGCGTGCATCCCTGTATTCGCCCAGTATCCCAGGATCTGAAGCAGTGATTTTCACTGCCCTGTTCTGAGGCCAACCTTCTTCGCCGCGTTACTGCGGAATCCATCGGGCTGGTTCGGACTGGACGCGGACGCTGCCTGTCGCACGGTACTGCAGGAAGACCCTGCACGCCGTTACATTCAAACTTTGGAGGAGAGTCATGGCAGCACACTGCCAAGTGACCGGAGCCGAGCCGGGCTTTGGACACAGCATTTCGCACTCGCACCGCCGCAACAAGCGCCGGTTCGATCCGAACATTCAGAAGAAGCGTTACTGGGTTCCTTCCCTGCGCCGCAACGTCACCCTGACGCTGTCCGCAAAGGGCATCAAGGTAATTGACGCTCGCGGCATCGACGCGGTCGTCGCCGACATCCTGGCACGAGGAGTGAAGCTCTAATGGCAAAGGACAAGGACGTACGTCCCATCATCAAGCTGAAGTCCACTGCGGGCACCGGCTACACCTACGTGACGCGCAAGAACCGTCGTAACGACCCCGACCGTCTGGTCCTGAAGAAGTACGACCCCAAGATCCGCCAGCACGTCGAATTCCGAGAGGAGCGCTAAACACATGGCTAAGAAGTCCAAGATTGCTCGTAACGAGCAGCGCAAGGTCATCGTTGAGCGCTACGCTGCCAAGCGCCTCGAGCTGAAGAAGACCCTGGTTGACCCCAACGCGTCTGACGAAGCCCGCGAAGCTGCACGCCTCGGCCTGCAGAAGCTGCCCCGCAACGCCTCCCCGATCCGTCTGCGTAACCGCGACCAGATCGACGGCCGTCCCCGCGGCACCTTCCAGAAGTTCGGTATCTCCCGCGTTCGCTTCCGCGACATGGCTCACAAGGGTGAGCTGCCGGGTATCACCAAGTCTTCCTGGTAAGCACCCAGCTCGTCCAAAGAGGCCGGTAACCGTCATGGTTGCCGGCCTCTTTGGCGTTTAAGCGGCGGTTTAGGGGTTGCTCTATCACGTCCCGTCGGTTTCCCGGGTTGCTCTATCACGTCCCGTCGGTTTTCCCGGGTTGCTCTATCACGTCCCGTCGGTTTTCCCGGGTTGCTCTGCCACGTCCCGTCGGTTTTCCCGGGTTGCTCTATCACCGGGCGTTCAGGGCCGGGGTAGGTGATGGGCTTCACATGGGCGCAATCTCGCTGTGCGAGGCTGTTTTCACGCCGCTTCCCTTGTGTTCCAGAGGTTTTGGAGGGGTCTCGGTGCCGATTTGTTTCGGGGGTGGGGGGTGTGTAAAGTTATTCGAGTTGCCGCCGCTGATGCGGGTTTGACGGTGACTTTCTCCCTTTCGAATGGCCGGTTTCCGGTGGTGCTTTGGTGCGCTGTTGGTGCTGGTGGGGGTTCCGGGCTGGTTTGCTTTGTGTGGCTGGTTCGGGTAAGTTTGAAAAGTTGCTCCGGAGCGATCTGCTGGCCGTTGTGGTTGGTTGTGGTACTGCTTTGGATTAGTGACCTGTTGTTTGAGAACTCAATAGTGTGCCAAGTTTGTTGATACCGATTGTTTTTTGATTGGTTGAATTTTTGCCGGGCCATTGCGCACCCCCGTGTGTGGTGGTTTGGTTTTCAGCTGGTTTCAGATTTGCAGCTGCTTCTTGCCGTGATTTCCGGTGGGGGTGGTTGTGTTTCGTTTTTTGTTTTTGAACGGAGAGTTTGATCCTGGCTCAGGATGAACGCTGGCGGCGTGCTTAACACATGCAAGTCGAACGATGATCCGGTGCTTGCGCCGGGGATTAGTGGCGAACGGGTGAGTAACACGTGAGTAACCTGCCCTTGACTCTGGGATAAGCCTGGGAAACTGGGTCTAATACCGGATATGACTTCTCATCGCATGGTGGGGGGTGGAAAGCTTTTTGTGGTTTTGGATGGACTCGCGGCCTATCAGCTTGTTGGTGGGGTAATGGCCTACCAAGGCGACGACGGGTAGCCGGCCTGAGAGGGTGACCGGCCACACTGGGACTGAGACACGGCCCAGACTCCTACGGGAGGCAGCAGTGGGGAATATTGCACAATGGGCGAAAGCCTGATGCAGCGACGCCGCGTGAGGGATGACGGCCTTCGGGTTGTAAACCTCTTTCAGTAGGGAAGAAGCCCTCTTTGGGGGTGACGGTACTTGCAGAAGAAGCGCCGGCTAACTACGTGCCAGCAGCCGCGGTAATACGTAGGGCGCAAGCGTTATCCGGAATTATTGGGCGTAAAGAGCTCGTAGGCGGTTTGTCGCGTCTGCTGTGAAAGACCGGGGCTCAACTCCGGTTCTGCAGTGGGTACGGGCAGACTAGAGTGCAGTAGGGGAGACTGGAATTCCTGGTGTAGCGGTGAAATGCGCAGATATCAGGAGGAACACCGATGGCGAAGGCAGGTCTCTGGGCTGTAACTGACGCTGAGGAGCGAAAGCATGGGGAGCGAACAGGATTAGATACCCTGGTAGTCCATGCCGTAAACGTTGGGCACTAGGTGTGGGGGACATTCCACGTTTTCCGCGCCGTAGCTAACGCATTAAGTGCCCCGCCTGGGGAGTACGGCCGCAAGGCTAAAACTCAAAGGAATTGACGGGGGCCCGCACAAGCGGCGGAGCATGCGGATTAATTCGATGCAACGCGAAGAACCTTACCAAGGCTTGACATGGACCGGAAAGACCTGGAAACAGGTGCCCCGCTTGCGGCCGGTTTACAGGTGGTGCATGGTTGTCGTCAGCTCGTGTCGTGAGATGTTGGGTTAAGTCCCGCAACGAGCGCAACCCTCGTTCTATGTTGCCAGCGGTTCGGCCGGGGACTCATAGGAGACTGCCGGGGTCAACTCGGAGGAAGGTGGGGACGACGTCAAATCATCATGCCCCTTATGTCTTGGGCTTCACGCATGCTACAATGGCCGGTACAAAGGGTTGCGATACTGTGAGGTGGAGCTAATCCCAAAAAGCCGGTCTCAGTTCGGATTGGGGTCTGCAACTCGACCCCATGAAGTCGGAGTCGCTAGTAATCGCAGATCAGCAACGCTGCGGTGAATACGTTCCCGGGCCTTGTACACACCGCCCGTCAAGTCACGAAAGTTGGTAACACCCGAAGCCGGTGGCCTAACCCTTGTGGGGGGAGCCGTCGAAGGTGGGACCGGCGATTGGGACTAAGTCGTAACAAGGTAGCCGTACCGGAAGGTGCGGCTGGATCACCTCCTTTCTAAGGAGCTGCTAACGGCGTCCGGGTCTGCCTGCATGGGCGGGTTCCGGGGTTGTCAGTGTTGCCCATTGCGCAGGCGTCTGTTCTGCGGTGGGTGCTCATGGGTGGAATATCAGCAAATCAAGTTTTTTGGCATGGCCTGTTGGTGGTGGTGTCCTGGCGTGAGTACGGCGGCCCTCTTTTCGCACTTTTGTGTGTGGGGGGGTTGTTGGGAAAGCGGTCCGGGGTGTTGGTTGCCGGGTTGTGTTTGGCGCACTGTTGGGTCCTGAGGCAACAGGGCCTTTTTGCAGCAATGCAGGGAATCCTTGGTGTTTCTTGTTGTTCCTGCGGCCGGCACCCCCTCGTGTTTGTGTGGGGTGGGTGTGGTTGACGGGGTTGTTGTTTGAGAACTACATAGTGGACGCGAGCATCTGGACACATGGTCCTGCACTCTTTTTGGGGGTGTGGGTTGTGTGTTCTAGCAATTTCTTTGATGAATGAACCTGGCCCTTTTGTGGTCGTGGTTCTCTCGAATTGATTGAGTGCATCAGCCGCAGCCTGTTTGGGTTGTGGTTTTGTGTGGTCAAGTTTTTAAGGGCGCACGGTGGATGCCTTGGCATTAGGAGCCGAAGAAGGACGTAGGAATCTGCGATAAGCCTGGGGGAGTTGATAACCGAGCGGTGATCCCAGGATGTCCGAATGGGGAAACCCCGCACAACGCTGCAAGGTGATTGTGTGACCCGTGCCTGAATTCATAGGGTGCGTGGGGGGAACGCGGGGAAGTGAAACATCTCAGTACCCGCAGGAAGAGAAAACAAGAGTGATTCCGTTAGTAGTGGCGAGCGAACGCGGATGAGGCTAAACCGTTCCATGTGTGATAGCCGGCGGGCGTTGCGTGGGCGGGGTTGTGGGACTTTCCGTGCTGGTTCTGCCGGACCGGTGGGGTGTGGGTGTGCGTATAGGTGAACGGTCTTGAAAGGCCGGCCAGAGAGGGTGTGAGTCCCGTAACCGTAATGTGTGGCACCGCCTTTGGAGAGGATCCCAAGTAGCACGGGGCCCGAGAAATCCCGTGTGAATCTGTCAGGACCACCTGATAAGCCTAAATACTTCCTAATGACCGATAGCGGACCAGTACCGTGAGGGAAAGGTGAAAAGTACCCCGGGAGGGGAGTGAAACAGTACCTGAAACCGTGTGCTTACAATCCGTCAGAGCATCTGCAGCCCTTCGGGGTTGTATGGGTGTGATGGCGTGCCTTTTGAAGAATGAGCCTGCGAGTTAGTGTTACGTCGCGAGGTTAACCCGTGTGGGGAAGCCGTAGCGAAAGCGAGTCTGAACAGGGCGTGTTCAGTGGCGTGATCTAGACCCGAAGCGGAGTGATCTACCCATGGCCAGGTTGAAGCGACGGTAAGACGTCGTGGAGGACCGAACCCACTTCAGTTGAAAATGGAGGGGATGAGCTGTGGGTAGGGGTGAAAGGCCAATCAAACTCCGTGATAGCTGGTTCTCCCCGAAATGCATTTAGGTGCAGCGTTGCGTGTTTCTTGCCGGAGGTAGAGCTACTGGATGGCCGATGGGCCCTACAAGGTTACTGACGTCAGCCAAACTCCGAATGCCGGTAAGTCAGAGCGCAGCAGTGAGACTGTGGGGGATAAGCTTCATAGTCGAGAGGGAAACAGCCCAGACCACCAACTAAGGCCCCTAAGCGTGTGCTAAGTGGGAAAGGATGTGGAGTTGCTTAGACAACCAGGAGGTTGGCTTAGAAGCAGCCATCCTTGAAAGAGTGCGTAATAGCTCACTGGTCAAGTGATTCCGCGCCGACAATGTAGCGGGGCTCAAGTACACCGCCGAAGTTGTGGCATTCACGCATTACCCTAGCCTTCGTGGTTCAGGGGTGTGGATGGGTAGGGGAGCGTCGTGTGGGCGGTGAAGTCGCGGTGTAAACCAGCGGTGGAGCCTACACGAGTGAGAATGCAGGCATGAGTAGCGAAAGACGGGTGAGAAACCCGTCCGCCGAATGATCAAGGGTTCCAGGGTCAAGCTAATCTGCCCTGGGTAAGTCGGGACCTAAGGCGAGGCCGACAGGCGTAGTCGATGGACAACGGGTTGATATTCCCGTACCGGCGAAAAACCGCCCATGTTGAACGGGGGATACTAACCACCGCCGGTCTTTCTTGTTGCGCCACTTGTGGTGTGATGGTTGGGCTGGTGCTGGGACCTGATCCCGGGAGGCAAGCGTATTAACAGGTGTGACGCAGGAAGGTAGCCGGGCCGGGCGATGGTAGCCCCGGTCCAAGGATGTAGGGTCAGGGATAGGCAAATCCGTTCCTGTGTGTTTCGAGCACGATCCTGAGATCTGATGGGACCCCCGCATGGGGGGATCCGGTGATCCTATGCTGCCTAGAAAAGCATCGACGCGAGGTTTTAGCCGCCCGTACCCCAAACCGACACAGGTGATCAGGTAGAGAATACCAAGGCGATCGAGAGAATTATGGTTAAGGAACTCGGCAAAATGCCCCCGTAACTTCGGGAGAAGGGGGGCCTGCCCCGTGATACAGACTTGCTTTGTGGAGCGGGTGTGGGCCGCAGAGACCAGGGGGAAGCGACTGTTTACTAAAAACACAGGTCCGTGCGAAGTCGCAAGACGATGTATACGGACTGACTCCTGCCCGGTGCTGGAAGGTTAAGAGGACCGGTTAGCCCCTTGCGGGCGAAGCTGGGAATTTAAGCCCCAGTAAACGGCGGTGGTAACTATAACCATCCTAAGGTAGCGAAATTCCTTGTCGGGTAAGTTCCGACCTGCACGAATGGAGTAACGACTTCCCCGCTGTCTCAACCATAAACTCGGCGAAATTGCAGTACGAGTAAAGATGCTCGTTACGCGCAGCAGGACGGAAAGACCCCGAGACCTTTACTATAGTTTGGTATTGGTGTTCGGAGTGGCTTGTGTAGGATAGGTGGGAGACGTTGAAACCCGGACGCCAGTTCGGGTGGAGTCATCGTTGAAATACCACTCTGGTCACTTTGGACATCTAACTTCGGCCCGTGATCCGGGTCAGGGACAGTGCCTGATGGGTAGTTTAACTGGGGCGGTTGCCTCCTAAAAAGTAACGGAGGCGCCCAAAGGTTCCCTCAGCCTGGTTGGCAATCAGGTGTCGAGTGTAAGTGCACAAGGGAGCTTGACTGTGAGAGAGACATCTCAAGCAGGGACGAAAGTCGGGACTAGTGATCCGGCGGTACATTGTGGAATGGCCGTCGCTCAACGGATAAAAGGTACCTCGGGGATAACAGGCTGATCTTGCCCAAGAGTCCATATCGACGGCATGGTTTGGCACCTCGATGTCGGCTCGTCGCATCCTGGGGCTGGAGTAGGTCCCAAGGGTTGGGCTGTTCGCCCATTAAAGCGGTACGCGAGCTGGGTTTAGAACGTCGTGAGACAGTTCGGTCCCTATCCGCTGCGCGCGCAGGAAATTTGAGAAGGGCTGTCCTTAGTACGAGAGGACCGGGACGGACGAACCTCTGGTGTGTCAGTTGTACTGCCAAGTGCACCGCTGATTAGCTACGTTCGGATGGGATAACCGCTGAAAGCATCTAAGCGGGAAGCTCGCTTCAAGATGAGATTTCCAAACACATTTATGTGTGAGAGGCCCCCAGCCAGACCACTGGGTTGATAGGCCGGATGTGGAAGCGAGGACTAAAGACTCGTGAAGCTGACCGGTACTAATAGGCCAACAACTTACACCACACACAACACACTGCACGCGTCCACTATGTGGTTCCCAACCAACAACCCGGGAACAACAACACAACAACACAACTAAACAAGCACCACAGTTGTAACCACACACTTCCCACCCCCACACAGGGGGGACGGGTAACAAGGTTACGGCGGTCATAGCGTGGGGGAAACGCCCGGTCCCATTCCGAACCCGGAAGCTAAGACCCACAGCGCCGATGGTACTGCACCCGGGAGGGTGTGGGAGAGTAGGACACCGCCGGACAACCATTAGGTCGAGACCCCCCAACCCACACGGGTCGGGGGGTCTCCCACATCAACCACCAAAACACCACGGGTAGAGTCACAGGATGCACCTCAGCAGAATCCTGGACCTGAATTTGCAGCCTGCGGGCGCAGCTCGGCTCGCAATCCGGCCTTTGGCTTTGGCTGACGCTGCATTGCTAGCGGATGCCTATACGCGGAACGCCAGCCATCTGGCCCCGTGGGAGCCTCTGCGTGAGGATTTGTTTTTCACCGTCCAAGGTCAACGCACTTCCATTCTTGGAAAGTTGGCGCAGTTCGAATCGGGTACTGAGGTGCCGTGGGTCATCCTTGCAGGAGAACGCGTCGTGGGCACAGTCACGTTGACAGGCATTGTTCGAGGCCCCTTCCAGAATGCCCATGTGGGGTACTGGGTTGACCGGACCCTGACGGGGCAGGGCGTGGCAGGGGCTGCGCTCAAGGCCGTTCTGGAAATGGCAGGCGAAGGTCTGGGTCTTCATCGTGTTCAGGCGGCAGTCCTTGGCAACAACGGTCCTTCCAGGGCGGTCCTCAAACGGGCAGGCTTTAAGGAGATCGGGCTGGCACGGTCCTATTTGAAGATCGCCGGCCGCTGGCAGGATCACATTCTGTATCAACGTATTCTGCCTTGACGGCCCGGCAGCAGGGTCCTATTTGTGGGCCGTAGGGTACGGCATGAAGCGTTCTGAGCTCCAAAAACCCCGAAAAACCGGTGATTTCGGTCAAAAAAGCGCGGAAACACGCGGAATTTGCTGGCCAACAGTGTCCAAGCTGGTAAGTTTTCGAGCAGTGGCTTGCTCGCGTTCCGCTTGCCGGCTCAAAAACGTATTAGTCCAGGAGGACGTAAATGGCTAAGAACCGTAGTGAACTCGTTGCAGAGGTAGCAGGCAAGGCCGGCACCAGCCAGGCAGCCGTCAACTCCGTGCTCGATGCACTGTTCGAAGTTTTCGAGACTTCTGTTGCTGCAGGCGAGAAGATCACCATCCCGGGCTGGCTCGCAGTTGAGCGCACCGACCGCGCAGCACGCACCGGCCGTAACCCGCAGACCGGCGAAACGATCCAGATCGCAGCCGGCCACAGCGTCAAGCTGACCGCAGGCTCCAAGCTGAAGGCTGCTGTCGCCAAGAAGAAGTAGTCAAACACTTCGGCGAACGCCCGGAAGGGGTGGCAACGTAAGGTTGCCACCCCTTCTGCTTTTAAGTGGTGCTTATCCCACTTCCCCTCCCCAGAGGCTTCCCGATTCGCAGCCCGGGGGTGGGTGTCGGACAATGGATAGGTGCCATTAGCCAGAAGCTCCGCCACTGTCCCTTCGCCGAATCCCAAACCGGGAGCGCGGGAAGGCGCCTCAGGCGTGGGCATTTCCGTACCGTGGCAACTGGCTGGTCTGGCAATCATGCTTTTGGCCCTCGCCGCGGCACTCATCTTCTCCGGCGCGGCAGCCGCTCGCCAGGTCTCGGATCCTGGAGCCTTGGTGCGCTGGGGACTTCCTGTGGCCAAAGCACTTCACAACGTCTCCGTGGCAGCCGTCATCGGTGGCCTGATTTTTGCGGTGGGCGTCCTGCCGAAGAGCATCAAGCCGTCCAGGTCACGAGCACGCGACGAGGTCGAGCCGCCTGAGCACCCCGCATTTACCCGTGCGCTGGCTGTAGCCGCGGGTGCAGGAGCGCTGTGGACGCTTTCGGCTGTAGCTGTCTTGGTTCTGACATACGCTGACGTTGCTGGCCAAGGTATCTCGGGGGACGCGGAGTTCACCCGTGCGCTGGTTTACTTCATGACTGACATCGAAACCGGCAAGGCATGGCTCGCGGTGACCATCATCGCTGCCGTAGCCACAACCGCACTTTTTGGAGTGCGGTCACTGACTGGACTGGCGTTCACGCTACTTCTAGCGCTCGTCGGCTTGGTCCCTCCAGCCCTCATTGGCCACTCCTCCAGCTCCAGCGACCATGAGGGCGCCATCAACTCGCTGGGACTGCACTTGGTAGGTGTTACCACCTGGGTGGGTGGCATCATCATGCTCGCTGTCCTGTCCGGCCTGCTGACGGGTCAGCGAAGCAACGCGAGCACAGACATCACTGAGCCGACGCTTCGACGTTTTTCCTCGCTCGCCGGCTTCGCTTTCGTCTTGGTGTTCGCATCAGGTGTCATCAACGCCGCCATCCGCGTGACCAGCCCGGGTGATCTCTTCGGTTCGCCTTACGGCCAACTGATCATCGCGAAGGCGCTGGCCACGCTGGTGCTCGGGGGCATTGGCTTCATGCATCGGCAGTGGGTAATACCCCAGTTGGGGAAGGGCACCATGTCCGCCCGCCGGGTGCTGTGGCAACTGGTCTTGGTGGAGCTACTGGTGATGGGCGCGACGTCGGGACTCGCCGTTGCGCTTGGACGTTCCGCCCCGCCGCAGCCCACCACGTATTCGCCTGATGCTTCTCCCGCATTCATCCTGTCCGGCTACGAGGTACCGCCGGAGCTTACTCCCGAGCGGTGGCTGACAGAGTGGCGCTTCGACTGGCTGTGGGTAGGTGTGGCGCTCTTTGGTGCTGTTTCCTACATCATGGGCGTCCTCAAGCTGCGCAGACGGGGTGACAGCTGGCCTGTATTGCGCACCATCCCCTGGTTGGTGGGACTGGTTGTCCTCACCTATATAACTTCCGGTCCGCCGGCCGTCTATGGGCGCGTGTTGTTCTCCGCACACATGGTGGACCACATGGCACTGACCATGGTGGCCCCGATCTTCCTTGTCCTCGGGGCCCCTGTGACGTTGGCCCTTCGCGCGCTTCCTTCCCGTGGAGAGGGGGCGCATGGCTCGAGGGGCCTGCGCGAGTGGCTGCTGTTGTTCGTCCACTCAAAGTTCTCCCAAGTGGTTACGCACCCCCTTTTCGCTGCCGCAAATTTCGCCGGCTCCATTGTGCTGTTCTACTACTCGGATCTTTTCGGCTTCGCCATGCGCGAGCACGTGGGCCATGAGCTCATGAACCTCCACTTCCTCCTCACCGGTTACATCTTTGTTCTGAGCATGATTGGCAGCGACCCCCTTCCTCGACGGGCGCCCTACCCCATGCGACTGCTACTGCTCCTGGCAACCATGGGCTTTCACGCTTTCTTCGGTGTGGCGATCATGGGCGGTACGGGTCTTCTGGCCGCCGATTACTTCGGCAACCTCGGCCGCACGTGGGGACCGTCGGCTATCGCAGACCAGCAGTTGGGCGGTGCCGTTGCCTGGGGCATTGGAGAAGTTCCGACGCTTCTGGTGGCCATCGGTGTGGCCGTCATGTGGTCACGTTCCGACGCGCGGGAGACGAAACGGGTAGACCGTGCAGCCGACAGGAATAACGACGCCGATCTCAGTGCTTACAACGATATGTTTGCCCGGCTCGCCGAACGGGACGCAAAGTTGTCCGACCGCCGTACTCCCGCGGCCAGCCAAGGTAGCGAGGCCACTATGGGCAAGGGAATGAGCAGTGGCAATGATGGGCAGCGAGGCAAGCAATCCGCGCCCATTGAAGACGCACCCGGGCACAACGAACCAAACACCAAGCTGGAAGGACGCTGATGAGCGAAACCGTACGCACCCAACTGCGGGTCCGGGCCTCCGAACTGGAGGGCCGCGGCTGGCTCAACACAGGCGGCAAGTCCTTGGACTTGGAATCCCTGCGCGGCAAGATCGTGTTGCTGGACTTCTGGACGTTCTGCTGCATCAACTGCCTGCACGTCCTGGATGAGCTTCGGCCATTGGAGGAGAAGTACTCCGACGTTCTTGTAACAGTGGGCGTGCATTCGCCGAAGTTCGAACACGAAGCCGATCCCGTTGCCTTGGCGTCAGCCGTTGAACGGTATGAGATCCACCATCCGGTCCTGGATGACCCGGAGCTGGCCACCTGGAAGGCGTACACCGCACGTGCGTGGCCGACCCTCGTGGTGATCGACCCCGAGGGCTACATTGTGGCCCACCTTTCGGGAGAGGGACACGCAGGGGGGCTTGGCGTCCTCCTGGAGGAACTCGTCGCTGAGCACGAGGCCAAGGGCACGCTCCACCGCGGCAACGGACCATACGTGGCGCCCGAGCCGACGTCGGGCACCCTGCGGTTCCCTGGCAAGGCCACCCAACTTGGGAACGGCAACTACCTTGTTGTCGATTCCGGTCACCATCGTTTGGTTGAGTTGCGCCCCGATTTCGAGACCGTAGACAGGCTTATTGGATCCGGAACCAAAGGCCATGCCGACGGCACTGGGGACGTTGCGCAATTCAATGAGCCGCAGGGCGTGGCAGTGCTGCCTGCTGAGCTGGCAACCGCAGTCGGATATGACGTGGTGGTTGCGGACACGGTCAACCACCGGCTCCGGGGTGTTGATCTTGGCACCGGAGAAGTCAGGACTGTGGCCGGAAACGGCATTCAACGACTGCTCGACGCCGGCCCGGCCCGGGTTACGGAGTCCGGCGCCGGTGAATGGTCCGAACCCCGTAATGAACACCACGACGGCGGCCCGGCGGACTTTGCCGCCGATGCAGTGGACGTGGGGGTACTTGGGCTCGGGACCGGCGTTTCCTTGTCTTCGCCCTGGGACGTTGCCTGGAGCGAGAAGCTGCAGCGGGTTGTGATTGCCATGGCCGGCACACACCAGATTTTTGCTTTCGAACCGAAGTCGGGCGAAGTGTCGATCCTTGCAGGATCCGGGCTTGAAGGTTTGCTGGATGGCCCCGCGGAAGAGGCTTGGTTCGCGCAGCCGTCCGGTTTGGTGATCGACCAGGATCAGAACATTTGGGTAGCGGACTCGGAAACCTCCGCGCTCCGGCGTTTGGTAGTGGGCGATTCCGGCGTGACCGTGGAGACCGCGATCGGCAAGGGCCTCTTTGACTTCGGGTTCAGGGACGGCGAGGCAGCCGAGGCACGCTTGCAGCATCCTCTGGGTGTGACGGTCCTGCCGGATGGCTCCATAGCGATCGCTGACACCTACAACGGTGCCGTTCGCCGGTATGACCCCACGAGCACCAACGTGTCCACCTTGGCACGTGGCCTGGCCGAGCCAAGCGATGTAGTAGTGGTCAACCACGAGGACGGCGAACCTTTGCTGGTGGTGGTTGAGTCGAACAAGCACCAGCTTGTCCTGGTACCGATCCCCAAGGAAGCCCAGCAGGTAGATGAGGGCGCGTCGCAGACGCACCGGCCCAAGAGCCCTGTTGCCCCAGGGCACTTGGAGCTCACAGTGCGGTTCACGGCTCCAACGGGGCAGAAGCTCGACGATCGTTGGGGTGATCCGACGCAGCTGAAGATCTCCTCTACTCCGCCGGAACTGCTTGTCTCCGGTGGCGGTACGTCGGTGGGGCTCCTGCGTACCCTCGAATTGTCTTCGGACGTGCCTGAGGGCGTCTTGCACATCACTGCTCGAGCGGCAGCTTGTGACGGACCCGAAACGGAGGACGGCGAGATCCCGGATCACGCAGCCTGCCATCTGTATCAGCAGGACTGGGGAATCCCCGTGGTCCTGGAAGCTGACGGCGACTCGGAGCTTGTGCTGGACCTCCGCGGAATGGACTAACCGCGAGGGCACGCGTCGGCGGCTGGAAGAACAGCCGCTGGCGCGGTCAGCGGCGCCACCTGCACCGACGCCACCCACACTGGCGCAGGACGCGATACCCGGCCTCTAGAAGCTCAGCAGGGGCGTGACGGTCACTGTGTTGCCGTCCGTATCCAGCTGGGTGGTAAAGCTGAAGTCGTGTTCAACGTTGAGATCGTTGACGTAGCCCGTGAAGAGGTTGATTTCCCGGGCTGTCAGCCGGGCTTTGCCGTTGAGGGGGGCCACTACCCACTTGCCGCCGAACGGTTCGATAGTGATCTTCGGGTATTCCGTGATTTCCCATTTGATGGTCCCGTCTACCACGCGGGCGTTGCTGGCGTGATAGAAGGGGCAGTCCGGCTGGAGTCGCTGCTGCTCAGTCGCCTCTGCGGCACAGGTGTCCAGGAATTCGCGGACCTTGCCTGCCACGGCTTCATCCATGGACTTGGTGGACCGGGTTTGCAGGTTCAGCGGGGCCGTTCCGCCGTCGCGGTTTGAGACGAGGGCCGACGTCGGAGGAGCTTCAAAGAAAGTGCCGTTGAGGCTGGCCTCGTACTTGCCGGGATAGAAGACGGCAAACGTGTTGTGCCCGTTGGGCATATTGACCGGCACTCCATTAAGGGCTGCCTCGCTGGCGTTCACCACGGTCACCTCGATGGTGGGTAACGTGGTGGGGACGAAGGCCCATTTGCCGAAAAACAGCCACTGGGTACCAGTGCGTTCCAGCAGGAACTCGCTATGGAGGCGGCTGCCGTCCAACGAGTAGTCCACCGGTACAGCGACCCGGTTTCCGCCACGGGATTGCGCGTTGCCGATCTTGATATCCGACAATGCGGATGCCGCGGTTTGCAGGGCTGTGCCGTCCAGCATGGCGGCGTTGGCCTTCGGGACCTTCGCGCGCAGCAGACCAAGGGCCTGTTCGCCCTCGCCCTTCTGCAGAGCTTCAAAGTATTCCCGTACAGGCTGCTGCGGGCTCGCCACGGACTGGCTTACCAGGTTGATGCACACCACGGCACCGGCGGCAGCAAGCATCAGACCGAGCAGCCATCCGGCTGCGGTCTTGACCAACGCTTGACTCACCTGCACGCCCTTTACGTTACCCGCCGCCGCGCGATTAGCTGCGCAGCAAGACCGTAAGGTGACTTAGCAAGATCCTCAAAGAAGTCCGCGACGGCGGTACGTTGCCCCACCAGACCGGCCACCCGCCGTCGGGCCCTGACCCGCCCGAACCGGTCACCCGCCGTCGTTACGACGCAGGACAACAAGCCCTAACGGCGACGACGCTTGGACGACGTACCGAAGACGCCCCGGATCAGGTCGCGTCCCAGCTGTGTCCCCATAGAACGGACCATGCTCTTTAGTCCGCCACCCAACGCGCCGCCAAGCGCACCGGCCAGGTCACCAAACATGCCGGTGTCCTGCTGGGACGTTCCTGGCGCGGAGGGTGCAGGAGGCTCGGGGTAGGACGGTGAAGGCGAAGGGGCGGGGCGGGAACTGGGGCGGCCGAGGATTTCCACCTCGATGCGCCGGGCTTCGGCGTCGATGTCGGCTTGGGAGGGCACGGACCCACCCGATGCTTCCGAGGCGCTATCCAAAGACGGCCCTGGCGCGCCCCCCGAAGCCGGAGAGCCTGTGGGCACTGGCGCCGCCCCACTCAGTTTCTCGTACGCCGAGACGTTGTCCACGGCGGTGCCATACTTGGCCAACAGCGATGAAGCCCCAACCGTACTGCGGATGAGGTCCTCGGCGCTGGGACCCATGACTGACTCGGGTGCGCGGAGCCTGGTCAGGGCCACGGGCGTGGGTGCGCCCTTCTCATTCATCACGGTGATGACTGCCTCGCCGATTCCCGCGGAGGTGAGGGTTTCTTCGAGGTCGTAGTCGCTGACGGGGAACGTGGACACCGTGGCCTTCAGGGCCTTGGCGTCTTCCGGGGTGAAGGCGCGCAACGCATGCTGCACACGGTTGGCCAACTGTCCCAACACGTCTGCGGGTACGTCCTTGGGGGTCTGGGTGACGAAGAAAATGCCGACGCCCTTGGAACGGATGAGCCTGACTGTTGTGGTGATCGCCTCAAGGAAGGCCTTGGAAGCATCGTTGAACAGCAGGTGCGCCTCGTCCAGGAAGAACACGAGCTTGGGCTTGTCCAGGTCGCCGGCTTCGGGAAGGTCTTCGAAGAGGTCGGCGAGCAGCCACATGAGGAACGTAGAGAAGAGAAGCGGCTTGGTCTGCAGGGTGGGCAGTTCGAGGCAGCTGATGACGCCGCGGCCGTCGGGGGCTGTGCGGAGGAGTTCGGCTGTGTCGAACTCGGGTTCGCCGAAGAACTTCTCCATGCCCTGCGCTTCCAGGGACACCAGCTCGCGCAGGATGACGCCGGCCGTGGCCTTGGACAGCCCGCCCAACTCGGCCAGCTGGGGCTTGCCTTCATCCGAGGTGAGGAACTGGATGACGGCCCGCAGGTCCTTGAGGTCGATGAGTTCGAGGTTGTTCTTGTCGGCGAAGTGGAAGATCAGCTGGAGGCTGGATTCCTGGGTGTCGTTCAGGTCCATGATGCGCGAGAGCAGGATAGGCCCGAAAGAGGTAATGGTGGCCCGCACGGGAATGCCGTTGCCGTCACCGCCCAGCGACAGGAACTCAACGGGAAAGTTCTTTGCCGACCAGTCCTGCCCAAGGGCCGACGTCCGGGCGCTCAGCTTCTCGCTGGCCGTTGCCGGCGTCGCCAGTCCCGAGAGGTCGCCCTTGATGTCAGCGAGGAAAACCGGAACACCCGCCGTCGACAGTTGCTCCGCAATCATGTGGAGCGTGACGGTCTTGCCTGTGCCGGTGGCGCCGGCCACCAGCCCGTGACGGTTCATCATCGCTAACGGAAGGCGGACCTGCGCTTCCTTGTGGACTTCACCGTCCACGATTGCGGCACCCAGCTCGATGGTGGCACCTTGCAGGGTGTACCCCTGCTGGATGGTGGCGAGTTTTTCGGCAGTGGTTTTCGTGGCCATGCGGATAGCTTAGCGGTGCGCCACAAGATCCTTGCTGAAGGCCAAATGCTTGATTTCCTCGGGATCCGCTGCGAGATCGAAGAGGGCGGTGTAGCCCGTGGCGAGGTACAGGTTCCTGGCTTCGGGCTGGCGCGGCCCGGTAGTCAGGTAGAGCTTGGTGTAGCCACGGCGCAGGGCTTCAGCTTCCAACTCGGCCAGCACGCGGCGGGCCAGGCCACGCCGTCGGTGCGCCGAGTGGGTCCAGATGCGCTTCAGCTCGGCGGTGTCGGCGTCGTAGCGGCGGAACGCTCCACCGGCTACGGATTCGCCGTCTTCCTGGATGATGATCAGCGCCCCGTGCGGTGCGGCGAATTCCTCCGCCGGGTACCTGCTGAGTTCCTCGGAGGCTCCCTTGCTGCTGAACAGGTCCCCGTAGCGGGTGTCATATTCGACGGCGAGCTCATCCAGGAGCGGCCGGACGCGGGGATCGTCCATGGCGAGGCTGAGGACGGAAAGGCCCGACGTCGGCAGGGTTGGCGGTGCGGTCATGGCTTGCCTTTCGTGGTGGGCACCCAAGTAGGTGACAGTTGTGCGCGTTTTGCGGGCTCAGAACGCGCACTAATGCGACCTAGTTGGGAGGGACGGGAGGGACGGAAGGGGGGTGGCCAGCGTGTGAAGGATGCGGCGGGCCAGAGCGTCGTTCTCGCGGAACGGCGCCGCGTTGGTGTTCGGCCGGGCAAACGCACCTGCGCCCCAGCCTGACGTCCATGGACCCACTGCAAACAACCCATGCTGTGGTGTTCCAACAGGAGAAAGGACCTCATGATTTCCGGAGACCAGAAGTTTCCCTGTCGAATGCGCACCGTCCAAGGTGAGCAGCCTCTGTTCGGTGCCCAGTCCGGCGTCGTGCAGGTTCAGGAGGGCAGGGTTCGCGGAACGCTCCACGGAGGCCGAAGGCAGGCGTGCCTCGATGTACGCGGAGGCCTCCACCAGGACCGGTGACTGGAAGGATCCGGCAACAAAGCGGCCGGTTGGTTCGTCGGCGCGGACCCACATGCCCGGTCCCAGGAATTGCAGGTACCCGGCCCGGTGCAAGGCAAGCATTTCCTGCAGTCGGTGTGCCGGAGGGCCGGAATCGACGAAGCTGAAGAAGCCGTGCCACCAGCCGTGGATTGCCTGCTGCGATCGGGCGTTGAGCCGTTCCTGCGGCACCAGGCGGCCCAAGTCCATGTAGACGAACAGCAGGGCCATGAACAGGGCAAGCGTCTCCGAATGGTCGAGGCTGGTCCGCAGTGCCAGGTCGCGTTGGATGTAGGCGGCCACGGACCGCTGCACCGCCTCATGGGAATCGAACGCGCAACCGCTGAAGGGCTGGTCCAGCGACTCAAGGTCCAGGCGCACGGCGGGATCCGGGACGGCAGAGGCCACAAGCTGCTCCCGCCCGGAGCTATACCAGTCGAGGGCATCGAAGGGCGCCTCGAAGTCCGCCCAAGCGCCACGAACCCGCTCAGGGTAGCCGGTGAACAGTTCACGGTAATAGGCGTAGCCCGCATCCTTGGCGATGAGCGGCCAGAGGTGGGTACGGAAGTCGAGCTCGTCGTGTTCGGCCAGCAACGCTTCAACAGCAGCAGCCGTGAAGTACCGCGGCCGCTCCACCGGACTGCGCAACGACGAGGAGATTTTGGAATGGTAGGGCACACCCCGGCGTGAACCGGCCCAGACCCGTGGCTCGGCGCCCGAAGGCACATATTCGAGGACGCCGTCGGGCCTTTCCTCGAAGCGGCCGCCGCGGCCCTCGAACAACAGCACCAACAGGTCCACGAAGGCCAGCCCCATCCCGGAGACGATGACGTCCTGGCCGGCTTCAATGGGGGAGTAGTCCACATCCGTTGTGTACGACGGCGGCGCGTAGTAGCCGCCGTGCGCGGCCGCGAATCCGGCCAGCCGGGTCGCTTCCGGATGCGCCTGCGAATCGGTGTGGCCCAGGGCGTACACCACGACGTCGGCACGCACCTCGGTGCCGGAGGCCAACCGCACGAGGTGCGTGCCGGCGTCGGGATGCCCGGACAGCGGCCCCGTGGCCCGTTCGACGGCGGTGGCCACATCGCGGTGGACGGTGACGGTGACGTCCGGCCCGAGCGAGGAAACCGCCCGGCGGAAGAACCACTCAAGGTACTTGCTTTGGAGTTGCCTCGTGGGGAAGGACGCGGGGGTCAGGGAACGGAGCTGTTCCAGGATGTGCTGCTCGAAGACCGGCACATCACGGATACTGCCGTCCAGTACGCCGGCTGCCCAGGTGGCGAGGGCCGGGCCGTCCAGCGGCGGTCCGTCACAGGCCACGGAAGAGTCGGTGAACATTGTGACGTCGGCGGCCGTGGAATTCATCAGCAGGCCGGGATCCTGGTGATAACGCCAGATGCGTCCTGAGCCAGGTTCATGCGGCTCAACGACGTGGATCTGCAGGGGGCCTTCGAACAAGGCGGGACGGCTGGCCGCCAGCCTTTCCAACACGCCGGCCGTGCGCGGGCCGCCGCCAATAAAGACGATGGCGGGAACTCGTGACGGCATGCGGTCTCCTGATCTGCGGTGGTTGGTAAGGCCAATGTAGGGAGCCTGTGGTGCCCGGGTCGAGGCGCCGGTAACCGCCGTTCACCACGCGTCATTCAGCGTTAACCGAGGAAAACAAAACGACTCAAATGGCTCCGGCTGAACTCATTGATGACGCCGAAAGAAGCCTTTTGAAGCCGCAATAAGTCCCGTGAAGAAGTACAAAAATCCGAATTGCCGGTGGATAAATTCCGCCCCTAGATTTGCAGCAATCCGATAGGCAAATCCCAACTGAAATGAGGTGGCGCATGAGTGCAGCCGCACCGCCCGCCACGGCGGACGAGGCCCTTCGGCCCGCCGTCGACTACTCCGACTACAAGCTGGTCCCGGCAAAGCATCCGTGGCGCTGGGTGGGCACCGTGGCGGTCGCCCTGGGCGTCACCGCCATAGCGTGGTCCCTGCTGACCAACCCGCGCTGGGAATGGGGAGTGGTTGCCCAATGGTTCACTGCCCAGTCCGTGGTGGCAGGGTTGGTGGAAACCCTCAAGCTGACCGCCATCTCCGGCATCCTTGGCTTCGTTCTCGGGTTCATCCTCGCCTTGATGCGCCTCTCATCCTCACCGCTGCTGGTCTCCGTATCCTGGACGTTCTCCTGGATCTTCCGATCCACTCCGCTCCTGGTCCAGCTACTCCTTTGGTACAACCTCGGCTACCTCTACGAGAAGATCAGCCTGGGCATCCCGTTCACGGATGTCCGCTTCTTCGAAGCCCAGACCACCACGTTGGTCAGCCAGTTCGCGGCAGCCGTCCTAGGCCTCACCCTGAACCAGGCGGCCTACTCCGCCGAAATCATCCGCGGCGGCATCCTGTCCGTCGACCAAGGCCAACTGGAAGCCGCAGCCGCCTTGGGCATCCCGGCCTGGAAGCGTTCCACCAGGATCGTCCTCCCGCAGGCAATGCGGGCCATCCTGCCCACGGCCTTCAACGAGATCATCGGCCTGGTCAAGGGAACGTCGATCGTCTACGTCCTGGCCTACTCCGAGCTGTTCTACACGGTGCAGGTGATCTACAACCGGACCCAACAGGTGCTGCCCCTGCTCCTTGTGGCAACGCTCTGGTACGTGGTGATTACTTCCGTGCTCAGCATCTTCCAGTACTACGTGGAACGGCACTTCTCCAAGGGCGCACTGCGGAACCTGCCGCTCACGCCGCTGCAAAAGGCCCGCAAGTTCTTCGCCAGCCACGCTCCCGCCTCTCCCAGCAAGGACGCCCGATGAGCATCATCACCGCACGCAAAGAATCGACGACGGCGGCAACACCTGCCGCTGCCGGCCCGGCCAGCACGGTGGCCACCAAAGGACAGGTGGACATCCACAACATTCGGAAGTCCTTCGGCAACACCGAAGTGCTCCAGGGTGTTTCACTGTCCGTGCCGCCTGGCGGAGTGACAGTGATCGTCGGCCCGTCCGGCTCCGGTAAGTCCACGCTGCTGCGGACCATCAACCACTTGGAAAAGGTTGACGGCGGCTTCATCACCATCGACGGTGAATTGGTGGGCTACCAGGCCCGGGGGAACAAGCTGCACGAGCTGCGCGGGAAGGACATCCTCAAACAACGCACCAACGTTGGCATGGTGTTCCAGAACTTCAACCTGTTTCCCCACCTCACGGCCTTGGAAAACGTGGCCGAAGCGCCGATCGTGGCACAGAAGCGCTCCAAAGCCGAGGCCCGGAAGCGCGGGCTGGAACTCCTGGACCGTGTGGGTTTGAAGGACAGGGCCGACGCGTATCCCCGCCAGCTTTCCGGAGGCCAGCAGCAGCGTGTTGCGATCGCCCGGGCGCTCGCGCTCGAACCGAAGATCCTGCTCTTCGACGAGCCCACCTCCGCATTGGACCCCGAACTCGTCAACGAGGTCCTGGACGTCATCCGCGAACTGGCCACGTCCGGCACCACGTTGATCGTGGTCACGCACGAGATGGGATTCGCCCGGGACGTAGCGGACACCGTGGTGTTCATTGACCAAGGCCGGATCATCGAGTCCGGCGCCCCGCAGGACATCTTCAGCAACCCACGCGAAGAACGCACCCGCAGTTTCTTCTCCAAAGTCATCGAACCCGCCTTCAACATCTAGGAATCTCCCCAATGCTTCGCACCACCACAGCCAAATTCCTGGCACTCGCCGTCCTCCCCGCCGTCGTACTTCCGGCGCTCGCCGGGTGCTCCGATCCTGGAGCGTCGGCAGCCAAGCCCGAATCCGAAACCGCCAAGAACGGCGTCGTCTACAACACCTCAGTGGAGCAGAACCGCATCCGCGTTGAGAAAGATGCCACCGCCGCGGCCACCGTCCCGGCAGCCATTTCCAAGGACGGCAAGCTGACGGTTGCCACAACCGCGGGGTCCGTCCCGTTGTCCTTCCACGCCACGGACGACAAGACCCCGATCGGCGTGGAGATCGATCTCGCACAGCTGGTGGCAGACAAACTGGGACTCGAGCTGGACCTGCAGGTGACATCGTGGGAGAACTGGCCGCTCAAGACCCAGTCCGGCGATTTCGAAGCCGTCTTCTCCAACGTGGGCATCAACGCCGCCCGGGTGAAGCTGTTCGACTTCTCCACATACAGGGCCGCTTACATGGGCTTCGAAGCGAAGAAGAGCGCCAGCTACGACATCAAGGGTGCCGACGACATTTCCGGCTTGAAGGTTTCCGTGGGCCCGGGCACCAACCAGGAAAAGATCCTCCTGGCCTGGAACAAGGAACTCGAGGAGAAGGGCAAAGCCCCTGCCACCCTGCAGTACTACTCCTCGGACGCAGACACCATCCTTGCGCTCTCCTCAGGACGCACCGACCTGAACCTCGCCCCTTACCCGTCCGTGACCTACCGCGAGAACACCCGGGACGACCTCAAACTGGTGGGCAAGGTCAACGCCGGCTGGCCGTCCGAAACCCTGGTTGCCGCGACGACGTTGAAGGGCAACGGCTTGGCGCCCGCCATCACCGACGCCTTGAACTCCACCATCAAGGACGGCTCCTACGCGAAGGTCCTGGAACGCTGGGGCCTCTCCGAAGAAGCAGTGCCGGAGTCCAAAACCGTCTCGGAAACAAGCTTCGGCAAATAGACCCTACGAACGTCAGGACCAGAAGTGAGTACCCAAGATAACAAGGCCGGTTTCCTGGCCATAGAGCTTGACGGCGCCGGCTGGGACGGAGGCGCGTTCGGCAGCCTTGCCGGGGCGGTCCTCGCCGTCGAGGCGGCCGGATTCCATGTGGCAACCTTCAAGGACGCTCCGGAGCCGGGCCGGACGAACGCCCTGCAGCGTGCCGCCTACGCAGGGCCTGTCACGCGGACCATCGCACTGGCCCCGGAAGTGGACACCGTTTACACCGAGCCGTTCCACATCGCCACTCAGCTCGCGAGCTTGGACTACGTCTCCGGCGGCCGTGCCGGATGGATCGTCACCGCAGCCGAGTCACCCGCGGCCGCTGCCGCCGTCGGGCGTTCCGCAGTCAGAGGCAACGCGCTGGTCCACGAGGCCGCTGCGTCCATTGAGGTCGGGCGCCGTCTCTGGGACTCCTGGGAAGACGACGCGGTGATCAGGGACGTTGCCACCGGACGCTACATCGACGTCGACAAGCTGCACTACGTGGACTTCGAAACCCCGGCCGATTTCGCGGGCACACCGTATTCCGTCAAGGGCCCCTCCATCATCCCCAGGCCGCTGCAGGGCCAGCTTCCCGTGCTGGCATCGGCGTCGCTGGTTGGCGGCGGTGTTCCGGTGGAATCTGTTGACGCAGTGCTGGTCACGGCTCCCACGTCCGAACTGCTGGTGGCCGGGGTTCGCGACGCGCGGGAACGCCTTGGGGCGGTGGCTGTGGTGGCCGAACTCGGCGTCGTCCTTGATTCCCGCGGTGAGCCGGCTGCTGCGCGGGCAGTGCCGGAAACCGGCCGCGCGCAATTTGCAGGCACCGCCGCGGAACTCACCGGGTACCTTCACGGACTGCTGTTGGAGGCCGACGGCGTTCGGCTGCACCCGGGCGACCTGGCGCGGGAACTCGATGAACTCTCCCGGCTGGTCCTGCCGGAACTCCGCCACCGGGGTTCGCTGCGTGCTCCGGTCCAGGACGGCACCTTCCGCGGGTTGCTGGGCTTGGAACGGCCCGCAAACCGCTACTCGACCTCAACCACCGCCAGCGCCGCTGCCGGAAAGTAAGGGAACAGCATGACACGGGATATCTTCAAGCCCAGCGGCCGGATCCAGTTCGGCATCTTTTTCCAAGGCGTCAACTCCGGCACGATCTGGAAGGCCGCCGAATCCGGTTCGCAGACCGATTTCGAATCCTTCCGCAGGATCGTTCAGACCGCCGAACGGGGAAAGTTCGCGGCGTTCTTCCTTGGGGAAGGCCTGCGGCTGCGGGAGCACTTGGGGCGTCCGCACGCCCTCGATGTGGTGGGCCGGCCGGATGCGCAGACCATGCTCGCGGCGTTGGCTTCGGTGACCACGAACATCGGCCTGGTTGCCACACAGAACACCACCTACAACGATCCCGCAGACCTGGCGCACAGGCTGTCCTCGCTGGACCTGATCTCCGGGGGCCGCGCTGCGTGGAACGTCGTCACGACGGACAACGCCTGGACGGGCGCCAACTTCCGCCGGGGCGGATACCTGGACCACGCGGACCGGTACAGGCATGCCGAAGCGTTCGTGGAGACCGCCAAACGCATCTGGGATTCGTGGGAGACGCCGTCCGGTCCCGCGCACCGTGTCCTTCACCAGGGGCAGCACTACACTGTGGACGTCACACCGCGGTTGCCCCGTAGTCCGCAGTACCGTCCCGTGCTCTTCCAAGCCGGTGATTCACCCGAGGGCCGCGATTTCGCTGCACGCCAAGCAGACGTGATCTTCTCTGCGCACCCTAGATTCGACGATGCCGTGGAATTCCGCCGGGACATTGTTTCCCGTTCAGTGGCTGCCGGCCGCGGCGCCAACGCGGTCCGGATCATGCCGGCCAGCGAGTTCATCCTCGCCGCTACAGACCAGGAGGCACGGGAGAAGAAGGACTGGGTGCGGAGCCTCCAGATCGGTCCGCAGCAGGCCATTGCCTATCTGGAACAGTTCTGGGGACGTGAGCTTTCCGCGTACGATCCGGACGGCCCGCTGCCTGACATTGATCCCGTGGTGGAAGAGACCTCGGAAACCCGCGGCAGCGGCTTCCATGGCGCCAAGGCCCGCCAGTTGGCGGATCAGTGGCGTGCGGAAGCCAAGGACAAGGGCCTATCCATCCGCCAGTTCGTCACGTCCAGGACGGCTCGGATCGACTCCACCTTTACCGGCTCGTACAACGCGGTGGCCGATCACCTGGCCCAATACGCGCGGGTTGGAGCGGTGGACGGTTTCAATATCTCCCCCTGGCTCATCCCCACCGGCCTGGATGACATCGTGAACCACCTGGTCCCGGAGCTCCAGGAACGCGGCGTCTACCCCACGGAGTACCGCGGCAGCACCCTGCGGGAGAACCTTGGGTTGGAAACGCCGGTTCGTTTGAGCCAGCAGGTGAGCGTCTGATGAAGCGCCTGCTTGATTTTGCTGGATCATTCTTCGGGCGTCTGGGCGGAACCGGTTATTGGCGCGGTGTTGCCCCGGCGGATGCCCGAATGATCCAGCAAAATTGTGCGGCCTCCTCACAGGGCACCGTTCGGCTGGAACTGGCCGTGTGGGAGCAGCTCCTGTAGCTTCCCTTGGCTCGTTCGGCTCGCTGAGAGGAGTTCGGCTCGCTGAGAGGAGTTCGGGTCGCTCAGAGGAGTTCGCGGAACACGTTCCACCCTGCCCCGACCGGGCCGTAAGGCCCCCAGAGGACCCCGGTTGATGCGCCGGTGGAGTAGGTCATGAGATCCCCGTTGCCGTTGACAGCGAACAAGTTGTTGTACTGCTGGTGTCCGAAACTGCCCAGCCCTGCAATATCGGAAAAGGCACCCCAACCGCCGCTGAGCATGGCCGAGGACTCCCAGCCACCCGTGCCGTCGGCCCGGTAGATGGAGAGGTATCCATTGCGGTCCCGGGCGAAGACCTCCACGGGACCGTCCCCGTTCATGTCACCGCCGGTGATGATCTTGTCCATGATCTGCCAGCCTTGGCCCACCTTGCTGCGGGGTTTCCAGCCGCCGGCTCCGTCGCCGGGGTAAAGATAAAGGTCGCCGGCAGCATCGCGGGCCAGGACGTCGTTGTAACCGTCCCCGTCAAAATCTCCAGGACCAACAATCGAGTCGAAGGTGTTCCAGCCTTGACCAACCTGGCGGCGGTCAAGCCAGCCCCCGTTGCCATCGCCCGGGTAGAGATACAGGTTGCCTGCGGCGTCGGTTGCGAGGAGGTCGTTGTAGCCGTCGCCGTCAAAGTCACCCGGCGAGAACACGATTCCCATAGCGTCCCAGCCCTGGCCTGTCTGGCGGGGTTCGTCCCACTCTCCGAAGTACCGCGGGCAGGCACCCTCGCAACTGCCGGGAACGTACGTATACGTCCGGGGGTAGAGGATCAACCTGCCATCCGCCGTGCGCCCGAGGGGTTCGAAGTTCCCGCGTCCCGTCCAACCCATGGCCCTCGAGGATGCCTTGACCGGTGCCGTGCCAGGGCTCACCCGCGTGGCATCAGGGCAATTGGGTTCTTCGGGCGTTGAAGGGTGGACCCTGAGCGAAATCCGGTGACCGAAGTCCGCCGGGGTGAGCTGAAGGACTTCGCCCTGACGTTCGGGCGGTAGGGGTACCCCGTCCTGGAGCCACTCCGCCCTGTACCCGTTGGGGGTGGTGCCGTCCGGGTTCTTGCAGCCCGCATAGTCGTAGTCGTATTGCTTCCGCAGCTCCGCGCCGACGTAGGGGACTCCGTCGATGACTGCCGTGGGGCCAACTGAAGGGGTCTGAACGTCAGGTGCGGACGTTACTTCCGGTGCTGCCGTCGCTGGGGGCGCACCCATCAGGGCCACACCTACCGCCAGTGCCGTTGCTGCGTATGCTGCCTTGCGCGTGCCAAAGATCCCCATTGTTTCCCCCCGGAAGCCAGCATCGATAGTGCGTGGGTCTCTGCTGAGGCTACCTCACTCGCGGGGATCTTGGGCAGGTTCCTTACCTCTGGGCGGGGACTCCGCCGAATATTGCGTGGACTGATGAATAACTGGAGGGCCGCATCCGCGATGCCCGCGGTCCCGATCGTAGGATGAGACCCAACGAAAGGGGCAGTCGGATGGTCACTCGCGAACAGGTTGAGGAAGCGTATTCCCGGACGGCCGCTTGGGTCCGCCACACCCCGATGGCGGCGAGCGGCAATGAAGGGACGTACCCGCTGTGGTTTAAGTGTGAGTACATGCAGCACACGGGTTCGTTCAAGGCCCGTGGTGCTTTCAACAGGCTGCTCACTGCCCGGGAGAACGGGGAGCTCAACCCCGAGGTCGGGGTGGTTGTTGCCTCCGGCGGCAATGCGGGCCTGGCAAATGCCTACGCCGCTGCGAAGTTGGGTGTTCCCGCCACGGTGTTCGTCCCGGAGTCCGCTCCCGCCAACAAGGTCCACAAGCTGTACGCAATCGGAGCAAGGGTGGTTCAAGGCGGATCCGAATATGCCGAGGCTTATGCTGCGGCGGTCGCCTTCGCTGCAGAAAGCGGCGCCGTTTACTGCCATGCCTATGACCAGCCGGAGATTGTGGCGGGCGCCGGTGGTGTGGGCCTTGAAGTGATGGAGCAACTGCCCGACGTCGACACCATCCTCGTCGCTGTCGGCGGCGGCGGGTTGATGGGTGGCATAGCGGCCGCTACCGAGGGGCGGGCCCGGGTTGTAGGAGTTGAGCCGGAAACAGTGCCTACACTCCATAGCGCATTGGCACACGGCGAGCCCGTGGACGTACCGGTTTCAGGCATTGCAGCCGATTCCCTGGGTGCCCGCAGGCTGGGGGAGATCGGCTTCGGGGTTGCCCGCAGGACGGGCGTGCAGAGCGTGCTGGTCACTGACCAGGCCATCATTGAGGCCCGCCGCAGGCTATGGGAAGGGCATCGAATCGTCGTTGAGCATGGGGCCGCGGCTGCGTACGCGGCCCTGCTCTCCGGGGCTTATGCCCCGAGCGCTGGTGAGAAGGTCGTCGTCGTGCTGTGCGGAGCGAACACGGATCCGGCGCATTTCTAGCCCGGTCTCTCTTAGTTGGCCGCTTCGCTGAGGTCCGCGAGTGCTTGACGGAGGCGGGTGCCGGCGTCGTCAGCCACTTCCTTGACCGATGGGGCGTCGCTGAGTTGGACCATGGTTTGCGGGTCGATGGCCTCGACCGTGGTGGTGTCTGCATCCTTGGCGCGGCGCACCACGACGTTGCATGGGAGCAATGCCCCCATCTGAGGCTCTGCCGCGAGGGCGCGGCTGGCCAGGGCGGGGTTGCAGGCGCCGAGAATGACATAGTCTCCGACGGCGTCGGCGGCTTCGGCTCCGAGCTTCTTCTCGAAGGTGGCGCGGACGTCGATTTCGGTCAGGATTCCGAAGCCCTGCTCAGCCAGGGCGTCCGGGTCTTCTCGACAACATCAGACCAGGGGAGGGCAACGGTCGCGGCGAGGGTGTACGTCATGGTTCTCCTTGGGTAGGGCCGGGCAGGGGATTGTCGGAAGGAAGGGTTCAGGCCAGGGAGAGGAAGAGTTTCTCCAGGTCCTTGGTGTCCATGCTTGCGTCCTTTTGGACGATGCACTGCTCCAATCCGGTGGCGATGATGGCGAAGCCCGCGCGGTCCAATGCCTTGGATACTGCCGCCAGTTGGGTGACGACGTCCTTGCAGTCCCGGCCTTCTTCGAGCATCCGGGTGACGGCCGCGAGCTGGCCTTGGGCGCGCTTGAGCCGGTTGATGACGGGGGTCAGTTCGGTGGGATTCAGTTCCATGGGTACTCCAAAGTAATGCGGTTTCTTGGACCCAGCCTATACCCCCTAGGGTGTTTTGACTACCCCAGGGGGTATCTGTAATACTCGGTGGGGTATTCACCTGTTCACTCGAATCGAGAGGCCATTCATGACTTCCCCTTCCACGGCATCCGCTGTTACCGCCCTTGCTCCTGAGGCGCTGCAGTCCTGGATCAAGGAGCATCAGGACCTCGTGGTCATCGACGTCCGCTCCGCTGCCGAATTTGAGTCCATGCACATCCGCGGCTCCTACAACGTGCCTCTGTCGCTGCTGTCCGAGCACACCGACGAGCTCGCCGCCCGGCTTGGCTCCCGGGTGGTTTTGGTCTGCCAGTCCGGCGTCCGCGCCGAGCAGGCCCGCCAGCGCCTTGCCAAGTCCGGGATTGACACCGCGTACGTCCTCACGGGCGGGGCTCCGGGGTACGCCGCGGCCGGCGGCGACGTGGTCAAGGGCAAGGACCGCTGGGACCTTGAACGCCAGGTGCGCCTGGTGGCCGGCTCCCTGGTGGTGCTGGGCCTGGCCGGCGGTAAGTTCATTTCTCCCAAGATCCGGACCCTCGCGGGCGTTATCGGCACCGGGCTGACCTTCTCTGCTGCGACCAACACCTGCGCCATGGGCAAGGCCATCTCCGCGATGCCGTGGAACAAGGCCGCCAAGGAGCCCACCCGCGAAAGCGCCATCCTGGCCCTGCCCGCCGCCGGCAGCAAGAGCACGGAAGCCGCAGCCTGATGAGCCTCACCCTGCTCCTGGTCCTGGCCCTGTCGGTGGTCATCGGGCTCTCGCTGGGAGTCCTGGGCGGTGGCGGGTCGATCCTGACCGTGCCAATCCTGGTCTACGTGGCGGGATTCGAGGCCAAGGAAGCCATCGCGGCGTCCCTGTTCGTCGTCGGCGTTACTTCGGTGGTCAGCGTGATCAGCCACGCCCGCAAGGGCAGGGTGATGTGGCGGACCGGACTGATCTTCGGTGCCGCCGGCATGGCGGGTGCGTTTGTTGGCGGCCTCCTCGGCGGTCACATCCCCGGCCAGATACTGCTCATCGCCTTCGCCATCATGATGGTGGCCACCTCGCTGGCCATGCTGCGTGGGCGGAAGAAAAAGAACGACGGCGGAGCGGCGCCTGTCAAGCACGAGTTGCCCCTTGGCAGGGTGCTGCTGGACGGCGCCGTCGTCGGTCTCGTGACCGGCCTGGTCGGCGCGGGCGGCGGTTTCCTCGTGGTGCCGGCGCTGGCGCTGCTGGGTGGCCTGCCGATGGCGGTGGCCGTGGGAACGTCCCTGGTGGTCATTGCCATGAAGTCCTTTGCAGGCCTCGCGGGCTACCTCACTACCGTCCAGCTGGACTGGGGCATCACCCTCGGGGTGACCGTCGCGGCCATCGTGGGCTCATTGATCGGCGCCAAACTCGCCGGGCGCATCCCGGAGACGGCCCTGCGCAAGGCTTTCGGCTGGTTCGTCCTGGCCATGGGTACCTTCGTCCTGATCCAGCAGGCCCCCGCCGGAATGCAGTGGCCCATCGCCGCCGGTGTCGCGGGGCTCACCGCGGTAACCGCAGGCATCTGTTGGTTCTTCGTGAGCTCCTGCCCGCTCCGGAACCGCGGCCGCCGCAGTACCGATGTCCCGTCGCCCGTCTGACCCGGGCACCACAGAAAGGAATTGCCATGGGACTTTTCGATTCCCTCAAGAAGGCCTTCAGCAAGCCCTACCAAACCATTTCCGTGGCCCAGGCCGAGGAACTCCTGGGCTCTGGAGAAATCACCATCACCGAAGCCGAGCAGCGCCGCGCCAGTGCCCGGATCCTCGACGTCCGCGAGGACTTCGAAGTCACCGAGGGCATGATCCCCGGCGCCCTGCACATTCCCATGGGGCAGTTGCAGGCCCGCCTGGGCGAGCTTGACCCTGCCGTCCCCGTGATCGCCGTTTGCCGCAGCGGCAACCGCAGCGCCGCCGTCGCCAATGCCCTCAACGGCGCCGGTTACAAAGCAGACACCATGGCAGGCGGCATGAGCGCCTGGACCCGCGCAGGACTTCCCACCACCTAAACCCCTGACCCGGCAGCGGCACCAGCCAACCGGGCGCAACCAAACCTCCCGAAGGGACACCAGGCCATGGCCACCATTGACATCACCCAACACACATTTGCCCAAGCCCTGGAGAGCAGCGAGATCGTCTTCGTTGACTTTTGGGCAGCCTGGTGCGGCCCGTGCCGCATGTTTGCCCCCACCTACGGCGCCGCCGCCGGACGCCACCCGGACATCACCTTCGCCAAGGTAGACACAGAAGCCGAACAGGCCCTCGCCGCCGCGGCAAACATCACGTCCATCCCCACCCTCATGGCTTTCAAGGACAAAACCCTCGTCTTCTCCCAGCCGGGCGCCCTCAACGCGACGGGACTCGAGGAAGTCATCCAGGCCGTGAAGAACCTGGACATGGACAAAGCCCGCGCCGAAGCCGGCCGTCAGCACGCCTGATCCAGGTTCCGGAAAACCGGCCGCCGGCACCTGCCAAACCCAACGAAGCGCCAGGCCTCCTGCGCCTGGCGCCAGGGCCCTCCTGCAGGAAAAACCCCGACCGCAGCGCGGTTGCTAGATACCCCAGGGGGTATCTGTACTGAATGTAGGCCCCAACATCCCCTTTCACTTGAAGGAGAGCACCCCATGCTTATCGAGCGCATTTATGACGAAGACCTTGCCCAGGCCAGCTACCTGATCGGCTGCCAGGCCAAAGGCGAAGCGATCGTCGTGGACGGTCGCCGCGACATCGCCGTTTACCAGGACCTGGCCGCGAAGAACGGCATGAAGATCGTGGCAGTCACCGAGACCCACATCCACGCCGATTACCTCTCCGGCACCCGCGAGCTGGCTGCCGCCACCGGAGCAAAGATCTATGTCTCCGGCGAAGGCGGCCCGGACTGGCAGTACCAGTTCGACGGTGAACGGCTCTACGACGGGGACACCATCACCCTGGGCAACATCAGCATCAAGGCCGTGCACACCCCCGGGCACACCCCGGAGCACCTGTCCTTCCTGGTCACCGACGGCGCGTTCAGCGACCAGCCCGGTTACCTGCTCTCCGGTGACTTCGTCTTCTCCGGAGACCTGGGCCGGCCGGACCTGCTGGATGAAGCAGCCGGCGGCGTTGACACCCGCTTCGAGGGCGCCAAGCAGCTCTTCGCCAGCCTGCGCGATAAGTTCCTGACTCTGCCGGACTACGTTCAGGTCCACCCCGCGCACGGCGCCGGAAGCGCCTGCGGCAAAGCACTCGGGGCCATCCCGTCCTCCACGGTTGGTTACGAACGGCTCTACGCCTGGTGGGGTCCCTACCTGGCAGCCGACGACGAGCAGGGCTTCATCGACGAACTCCTCGACGGCCAACCCGACGCACACGCCTACTTCGGCCGCATGAAGCGCGAAAACCGTGAAGGCCCTGTGGTCATGGGTGAACGCACCCCACTGCCGGAGCTCTCCACCGGGACCGTCGCAGCAGGCCTGGCCGAGGACACCTTGACCTTCATCGACACCCGTTCCAACGGCGAAGTCCACGAGGGAACCGTGGCCCGATCGCTGAATGTCCCTGCCGGCAAGTCCGTGGCCAGCTACGGTGCCTGGGTGGTGAACCCGGAAACTGACAAGAACCCGCTGGTGCTCCTCGCCGCAGACCAGGAGCAGGCGATGGACCTGTGGGACCACTTGGTACGCGTGGGCATCGACAACGTGGCGGGCTACCTCACCAGCATTGACGGGCTGCCCACCACCACCCCGAAGCTGATCCAGCCTGAGGAACTCGAAGGTTTCGACGCTGCCATGGTCCTGGACGTCCGCAACAAGACTGAGTACGCCGCCGGGCACGTCCCGGGCTCGTACCAGCTCAGCGGCGGCCGTGTCATGTGGCACCTGGACGAACTGCCCGCCAACGGCACGATCGTCAGCTACTGCCAGTCCGGCGTCCGGAACTCCGTCGCCGCCAGCGCCCTGCGCCGTGCCGGGTACGACGTCGTCGAACTCGACGGCAGCTACGCAGCCTGGAACTCCTGGAAGAACAGCGTCCCCGCCGTCTAACCACCCCCAAGCCGCCCGGGCAGGTCCCCCCTCCTGTCCGGGCCCCGCCCGGGTACGCTTCCCCCAAGCGTGCCCGGGCACCCTTTGCCCGCACACCGGATTTGGAGCACCCCGCGCATGGCCAGCGACATCCCAAAGTACGATGCGCCCTCTCCACGAACCGTACTGGGCTTACGGGAGAACTTGCCGCAGTTCATGTTGCTGGTGGCCGTCAATGCCCTCGTAGGCGGGACCTTGGGCCAGGAACGCACCGTGCTGCCCCTTCTCGCCGCACAGGAATTCCACCTGGACCAGTACACCGGCGGGCTGACCTACATCCTGGCCTTCGGCTTGTCCAAGGCCGTAACGAACTACTTTGCCGGCACGCTCTCTGACAGGTATGGCCGCAGACCTGTCCTCGTCGCCGGCTGGCTGGTGGCGGTCCCCGTTCCGATTCTTCTCATTGCCGGCCCGTCCTGGTCCTGGATCGTAGCGGCCAACGTGCTGCTGGGCATCAGCCAAGGGCTCACCTGGTCCACCGCCGTCATCATGAAAATGGACCTGGTGGGCTCCAAGCAGCGTGGACTGGCCATGGGCTTCAACGAGGCCGCAGGCTACCTCGGCGTGGCCGGCACTGCACTCGCCACAGGCTATCTGGCCACCGCCTACGGCCTGCGTCCAGCCCCCTTCCTGCTCGGGGCCGCCTTCATCGCCCTGGGCCTGGGCCTGACGGTGCTCGCCGTGAAGGAAACCCACCACCACGTAAAAACGGAAGCTGCCCGTCACGTCGCTACTCAATCACGGGCCCACGGCAGCCTGACCACCGGGCAGGTGTTTACCCTGACCAGTTTCAAGGACCGCTCCCTGTCCGCAGCCAGCCAGGCCGGACTGGTGAACAACCTCAACGACGGCTTGGCCTGGGGTCTCTTCCCCGTCCTGTTCGCTGGCGCCGGGCTGAACCTTGGGCAAATTGGCATCCTGGCCGCCGCTTACCCGGCCGCCTGGGGTTTGGCACAACTGGTCACCGGTGCGGCTTCAGACCGCGGCGGCCGCAAATGGTTCATTACGGCCGGCATGCTGGTTCAGTCCGTGGCCTTGGGAATCTTCGCCTTCGCCCACGACTTCGGACCCTGGCTTGCCGCAGCCATTATTTTGGGCCTCGGTACCGCATTGGTGTACCCAACACTGTTGGCCGCCATCGGCGACGTTGCCCACCCCATCTGGCGGGCGCGCTCCGTAGGGGTGTACCGGTTATGGCGCGACGGCGGGTTCGCCGTTGGTGCCCTCCTGTCAGGAGTGCTCGCGGACCTTTACGGCATCCCCGCAGCAGTCGCCGTCGTCGCAGCGATCACCGCGGCTTCCGGCGCAGTGGTGGCCGTGCGGATGCGCAACAATGACCATCTGCGGGACGCATCGACGTCCTAGAGGCAGGTCCTGGAGGCGAGGTCAGGCTATCCCCGTGGTGCCCAGCAGCAGGCCAACAGCGTAGGTGAAGGCCATGGCAAGGGCGCCGCCGATGACCAAGCGCAACGTGGCCTTCCGCTTCGAGCTGCCACCGATCCTGGCGCTGACCGTGCCGGTGATGGCCAAAGCCACCACCACGGCCACAAACGTCAACGGGATCCGGACCTCGGCCGGCAGGAGGAGGATGGCCAGCAGCGGAAGCACTACGCCAACGGTGAAGGCAATTGCCGAGGCGAAGGCCGCATGCCAGGCATTGACTACCTCTGCCTCGTCGATCTTCAGTTCAGCCTCCAGGTGGGCGCCCAAGGCATCATGCTCGGTGAGTTCGCGGGCTACCGTCCGCGCGGTGGCTTCGCTGAGGCCCTTGGCCTGGTAGATGGAGGCAAGCTCCGCCAGTTCGCCTTCGGGATCGTCACGGAGTTCCTTCCGTTCCTTCTCAATCAAGGCCCGCTGGCTGTCGCTTTGGCTGCTGACGGAGACGTACTCGCCAAGGGCCATGGAAACGGCCCCGCCCACGACGGCGGCCGTGCCGGCTACCAGAATGGGGGTGACATCGTTGGTAACACCCGCGACGCCCACAACCGTGGCGGCCACGGACACGATGCCGTCGTTGGCTCCGAGGACGCCTGCGCGCAGCCAGTTCAAGCGTGCCGCGATGCTGTCATTGTGCGGTTCGTTGGGGTGCTGCTTCAGCAACTCAGTCATAGTGAACAGTAAAACACCGGTGGCTACTGCCGGCCACGTAGGTTTGCATACCCTTCACAGGTCCTGGAACCACCGTGCCCTGCTACTTCTTGGGCAGGCCTGCCGGGTTCAGTTCCGAAGCCGGGATGGCTTCGGAGGAAAGGCCCCAACGCTCGAGAATCCTGCCGTAGTTGCCGTCCTTGATCAGCTTGTTCAGGGCGCTCTGGGCGGCTACCGCCAAACCGTTGCCCTTCTTGGTGGTGAAGGCGATCTCCGCTTTCAGGGGCCAGCCGCCTTCAACCGTTCCTACCTGCTTGGTCTTGCCGTCCTGCGCAGCCTTGTAGGCCGCTGAGGCGTTGGGGCCGAACGTGAGGTCCGCACGGCCTGACTGGAGGGCAAGCTGGGAGGCGGAGTCGTCGTCGTAATACTGGAAATCAACGGGCTTCAGTCCGTTCTTCTTGTTCTCCTCGTCCCAGCGGACCAAGATGGCTTCCTGGTTGGTACCGGAACCCACGATGATGCGTTTTCCGGCTACGTCCTTGGCTTCCTTGACCTGGGAGATGTCCGAATCGCTCTTGGCGTAGAACCCCAGGAGGTCATTGCGGTAGGTGGCGAAGTCAAACTTCTCCTTGCGGGCCTCAGTGACTGTCACGTTGGAAAGCACGGCCTCGTACTTGCCCGACTCCACGCCCAGCGGCCAATCGGCCCACGCCACCGGCAGGACTTCCACCTCAAGGCCCAAGGTCCCGCCCACGGCGTACGCGATATCCACCTCGCTGCCGATGAGGGTCTTGTTGTCGGACGCGAAAAGACTCAGGGGAGGGGTTCCGCCGGTAGTCACCACCGTGAGCTTGCCGTCAGCCTTAATGGCATCGGGAACCTGTGCAGCGGCTGCAGAATCCACGTCAACTTTGATCCGGTCCTGTACCGGCGAGAGGTTGAACTGCTTGGCAGTGGCGCTCGCCGAAGCGGAGCCGGAACCGGTTGCCGCCGTCGCGCCGGGATCCGAGCAGGCCGCGAGGCCCAAGAGAGCAGTGACTGCCAGCGCCACGGTGACGCCGGTCTTGGTTGTGAATCGTGCCATGGGTACCCCTTGGGTGAAGTTCGATGCGTACTTGTCGCTGCCACTATCCGGTAGGGCGCAAAGAGCGGTCAAAGCGCTATGAAACGCGGAGATACAGGGGGTCACAGCCGGTAATCACGCGTCCCGCCCGGTCACAAAGCGGGGCATTTTGGACGCTTTGGAGAACCGCGACGTAACTCACAGAAATAAGGCGGGCAACGCCGTCGTTGTCGCTTAAGTGCCCGCCAACGGGCCGACGCGAACCACTCCGAAAGGCCGGTACCCCTGTGACTGTTCCTCTTTCCATCCTCGACCTGGCAACCATCGGGAAGGGCCAGACAGTGGCGGAAAGCCTCGCGGGCAGTGTGGCCATGGCGCAGAAGGCGGAAGAGCTGGGATATCGCCGGGTTTGGTACGCCGAACACCACAACATGTCCGCCATCGCCTCATCCGCCACCAGCGTGCTGATCGCCCACGTGGCAGCGCACACCAACAGCATTCGGTTGGGGGCAGGCGGCATCATGCTGCCCAACCATTCGCCGCTGACCATCGCCGAACAATTCGGGACGCTGGAAACACTCCACCCGGGCCGCATCGACCTCGGCCTGGGCCGTGCTCCGGGCAGCGACCAAAACACCATGCGTGCTTTGCGGCGCGATCACATGTCTGCCGACTCGTTCCCGCAGGACGTCCTGGAACTTCAGGGTTACCTCACGGGTCCTACCCGGATCCAAGGCGTGGAGGCGACTCCGGGCAAGGGAACCAACGTGCCGCTGTACATTCTGGGCTCCTCGCTTTTCGGTGCGCAGCTGGCTGCCCGGCTGGGACTGCCGTACGCGTTCGCTTCACACTTTGCGCCCGCCGCCCTGCGCGACGCAGTGGCTATCTACCGCCGCGACTTCAAGCCCTCCGAGCAACTGTCCGAGCCCTACGTCATTGCCGGCGTCAACGTGACAGCGGCTGACACCAACGCAGAAGCCCAGGCAATCCACCTCGCCGTGAAGCGTGCCAGGGTGGCGCTGTTTTTTGGCGGCGGACGCGAGTTCACGGACGACGAGGCGGATATGGTCCTTGACTCCCCGCAGGGGCAGCACATCGCCCAGATGATGAAGTTCTCCGCCGTGGGAACCCCCGACGTTGTGCGGGAATACCTGGACGAATTCGCCAAGCATGCGGATGCGGATGAACTGATCGTTGCGCACCAGAGCGTGGGGACTCAGGAGCGGCTGCGGTCGGTCGAGTTGGTGGCCGAGGTGGCGGGTCTGGTCCCGGCCTAGGACCTCCTTTTACACATACGCAATTACAGAGCTATACGAGGGAAACCCTTCGGGCGGAAACTATTCCTATCCACTCCGGAAGGAACCGCCATGCCGACGCCGTTGAACCAGTCAGTTGCCGATTCGGCGCTCTTGATGAACTCGTTGCCGCTTGGTTTACTCCGTTCGTTTGTCCGTCCCCAGGAGGACCAAGGGATCACCCCGGAGTTGATGGCTGACCTCAAAGTCCTGTCCAGGGTTCCGGGCCTTTTGGTGGCCTGCAATTACGGCGGCACGCTGTGTGAGGCCGAAGGCGTTTCCAATGAGACGTTGCCCTTGGACAGCGCGGCCGTGGCACTGCGTGCGCTGGCGGCGCTTCCCAACACGCATGCAGGCATCATCTCCGGGCGGTCATTGCGGGACCTGGCCGCCGTTTCCCGGTTGCCGGCGGAGGTGCATTTGGTGGGGTCCCATGGAGTCGAATTCGACATGGGATTCGCCTACGGGCAATCCCTTGCCACCGAAAACCTGCTGCATGAGGTGGCTACGGCGTTGAGTGAGGCCGTTGGCTTCGAGAAGGGCGTCAGCATAGTCCGCAAACCCGTAGGCGTGGCGGTCCGCACCCGCCCCGCCACGCAGGATGTGGTGGAACGCGTAACGTACAAGGCGCAGCACATTGCCATCCAGTACGGCCTCTACTTCATCGTCGACGGCACCGTCCTGGACCTCACGGTGGAAGAACCTGCCAAGGGCAAGGCACTTGAACAGCTCCGATCCCGTTTGGGCGTTACAGCCGCTCTCTACGCCGGGGACGCCGAGAGCGACGAACGGGCGCTCGCCACGCTGCGCGGACCGGACCTTGGCTTGCACGTCGGGCCGGGAGATACGACGGCGGCACACACCATTCCGGACCCCGAAGCCTTCGCGAGGGTGCTGGCTTTGTTGTTCGAACTGCGGCGGTCGTGGCTCTTTGGTGAGGACGCCGTTGGTTTGGAGCGGCACTCGATGATTGGGAACGGCACCTCCACGGCGCTGCTCACCCCGGACGCGAAGGTCTGCTGGATGAGTCACCCGCTGCCCGATTCCGGGTCCTTGTTCGCACACATCCTCGGTGGCGAGCCGGCAGGTCACTTCAGCATCGAGCCCGTGAAACCCTCTGCGGTCCTCGCGCAGCGCTACGTGGACAACACCATGATCGTGGAGACCCGCTGGGCCGATGTCACCGTGACCGACTACCTCGAACCGGCACCGGACGGCATCACCAGCCTGGTCAGGGTCCTGTCCGGAAACGGCACGGTCAGGGTGGTCTTCGCCCCCCGCCCGGACTACGCCAGCGCTCCCTTCAACATGGAGATCCGCGGCGATGAGATCCACGTTGTGGGCACCTCGGATCCCATCATCCTGTCCGCGCCGGGCGTTGAGTTCACCATCACCAGTGACAGCCGGCACGCAACTGCCACCGCGGAGGTATATCTGGGGTCCGGGCCGGTTGTGCTCAATTTGCGCTGCGGTGATACAGAATCCGCCCCTCCGGATCCGGACGGAGAACCGGCCAGGCGCGCCGCCGTCGGGCAGTCCTCCAGGGAGTGGGTCAAATCGCTCCGGTTGCCGGCCATTAAGACTTCACTGGTGAGACGCTCGGCGCTCGTTCTGAAGTCCTTGGTCCACCAGCCCACCGGGGCTGTCCTTGCCGCGCCCACCACGTCGCTTCCGGAGGGGATCGGCGGCACGCGGAACTGGGACTACCGCTACTGCTGGCTCCGTGATGCCTCGATGACCGTGAATGCGTTGGTGGGCCTCGGGTCCACGGAGGAAGCGGAGGGCTTCCTCGGCTGGTTGGGGCGGATCCTGGAGAACGCCCCGGGGCCCGAATGGCTGCACCCGTTGTACTCGGTGACGGGGGCGCCGCTTTCCACCGAAGCAATTGTGGACAGCCTGCCGGGGTATGCCGGTTCGCGCCCGGTCAGGATCGGCAACGCGGCTGACCACCAGGTTCAGTTGGACGTCTTCGGTCCCATTGCGGAACTGATCCATGACCTGGCGGAACGGCGGGGTTTCCTGCCGGATGACCACTGGTTCCTCATGGAGCAGATGGCCCACGCCGTCATCGCCCGATGGCACGAGCCGGACCATGGAATCTGGGAGGCCCGCAAACCGCCCCGGCACCATGTCTACAGCAAGGTCATGTGTTGGGTCACCCTGGATCGTGCTGTCCGCACGGCGGGTTTGCATGGTCGGATGCCGCATGCCGATTGGGCGGGAACCGCTGAGACCATCCGTGATGAAGTCCTGCGGGAAGGGTGGGATTCTTCCGTTGCGTCCTACACGGTGGCCTATGACAGCCCCGACCTGGACGCCGCAGTGCTGCACATTGGATTGTCCGGCCTGCTGGATGTCCGCGACCAGCGCTTCCTGGATACGGTCACCGCAGTGGAACGGGAACTGCGCGTGGGGCCCACAGTCTTCCGGTACAGGTACGACGACGGCCTGCCGGGCTTGGAGGGTGGCTTCCACATCTGTACCACGTGGCTGATCGAGGCCTACCTCGCAGTGGGCCGTTTGGACGATGCCTTGGAGCTCTTCAACCGCCTGGTCGCCTTGTTCGGTCCAACGGGATTGTTGCCGGAGGAATACGATCCCGGCACGGAGACCCACCTTGGCAACCACCCCCAGGCCTACTCGCATCTGGGATTTATCCGCTGCGCCCAACTCCTGGAGCTCAATTTGGCGAAGGCGGACGTCGAGTAGCCCATCCAGGTCGCAGTTGTGCGCGTTTACACGCCGCTAAACGCGCACAATTGCGATCCAGTTGGGGACTAGGCGAGCAACAACGCCACTGCGATCATCGCGGGGACAGCCACGATGGTTGTGAGCAGGACGGTGTCCTTCGCTACCGTGATGCCCGCTTGGTATCGGTTGGCGGCAACGAACACGTTCTGTGCTGTCGGCAGGGCAGAGGTCACCACCACCGCGAACAGCGCGTGCCCGTCCATGTTCAAGGCGAAGCGGGCAAACACATACGCGATCAGGGGATGCACCAGCAGCTTGAACGCACTGGCCAGCAGGGTGTCCAAGCGCCGGCCCCCGGAGTTTTGCAGCGGCTTGGAACCGTTCAGGCTCATACCGAAAGCCATCAACATGGCCGGAATCGCCGCCCCGCCAATCAAGTGGATCGCCTCGAGGATCAGTTGGGGGACTTGAAAGCCGGTACCAGCCACCACAAGGCCCAATGCGGATCCCACGATCATCGGATTCCTGACGATCATCAGGACGAACCGCAGGGGAGTGGTGCGATGGTTGCTGGTGCTCGCATCCAACGCCATCAAATACATGGGCGTGAAAAATGCCAGTTGGAAGATGAGCAACGGCGCCACGTAGCTGGCGTCGCCCAGGACAAACACGGCGATGGGAATGCCAAGGTTGGCCGAGTTGGCCAAAGACGAACTCATCGAGGACATGAGCGATTCAGGAAGGCTGCGCTTCAGCCAGAACTTCGCAATCAGGAAAAACAAGAGACCCGTGATGGTCGCTCCCACTGCCGTCACCAGCAGCGGCGCGGCGAAGACCTCGTGAAGCTTGGCTTTGCTCAACGTTTCGAACAGCAAGGCAGGGCTGGCGACGAAGAACGTCAGCGAACTGAGCACGGATCTCGCGTTGTCACCGAGGATGTTTCGGCGCCCCACGAACATTCCCACCAGGATGATGGCCCACACCACGAAGAACCCGGACAAGACTCCGATCATGGCAGGGGACAGGCTGCGTAAATGTGGATCACGCCTTCAGCCTAATCAGATTTATTCACGAGTAAGCGTTTTCAGTGCTGAGGTCCGTTATCCGGACGCACGCACTCGAGGGCCCACTCACGCGCGCAGACGCCGACGGCGGCACTCAGGGTGAGTGCCGCCGTCGAGGTTTGGTTTGTGGCTGGTTCAGCTAAGGTGAGCCGCGTTGTTCAAGGCATGCGGGGGCCGCATCAGTCCGGGTGTGTGGGCCTCGGCGGGATCGTTGCCGAGCTGCAGGATCTGGTTTTCCTTCCCCACGTGAACCACCTTGGGCTCGTAGGACCTGGCTTCTTCAGTAGTCATCTCCGCATAAGTGATGAGGATGACGAGGTCGCCCACATGGACCTGATGGGCTGCGGCACCGTTGATGCCGATGACCCCTGATCCGCGCTCGCCGGCGATGGTGTACGTCTCCAGGCGGGCACCGTTGGTGATATCCACGATGGACACGAGTTCGCCGGGAAGAATGTCGGCGGCGTCCAGGAGATCCAGATCGACGGTGACCGACCCGACGTAGTGGAGATCGGCGTGGGTCACCGTGGCACGGTGAATCTTGGACTTGAACATTGTGCGGATCATAATGCGTTCAGTTTAGCGCGGGGGCTTCACGGCCGCTGTGACGTAGGAGACGTTCGAGGTCAGTGATCTGCGCTCGCGGTGCATGAACCGCTGGGCGGCATGAATTACGGGGAAATGGGTGGTCGGCGCAGGGCCCGGGCGGCGGCAATTGCCTCTTCGGCGACAATTTCGTAATTTTCAGTGGGGGCGCTCAGTGTCACTGAATGCTCGCCATACTTTTGAAAAGCCAGTTGCACCAATTCGGCAGCATCATCAATGCCCATGGCCAACACCAAATGCCCAAGGTCCTCGATGTCCTTGGCTCGCTCCGCCGCTATCTTCATTGCAGCCAGGGTGGGCAAGTCGGCGAGTCTCACCGCCGAAGAGGTTCCTTTCGGACCAACAATCCATTGGGCGTCGTCAGGGAGGAACGCTGCTGCGCGGTTGTTCAACCACTTTGGGGGCAACCCGTACTCTTGGGACATGTCTGCAGCTACTGCATCCACCACACCGCTGGGGGTGTATTGGGCATCGACGTCGGTGGTTGCGCGATCAAGAAGACCGTGGAGTAGGAGCGCGGCCCCGCCAATGATTTGGATGTCCAACGAGACGCCACGGGATGCGAGGCGAGCCTCTAGCTCCTGGAGCAACCTAACCACGTCTGAACGTCGAAACTCACTCAATGCACTCACACCGTCGCCAAGTCCCGCTCGCGGATCCATACGTTCATTGCAGCGATCTCATACGGAGTTTCACGACGAATGAGCTCCTTCATTCGTTCGCTGACCGGATGGAGCTTCTCGGCCAGGAACACGGGTTGCGTTGCCGCCTTGGCGTTCTTCGCCCATTTGGGCGCTGGGGTGCCGGTCTTAGCTGCTACCCACCGAGTGACTGCGCCAAGTGCGGTGCAGTAGGCATCGTCCGCGAAGGAGGGTGCATTTGGCATGAGCGCTCGTCCGGCTGAGAGTGAGGAAGCAGCGTATTCACCCAGCAAGCGAATGGCATAGTGAAAGTCGCCCTCATTAATTGTCTTTGTAAAGTCTTCGGCGAATTCGTGGGCACGGTTGTCGTCCAAGGTTATGCTCAGGCCAAGGATTTTCATGGTCTTCAGGACCAGGCCAAAAGATGCCCCACCCTTGCCCCCCTCCAGATCGACCACAAACTTACGGGAAGTGCCGATTGCGTCAGCCAAATCCTGTTGGGTGTAGCCGTAAGCCTTTCGTCGCTCGCGAATTGCATGGCCAATAGACTCAACACTCATGTCCATGACTTCATTATGACACCTTTCGGTTACATTCTTCAGTGCGGGCCTGTGCTGGAACGTGAGGAACTCTGAACGATCCGGGCCTCCACGGGCTCGTACCTCACCAGTTCCGTCCCTGACGCAACAAGCGCCCGCAATTCCGTCAACCCGCCGATCACCACGCCGGCGGCGCGGGCTTGGACCAGCACGTTGCCCAGGGCCGTGGCCTCAACCGGCCCGGCGACCACCGGCCTGCCCGTGGCATTCGCTGTCAGTTGGCAGAGCAGCCTGTTTTGCGATCCGCCACCCACCACGTGCACCACGCCGGCGGTACGGCCTGTGAGGCGTTCGGCGTCGTTGAGGGTCCGGGCGTATCCCGCGGCGAGGCTGTCCATGATGCAACGCACGACGGAGGCCGGACGGTCGGGGAGCACGTCACCGTTGTGCCGCACGGCTGAGCGGATGCGTTCTGGCATGTTGTCCGGTGCGGTGAAAGCGGGGTCTTCGGCATTGATCTGCGGTCCGCCAGGAGGCAGGGCGGCAGCCGCGTCCAGCAGTGCGGGGAGTGATTGGGTGAATCCCTGGGCTGCCCAGGTGCGCTGGCACTCGCTTAGTAGCCACAGCCCGCCCACGTTGCGCAGGTACCTGGTGGTGCCGTCGACTCCGCGTTCGTTGGTGAAGTTCGCGGCCCGGCTTTCTTCTGAGAGCACGGGGTGCTTCAGCTCCAGGCCCACCAGGGACCACGTTCCGGAGGAGATATAGGCGAACTCTTCCTGCTCGACAGGGACTGCGGCAACAGCCGAGGCGGTGTCATGCGAGCCCACGGCAACCACGGGGGTACCGGAAGGCATGCCCAGCTGTGAGGCGATGTCCGGCCGCAGGGTTCCGTAAGATTCGCCCGGCTGGATCAGTGGCGGGAAGATGTCCCGCGGAAGCCCCAGTACATCCAGGAATTCCGTGGCCCATTCCTCCGTCACCGCATCAAACATCCCGGTGGTGGAGGCATTCGTTGCCTCGGTCCGACGCTGCCCGGTCAGCAGGAAAGCGATCAGGTCCGGGATGAGCAGTGCCTGCACACCGTCGAGGGAGGGCTCTGCAGCCAGTTGGTAGATGGTGTTGAACTGCAGGAACTGCAGGCCAGTGGTGGCGTACTGCTGCTCCGGTGGAATGAGCGCGTGCACGCGCGCCACGGCAGACCGGCTTCGCTCGTCCCGGTAGCTGTACGGTGGGGCGATCAGTTTCCCGGAAGCGTCCACCAGCCCGTAGTCCACGGCCCAGGTGTCGATTCCGATGCTTTGGATCCGCTCGCCGTTTCCGGCTGCCACAGTCGCGGCCGCGCGGAGGCCTGCAAGTACCTCCGCGAAGAGGGCGTCGAAATCCCAGCGGAGTCCGCCGTCGAGCTCCACCACTCCGTTGGGGAAACGGTGCACGGTCTCCAGCGTCGCGCCTGTGGAGGGGCAGACGCGGCCCAGCATGACGCGGCCGGAGGACGCGCCGATATCGACGGCGGCGAACACACCGGAGGTGGGCCGCCCGCCGTCGATATCGCCAAATGCAGTGCTCATCGGAGGAACGCTGCTGCGACGCCGGCGTCCACGGGGATGTGCAGGCCGGTGGTGTGGGAGAGTTCGTTGCTGGTGAGCACGGCTGCGGCGTTGGCCACGTGTTCGGGGAGGACTTCGCGCTTGAGGAGGGTGCGCTGGGCGTAGTACTCGCCCAGCTTTTCCTCGTCCACGCCGTAGACCGCTGCGCGTTTGGCGCCCCAGCCGCCGGCGAAGATGCCGGAGCCGCGGACCACGCCGTCGGGGTTGATGCCGTTGACGCGGATGCCGTGGTCGCCCAGCTCTGCAGCGAGGAGCCGGACCTGGTGGGCTTGGTCGGCTTTGGTGGCGGAGTAGGCGATGTTGTTGGGTCCGGCGAACACGGAGTTCTTGGAGGAGATGTAGATGATGTCTCCGCCCAGGCCCTGGTCAATCATGACCTTCGCTGCGGCCTTGGAGACGAGGAACGATCCCTTGGCCATGACGTTGTGCTGCAGGTCCCAGTCCTTCTCGGTGGTTTCGAGCAGCGGCTTGGAAATGGACAGGCCGGCGTTGTTGACCACCAGGTCCAGGCCACCGAAGGCGAGCACGGCTTCGGCGATGGCGGCGTTGATCTGGGCTTCGTTGGTCACGTCGGCCTGGACGCCGATGGCGACGTCGGGACCGCCCAGTTCCTCGGCGACGGCTTGGGCGTTCTCAAGGTTCAGGTCGGCAATCACTACGCACGCGCCGTCGGACGCCAATCGGGTGGCGATCGCCTTCCCGATGCCGGAAGCCGCGCCGGTGACCAGTGCGATGCGGGTCGCGTGGGACTTGGGCTTGGGCATCCGGGCGAGCTTGGCTTCCTCCAGTGCCCAGTACTCGATGCGGAACTTCTCGGATTCCTCGATCGGGGCGTAGCTGGAGATCGCCTCGGCGCCGCGCATGACGTTGATGGCGTTGAGATAGAACTCCCCGGCCACGCGGGCGGTCTGCTTGTCCTTACCGAAGGAGAACATACCCACCCCGGGGATGAGCACGATCGCCGGGTCCGCGCCGCGCATTGGGGGTGAGGCTGGGCCCACGGCCGCCGGGTCCCCTGGCCGAGCTTGCGAGGTTAGGGAGCGGCTGGGGACGGCGTGCCGGTCGTAGTACGCCTGGTAATCCTCGCGGTATTCAGCGTGCAGTTCCTTCAGGCGGGCCACGGACTCTTCGATGGACGCGTCCGCGGGCAGGTCCAGGATGAGGGGCTTGACCTTGGTCCGGAGGAAGTGGTCCGGGCAGGACGTGCCGAGTTCGCCGAGGCGTGGATGCTCGGTGGAGGCGAGGAAGTCAAGCACGACGGCGTCATCGCTGAAGTGCCCCAGCTGCGGTTTGTCCGTGGAGGCCAGGCCGCGGATCACGGGGGCCAGGGCCGCCGCCTTGGCGCGGCGCTCCTTCTCCGGCAGGGCGCCGTAGCCGGGGAGGGCGGGGCCGAATGGCTCGGCTTTGCCGTTCTCTGCGATGTACTTCTCGGCCCGGTCGATGATCCAGAGGGAGTTCGCTTCGGCTTCTTCGCTGGTGGCGCCCCAGGCGGTGATGCCGTGGCCGCCCAGGATGGTGCCGACGGCCTGCGGGTTGGCTTCCTTGATCGCGGCGATGTCCAAACCGAGCTGGAAGCCGGGTCGGCGCCAGGGAACCCACACCACCTTGTCGCCGAAGATCTTCGACGTCAGCGCTTCACCGTCCACCGCCGTCGCAATGGCGATGCCCGAGTCCGGATGCAGGTGGTCAACGTGGGCTGCGTCCACGAGGCCGTGCATGGCGGTATCGATCGACGGTGCTGCGCCGCCCTTGCCGTGCAGGCAGTAATCGAACGCGGCCACCATCTCGTCTTCACGCTCGACGCCGGGGTAAACGGACTTGAGCGCCTGGAGCCGGTCGAGCCGAAGTACTGCGAGGTTTTCGGCCTTCAGGGTGCCCAGGTCGCCGCCGGAGCCCTTAACCCAGAGGAGTTCAACGTCCTGGCCGGTCACGGGGTCCTTCTCGAAACCCTTGGCCGAGGTGTTGCCGCCGGCGAAGTTGGTGTTCCGCTTGTCCGCGCCGAGGCGGTTGGAACGGGTGATCAGGTCTTCAACAGTCTTGTTCATGGCTACTTATGCGCCCCATCCGGCTTGCTGGCCGCCTGCGCGGTCCTCGTTGATCTTCTTCTGGTAGCCGCTGGCCTTGTAGGCAGCGATCGGGTCGGCGGGCAGGCCGCGGGATTCACGCCACTCGGCAAGGGCCTGACGGACATCGGTGTAGAAGGCATCGTTGAAGATGCTGTTGGCTGCCAGGACATCCCCGGCACGCTGCGCCTCGTTCAGCGCTGCGGTGTCCACCAGCAGGGCGCGGGCAGTCATTTCCTGCACGTTGAGCACCGAGCGGATCTGGCCCGGGATCTTCTCTTCCAGGTTGTGGCACTGGTCCAGCATCAACGCGACACCGGAATCCTTCCCGAAGCCGCCGCCACGGATGACCTCGTGCATGATGCGGAAGAGCTGGAACGGATCAGCCGCGCCCACAATGAGATCGTCATCGGCGTAGAAGCGGGAGTTGAAGTCGAACGAGCCCAGCTTGCCCAGGCGCAGGAGCTGCATCACGATGAACTCGATGTTGGTCCCCGGGGCGTGGTGGCCGGTGTCCAGGCACACGAACGCCTTCTCACCCAGGGCCAGGGTCTGCGCGTACGAGGTACCCCAGTCCGGAACATCGGTGTGGTAGAAAGCCGGTTCGAAGAACTTGTACTCCAACACCAGGCGCTGCTCATCACCCAGGGCGGCGTAGATTTCCTGAAGCGAGTCGGCCAAGCGGTCCTGACGGCCCCGCATGTCGTCCTGGCCAGGGTAGTTGGTGCCATCGGCCAGCCAGATCTTCAGATCCTTTGACCCGGTGGCGTGCATGATCTGGATGCACTCCAAGTGGTGCTCGATGGCCCTGCGGCGTACGGCCTCGTTGGACGAGGTCAGGGAGCCGAACTTGTACTCGTCATCCTGGAACGTGTTGGAGTTGATGGTGCCCAGGCCAATCCCCAGGTCCTCTGCATACGAACGCAGAGCGGAGTAATCGTCCACCTTGTCCCACGGGATGTGCAGCGCAACAGTGGGCGCCAGGCCCGTCAGTTCGTGGACCTTCGCCGCGTCCGCGATCTTCTCCTGGACCGTGCGCGGGGTCCCCGGGGTGCCGAAGACCTTGAACCGGGTCCCCGAATTTCCGTAGGCCCAGGACGGCACTTCGATGGCCAGTTCTCCCAAGCGGCCCAGGGCCGATTCCGTGGTGTTCATGCTTCTTCCTTCTGGTGGGTGCTGTGACTGGCCGCAGCCAGTTGGTCTTCAAGGTTGAAAACTTCGTCGAGGATTTCGAATCCCTCATCCGGCGGTACGTCGCTGTTCGCGAAGAGGGTTGCCATGTCGGCTTGCCAACGGGCGTTGACCTCGGTGAGGGCCATGCGGGCCTGAGCGTCCGCGTAGTCCTCGCATTCCAGGTAGCCGATGAGCTGCCCGTCCGGAGCAAGGAACAGTGAGTAGTTGTTCCATCCGGCGTCCTTCAATGCGCGAAGCATCTCCGGCCAGACAGCTGCGTGCCGGCGCCTGTACTCATCCATCAGTTCGGGCTGAACTGAGGAGCGGAAACATACCCTCATCTGCGGTTCTCCGGGGTTACTCGGTTTTGAATCGTTTCATTTGTTACGATTCAAATTACCCTCGCAAGGAAGGGGGTGTCAAGGGCGTTCATATAGCCGGACAAGACGACGGGGGAGACCGGAAAGCATGTCCCAAACAGCCAGCATCAAAGATGTTGCCATCCACGCCAAGGTTGCCGTGGGCACCGTGTCCAATGTGCTGAATTACCCGGACCGGGTCTCGCAGCGGACCAAGGAGCGCGTTCTCAAATCCATTGCCGAGCTCGGATTCGTGCGCAATGACGCTGCACGCCAGTTGCGCGCCGGCCAGAGCCGAACCATCGGCTTGGTGGTCCTCGATGTCGGCAACCCCTTCTTCTCTTCAGTGGCCCGGGCCGCCGAAGATGCGGCCACCGCGCTCGGAAGCGTGGTCCTGGTGGGGGACAGTGGCCAAGACGCTGCCCGCGAAGCCCACTACATGGACCTCTTCCAGGAACAGCGCGTCCAAGGACTCCTGATCTCACCCGTAGGGGACGTCACGGCCCGGATCGATACCTTGCGGGAACGTGGCGTGCCCACGGTGCTGGTGGATCAACTCGCCGACAGCGATCGCTGCAGCTCAGTCTCCGTCGATGATGAGGAAGGCGGTTACCTGGCCGCCCGGCACCTGCTGGACATCGGCCGCCGTCGTCTGGCTTTTGTTGGTACCCCGTCCATCCGCCAGGTGGCCCACCGACTCAAGGGCGCGCAGCGTGCGGTCGCCAAAGAATCCGATGCGTCCATGGAGGTACTGGATTCTGCCGGCCAGACCGTCCTTGCCGGGCGCCAGGTGGGCAACAGCCTGGTGGAGCGCTCGCCGGAGGAACGTCCTGAAGCCGTCTTCTGCTCCAACGACCTCCTTGCCCTTGGCGTCATGCAGTCACTGACCATGCTGCGAACGGTGAGAATCCCCGAAGACATCGCCTTGATCGGTTACGACGACATCGACTTCGCCGTCTCCGCCGTCGTGCCCTTGTCCTCCATCCGGCAGCCCACCGAGGCGCTGGGCCGGACCGCCGTCGAGCTTCTCGCCGAAGAGCAGGAGAGCGGCGGAGCCAAGCACCGCGCCGTCGTCTTCACGCCCGAACTCGTGGTGCGCCAAAGTACCGCCGGCTCCCCCAAGTAGGTAGCATTTGTGCGCGTTCTGAACGTTCAAAACGCGCACAAATGCGACCCAGTTGGGTTTACAGGGAGTAGATGCTCCAGGACGCGGAGTGGGTTGCGCCCGGTTCCAGACGGATCAGGTCCGTGCCGCTGTTGAAGGCATCCGGCGGGCACGTCATGGGCTCCACTGCCAGTCCGATCCGGTTGGGCAGGGGAGCCGGCTTGTCCGCCGTGTGAATCTGCAGCCACGGGCAGCGTTCGTCCCACGCCATTCCGACGCCGGCGCCCGCCGGGTCCCGTAGCGACAGGCGCGCCGACCCGCCGTCGAACGCTATGTCCGTGAACGCGTGGTCGATCTCGGTGGTGCCGATTGCACGTGGGGAGCGGAAGTCGAACTCATGACCTTCCACAGACGCCAGTTCAATGGGGAGGAGCCGGTCCGGCGTCACCTCAAGGAACGTGGCTGCGGGGACTTCGAGGATCCATTCGTTCAGTGGCGATCTGCCGGCCACCAGGTACGGATGCGGACACACGCCGAAGGGAGCTGCGGACTCCCCGATGTTCGCGGCGCGGACCGTGCTGTGCAGCCCGTTTTCATCCAGGGCGTACTGCGCCGTGAGTTCCAGCACGAAGGGGTAGCCCTCGCTTGGTCCCACCACACACGTCAGCGTGACCGAACCGGCGTCGTGCTCCTTCGCAGTCCAGTCGAGCGGAAAGGCGAGGCCATGCAAAGAAGCGCCACGCTCGGGTTCATTGACGGGGAGCTGGTGGGTGACGCCGTCGAAGGTGTACTGGCCGTCTTCGATCCTGTTGGGCCACGGCGCGGCGATGATGCCCCGGTAATCGGGGATGGGCCCCCCTTCCGGGAACTGAACCACCAAGTCCCGGCCGTGGAACTGCAGCACCCGCAAGGCCGCAGCGTGTTCCGTCACTACGGCCTTGTAACCGCCGGCTTCAAGGGTGAATTCCGTGCTCACAGGCCGCCTGCCAGTTTGTAGTAGGCCGCGTTCCAAGCGAGTTCCTTCTTGAACTGTTTGATGGTGGTGCTTTCGTCGATGGTGAGGAGTTCGGTTTGGGCGATTTCGGCGAAGTCCTCGAACACGTCCATACCTACCTGCGTGGACAATACCGTGTGGTGCGCCGCTCCGGCGGTGAGCCACGCGGCGGCCGAGGTGGCGAAGTCCGGCTTGGGTTCCCAGAGCGCGCGGGCCACCGGCAGGTGGGGCAGCGGCTGGTCAAGGTCGACGACGTTCACAGCGTTCGCGACCAGGCGGAACCTGTCGCGCATGTCGGACAGCGCAACGACGACGCCGGACGAGGCATCGGTGTCGAACACCATCCGGACGGGGTCCTCCTTGCCGCCAATACCAAGCGGGTGGATCTCCACACGCGGCTTTTTCGCGGTCAGGGACGGGCAGACTTCAAGCATGTGGGCGCCGAGGATCTTTTCGCTGCCCGGTTCCAGGTGGTAGGTGTAGTCCTCCATCAGCGAGGCACCGCCGGGAAGCCCGGATCCCATGACCTTTGCGGCGCGGACCAGGATGGCGGTCTTCCAGTCGCCCTCGGCCCCGAACCCGTAGCCGTCGGCCATGAGCCGTTGCACTGCCATACCGGGGAGTTGGCGGAGTTCGCCCAGGTCCTCGAACGATGTGGTGAACGCGGCCGAGCCGTTGGCCTCAAGGAAGCTCCGGAGGCCCAGCTCGATCCGGGCGCTGTAGCGGAGGGACTCGTGGCGGGCGCCACCGGCTTTCAGCTCGTCAGCCACCTCGTAAAGGTGCTCGTACTCGGCAACCAGGGCGTCGACGTCGGACTCTTCCGCGGTGTGGACAGCGTCGGCGAGTTCGTTGACAGACCAGGTGTTGACCGAGACGCCGAAGCGGAGTTCGGCCTCGGTCTTGTCGCCTTCAGTGACGGCGACGTTGCGCATGTTGTCGCCGAACCTCGTCAGCTTCAGGTTCCGGACCGCCGCCCAACCGGCGGAGGCGCGCTGCCACGCGGCCACCTGGCGCGCGACCTCCGGGTTGGAGACATGCCCGACGACGGTCTTCCGCGGCACGCCGAGGCGGGACTGGATGTACCCGAATTCGCGGTCCCCGTGGGCTGCCTGGTTGAGGTTCATGAAGTCGAAATCGATGTCCGCCCACGGCAGGTCCCGATTGGCCTGGGTGTGCAGGTGCAGGAGCGGTTTGCGGAGGGCGTCCAGGCCTTGGATCCACATTTTGGCCGGGCTGAACGTGTGCATCCACGCGGTCACGCCGATCACGGAGTCGTCCGAGTTGGCTTCAAGGGCTGTCCGGCGGATGGCGTCCGAGTCGGTGAGGACGGGCTTCCACACGAGCTTGACCGGAACGTTGCTGTTGGCGTTGAGGGCCTCGGCGATTTCCTGTGACTGGGCAGCGACCTGTTTGAGGACGTCCTCGCCGTAGAGGTGCTGACTGCCGGTCAGGAACCAGACTTCGAACTGGTCGAGGGATGTGCTGTTGGCCGATGTGTTGTGGGGCATGAGTTCTCCTGAAGTTTGGGGTGGGCCTGGTTCAGCGGCCGTAGACGTTCTGGTAGCGGTCGAACAGGGAGGCGATCTTGGCTTCATCAATCGGCAGCGGCTCGCCAAGTTGGCGCGAAACGTGGACGGTCTTGGCCACTTCTTCGCACATCACGGCTGCCTTCACCGCCGCACGGGCGTCCTTGCCGATAGTGAAGGGCCCGTGGTTCTGCATCAGCACCGCGGGGGAGTTCGAATTCTTGAGCGTCTCCACAATTCCCTTGCCAATGGAGTCGTCACCGATCAGCGCAAACGGCCCCACGGGGATCGGGCCGCCGAATTCGTCCCCCATCATGGTCAGCACGCAGGGGATGTCCTCTCCGCGGGCAGCCCACGCCGTGGCGTAGGTGGAATGCGTGTGGACCACCCCGCCCACCTCGGGCATGTTCCGGTACACGTAAGCATGTGCAGCGGTATCGGAGGACGGCGACAGGGCCGGATTGTGCCAAGAGATGGTTTGGCCAGTGCCGGTGGTGATGCTGTCGACCGGCACGCCATGGAGGTCGGTGACCACCATTTGTTCAGGGGTTAGGTCGTCATAGGAAACGCCGGACGGTTTAATGACCATGAGCTCGTGGCCGGGGATCCTGCCCGAGACGTTGCCGGCCGTCCACACCACCAGTTGGTAGCGGGTCAGTTCGGCGTGCAGCCTGCAGACTTCTTGCCGGACTGCGGCGATGGTGTCCTGGAGGGAGCTCATGCGGTGGCACCTTCCAGTGCTTGGCTTGCTTGGGACGCGGCGTTCGACGGCGGTGCGTCGCCGGCCATCGCTGATGCGCTTCCCTTGGACGCCGCTTTCCGCTGGATGGCCTTGAGCCGATGCATCACGTCGTTGGTGCCGCGACCGAAGTAGTCGTGGAGGGTCCGGTACTCGTTGAACAGTGCCTGGTAGGCCGCGACGTTTTCAGGGATGGGCGTGTACACGGCACCCGGGGCTGCAGCCATGGCCGCGGCGGCTTCGCGGATGTCCTTGTACTTGCCCGCAGCCACTGCAGCGTGGATGGCCGAGCCCAGCGCCGGGCCTTGTTCCGAACCGATCGTGGAGAGCTGCAGACCCGTGACGTCGGCGTAGATCTGCATGAGGAGCTTGTTCTTGAGGAGCCCGCCTGCCACGATGAACTCCTTTACCGGAACGCCGGAGTCGCGGAAGGCGTCCACGATCGTCCGGGTGCCGAATGCCGTGGCCTCGAGCAGCGCCCGGTAGGTGTCCTCCGGTTTGGTGGCCAACGTTTGGCCCACAACAACGCCGGAAAGTTCGTGATCCACCAGCACCGAGCGGTTACCGGAGTGCCAGTCCAACGCAATCAGGCCGTGCTGGCCGATTTCCTGCTTTTCTGCGAGTTCGGTCAAGTACTCGTGGACGCTGACGCCTTGAGCCGAGGCAGCTTGGTGGTATTCCGGTGGAACGCCGTTCTTGGTGAACCAGCCGAAGATGTCCCCCACACCGGACTGCCCTGCTTCGTAACCCCACAGCCCGTCCACGATTCCGCCGTCGACCACTCCGCACATGCCGGGGACCTCACGCAAGGTGTCCCCGTTCATAACGTGGCACGTCGATGTGCCCATGATGGCCACCAACTGGCCAGGTTCGACCGCGTTCGCCGCAGGGGCGCAGACATGGGCATCCACATTGCCAACAGCCACGGCGATCCCGGCCGGCAATCCGGTCCAGGCTGCAGCTTCCTCCGTCAAGGTTCCCGCCGCTTCGCCGAGGCGCCCGATGCGGTGGGCGAGCTTGTCGTCAACGAAGTCCCCGAACTGCGGGTTGAGTGCCGTGAGGAAGTCTTTGGACGGGTATTGCCCGTCCTGGAGAATGCCCTTGTACCCGGCTGTGCAGGCGTTCCGAACGTAGGTGCCGCACAGCTGCCAGACGATCCAATCCGCCGCTTCCACCCAGTGGTCCATCGCAGCGTAGATCTCGGGGTCTTCCTCAAGCAGCTGAAGGCCCTTGGCGAATTCCCATTCGGAGGAGATCAACCCGCCGTAGCGGGGCAGCCACGCTTCCGTCCGCTCTTCCGCAAGCTGGTTAATGCGGTCCGCCTGGGGCTGCGCGGCATGGTGACGCCAGAGCTTGACGTAGGCATGCGGCCGGTCAGCGAAGCGGTCCAGTTCGTTCAGCGGAGTGCCGTCCGCCGTCGTCGGGACCATGGTGCAGGCCGTGAAGTCAGTGGCGATGCCCACGACGTTCTCTGGATCGATGCCCGCGTCGGCGACGGCGGCGGGGACTGCGTTGCGCAGGACGTCGCGGTAGTCGTTGGGAACCTGGAGGGCCCAATCGGCGGGGAGGCGCTCGCCGGTAGCGGGGAGTACCTCGGACACCACGGCATGCGGATACTCGAACACGCCACTGCCGAGTTCCAGCCCGTCCGAGACGCGGACTACTACCGCGCGTCCGGACAGCGTCCCGAAATCGACGCCGATGACGTACTGCTGATCCAAGGGTGAGTTTTCTACGGGGTTCATGGGATTCTCCATCCGGCTGGCCAAGGCCTCGTTGCCGGGGGTCGGGTGAAGTGGGGAGGGGTGAAGGGGCGGACAAAGGGTCTGCTGCAATTGTTAGCGCTAACAACAAGCAAGTCAAGCCCCCCACTCACCGCCGCCCCCAACTGAGTCGCAGCAGTGCGCGTTTTCACGGCTCAAAACGCGCAGTGCTGCGACTCAGTTGGGAGGGGCGGAGGTGGTCTTGCGCGTCACCAGACGGGGCGCCACGGTTGCGGCAGTGACGCCCGGGCCGTTCTCCACCAGGTGGAGCATAAGATCGATGCAGCGCCGGCCCAGCTCTTCGAAATCCTGGGCGACGGTTGTCAGTGGCGGAATGAAGAACGCAGATTCAGGTTGGTCGTCGAAGCCCACCACGCTGATGTCTTCCGGAACCCGTGTTCCCGATTCGTGGAAAGCGCGCAAGACGCCCAGGGCCATTTGGTCATTGGCTACGAACAACGCCGTCACAGTGCGGTCGGCGGCGATCCTGAGGCCTTCGCGATAGCCGCATTCGGCACTCCAGTCGCCTTCGATCAACTCCGCCGGCTCCAGCCCGGCCCCCTGCAGGGCCTCCTGCCACCCTTCGATGCGGGCGGCTGCGTCAATCCAGTCAGTGGGGCCGGAGAGGTGCCCTATCCTGCGGTGCCCGAGTTCAATGAGGTGCTGGACCGCGAGCCGGGCCCCCTCACGCTGATCGACGGCGGCGCCGCTCAACTCTTCGTCCCCCACGGCACCTACGGCTACCAAGGGCACTTGGCTTGTGACTTGGTGCAACACCTCGAACGTCCCCGGGTGCGGGACGATCACCACGATGCCGTCCACGCCCTGGTCCATGAAGTGCGCCACTGCGTCCTTGATGGTTTCCGGTGTCACGTCCCGCAGCCCGGCGACGCTGACGAAGTACCCGGCGTCCCGCGCCGCCTGCTGTACTCCAAGCAGGGTACGCGACGGACCGTATTGGCCCATTTCGCTCCCGAGCACACCAATGGTCTGGGACCGGCGTGTCACCAAGCTGCGGGCAGCGGTGTTCCGCCGGTACCCGAGCTCGGTGATCGCCTGCTCGACGCGCTCTTTGGTTTTTGCGCTGACGTTCGGATGGTTGTTCAGGACCCGGGAAACTGTCTGGTGGGAGACGCCGGCCACGCGGGCGACGTCTTCCATGACCGGAGGCCGACTGGGGGCGGATTGTTCGGGGCTCACCCTGTCACGATAGAGCACCGGCAACGCCGATCAGTGGTTGGCTGCCTTCGCGGCGTAATGACGGTACCTGGCCAGGAACTCCGGGTCCGGGGAACCGGCGGCAACGTTGGTTCCCTCCATCTCCCAGTCCGGAAGCGATCCGGTGAGGACTCCGGCGGCCTGACGTGCTGCGCCGTCGGCGACGTACTCTCCCGGTTCCGGCACGGACACGGGCAGCCCGAACGCCGCGGCGGCCACCTGCTGCACGGCCTCGGATTGCGCGCCTCCGCCCACCAGGATGATCCGCCGGGCGGCCACGCCTTGCGCCTGAAGCGCCGCAAGGCCGTCGGCCAGCGAACACAGGACACCCTCGACGGCGGCGCGCGCCAGGTTCGCGGGCGTGTAATTGGACACCGTGAGCCCATGAAGGGAGCCGGTGGCATTGGGAAGGTTCGGAGTGCGTTCACCCTGGAAATAAGGAATGAGCGTCAGGCCGCCGGCACCCTCCGGAGCGGACAACGCCAGCCGGCCCAGTTCGGCAAGGTCAACCCCGAGCAACGATGCGGTGGCATCGAAGATCCTGGTGGCGTTGAGGGTACAGGCGAGGGGGAGGTAGTTGCCTGTGGCGTCGGCGAACCCCGCCACCAGGCCTCTGGCGTCCTTGGCCGGAACATCGGATACGGCAAAGACTGTCCCGGAGGTGCCGATCGACACCACGACATCTCCGACGGCGGCGCTGACGCCGAGTCCCGCTGCGGCGTTGTCCCCGGCGCCGGGTCCGATCAGGGCGCCGGCGGGAGTTTTGCCGCCCGCTTCCAGTGGTCCAAGGACTACGGGCAGCAGGGGCACATGACCCAGCGTGTTCTCAAGGACCTGCGGCAGGAATTCATTGCGTTCGGTGGAGAAGTAGCCTGTCCCGGAAGCATCGGAGCGGTCTGTGCGGAGCAGGCGCAGCGGCTCGGGGCCCGATCCCGGACCGTGACCGGCAAGCCGCCACGACAACCAGTCATGCGGCAGGCAAACCGCAGCGGTGCGTCGGGCGTTTTCCGGCTCGTTGCGTGCAAGCCAGCGCAGCTTGGTGGCTGTCAGGGATGCTACCGGGACAGTGCCGGTGAGCGCGGCCCACTGCGCTGCGCCGCCAGCCGGATCTCCTTCGCCTGCCTCCATAACCATGGCTTCGGCGTCGGGAGCGGAGCGCGTGTCATTCCACAGAAGCGCCGGCCGCACCACCTCGCCGGACTCGTCGAGGCACACCATGCCGTGTTGCTGGCCGCCTACGGAAACGGCATCGACGTCGTCCAATCCGCCCGCTTGGGCGATGGCTTCCTGCAGCGCGTTCCACCAATGGTCGGGGTGGACTTCGGTGCCTTCCGGGTGGGCTGCGCGGCCCTGGCGCACCAGGGCGCCGGTTGCTGCGTCCCTGATGACTACCTTGCAGGACTGGGTGGAACTGTCGATCCCGGCGACGAGGGGCATAACTCTCTTATCTTTCGTGTAAACGGATCGGGTGCGGTGGCCGGCCCGGGGTCAAAGCCGGACCGGCCACCGCAACTTCACGATGGAATGAATCAGCGGGCGCCGAGGAGGTGCTCGATGGCCAGCTGGTTCAGCCTGATGAAGGCGAAGGAGCGCTCCGCGGCCTTGTTGGCGTCGAACGACTCGAAGGCTGATGCGTCAGCCAGGAGGTCCGCGGTGGTCTCGCCGGCGGCCAGGGTGGATTCGCCGAGTTCGAACACGCCGGAGGTTGCGAGTGCTTCCTGGACTTCGGGGTCCGCGCGGAAGGCAACGGCACGTTCCTTGAGGAGCAGGTACATGGCCATGTTGGACTTGGCCGACTCCCAGACGCCGTCGTAACCGTCGGTGCGTGAGGGCTTGTAGTCGAAGTGGCGCGGACCGTCGTACTTGGGTCCGCCGTTCGGGAAGCCGTTCTCCAGGAGGTCGACGGTGAAGAAGGCGCTGGTGAGGTCGCCGTGGCCGAACACCAGGTCCTGGTCGTACTTGATGCCGCGCTGGCCGTTGAGATCAATGTGGAAGAGCTTGCCGGCCCACAGTGCCTGGGCGATTCCGTGGGTGAAGTTCAGGCCTGCCATTTGCTCGTGGCCGGTCTCCGGGTTGAGGCCGACAATGTCGCCGTGTTCCAGCTGGGCAATAAATGCCAGGGCGTGGCCTACGGTCGGGAGGAAAATGTCGCCCCTGGGCTCGTTCGGCTTGGGCTCCAGTGCGATGCGCAGGCCATAGCCCTTCTCCTTGATGTAGCCCGCAGCGGTGTCGACGCCTTCCTTCATGCGGTCCAGTGCTGCGGAAAGGTCCTTGGAGCCGTCATACTCGCTGCCTTCGCGGCCGCCCCACATGACGAACGTTTCTGCGCCGAGCTCAGCGGCAAGATCGATGTTCCTCAGGACCTTGCTCAGGGCGTAGCGGCGGATGGATCGGTCGTTGGACGTGAAGCCGCCGTCCTTGAAGACCGTGTGGCTGAACAGGTTGGTGGTGACCATGGGCACCTTGAGGCCCGTTTCTGCGAGGGCGCCCTTGAAGTTCTTGAGGATGAGGTCGCGTTCGGACGCGGTGGCGTCGAACGGGACCAGATCGTTGTCATGGAACGTAATGCCATAGGCGCCAAGCTCACTCAGCTTGTGGACGGCTTCCACCGGGTCCAGCGCCTCGCGGGTGGGAACACCGAAGGGATCATTGCCGGTCCAGCCAACAGTCCAGAGGCCAAAGGTGAAACGGTCCTGGGGTGTGGGTTGCGGGGACATTCTTGCTCCTTTGCAATGCGTGGACGGAGGCACCTGAGAAAAGCACTCCAATTAGTTTTCAATCTGAACTATATGGGTGATGATGGATCATGGTCAATGGAATCCGACAAGAAACTTTCAAGCCGCGAGGAAGTCCCATGCCAGTGAATGAGAACGCCGCGCCCGGGCGGGTGGGTGACGTCCGCCGTCGTAATCTTTCACTGGTCCTGGACTCCATAGCCCGGACGGGAGACGCCAAGCCAAGCCGGGCGCAGCTGGCTGCGGCAACCGGCCTCACCAAGGCGGCCGTGTCCAGCCTGGTTGCGGAGTTGGTGGAATCCGGGCTCGTTTCCGAGGTGGGCCTCTACAGGGACGGCGAACGCGGCCGGCCAGGCCAGAGCCTGGAGCTCAGCCCCAGGCGGGGCGTGGTGGGCATGGAAATCAACGTGGATTACCTCGCGGTGGGGCTGGTGGACCTCGGGGGAAACCTCCGCTTCACCACCACTGTGGAGTCGCATAACCGTGGTCTTAAACCCGGCGAGGTCATGGCCAAGCTCGCAGAACTTGCCGGCGAGGCGAAGGGCGCCGCGGCTGCCGGGGACATAGCCATCCTGGGAGGCGGGCTTGCCGTTCCGGGCCTCGTGGATGAGGCCCGCAGTGTTGTCCTGTCCGCTCCCAACCTGCATTGGGAGCATGAGCAATTGAACGTGGACGCGCTGCTGGGTGATGTGCCGCTGGGTGTCCGCTTGTCCAATGAGGCCAACAGCGCTGCCTTGGGCGAGCTTTGGTACGGGGCAGGCCAGCCCGATTTCCTCTACGTCTCCGGCGAAGTAGGCGTAGGTGGCGGCGTCATCATCGGCTCCGAGCTCTACACGGGCCCCGGCGGTTCGGCCGGGGAGCTCGGCCATATTGTGGTGCACCCGGAGGGGTCCGGATGTTCCTGCGGCGGCGTGGGATGCCTGGAAACTTTCGCGGGCCAGGAGGCTGTGTTCGAGGCTGCCGGGATTGCCCCCGGTCCACTCTCCGGACGGACGGCAGCTTTGCTGGCCGCCTTGGCGGACAAGGAGCCGCGCGCCGTCAAAGCAGTGGACGACGCCGGAAAGTACTTGGGCGTCGCGCTCGCCTCATCAGCCCGGTTGATGGATATTGAAGCCGTGGTCCTGGGCGGTCACTTCGCCGAACTCGCCGAGTGGCTGCGTCCCGCGGTGTTGGCCAGCGTGGAGCGCCACGCCCCGGGCCTGGTGCGCCCCGAAGACCTCAAGGTGTCCGGACTCAAGCACGCCGGTACCTTGCTTGGCGCTGCCGGGCAGGTGATCCGCTCCGTCATCGCGTCGCCGCTGGGCCTGGTGGTGACGGACCGCACCGCCTAGGGCGGACTGTGAAAGCCGGCCCGTGGGCGCCGGCCTGATTGGGGCAACGGACTTCCCTTGTGATAATCAGCATGCTTAGTATTGTTGGGTCAGTTGTTCGCGCAAGCTATCCCCCACGGACAGGTGCCTCATGAGTACTAACGAAACTGAAAAGACCAGCACCGCGAAGGCAGCTACTGCCCCTTCTCCCGAGGACTCCCGGAAGCCGGACAGTCCCAATGACCTTGTGAAGCCCACCTGGACGTACATTGCCAAGCGCACGCTGCGTGAGTTCACCAAGGACCAGTGCCCCGACGCGGCCGCGGGTTTGACCTACTACGCGGTCCTTTCCATGTTCCCGGCGCTGCTCGCCCTGGTTTCCCTGATCGGTATCTTTGGCGATGCCGGGAAGACGACCGGGGCGCTCCTGGACATCGTCCAGCAATTCGCGCCGGGGCCGGGCGTCGAGGCCATGCGCCAGCCCATCGAAGAGCTGACTAAGTCCAACACCGCAGGTTTGGCCCTGGTCTTCGGTATTTTGGTGGCCTTGTGGTCAGCTTCCGGCTACACCACGGCCTTTAGCCGGGCCATGAACCGAGTCTACGAGGTGGACGAAGGCCGCGGCTTCGTCAAGCTGCGCGGCACCATGCTCGCCGTGACCGTCGTGGCCGTGGTTGGCGCTGCCCTGGTGGCGGCCATGCTTGTCCTCAGCGGCCCGGTGGCTGAAGCAGTGGGCGGGGCCATCGGTATGTCGGAGACGTTCCTGACCATTTGGAACATTGCCAAGTGGCCGGTCCTGATCCTGATCGTCGTCGCCATCATCGCGGTGCTCTACTACTTCACTCCCAACGTGAAGCAGCCCAAGTTCCGCTGGATGAGCATGGGCTCCCTGATCGCCCTGGTGATCTTTGCCCTGGCCTCGCTCGGCTTTGGGTTCTACGTTGCCAACTTCAGCAACTACAACAAGACCTATGGCGCCCTTGCGGGTGTGATCATCATGCTGCTGTGGCTCTGGATCCTGAACATGTCCCTCCTGTTTGGTGCAGAGTTCGACGCCGAGATGGAGCGGGGCCGTCAGTTGCAGGGCGGCATCGAAGCCGAAGAGACCATTCAACTGCCTCCGCGCGACACCAAGAAGAGCGACAAGATGCAGGAAAAGGAAGACGAGTTGGTCCGCAGCGGTGAGGAAATCCGTGAAGTCCACGGCAAGGGAGAAAGCGGGCGGAGCTCCTAGGACCCTGGACCTGCCGGGGGGCACAAACAAAAGCGGATCCCTGCCGTGACCTTGGCAGGGATCCGCTCGTTTGGCTGTGATCCGCCAGGGATTCCCGACCTGACGGATCACAAGTCTCAGGCGTACGGAAGCACGAGCTCCGCGTAGCGCTCCTTCATGGTTTCCAGGACCTTGTCCCCGTCCGCATCCCAAATCTCCTGGTTGAAGATCTCCACCTCGATGTCACCCGTGTATCCGGCGTCCCTGACCCAGGTGCCGATGGTCGCGAAGTCGATGACGCCGTCGCCCATCATTCCGCGCGACAGCAGCGCATCGGCGGCAATCGGCAGGTTGAAGTCGCACACCTGGTAGGAAGCAATGCGGTTGTCGCGGCCGGCGCGTTCGATCTGCGCCTTCAGTTCCGGATCCCACCAGACATGGAAAGTGTCGACGGCGACGCCCACGGCCCTGGCGTCGTAGGGCGCGGCAAGATCCAAGGCCTGGCCGAGGGTGGAAATGAGTGCCCGGTCCGCTGCGTACATGGGGTGCAGGGGTTCCAGCACCAGGCGCACGCCGTTTTCCGAGGCGAAGGGAACCAGTTCCTCGAGCCGGTCCGCGACGCGCTGGCGGGCAGCCACAACATCCTTCTCCCCGGGTGCGAGTCCGCCGACCACCAGGAACAGCTCCCGGGTATCCAGCGCCACGGCCTCGCGGACAGCCTCAAAGTTGTCGGCAAGTGCTGCTGCCTGGCCCTCGGGATCGGCTGCCGTGAGGAAACCGCCGCGGCACAGTGATGAGACCCGAAGGCCGGCGTCCTTGATCAGCTTGGCTGCCTTGTCCAGGCCCGCTTCCGCAACGCGGTCACGCCAAGGGCCGATGGCCGGGATGCCCGCCCGTGCGCAACCGTCGACTGCTTCCGCGAGCGTCCACTTCTTGGTGGTGGCGCTGTTGAGGGAAAGACGCGAGAAGTCGCTCATGCGGCCACCCCGTTGATCCGCAGGTAATCGGACATGCGGAAAGCTGCCAGCGACGGGTCCTTCAAGAGCCCGGCCTTGTCTGCCAGCTCGAAGGTCTTCGCGAGGTGCAGCACGGAACGGCCGGAGTGCAGTCCGCCCACCATCTGGAAGCCGGGCTGTCTGCCGTTGAGCCAGGACAGGAAGGCGATTCCGGTCTTGTAGTAGAACGTCGGTGCGCTGAAGATGTGCTTTCCCAGCTCACGCGTCGAATCAAGGATGGCGCGCCCCTCTGCACCGTTGCCGGCGTCGTACTTCTGGAGGGCGACCGACGCGGCCGGATAGATGGCCGCGAAGATGCCCAGCAGCGCGTCCGAGTGGTGGGTGGCGTCGCCGTCGATCAGTTCCGGGTAGTTGAAGTCGTCGCCCGTGTAGAGGCGCACGCCTTCCGGAAGGGCTGCGCGGAGGCCAACCTCATGGGAAGCATCCAGCAGGGAAACCTTCACGCCGTCCACCTTGTCCGCGTGTTCACGGATCAGGCTGAGGAACGTGTCGGTAGCCACGGAAACGTCGTCCGAGCCCCAATAGCCGGCCAGTGCGGGATCGAACATGGTGCCCAACCAGTGCAGGATGACCGGCTGTTCGACTTCCTGGAGGAGCGTGGAGTAGACGTGCAGGTAATCGTCGGCGCTGGTGGCCACTTTGGCCAGCGCGCGGGATGCCATCAGGATCACCTTGGGACCGGCTACGCTGACGACGGCGATCTGCTCGCGGTAGGCCTCGATCACGGCTTTGATGCCGGCTGCGCCGTCCGGAAGGGCGGCGATGTCCAGCTGATCGGTGCCCGCGCCGCAGGAAACGAGGTCACGCACGGACTTTCCGGCGATTGCGGCGTTGTTGCCGCTCACCACCGAGGCGGCCTCGGCGCCGGTGCGCTTGATGAGTTGCTGGGTTGCGGCCCAGTCCAGGCCCATGCCGCGTTGAGCGGTGTCCATGGCATCGGCAACGCCCAGGCCGTAGGACCATAGTTCATGCCGGTAGGCGAGCGTGGCTTCCCAGTCGAGCTGGGCCGGGGCGCCGGGGGTGTTGTCAGCAGCGACCTCGGGGATGACGTGGGCTGCGGCATAAGCGCGCCGTGCGGTCAGGGGAGCAGCGGGTTTGGCCCATGTGGTGGCCGCCTGAAGGCGGTATTCGCGGGTACCGCCGTCGTCGGTGGGGAGGATAAGGGACGTCATTAGAGGCTGATCTCCGGGATGTCGATGGTGCGGCGCTCGGCCGAGGACTGAAGGCCGAGTTCGGCCAGCTGCACTCCGCGGGCCGCGGAAAGCAGGCCGAAACGGTGCTCGCGTCCCGCTACGACGTCGCGCAGGAACTCTTCCCACTGCAACTTGAAGCCGTTGTCCAGTTCGGCGTTGGCGGGGACTTCCTGCCACTGGCTGCGGAAGGATTCGGTGACGGGAAGGTCCGGGTTCCAGACGGGCTTGGGGGTGTGGGCGCGCTGCTGCGCGACGCACTTGTTCAAACCTGCGACGGCGGAACCGTGCGTGCCGTCGATCTGGAACTCAACCAGTTCGTCGCGGTACACGCGCACGGCCCAGGAAGAGTTGATCTGGCCGATGACGTCGTCGCCGCCCGGGGTCTCCAGCTCGAAGATGCCGTAGGAAGCGTCATCAGCCGTTGCCTTGTACTCCTTGCCGGCTTCGTCCCAGCGGGTGGGGATGTGCGTGGCTGTCTTGGCGTTGACGCTCTTGACCTTGCCGATGATGCCTTCAAGGACGTAGTTCCAGTGGCAGAACATGTCCGTGGTCATTCCACCGCCGTCTTCCTTGCGGTAGTTCCAGGACGGGCGCTGTGCCGCCTGAACGTCACCTTCAAAGACCCAGTAGCCGAACTCGCCGCGGATGGAGAGGATGCGGCCAAAGAACCCTTCATCAACCAGGCGGCGCAGCTTCACCAGTCCCGGGAGGTACAGCTTGTCGTGGACGACGCCTGCGGTGACGCCGGCTTCCTTGCCGATCCTGGCCAGTTCGATGGCTTCTTCAAGCGTCTCGGCCGTGGGCTTTTCAGTGAAGGTGTGCTTGCCGGCCTGCATGGCCTTCTTCAGTGTGGCTGCGCGGAGGCTGGTCATGGAGGCATCGAAGATGATGTCCACGGTGGGATCGTTGATCACGGCATCGAGGTCCGTTGTCCACTCGGAAACCTTGTGCAGCTCGGCGAGTTCACGGATCTTGGCTTCGTTTCGGCCCACAAGGATGGGCTCCACCTGGACCTTGGTGCCGTCCTCCAGGGTGAAGCCGCCCGCGTCACGAATGGGGAGGATGGAACGCAGCAAGTGCTGGCGGTACCCCATTCGGCCGGTGATGCCGTTCATGGCGATGCGGATCGTCTTTGTTTCGAAGCCCATGTTTTCTCCAAGTGCCTAAAGTTGCCTGCCGCGACGGTGCGGGCAGTGGATGTCTGCAGGATGGGAAAGCGCATTCCCACTGAATCGATGATGCCTTATGGCGTGGCTGCTTGGCAAGCGCTTTCCCGGAATTGGAGGAATGCTGCCATAATTTCCCTAGCGCCAGTCCCGGGCGCACGCAGAGAAGGAGGGCCGTTGTGGCCGCCAGCACACTGAGCGAAGTAGCGCGCCTGGCAGGGGTTTCCCTGGCAACGGCATCGCGCGTCCTGAATGGATCCTCCCGCAAGCCGGCAGAGGACATCGCCGACCGGGTCCGCCAGGCTGCGGACAAGCTCGGTTATGTCCCCAACGCGCAGGCCCAGGCGCTGGCCAAGTCCAGCTCGGGTTTGATCGGCCTCATCGTGCACGACATCGCCGACCCCTATTTCTCGGCGATTGCCCGAGGAGTACAGGGTGCGGCCCGCGAGCAAAACCGCATGGTCCTGTTGGCCAGCACCTCCGGATCGCCCGCAGAAGAACGTGAAGCCGTGGCCGCGTTTGCGGCGCGGCGGGCTGATTCGATCGTGATCGCCGGTTCACGCTCTGCCCGGGACGAAGACGCTCTGGCCAATGCCGGGCTCGCCGCGGAATTGGACCGCTATTGCCGCAACGGTGGCCGTGTAGGGGTGGTCGGCCATCCAGTGGTGGGTGCTTCAACAACCGAGGGCTACCGCGTAGTGGAGGTACCCAACGAAGAACTCGCTGCCGATCTGGCCCGGGAACTTGCAGACTCCCACGACGCTGGGTTCGTGGTGGTGGCGGGACCGGAAGGGCTCTTTACCTCGGACGACCGTGTCCGCGGATTCCAGCGTGGACTTGCGGAAGCCGGCAGGCCTGCCGCCGAGGTTATCCGGACCGGCTTCAACCGTGCAGGTGGTTACGACGCCGGGCTGGCGTTGGCCGAACGGATCACCTCAGCCAAGGACCGCCTCTGCATTTTCGCTGTCAACGACGTCATGGCCATTGGCGTTACCGCGGCCCTCCGTTCCAAGGGGGTATGGATCCCGAGGGACGCCACCATTGCCGGGTTCGACGACATTGAAACCCTCCGCGACTTCCGTCCGGCCCTGTCCACCGTGTTCCTGCCGTTGGAGGAGATCGGCCGCCTGGCTGCCGGAGCAACGGAAGGCGGCTCTGTCACGGGGTCCCTCAAGCTTCGACGCAGTACTGAGGTCCCTGCCGGCGACCCCGCCTGAGGTCGGCCGGGCGATGCTTTTCGCCGCGTTCGCCGGAAACCTGCAGTGACACCCCAAGCTTTCCCACGAACCGCAGCGTTGCGGCGAACTCGGCGGCTGTGCCCGGTTTTCAACAGGCGCCTGAGCCGGATTGGGTCCGAATGGAGCGCGTCGATAGCATGAAAAATGCCACCCGATCGGGTGGCATTTTCTCAATCTCTTTTATCTCCGAGCGTAGGCTTTCGCCCTCAAAACCCGAAGCGTGTACGCAAGACACTACCGAGATAGGCGGGTCCGGTCAATTGCAGTACGCCGAGATACGCAGGGCCATCACCCCTGCCCGACTGACAGCTTTTGACCGTGCGGCGCAAAGCAGAGGCGCCAGCCACGATGACGCCATCAACTTGTACGAGTGGAACGCCGAGCTGGCTTCGGCACTGCTGCTGCCGTTGCACTTGTTTGAGGTAGTGCTTCGGAACGCCATCCACGAAGCACTTACGCGGACGTACCTGGAGAGATGGCCCTGGGACAACCGTTTTTTGTACAGCGTCCCCCAAAAGCACGGGCGCTACGAGCCTCGCAGGGATGTTCAGCAGGCAGCTTCCCGGAACCCCACAACAGGCAAAGTTATCCCAGAGCTCAAGTTCGTATTCTGGGAACAAATGCTTTCCAGCCGGTACGACACAGCGATCTGGAATCCTTTGCTGACCACGGTGTTCCCGAACGTGCCCGAAAGCGAAGGAACATCGGCCGCTGTACGAGGGTTAGCCCGGGACGTGGGCGTGGTCCGTGGCATAAGGAACCGGGTGGCACATCATGAGCCGATTTTCTCCCAGAACATAGACCGCGTCATGGACGCCATCCAGAGAATATCGGCATGCAGATCTCACGATGTCGGCAATTGGGTTAAGGCGTCCCACCGAGTGACCGAGGTTCAGGGCCAGTGTCCATCCTGGTATGCCGGCTCGGCGGCTGTGCCCGGGCTTAGTCCTCGCCGAGGGCGATGCTGTGCAGGAACGTGGCGTCGTTGAGCACGTTTTCCGGGAGGTCGTCCGCGACGAATTCGATCATTACGTCCATGTCTTTCCCATTGCCCCTCAGCACATCGGAGACTGCCTGCCACAGCTGCTTCCGTGACCGCAGGGGTTGGCGTTCAGCTTCCGGACCCCAGGAGAAGCAATGGACGCCCACCACGTGGGGCAGGACCTTGTGGAGCGACTCCAGGGCTTGTTGATCGGAAAGCCCGACGGCGGGCTGCCAGTAAGTGCCCACGTTGCCTTGGCCGACGCGATCCAAGAGGTCAAGGGTGGCCTCGGGGGAGTCGGTGAGGGTGTTGGCGTGGTACTCAAAAGCGATGGAGATTCCGCGTTCGGCAGCGAGCCCTGCAACCCGCCGGGCATCACGGATGACGGCGTCCCGGAGTTCGGCGTCCGCGTCGGCTGAGCCCGACCCGCCTGCCCAGATCCGGATCCTCGGTGCGCCCAGGATCTCCGCAAGCTTGAGCTCCTGCTCGAAGTCCCCGAACGAGCCCGCGCGATAGTAGGAGCCGAGGGAAAGCGCGGTCAGGCCGGCTTCCTCCGAGGCCTCCCGGGCCTTCTCCGCGGAAGCGGTATCGGTGACATGCGCATCCGTTCCCCACTCGATGCCCGCCAGTCCCGCCTCGGAGGCAACGCTGACCACCTCTTCGATACTTGCGGAGCGGAGCGTGACGGAACAGATGCCGGGCGTGAGGTCCGCCAGCGTAGTGAGGTCGATCATCGGCCAAGGTTACCGGGAATGCGCTTACCGGGATAGGCCTGACTGCTATGTGGACTTGTTCAGCGTTCTGCCCATGATCGCCTGGGTCAGTGCATCAATGACTTCTGCGTTGGCCAAGGGATTCCGGATCAACGTGAAGTCGACGTCCCCCACCGGTGGCAGCCCGAAGCGTTGGGTGATGACTTTCAGGTCTTCCGGAACCAGGGAAGCGGGCATGACGGCTACTCCGATGCCGGCCCGCACCGCTGCGAGGACGCCGCTGATCTGCTTGGTGCTGCACGTGATACGCCAGGTCCGGCCTGCCGCCTCCAACGCGTCAATCGCAAGCTTCCGGCTCAGGCTCGGAGCGGGGTAGGCGATCAGCGGTACCGGAGCACCCGGTTCCAGGACAGTCTGCTCAAGGCCCACCCAGGCGAAGTTGTCATGCCGGACCACCGTCCCGTCCTTGGCGCCTGCCACCCATTTGACGAACACCAGATCCAGTTGCCCGGCGTTGAGGCGCTTGTACAGCTGGTCGCTCTGGCTCACCGTGAGTTCCAGGTTGATCTGCGGGTAAAGCTGCCTGAACTCGCGGAGGATACGGGGCAGGCCGGTGATGGCCAGGTCGTCAGCGGTTCCGAAGCGCAGGCGGCCCCTCATCGCCGAGCCTGAAAAATATCGGGCAGCGGAGTCGTGTGCTGCCAGGATGTTGCGTGCAAACCCGGCCATGGCGTCACCGTTGTCGGTCAGTCGGACTTCGCGGGTATCCCTGGCCACCAGCACGCGCTTCGCGGCGGTCTCAAGCTTGCGGACGTGCTGGCTCACGGTGGGTTGCGCCAGGCCCAAGCGTTCTGCGGCCTTGGTGAAGCTCAGCGTTTCCGCCACGGCGAGGAAAGAACGGAGCTGGACAGGTTCAAACACGGAACTCCTCGAGGCCTGGCGGAAGGCGGAGTGGCGGACGTCCCATTGCGATCCGCAATCTTAGTTATCACCGCAATACGCTTCCACAATTACTGTTGGCAACCCTAGCGTTAATGGCATTCCACTAAAACCCCTGATCCGAGGACTTCCTTTGGCACCCCCTCCGCCTTCTGCGGCAAACGTCAGCCAGCCCGTCGTCGATTCCCTCTCCGCTGGTCCCATGCCGGTCACGAACCAGCCGGGCACAAACAAGCCGGACACCGCCACCCAGCCGCTCGCCGTCGTGAGCGAGAAGCTGCCCTGGCGCCACACATTCATTTCACTGAAGGTTCCAAACTTCCGGATCTTCGCCATCGGCCACTTCATTGCCGTCATTGCTGTATGGATGCAGCGCATCGCGCAGGACTGGATGGTGCTTCAGCTCTCCGCCTCCGTCACAGCCGTCGGAATAACCGTGGCCCTGCAGTTCCTGCCGTCGCTGTTCCTGGGACCGTGGGGCGGCATGATTGCCGACCGCTTCGCAAAGCGGAAGATCCTGATCATCTGCCAGTCCGCCGCCGCGATCCTGGCGGCAGCGCTGGCCATCCTCTCCCTGACGCACGTGGTGGAGGTGTGGCACGTCTACGTGATCGCGCTCCTGCTGGGCTTCGTGACCGTGCTGGACCAGCCCGCACGCCAAGTGTTCGTCAACGAGCTGGTCGGTCCCAAGTACTTGCGCAACGCCATCAGCGTGAACTCCACAACGTTCCAATTGGGCGGGCTGATCGGTCCGGCCCTGGCAGGCTGGCTCCTGACCGCCGTCGGAGCCGGTTGGGCCTTCGCCGGGAACGCCGTGGCGTGCTGTTCCACGGTGACCATGCTCTTCATCCTGCGCAAGGATCAGCTCCACATCAGCCAGCCCACGCCCCGCCGGAAGGGCATGCTGCGCGAAGGACTGAACTACGCGCTCAGCAAGCCGACCATCTACTGGCCGTGGTTGATGGCCGGGTTCGTGGCGGTTTTCGCGATGAGCCTGCCCGTGCTGCTGGCCGCGTTCGCGGACCACGTGTACGACGCCGGTGCCGGAGGCTACGGCCTGCTGAACGCCATGGTTGCGCTCGGTGCGCTGACGGGGGCAGTGGCGTCAGCGCGCCGTCGCCAGCTCCGGCTGCGTTCGGTGGTGGTATCCGCGGGCCTCTACGGACTGATGCTGGTCCTGTCGGCGGCTATGCCCTCCATGGTGTGGTTCTGCGTGGCCATGGTCCTTGCAGGGTTCTGGTGCCTCATGTTCCTGACTGCCGCCAACCAAATGGTCCAGACAAGTTCGAACATGGGCATCCGGGGTCGCGTCATGAGCCTCTACCTGGTGGTGCTCATTGGCGGCCAGGCAATTGGCGGTCCGGTGATGGGCTGGCTCGCCGAACACCTCGGGCCGCAGCTGGGCATCCTGATAGCAGGCGGCGTTCCGGCAACGGCAGCCGCGGTGGTCGCCGTCGTCCTCGCCCGCCGGTCCTCCCTGCAGCTGAAAGTGGACCTGCGCGACCGTCGCCGCGTGGTGCGGATCGTGGAGAGGACACAAACCGCCTGAGGCCTGGCCGGCGTCGGTGGATTACCGTGCCGCTTCAGCCGGTGCTTCCCGGGTTGCCGGCCGGCCATGCGTGACCCGGTGACTGACCCTGTCCGCGGTGTCGACGACGCGGGGGAGATGCTCCACAGGCTCCATATAGAAGCGGGCGCTGTTGATGGCATGCTCTTCCACACCGAAGATCACTACGCCCGTCAGCTCGTGGGGTGTTCCGTCGCGCCAGGCACCCTGCATGTGCAGTTCCGTCCACACCTGGTCTGCGGAAACACTGTGCGAGACCATGCGGACCTTGATGTCCGGAACTCCGGTGAAGAGCTGCTCCCAGTTGCTGCGGATAGTGTCGCGGCCCGTGAATCCGCGGGTGGGGTGGGCCGGGGTTTCGTTGACGTAGCCCGGAGCGAAGCACTCCGCCAGGCTTTCCAGATCGTGTTTGTTCGTGGCTTCCAACAGGCGGTGGATGACGGCGAGCGGACCCGCCCCAGCATCGTCGGTGAGAGTCATGGGGGACCTCCCGGGTAGGTGATGTACCTACGATTTTAGGCTCGGGGCGGCACAAGAAAAGACCCCTTGCCCGTGGAACCACAGGCAAGGGGTCTTCGTCTGAGCGGGCGACGGGAATCGAACCCGCGTATCGAGCTTGGGAAGCTAGCGCTCTACCATTGAGCTACGCCCGCATTCGTCCCGGTTGGTGACCGGAGCGAATCCCAGCTTAGCGCAGTTCACGAGCTGTTCCGGACAGACGCGCGAGCTACTTGAAGAGCTTCAGGCTGTTCCACCCGGAGCCGACCTGTGCATACGTCGTCCACTGCCCGCGGCCCAGTCCGTAGTTGTACAGGTTGCCTTCCATGGTCTGGGCCGTGATGCCCCGCGTTCCCGCGCCTGTCAGACCAAAGCTCGGCGTCAGAACCCGCATGTATTGCCACCCGGTGCCGACCGTCATCGCCGGCCCGTAAAAACCGGCCCAGCCATCACCGCGATAGTTGATGAGTGCTCCCGATGACCTGCGGGCAATGATGTCGTTGGCGCCATCGCCCTCCCAGTCGGCCATGGTGAGTTCGAGGCCGTTCCACCCCGTGCCGATGACCTGCGGGCCGCTGAGTGCTCCACCGAACGTGTTGGGGTAATAGCGCAGGACGCCGTCGGGGAAGTATCCAACCACGGAAGGCCGGGGATGGGCGTGCGACCACTTGCCCACGGTGATGGTCATGCGGTCCCAACCGCCGTTGCCCACCACAACCTGCCCGGCGAAGCCACCTCCGGGAAGTCCCCGGTAGACGCCCAGGACACCGTTGTTCCACTGGGCCAGGATGTCGTACACGCCGTCAATGTCCCAGTCCACCACGAAGCCTTGTTTCAGCCCCGTCCAGCCCGAGCCGATCTGAACCGGCGCCGCGTAGCTGCCCACCGCCGTCGCCGGGTAACGCAGCAAGCGGCCGGAAGAATCGGCAGCCACCAGGTCCGCTCCGGACTTGATGCTGGCGGCAGCGGCCGGGTTGCCCGCAAAGTACTGCTCCATGGTGGCGTAGCCGCGGCGGTTCATGTCCGTCGCCAGTGCCACTCCCACGTACCGCAAATGCCACGGTTCGTAGCTGTAGCCCGTGGTTCCGGTGTAGCCGTTGGGGTAGCGCACTATGAAACCGTACTTGTGCGCGTTGGCAGCCACCCACCGTCCGGCCACGGTGTCCCCGAAACACGTGCTCAGGCCGCAGGAACCGTTCTGGTTGCCGACGTCCACCGCCAGGCCGGTCTGGTGCTCGCTGTAGCCCGGCCTCGCGGAAATGGTGTCCGCATATGCCTGGCCGTAGATGCTGACGTAGTAGGCATAGACCTGCTGCTGTTGGGCGTAGGACCGGTAGCCGCTCACGATCGACAGCCCGCCCGTGCCCGCGTCCGCTGCCCCTTGGAACAGGCCGTTCAGCCACGCCGCTGCTTCGGCCCTTAGGTACTGCCCTGAGCCGCGCGCATTGATGAGGTCACCCGGCGCGTAGCTTGCGGGGTTCAGCGGACGGGACTTGTTCACCAGCACGGAGAAACTCGCGGGGTCGCTGATGGGGTCCACGCTTGGCAGCGGGTTCACGGTGGCGGGCAGGGCCGCCTTGGTAACCGACGACGGCGGTGCGGAGTTGGGCGTTGCACCCACCCGCGCCGGGGTCATGTGGGCTGCGCTTGCCGATGCGGCGGCTGTTGCGTTTGCCGGTGCGGCGACTGCTGCGCTGCCCGTCACCACGGCGAGGCCGGCAGCGAGCCCGACCAGCCGTCGTCGTACTTTTGCCGCCCGAGCGCGGTGATCGTGAAGCTGCATGTTTCCCCCAACATCTGTTTTTGCCAGCGGCACGCACTCTACCGCGCCCCGGGGTGCCATGTCAGGTAACCATTCGATCAAGGCTCGCCCGAGTGCGTGTTGGAGGCAGGTCCGGCTGATTATTCTGAAGGTGTTAGCTGCAGTGTATGGGGAACCGGGCTACGACCATTCGACCGTACGCCGAAAGAAGTTTCCGTGGCACTCGCAGCCTATGAAGTGGTGATCAACAGGGACGCCATGACCGTTTACGGGTTCCTCATGGATGGCCTTAACAATTCCCTCTGGCGTTCCGGCGTGCGCAGCATTTCGCTGCAATCAGGGGAGCGCGGCCAAAAAGGTGCCGTGTACCAGCAGACGCTGACAGGCCCCGGCGGCCGTCCGATCGCCGCGGACTTCAAGATCACCGAGGCGCGGCCCGGTGCGGAAGTCCGTTTCGAAGTCATCGCCGGGCCCGCACGCCCCACGGGCGGCTACTACCTCAGCACCGAGGGGCCTGCAACGCGCCTCCGGTTTGCCCTCGAATACCACCCCAAAGGCCTGCAAAAGCTGATGGTTGGCATGGTCCAGAAAACCATGGAGGCCGAGGTTGCCCAGCTGGAACAGCTCAAGGCAGTGATCGAATCGCGGCCTGCCGCCTGACGTTCGTTATCAGGCCGGCCGGGCCGAAGGGCTCTGCGCCAGTTTGCTACTGCGCCAGTTTGAATCCGGTCCAGCCGCCGCCCACGGACACGGGCGTTGTGAGTCGTCCCGACGTGAGGTCCCAGTACTCCAGAACGCCGTTCGTGCCCAAGCCCGCGACGCCCGTGCTGCCGGGCCCGTCCACTCCCTGGAGGGAACGCAAGCCGGTGTAGTCGGTCCAGGCCGCACCGACAATCGGCCGTGCTTCCTGGCGTGGAGTGGCCAGCCCGCTGCCGCGGTACAGGCGAAGGTAACCGCTGGCCTCCACCGTGAGCAGGTCCTGGAAACCATCGGCGTTGTAGTCCACCATGCTGAGCCGCACCGCAGGATTGCCTGTGGCGATGGCGGCCTGGCTTCGGATGTACGTCATGCCGGAGTTCTTGTAGAGCCACAACCCGCCCGAACCGTCCATGGCCACGATCTGCGGCAGGCGGTTGGTCGCGCACCACTGACCCACCGCGAGGGTCAGCGACTGCCACCCATGGCCCAGGACGCCGGGCGAGCCGAACCCGCCCGAAGCCCTGCCCGGGTACACCAGGAGCTGTCCATCCGTCCGCTGGGCGATGAGGTCGAACACCCCGTCACGGTCCCAGTCCGAAACGAAGAGTTCCTTGAGCCCGGTGAAACCCTGGGCGATCTTCCGGGCCGCCCCGTACTTGGCGTTGCCCAAGGAAGGGTACGAGTACACCGAACCGTCGGCTGCGACAGACACGAGGTCGGCTCCGCTGCGGATGGCGGCTGACTTCAGGTCCACCGTGGGCGGCTGGTATTTGTCGCCGGGTTCGCAGGCGGCCACCGGATCAGCCGGCGGGGTGACCGTTCCCGGAGGCGTGACTGTCCCGCCCGGTTTGGTCACCGTTCCCGCCGGCAAAGTGGTGTAGCCAAAGAAGTTGACCACGCCCCACATGGTGAAGCGGTTGGGCGTGGTCTGCCAGTTACCGTCGGTGTACGTGATGCCGATGCCGATCACGTTGAACCGGGGATCCCTCAATACGGCATCGTGGCCGGGAGAACCCTTCCACCACTCCACCAACTGTGCGGCGTCGCGGTCCCAACGGACGGCGATCACCTCGCCGGCACCGTTGTTCGGGTTCAAAGCGCGGGGATCCGTCCAGAAGTTGGCCCTGTGCTGGATCACTTCCCGGCTGGCAATGTTGTTGGACCACTCCTGGGCGAGGCCTGCCACGGTTGCGTGGTACTTCACCGGGGCCAGTCCGAGGGAAGCCCGGTAGCTGTTGATGGAGTTGAAAACAGTGAGGATCGCTGCCGTGTTGCTGTCGGGAAGCAGGGCGAGGGCGCCGTTGTCAGCGTTGGTGTCGCCGCTGGGGGTCTTGCCGGGGAACGGTGTTGGAGGGCTCGTCGGCGTCGGAGTTGCGCTGGGTCCCGTTGCCTTGGTGGGGGTCGGGGTGGCCGTTGCAGTCGGCTTGGGTGACGGGGTGGCTGTGGCCGTCGGGGTGGCTGTGGGTGTTGCCGTTGGGATTGCTGTTGCGGTGGGCTTGGGTGACGGGGTCACCGTTGCGGTGGGCGCTTCCGACGGCGGCGCGGAAGGTGCGGGTCCAGCGGCGGGTGCAGTCGGCGTCGGGACTGCGGACGCTGACGGTTCGCTCGGTGCCGGTCCTGAAGCACCAGCCCCTGCGCTTTCCGATGGCGTACCAACCGTGCCCGGGGCGTCCGGACCCCATGACGGTCCGATCGTCGGCACCGGCGGCGGGCTCTCAATGGTCGGCTCGACGGCGACTGGCCGGGTTGGTCCTGCAGGTGCCGGAATTGATCCCGGGTCCGTCGCCGGGCTGGACGTGGCATCCCCGCCAACCGCGGGCGTGTCCACCGCAGGTGAGGGTACCGGCGTCGTACTTGGTTCGGGAGCCTGAAAAGCGGAAGGTGCGCTGCTGGAGGGGGTGGTCCCGCCGCCCGGCGTGGATTCCGTCGCTGGAAGCAGCTGGCTGGATCCGACTATGACCAATGCCACTGTTCCGGCCACGACCATAGCCGCGGGCGCTGCCCATTTCCCCACAATTACCCCGCGAATGCTCGTTGCCCCCAAACCACGGGCGCGGCTTAACTTGTCCGGGAACTATCGTCCCACGGGAGCCGGAACAATCAATACTGTATTTTTGATGCTGTGCTGATCTCTGACCGCGATATTCGTGCCGAAATTGACTCCCAACGGATTGTCCTTGAACCGTACGATCCCGCGATGGTTCAGCCGTCTTCCGTGGACGTGCGGATTGACCGCTTTTTCCGGCTGTTCGACAACCACAAATACGCCCACATCGACCCCGCCGAGGAGCAGCCCGAGCTGACCCGGCTGGTGGAGGTCGAGGGCGACGAGCCGTTCATCCTGCACCCGGGTGAATTCGTCCTCGGTTCCACGTATGAAACCGTGAGCCTTCCGGATGACATCGCGGCGCGGCTGGAGGGAAAATCTTCCCTTGGCCGGCTTGGTCTTTTGACCCACTCCACCGCCGGGTTCATTGACCCGGGATTCTCCGGCCACGTCACGCTGGAGCTGTCCAACGTGGCAACCCTGCCCATCAAGCTCTGGCCCGGAATGAAGATCGGCCAGTTGTGCTTCTTCCGGCTCACGTCGGCAGCGGAGCACCCCTATGGGTCCGGCGAGTACGGCAACCGCTACCAAGGCCAGCGTGGCCCGACCGCCAGCCGCAGCCACCTGAACTTCCATAGGACGTCCATTTAGCACTTTCTGCCCGCCGAGGGGTTAGCTCTCTGGGCTTAGGTGGGGGCTTAGTGCCGGGAACTCACCCCTCGGCGTAGGGTTCTGACCGGGACTGCTCCTCCACACTGTGGGTAACCCGATCGGGGCCCTTTGGTCGTGCCAAAAATAGTTCATGAGGAAACCTGCGGCCCTGCCTTTCGACATCCAAGGACGTTCGTTCACGCTGTCCCAGCAGAGGGATGCAGGCGTTCCCGAGCACCGCGCGTGGGCCAGTGACTTGCTGGTTCCCAGCCGGGGCATCCGGGTTCCGTGGGGCCAAGCCCAGGACATCCGGCACACAGCACGTGTTCTGACGTCGGTCTGTGAGGGGACCGTTTGCGTTCGTGAAACCGCTGCAATGCTGTGGCTGTGTCCGTTGCCCTTGGCCACCCAGCGCGACTTCCTGGTGCACCTCTCCCGGCGTGATGGAACGCATCGGCCGCAACGGCGTGGAGTCCGCGGACATCGTATGGTCCTGCCCGACGCGGATGTCTGCGAGCTGGACGGCGTGCCGCTGACCACCCCGGCCCGTACGTGGTTGGACCTGGCAAACGTGCTGCCGTTCGAAGACCTGGTGGCGGCGGCCGACCATTTTATCTGCAGCCAGACCAGGAGTTTTGGACACAACAGCACCGCCCTGTGTTCGCTCGCCGACTTGGCTGCACAGATCGAAGCAAACGCTGGTCAGCGGGGAATTCGCAAGGCACGGGCCGCTTTGGAACTCGCGAGGGTAGGTGCCGACTCAGTGCCCGAGACCAAGCTTCGCCTGGCCCTGGACCGTGCATTCCTCCCCGAGCCGGTGCTTAGTTATGTGGTGTGCACTCCGGAGGGGCGGGAAATAGCGTGGCCCGACCTCGCCTTTCGGGAGTTCAAGGTGGCTGTCCACTACGACGGCGGTCATCACCTGACTGCCGAGCAGAAGGAATCCGATATTCGCCGGGACGAAGCCTTGGCCGAAAACGGATGGACGTCCATAACGGTGACGGCAAAGCACATCCGGTCCGGTGGGTATGACGCCGCGGCAAGGCGTGTGCGGGATGCCCTGATCCGCAAAGGCTGGTCGCCGAGGGGTTAGTTCTCTGGGCTTAGGCAAGGGGTTAGTGCCGGGAGCTCACTCCTCGGCGAGCGGGGCGGCGTTAGACCGGGGTGGGCTCGGTTCTCCGGGGAGGGGCCTTGGGGCTCTTGCGGATCATCTTGACCAAGGGCTCCACGAACCGGGCCGCGAGTGGGCCAAGGATGGCCATGATGAGCACGTAAGCCGTTGCGAGAGCCGCGAGCTCGCCCGGAACGGCGCCGGACGCAAGGGCAAGCCCGGCAATGACGATCGAGAATTCGCCGCGGGCAATCAAGGCCGCCCCTGCCCTGAAACGACCGGGAACTGCGATACCCGCGCGCTTGGCTGCCCAGACGCCGGTAATCACCTTGGTTGCGGCTGTGAGGACCGCCAGGACAAGCGCCCAGCCGAGGACCGGCGGAATAGATGCCGGATCGGTGTTGAGCCCGAACGCTACGAAGAAAATAGCCGCGAAAAGGTCCCGCAGGGGTTCCAGGATGCGGGTGGCGTTGTGGGCGGTTGCACCGGAGATGGCGATGCCCAGCATGAAGGCACCCACTGCGGCCGAGACCTGCAACGCCGAGGCAAGGCCCGCAACCAGGAGCGCCAGGCCGAGGACGTTGAGCAGGAACACCTCGGAGTTCTCGCTGTGGATCGCCTTCGACACCCGATGTCCGTGCCGCAGCGCCACCACCAGGACCACCGTGACAACGGCCAGTGCTATGCCCACGGTTTGCAGCCCGCCGAGGAAGCCGACGCCGGCAAGGATGGCGGTGAGGATCGGGAGGTAGACGGCCATGGCGAGGTCCTCGAAAACAAGGATCGACAACACTACGGGTGTTTCACGGTTACCGATCCGGCCAAGGTCCGTAATGACCTTCGCGGCGATGCCCGAGGACGAAATGTAGGTGACGCCGCCCATCACGATTGCCCCCACGAGTCCCCATCCCAGGAGCATGGCGATGCCCGCGCCGGGGATGAAGTTGAGGACAAGGTCCATAATTCCGGCTTGCCATGAGCGCTTGAGCCCGGTGACAAGTTCGGATGCGGTGTATTCCAGCCCGAGCATCAGCAGGAGCAGGATCACCCCGATCTCGCCGGACAGGTGCGCGAACTCATGCAGGCCATCCAAATCCACCAGTCCGCCTGCCCCAAAGGCCAGTCCGCCAACCAAGTACAGCGGAATCGGGGACATGCCGATCCTGCCGGCCAACCTGGCAAGCAGCCCCAGGCAGAAGACTACGGCGCCCAGTTCCACCAGGGTCACTGCTAAAGGATCCATGCGGGTCAGCCGTTACGGAAGATGGCGGCGGCCAGGTCAAGGCCTTCCTGCGTGCCGACCGCTACGAGCAAATCACCGGGATGAAGGACGTCTTCGGGTGACGGTGACGGGATCACCTCGCCTTCGCGCATGAGGGCCACGATGGAAACCCCGCTTCGCGTCCTGATCTGTGCCTTCCCCATGGGCTGGTTGGCAAAGGGGGAACTGGACTTGATGGAGAACTGCCGCGTGATGATGCCCGGAAGTTCCTTGTGATCTTCCGCAAGCCGCATGGCAATGTGCTGTCCGCCCAGGAGGTTGCCCAAGGTTGCAGCTTCATCGGCCGTCAGCGGGATGGAAGCCTGGCAAGTGTCAGGATCGTCCCATGTGGAAACGAATAGTTCGGTCTCACCCTCACGGTGCTCAACCACGCCGATGCGACGACCCGACGCTGTGACGAAGTCCTTGCGGACACCGAGGCCCGGGAGTTCGGTCTCTTCCACGTTCATCTCTCAACCTTAACTCTGTAGAAAATCTTCGATAGTCCGCTGGGGAGCGGCATTCGTACCCGGTTTCCGCCGGGCCTTTATTTGCTGGGGACCACGGCAATCGCGGTCTTGTTCGGCGGCCTCACCGGCAGGATCACCAGCAGGCCTGCCAGCAGGACCACCATGATCCCGAGGATGCCCCAACGTTGGGCCCCACCTTCTTCAACAAACGGAGCGGCGATTGTGATGCACAAGGTGAAAAGACTGGGAGCGAGGAAGCTGACAGCCCGGCCCGTAGTGGCGTAAAGACCAAAGAGTTCGCCCGATTCGCCCTCCGGAGCCAGCCTGGCAAGGTAAGCCCGGGATGACGATTGCGCCGGTCCTACGAACAGGCAGAGGAGGAGTCCGAAAACCCAGAAGGTGGTGGAGCCGGCCCATTGGTATCCGAAGAAATCATAGTCCCCGTTGCCGAGGACCAGGATGACCGTTCCGGCGATGAGCAACCCGATCAACGACAGGACGATGACGGCCTTGGGCCCGATCCTGTCATCCAGGAAGCCGCCCACGATGGCGCCGGCGGCTGCGACCACGTTGCCGAAGATTGCGAAGAAGATGACGTCCTTCAGTTCAAAGCCGAACGTGCCTGCGGCAATCACCCCGCCAAAAGTAAAGACGGCGGCCAGCCCGTCCCGGAAGATCGCGCTGGAGAGAAGGAAGAAGATCGTGTGCGGGCTGGTGCGGTAGATGGCTGCGATGCGCCGCAGCAGCAAGCGATATGAGGCGAAGAAACCCAGCGCGGCAGTGTCCTTGCGAATCCGCACTTCCGGCACCGTCAAGAGGACCGGCAGGGCAAAGACAAAGAACCACAAAGCCGAGAAGACAGCCACCAGGCGGATATTAAGGGAGTCTTCCGTGGACGAACCGAACCACTCGAAAGACGGCTGGACAAACAGTTGCAGGACCAGCAGGAGGGCGACAATCCCGCCGAGGTACCCCATGCCCCACCCGAAGCCACTGACCTTGCCGATGTTTTTGGGCGTGGAGATCTGGGCGAGCATCGCGTTGTAGTTGACCCCCGCGAACTCGAAGAAGACATTCCCCAGCGCGATCAGGCTGACGCCCAGCAGAAGGAAACCCGGTTCCGGGAACACGAAGAAACACAACGCGGTCAGAACTGCCGTCGCTGCAGTGTTGACGCCCAGCCAGAGCTTCCGGCTTCCTCCGGCATCCGAGCGTTGGCCGGTGACCGGGGCAAGGAGGGCAATGGCGAGGCCGGCGACGGCCAGGGCGGCGCCAAGGGCAGCAGATGCAGTATCTTCCCCGCCGAAAGCATTCGACGTGAGGTACACGGTGAACACGAAAGTGGTCATCACGGCGTTGAACGCAGCCGAACCCCAGTCCCATGCAGCCCACGCCAGTATTTGGCCTTTCTTGGAAGAGGCAGGACCCGAGGCAAGCTCGGACGACGGTGGGGAAGTTTCGGGAACTGCAGCCGCGTTCATAGCCTGAATGCTATCCGGAGCAGGGGAAAAACTGTCGGTTCGCCTTGATAAACTAGACAGACTGAACCCAACGTATGTACCGCCTGCTCCAACTTTTGATAATTCATTCCTGACTTTGCGGAGACACCTTTGATCACAGTTCTCGCCATCACCTTTGTAGCGGCAACTGTGGCGCCCTTGATCTTCAGCAAACTTGGTAGGAACGCTTTTTATGCCCTGGCGGCCATACCTGCCGGCGCGTTCGCTTGGCTGGTCCTTCAGCATGACGCTGTATATTCCGCCGGTGGCATAGAAGAGATCGTCCCCTGGATTCCGGACCTGAAACTGGAATTCGCGTTCAGGATGGACGCCCTGTCCTGGGTGATGTCGCTGTTGATCCTTGGCGTGGGCACGCTGGTGCTGGTTTATTGCGCGCGGTACTTCAAGGACTCAGACCACAGTCTTGGCGGATTCGGCGCCCAACTGCTGGCTTTTGCAGGCGCGATGTTCGGTTTGGTGACGTCCGATGACCTGCTGATGCTGTTCATCTTCTGGGAACTGACCACCATCCTCTCCTACCTCCTGATCGGCTACGCGCGGACCAGGCTGGCAGCCCGCCGCTCGGCCCTGCAGGCATTGATGGTCACCACCGCAGGCGGGCTGGCGATGCTCGTGGGCCTCATCATCCTCGGCCAGGCAGCCGGAAGCTACCGGATCTCGGCGATCCTCGAGCAAGCCGGGGCGCTCATGGGCGGCCCCATGCAGGATGCCGTGACCGCCGCCGTCGTGCTTGTCCTGGTTGGTGCCATCACCAAATCGGCCCTCGTCCCGTTCCACTTCTGGCTGCCCGGTGCCATGGCGGCGCCCACGCCAGTGAGTGCATACCTCCACGCTGCGGCGATGGTGAAGGCCGGCATCTACATTGTTGCCAGGCTTGCTCCCGGCTTCGCCGAGTCTGCGTTCTGGCTGCCGCTGGTCCTCGGATTGGGCCTGGCGACCATGCTCATAGGCGGCTACCGGGCGCTGCGGCAGACCGATATCAAGCTCATCCTCGCCTACGGCACTGTCAGCCAGCTCGGCTTCCTCACCATGGTGGTTGGCTTGGGCAGGCCGGACGCGGCCCTTGCCGGACTGGCACTGTTGCTGGCCCACGGTTTGTTCAAGGCCACGCTGTTCCTGGTGGTGGGCATCATCGATCACCAGTCGGGTACGCGAGATATCCGCAAGCTGTCCGGCGTATTCCGTTCCTCCCGGGCTTTGGGCGTAGTGGCTGCCATCGCCGCGGCATCGATGGCCGGCGTGCCGCCGTTGGCGGGTTTCGTGGCCAAGGAGTCTGTGTTCGAGACGTTCGTGCATTACGCCACCGAGCCCGATGCGCCCGCCTGGGGCATCTGGATCCTGGTGGGGCTGGTGATCGGCTCCATCCTCACATTCGCTTACAGTGCGCGGTTCATGTGGGGTGCTTTCGCCACCAAGCCCGGTGTGGAACCCACTCCCTTCAAGGCCATCAAGCCGGCCTTCCTCGCAGCCCCCGCTATCCTTGCCGCGCTGTCGATCGTCTACGGCCTCTGGCCGGTTCCTGTGGACGCATGGATCCAGCCTTACGCCGCGCTCTTCGCAGGCAAGGAAAACGCCGTCGACGCCGGGCACCTGGCTTTGTGGCATGGCGTCACTCCCGCGTTAGGTCTGACAGCACTGACTTTCGCGGTGGGCGCGGCCATGTTCTACGGCCGGAACCTTGTGTCGCGGGCACAGGCCCTGGTACCGGACTGGGTGGATGGCGACCGCGCCTACCAGCACACCATCGGTGCGTTGGACGACGTCGCAGTCTGGATCACCGGCCGCACGCAGCGTGGTTCCCTGTACTTCTACCTGACGGTCATCCTCAGTGTCGCTTTCGCGGTTCCCCTGACGGCACTGCTCGTTTCCAACAAGCCGTTGCCCGGCAACGTGTACTTCATTGATCCCAATTCGCCGCTCCAGCTGATTGTGGGAATCGGCATTGTGGTGGGTGCGTTGGCGGCCGTCCGGGCCAACAAACGTTTCCTCGCTGTACTCATGGTGTCCGTCACCGGTTACGGGATCGCCCTGGTCTTCGCCCTCCAAGGCGCTCCTGACCTCGCCTTGACCCAGATGCTTGTGGAAACAATCGTCCTGGTTGCTTTCGTGCTGGCCATGCGCAGCCTTCCTGCAGAGCTGCGGGACCGCACCGGCGGCAGGCTGCGGGTTATCCGCGTCATTATCGGTGCAGCCTTTGGCGCCACCATGATCTTCGTTGCCATGTTCGCGATGGGTGCTCGGGTGGCCACGCCGGTCTCCCTGGAATTCCCGAAGCTTGCCTACGAAGGCGGCGGGGGACTGAACGTCGTCAACGTGACCCTCGTGGACATACGGGCATGGGACACGTTCGGTGAGATCTCGGTGCTGGCCGTTGCAGCCACCGGTGTGGCCAGCTTGATCTTCGTGCGCAGCCGGGGCGACCGGATCCGCACGTCTGCGGCAGTACCTGAAGGCAGTGTGGGCCGGCGGGTGGAGCGCGATTCCCGCGACAGTGCCACGCTGGCCGTCGCCCGGAAGTTCAGCGACGTGACACGCGATGCCTGGCTTGTGGCAGGCCGTACCCTGGCCCCCGAGCGCAGGTCCATCATCTTCGAAGTTGTCACCAGGTTGATCTTCCACTCCATGATTGTTTTCTCGATCTACCTGCTTTTGGCCGGACACAACCTGCCCGGCGGCGGCTTTGCGGGAGGCCTGACAGCAGGCCTGGCCCTCACCATTCGTTATCTGGCCGGCGGCCGGTTCGAGCTCAGTGAGGCAGCTACAGTCAGCGCCGGTACGCTCCTGGGAACTGGCCTGGCCACGGCGGCTGCGTCCGGCGTCGTACCGCTGTTCCTTGGCGGCCAGGTGTTCCAGAGCGCCATCATCGAGTTCTGGCTCCCGGTGTTCGGAGACGTCAAGTTCGTCACCTCCACCATCTTCGATATCGGCGTGTACGTCGTGGTGGTGGGCCTGGCCTTGGACGTGCTCCGCAGCCTTGGTGCCGAGATCGATGAGCACTTTGAAGGAAAGGGAGCCCCCATCGCCGAGGAAGACGCCGCCGAGACCGCCTCTGCAGGGAAGGGCAACGCATGAGCATCAACCTGACCTTGCTGATCGTCATGGGCGTTCTCTACGCCTGCGGGATCTACCTCATCCTGGAACGCAGCCTCACGCGCGTCCTGCTGGGACTGATGCTGTTGGCAAATGCCACCAACATCCTCATCCTCGCGACCGGCGGCTACGCGGGCCTGGCTCCCTTGTACAGCAAGGAAACAGATCCGGGAGCCTACAACGACCCCCTGCCGCAGGCTTTGATCCTGACCTCGATCGTCATCTCCTTCGCTGTCACGGCGTTCATGCTCGGCATCATCTACCGCACTTGGGCGCTGGCGCGGCAAGACGAAATCCAGGATGACGTTGAAGACCGCCGCGTGGCCAAGACACCGAGCTATGACGCTGAAGACGATGCGATCGTTCCCTTGGAAACGTCCGAGTTCGCCATTACGCCGTCCACCCCCGAGGAACGCCTGGATCCGGAAGAAACCGAAACCCCCAAAACGGCAAAGAGCCGGGAAGGAGGCAGCGCGTGAATCTCGCTAACCTGTCACCGCTCGCTGTCCTTCTCCCCATCCTGGGCGCTGCGCTGGCGTTCGTGTTGATCCGGCACACTGCGGCGCAGCGTGCCGTCAGCATCGGGATCCTGAGCCTCACACTGATTCTGGAATCCTTCCTCCTTTTCTCCGTCTGGAACGGCGGCACGACGTCCGTCACGCTGGGCGGTTGGCTGCCTCCGTGGGGCGTGGTCCTGGTGGTGGATCAGTTCTCCTCGCTCATGCTGGTGGTCTCCACGGTGGTGAGTCTGGCGGTGTTGATCTACGCAACCGGCCAGGGCATGGCCGACGGCGACCAGGAAGCTCCCGTCTCGATCTTCCACCCCACCTACTTGATCCTCGTGGCCGGTGTGTCCAATGCCTTCCTCACCGGTGACCTTTTCAACCTCTACGTGGGCTTCGAGATCCTCCTGACCGCGAGTTACGTTCTCATGACCCTGGGAGGTACCGGACCGCGCATCCGCGCCGGCGTCACCTACGTGGTGGTCTCCGTTGTCTCCTCGGTCCTGTTCCTGATCGCCATCGCCATGATTTACGGCGCCACCGGCACCATCACCATGGCGGACCTGGCCATCAAACTGGCCGAGCTGGACGACGGGACCCGGAATCTCCTGCACGTGATGCTCCTGGTCGCCTTTGGGATCAAGGCAGCTGTCTTCCCGTTGTCGTTCTGGCTGCCGGACTCCTATCCGACGGCCCCGGCGCCGGTCACGGCCGTGTTCGCCGGCCTGTTGACCAAAGTGGGGGTGTACGCCATGGTCCGGACGGAGACGCTCCTGTTCCCGGGGGACACGCTCAACACCCCGCTCATGGTGGTGGCCCTGCTGACGATGGTGGTGGGCATCCTCGGTGCTCTGGCGCAGAGCGACATCAAACGTCTGCTCTCCTTCACGTTGGTCAGCCACATCGGTTACATGGTGTTCGGCCTGGCGATGTCTTCCGTGACGGGGCTGGGAGCAGCGGTCTTCTACGTGGCCCACCACATTACGGTGCAGACGAGCCTGTTCTTGGTCACTGGCCTCATTGAGCGTCGCGGTGGATCGTCATCCATCGACAGGTTGGGCGGGCTGGCCAAGCTCTCCCCGCTGCTGGCCCTGCTGTTCTTCGTACCGGCCATGAACCTTGCCGGCATCCCGCCCTTCTCAGGCTTCCTGGGCAAACTTGGCCTTCTGCAGGCCGGCGTGGACCTGGGAACACCGCTGGCCATCACGCTTGTAGTGGGCGGGGTTGTCACAAGCCTCTTGACGCTGCTGGCGATCGCCCGCGTCTGGAACAGGGCCTTCTGGCGCAAGCCCGAGGACGCCGACTTCCCGGACCCCGTCCTTCAATCTCCCGGCAGCGTCGGAGTCCTCCCGCGAAGCATGGTGGGTTCTACCGCAGCGCTGGTGGTCTTCGGCGTGGCACTGACAGTCTTCGCCGGACCGCTCTTCAAACTCGCCGGCGGGTCTGCGGAAATCATGCTGGACCGGGGTGCGTACATCCACTCCGTCCTGGGTGACACCGCTCCCGTGCCCGCGCAGGCGCAGCCGGGTGATGCCAAATGAGCCGTAAACCCATATCCTTCCGGACCGAACTGCCGCTGCTCGTATGGCTCGTCATCGTGTGGGGTGCCCTCTGGCGGGACTTCAGCCCGGGCAACCTGCTGTTCGGTGCGTTGATTGCGATCATTGTGGCCAAGCTGTTCTACCTTCCGCCCGTGGAGCTCAGTGGGCGGTTCAATGTGCTCCGGGCATTCCGCTTCGCCCTCATGTTCCTCGGCAAAGTGGCGGCAGCGAGCTTCCTGGTCCTCTACTTGGCCGTGGTCAAAGGGCCCAGCGTGCGCAGCGCCATCGTAGCTGTTCCGTTGCGGAGCCATTCCGACCTCATGGTGACGGCCACCGGCCACGTCATTTCGCTGATTCCGGGCTCGCTGGTGGTGGAAGTGGACCGCTCTACGTCCACCCTGTACCTGCACGCCCTGAACATGAAAACCGAAGAGGACATCCAGAAGATCCGCCGGGAGGTCCAGGACATCGAAGCCGGGCTGATCCGGATCATGGGAACCCGTGAGGAACTGGATGCGCTGCAAAGCGAGCAGCGGCCAGGCGTGAAAGGGGCAGCGCTATGAAGGAACTTGTACTGGTGGTTACGGCGGTGATCCTGAGCCTGGCGGCTGCCGGGGCCATCATCCGGATCGCGGTCGGCCCGTCACTCCTGGACCGCGTGTTGGCTTCGGACGTCCTGCTGGCCATCCTTGGCGCGGCGCTGGCTATCGACATGGCCGTGAACCGCCACTTGAACAACCTCATGTTGCTGGTTGCCTTGGCCGTCATTGGATTCATTGGATCCGTAACGGTTGCCCGCTTCGTGGCCGACAGAAGGGGTCAAAGCAATGAGTCCTGATGCGACAGGCATGGACGCAGTCATTGATGGCGTGACCGCCGTCTTTCTGGTGGTGGGCGCGTTGATGTCCCTGGGCGCCGCTATTGGCTTGCTGCGTTTTCCCGACCTGATGAGCCGCATGCACGCCGCCACCAAGCCCCAGGTCCTGGGGCTGTTCCTGATGCTGGCCTCCATAGGGCTGCAGATGAGGACGTGGTGGGTGTGGCCGGTCCTGCTGGTGGCCTGGATCTTCCAGCTGCTCACCGCGCCAGTCTCCGCGCACATGGTGGGCCGCTCCGCGTACCGCACCAAGCATGGACACCGGGAACTGCTGACCAAGGATGAACTGGAAGCAGTGGTCCAGCGGGCAGCCGAAAGCCAGAAGGAGAACTGACACCCGTTCCCTGCGTACCCTGACGGGTGCCAAGGACGGGTGTCAGCGACGCGTGTCAGGAAACCGGGAACTCCTAGATGATGTCCTGTGACTTCGCGAAGCGGGCAATGGCACGCTGGGTTCCGCGGCTGGTGAGCACCTGGATGAGCGTGCTGACGAAAGCCGACACCAACGCGAAGGTCAGGGCTGAGCGGAGGCTCGTCTCGACGTCGTCGTGGCCTGTGGGCGGCTTGTGGCCTGTGGCCTTTTCCCAACCCTTGTTCACCAGTTTGGTGCCAAGGAAACCCGCGCCGAGGCTCACGCCGGCACCCAGAAGCTTGAAGAAGAAGTTCATGACCTCAGCCTAGCGGCACGGCAGTGGCGGTCGCGTGCGGAAGCCGTGGCATTCAGGGGGACCGCGGTTTACTGCTTGTTCCCGCGTTCCTTCAGGAACGCAGCCATGGAGCCCGGAGGTGACAGGACGGGCCGCACTTGGTGCTCGGCCTGCCACACGGCCTCCACGCTGTGGAACTCCGAGATCTCCTTGAGCAGGAAATAGGTTGGCGGCATGAGCTGAAGCTTGCCCTCTGCCTCGGCCGCCAGGATGCCTTCCACCGGCATCCAGAGTGACTGCCAGGCCTCCGTGGTTTGGTGCTGCGGTTCGGCTCCGGGGGCGGGCCTGGCCACGTAGAAGTAGGTGTCGAAGCGCTTGGGCATGTCCGTGGGCGTCACCCAGTTGGCCCAAGGGCGGAGCTGGGAGGCGTCGAGGGTCAGCCCTGCTTCCTCGAACACTTCGCGGATGGCAGCCGCCAACACCGTGCCGGCTTGCGCATACGGGTCGGAGGCTGCGATCGAGCTCATCGCCCAATCGGCCGCATGCCTTTCCAGCAGTTCGGAGGAGTAGTCCCAGCCCTCCGCGTCCGAGGCATCGACGCGACCGCCGGGGAACACCACCATGCCTGCTGCAAAGTCCATGGAAGAGACCCTGTGCTGGACAAAGGCTTCCAGTCCCGCCGCCGCATCCCGGAGCAGGATCACGCTGGCGGCAAGACGGGGTTCGGCCACGGGGGTGTCCTTGGCTGGCTGTTCTGTCATGGGATGGGCGCCCCTCTTGCTGCTGTGAATCCGGTGTGCTGAACCTGCTGGCCCCATTCTCTCAGGTGTGCAGCGCAGCCGGTCGCGGCTGTGCGCCCGTGAAACAGCAAAAAGGTTTATGACCGGGCCCATAACCCGGCGCACCCCTTCCGGTGTAAACTGGGCACGCCCACAAGGGCAGATTGATAACGACAGGGGAGCGCCGCCGTCGAACCTGCAGGCATGCAGGAGACGCGAGGGCGCTGAGAGTGCGGACAGCCGCAGACCCTCGAACCTGATCCGGTTAGTACCGGCGCAAGGGAGTCGAGCTTCTCAGAGTGTCCGGAACCGGATGGCAGCAGGCCGCCGGGAATACCGGGGAGCACTTTCCCCTCCTGTAACCTCAGGAGGCTAAGAATGACCACGTCAAGCGTGAAGAAGGCCGGCAACAGCTGGCGCGTTGTAGACATTGTGGTGGCGGCGCTGATTGCCATCGCAGGCGGAGTGATCTTCTGGGCCTGGTCCCAGGGCGCCGCACTCGTATCCGTTCCCATGAATGCTGCTTATCCGCCCCTCACCGGCCTGATCGCCGGTGGGTGGATGATCCCGGCCGTGCTGGGCATGCTCATCATCCGCAAACCGGGAGCAGCGCTGTTCTGCGAAGCCGTCGCAGCAACGGGTGAGCTCATCATGGGGTCCCAGTACGGCACCACGGTCCTGATCTCCGGTGTCCTTCAGGGCCTCGGCGCGGAACTGATCTTCGCCGCCTTCCGCTACAAGAAGTTCAACCTCCCGGTGGCCCTCCTCGCGGGTGCCGGGGCAGGACTGTTCTGCGGCCTCAACGATTCCTTCATGCCGTGGGGCTGGAACATCGCCTACGAAGCCGTCGACAAGCTGGCCTACATCGCCTTCACCACCATTTCGGGTGCAATCATCGCCGGGGCACTGTCCTGGGTGGCCACCCGCGGGCTCGCGTCCACGGGCGTCCTGAGCTCCTTCGCGTCCCGGAAAGCCGCGTCAGAGCCAGTCTTCAACTGATGGGACCGGCACAGGTACGGCCCGCCGCCATCTCCGCCAACGGCTGGGGCTGGCGGCATTCCGGCCGGACGGTACCAGCCATCCAGGGGCTGGACCTGCAGATCGAACCCGGGGAACGGGTTCTGCTGCTGGGGCCGTCCGGCGCCGGCAAATCGACGTTCCTGCACGCCCTCGCCGGGGTGCTGGGCGATGAGGAAGACGACGCGGACGAGACCGGTTCCCTCCTCATTGACGGTGCGGCACCTCGCGAACAGCGGGGCCGGGCCGGGCTCATGCAGCAGGACCCGGAAACGCAAGTAGTCCTGTCCCGCGTGGGCGACGACGTCGCTTTCGGCGCCGAGAACCTTGCCGTGCCCCGTGACGACATTTGGGCCCGGGTCCATGAAGCGCTCGACGACGTCGGGTTGCGTACCGCTGCCGGCGACGGCCTCGCGTTGGACCACCCGACGGCGGCTCTTTCCGGCGGACAGAAGCAGCGCCTGGCGCTGGCCGGGATCCTGGCGATGCGGCCGGGGCTGATCCTGCTCGATGAACCAACGGCGAATCTGGACCCGGCCGGCGTGCTGGAAGTCCGGGACGCAGTTCGCCGCTGCCTGGAGAAGACCGGTGCCACGCTGGTGGTTGTAGAACACCGGGTGTCCGTATGGAAGGACTTGGTTGACCGCATCGTGGTCCTCCAGCCGGGCTCGGCCGGTGGCGGAGTGCTGTTGGACGGCCCTCCCGATCAGGTGCTCGCCGAAGCCCGGAGCATGCTCATCACAGCCGGAGTCTGGGTCCCGGGATATGTGCCCCGTACCCGTACCAGGACCACCGCCGAGGGGCCGGCGGAGTTGCTCCTCGCAGCAGAGCACGTGGCCGTTTCCCGCGAAAAGCCCCGACGGAGGGGTTTCAAGAGCATCCCGCCCATCCCGGTCCAAGCCGGTGTGTCCGCTCAGGTGCGGGCAGGACGGGCGTTGACCATCACTGGCCCCAACGGTGCGGGGAAGTCCACCTTTGCGCTCACGATGGCCGGCCTTCTGGCGCCGGTGGCAGGAAAGGTCTCAGCCGCCGTCGAGCTTTCCGAAGGCGCCGGAATCGATCCCTTCAAGTGGAAGGCGGATCAACTGATTTCGCGCATCGGGACGGTGTTCCAGGAGCCCGAGCATCAGTTCGTCACGGGCAAAGTGATGGATGAGTTGATGTTTGGGCCCCGCCACCTCGGCAGGGGTGAGGAGCGGGTGGATGAACTTCTGGAGAGGCTCCGCTTGACGCACTTGGTGGACGCGAATCCCTACACCCTGTCCGGCGGCGAGAAGCGGCGGCTTTCCGTTGCGACCGTCCTTGCCGCCCACCCGCAGGTCCTGGTGCTCGATGAGCCCACCTTCGGGCAGGATGCCAACACCTGGGCGGAACTCGCGTCGTTCCTGTCCGAGTTGCTGGACCAGGGCACGGCCGTTGTGTCCGTCACCCACGACGAGGAATTCAGCGCAGTGCTGGGCGGCATGGAGTTGCGGCTGGACCCGGCCACTGAAGCTGCCAGGCAGGAAGCGGGTGCGGCATGAGGGATGCGCTAAGCCTCACCGGAAACAACGCGGTGCTGACCAAGGCCAACCCCCTGGCGAAGTTCGTTGCGGTGTTCCTTATTTCAATGGTCCTGGCCCTGTCCATCGACTGGGTATCGGCGTCCATCGCCCTTGCCGCCGAACTCGCACTGTTCCCCCTCGCCGGGCTGACCTTGCGGCTCTTGTGGGTGCGGGCGTGGCCGCTCATCATCGCAGCCGCAATCGGCGGGTGGAGCACTGCGATTGTCGCCGCGGACAGCGGGGCCGTACTGCTCGACGTCGGACTGTGGTCCATCAGCGAAGGCTCCCTTGAGTTGGGGCTGGGTTTCATGCTCCGCGGTTTGGCGATCGCCCTTCCGGCGATCCTCCTGATGACCTGCACGGACCCCACGGACCTTGCCGATGCGTTGGCTCAGAAGGCCCGCCTCCCGCACCGGTTCGTGTTGGGATCGTTGGCTGCGATGCGGCTTGTGGGGCTGATGGCGGAGGAATGGCAAACCATCGGCATGGCCCGGCGCGCCCGCGGCGTGGGTTCGCAGGGGAGCCCGGTGCAGCGGCTCAAAGCGACCCTGGGCCAGAGCTTCGGGCTGCTGGTCCAGGCTGTCCGGCGGGCGTCGCGGCTGGCTGTGACCATGGAGGCCCGGGGCTTCGGGGGAGCGCAGCGCACGTGGGCCCGGGAGTCCACCTACTCCTTGCTGGACGTTTGGGTCTTGCTGGGAGGGGTGCTGATTGCCGCCGCTGCCGTGCTGGCCGCTTTGGGCGCCGGGACGTGGAGCTTCGTCTGGCGCTAGGGGTTCAGCGAGTGGATTGCTCCGCTTGGATTTGTTCGAAGCCGGCCCGCGTGAGGAAGCCGAGTTGGGCTTCCTTTTCTTCGAGCTGGATGATCGGACCCAGCTCGAAGCAGGTCGCCTCCAGCCGTCGAAGCGCTTTGGCGTTCCTGGCATCGGGCTCAACTATGATCCGGTCCTTTCCGGGCACCGAGAACATGTACTTGATGAGGGACGTCGCAAGCCGCGGGGTGAAGTGCGGAATCGGTCGCGTCGCGGGAGCGAGCAGCAGGTGCATGCCGATGTCCTCCTCCCGCGCAGGGTAGGCCTCACCCACGGGATCGTGCAGCGGCTCGTACGTCTGGAACAAAGCCAGCGGCTCCCCGTCCAGGATCACCAGGAAGGCATGGTGCGTGTCCAGGGAATCCAGGAACTCGTAGATTTCCTGGACTTCCTCGCGTGATTTTTCGGTCATGCCCCAGAACCTTGCCCTTGGCTGCGAGACCCACTCGTGGACCAGCTCGATGTCTTCCGCAGGAATGAGCGGGACAATCCGCAACGAACCCCAGCCCGTGAGTTCTTCTGCGTAGATGGTCCGGCGGACGGCAAAGTCTTCTGTTGAGGTGGTCATTCATTCTCCTTTTGGTTTGTGTGGTGTGCGTGCCGGAAGCAGCTGTCAGCGCGTTTCCTTGCGAAGACGGCCCCAATCCGTGATCACGGGAATGAGTTCACCCTCGGCCCAGAGGGGGAGTTGGTCGGCAAAATGGGGGCTGTCCGGTCTGCCGGAGGCGCCGAAAGGGACCACCCAGCGGCTGTTGCTTCGCTCGGCAAGGTCCCAGACATAACGGGCGACAGGTCCCCGGAAGCTGCGGTCGTCAACACCGGGAAGGCTCTCCGTGCAGAGGACGCATCCGGTGTCCCCGCTGAGCGCACGTGTTGGTGCCGAACCGGCGAGGTCTCCGGGCAGCACATGGACCGCCAGAAGCTGGTGCCGGTCACCCCACGTGCCGCGGTTCTTGCTTGAATCCTCCAAGGCCCTATCCTGCGCCGCATCCTCAAGGGCCGCAGTAGCCTCAACAGGCACCGATATCCCCAGTTCGCCGGCGCGGACCGCCAGGGTTTCGAGCGCGAACCCCACCCGGGAAGCTATGGAGAGCCACGGTCCGAACAAGGGCGAAAATCCCGTCGGCCCGGCAAGGGCAGATAAGGCAGGATGCCTGACCATCCTTTGGACCAGGGCACCCCGCCACGCTGCAAAGCACGCCGCCAGATGGCTCCCGGCGTCCATCCGGCCATCCCATTCGAGAAGTTGGACGCGGAGGGAGGCGGCTTCCGGGGAAAGGCCGCCCGGGTCAAGGGTCGCCAAGAGTTTCCGGAAGTGTGGCCACGGCCCCAGGTACGTGTCCGAGTGAATGCCCCGCATGTGGTCCGCTGTCAAGGGTTCCGAGGCGGCTTCCAAGAGCTCGCGAATCCTCCGCGCCCTGTGTTCCGGTGCGAACTCCAAAGCTACGGAGTCTCCACCGCCGGCTGCGCGATCGTTGGCGCTGACGGCGAAATGCCGGACCTCGGTGCGGGGAAGAGCCACGTACTGCTTGTCCCATCCGTGGCGGGAGGAGAAGCCCGGAACAGGCAAGCGACGGTTCGCAGGATTGCGTTGCGGAACCAGGCCGGCCACGAATTGTCGTACGGAGCCATGGATGTCTGCTGTTATGACACTGTTGACGGGTTCCACCCATGAATCGAAAGCAGCCTCCACATCTGCCACGCTCCGGCTCCGCAACAGCGGAAGGAGGGATTCGAAACCCAGCCGCCCTTCAACCGACGCGGGGAAGCGCAAGCTCAGCGCGCCGCCGTCGGGCGTTTGTGAAATAACGGGACCGCGGGGCGTCTGGAGGACTTCCACACGGACCGGCTCGCCGCCCCGCACGGTGATGGTTTCGACCCCGGCCTCAACGACGTCCCAACCCCTGGGGCCCCGCGCGAGCACCCGCTCGGCGGAGTCCCCACGGCCGGGGAGCCGGCGGAGGTGTTCTTCAAAGAGATCCTGGTAGTCGGCCATGGCATTGGTGATGGCCCAGGCGGTGTGACCTGTGTGCGCAAAATGCGGCAGCCCGGGGACACCCGGGAAAGCGAACCCGACGGCGTCGAACTCCGGGCAGGCCAGGCGCACTTGCTGGTACACGCCGGGCAGTTCCATGAGGCGATGGGGGTCGCCGGCCACCAGCGGAAGCCCGCTTTCTTTGACGGATCCATGCGCAGCCCACGCGTTGCTGCCCGACCACACCGGTGCCTCGATGCTGAACATGTCCACTGCCTTGTCGCCAAGGGTACGGGCAACGTGGGCACGGAACAGCTTGTTGGGAAAGGTGGAGAACAGGATGTGGTGAACGAGGAAAACTCCCAGCGGGGTCCAGGGCTTCCACGGTTCGGCCGCAGCGCCGGCCTGGTCGAATTCCGCGCCGCCCCGCAGGCCGTCCGCCAAAGCCTGGTTCACGCCGTCCACATATTTCCCACACCAGCGGCGGGTGGCCTCGTCCAACCCTTCAAAACAGCGCCGCGCAGTATGGTCCAGCCGGGCCTGCCTGGCGAAACGGTCCCACTCAAGGACCGCGGATCCCAGGAGCTCGGCCGTCCGTCCTTCGGAGCGCCAGCGTTCCAGCTCGATCTGCCAAGACCTGTCCGCTGCCGCGTTGAAGCCTTGGAGGAAAGCCAGGTCATCGGCACTGTCAGCCCACAGGTGGGGGATGCCCCACTCGTCCCGGTAGATCCCGGAACCTTCTGCGGGCGGGTTGTACGTCGACGCTGGCGTCATAGTTTTGGGACCGCTTTCGAGCTTAGGTTAGGCTTACTTAAGTTCAAGATAGGCGGTGCGGCCGCCACCTCAAAATCCCTGCCATTCATGAAGGAGTGTTGCTTGAAGCGGAGCTGGGAAGGCATCGTCCTTAAGGCGATGGGTGCCAAGGACTTCATGTTGGAGGTCATCGGGCGGGAAGAAATTAGCCCTGACTTCCTCCGCATCAACGTCAAAGACGGTGGGCTGCTGATGGTCTCCGAGCTGCACCCCACCATGTGGATCAGGCTGTGGTTCGACGACGGCGGAAAGGGTCATCAGCGTGCCTACACCCTGGTGGATCCGGATGTGCGGGCCGGAACTTTCAGCATGGACTTCGCCATGCACGCAGGTATCGCGGCTGACTGGGCCCGTACGGTGCAGCCCGGCGCCACCATCGAAGCGACCGTCCAAGGCAGCGCCTTCAATTTCCCGCAGCCGGCGCGGCGCCTTTGGATCGTTGGCGATCCCGCCTCGATCCCGGCCATCAACTCGCTCTTGGACGCACGTTCCGACGTGGGATCCACGGCGCCGGCGCACCTTTGGCTGGAATTCCAGCACGACGCCGATCCTTCCCTTGAGGTCCGGACGACGCCAAGCGATGCTGTTACCTGGATTCCCCGCAAGCGTGACGGAGCGGCCCTGGCGGAAGAAGTCTGCTCGTCGCTGACTGCAGAAGCCGTTTCGCCAGAGGAGGACTTTTTCTGGGTTGCCTGCGAGGCCTCCAGTGCGCGCGCCATTGCCAAACACCTGCGCAAGGTGGTGGGAGTGGATAGACGGCGGATCGACGTCCTTGGGTACTGGAAGGCCTGACCCCCGCACCTTGGCCGACAGTCCGCCGTCGAGCTTTATATCGCACCGGCCGGGTATGGTGTGACCTTAACCGCTGAATCGGTGTTTTGCGCGGGCCTTCTAACTCACTTGTGATATTTCTTGGGTTATGACCCAACCTACTGCCGAACACGTTGGCCTTCTGCTTCGCGACGCCCGCAGCGAGAAGGGCTGGACCCAAGGACAGCTGGCCGCCGAGCTGGGAACCAGCCAGAGCGCCGTGGCCCGCATGGAGCAGGGCAAACAGAACCTGAGCCTTCGAATGATTGAACGGCTTGAGGCCATCTTTGGCCGTTCCATCGTCAAGGTGGGCCGTCCCCAGATGACCCACCTAAGGGTTGAAGGCGGGCGCACGTTATCCGGTGCCGTTGACGTCAACAGCAGCAAGAATGCCGGCGTGGCCCTGCTGTGTGCCAGCCTGATCAACCGGGGAACCACCACCCTGCGTCGTTTGGCAAGGATTGAAGAGGTCAACCGGATCGTCGAGGTCCTGACGTCCATCGGCGTCGAGTGCACGTGGCTTAATAACAGCGATCTGCGCATCCGCCGTCCCGAAGTGCTGGATCTCGGCACCATGGACGTCGATGCAGCGCGCCGGACCCGCAGTGTCATCATGCTGTTGGGACCGCTCCTGGACGAGACCGACGAATACCTGCTGCCGTATGCCGGTGGCTGCGATCTGGGGACCCGCACCGTTGAGCCCCACATGCAGGCGCTGCGCGAATTCGGGCTGAGGGTCGAGGCGAAGTCCGGGTTCTACTCCGTAGCAGCCCCGCCGGCCGACGGCGAAGACCGCTCGTTCGTGCTGACGGAACGCGGCGATACCGTGACCGAGAACGCCATCATGGCTGCCGCGCACCGTGCGGGCACCACCGTTATCCGCAATGCCAGCCCCAACTACATGGTCCAGGACCTGTGCTTCTACCTGCAGGGCCTGGGCGTGGGGATCGAAGGCATTGGCACCACCACGCTGCGCATCACCGGCCGGTCCAGCATCGACGTGGACATCGAGTACTTCCCCTCCGAGGACCCCATCGAGGCAATGTCCCTTATCACTGCCGGCATCGTCACCAACTCCGAGGTGACCATCCGGAGGGTGCCCATCGAGTTCATGGAGATCGAGTTGGCCACCTTGCAGCAGATGGGCCAGGAGCTGGAGATTTCCGGCGAATACAAGGCACGCAACGGACGTACCCGTTTGGTGGACGTCACCACCAAGCCATCCGAGCTCCGCGCCCCGCAGGACAAGATCCACCCCATGCCGTTCCCGGGGCTGAACATCGACAACCTGCCCTTCTTCGCCGTGATCGCCGGCAATGCAGAGGGCCAGACCATGATCCACGACTGGGTCTACGAGAACCGCGCCATCTACCTGACCGAGCTCAACAAGCTCGGCGCCCAGGTCCAGCTCCTGGATCCGCACCGGATCTACGTCAACGGCCCCACCAAGTGGCGTGCCGCCGAGATTGGCTGCCCTCCGGCCCTCCGTCCGGCGGCGTGCCTGCTCCTTGCGATGCTTGCCGCCCGCGGAACGTCGGAGCTCCGCAACATCTATGTCATTGAACGTGGCTATGAGGACCTCGCCGAGCGGCTGAACACCATCGGCGCCAAGGTGGAGTACTTCCAGGACTAGGCCGGTCCCTCAAATTTGCTGGATCATTCCGGCCTCGGCCCTCGGGGACCCTGCCATTCCGGGGCTTCGCCTGCGGTCAGGTGCGAATGATCCAGCAAATTTTTGCTCGTCCACCCAAATGGCGGGGTCTTCCCCTGGCCAGGAAGCCCCGGATTTCCGCCATGACGTGCTCCGGCGAGTTCCAGATCTGCTCCGGGGCGTACTTCCACGGAGGCAAGGGGAAGACTGGCCTCCGGACCGAAGCGGAGACCGCCGTGCCGCACGAAGCCGTGCCCTCTGCCGTGCCTGGTGGCTAAGTGAAGCTTTGCCGGTGTGGTCTTGAGCCAGAGACCGTACCTGAGGGCTGCGCTGGCACATGTCAGGTAGCCGTTGTTGGAAACCGCCTTAAGGACAGCAGGGTTAGCCGACGGTATGGCCCACAGACCATGCCTGGGCTGATAGGCACCTGCGAGCTTGCGGATATCGGCGGGGGTGTACCCGTTGGCCCGGAGCAGCCCGATCTTGGCGACTCCGCCCACCGATGTGAGGAATTCAAGCGCATCCATAGGGCCAGCAAGCCACGATCGACGCCCCGCCAGGAGTGGTCGGGGGCCTTATGTGGATAGCCCGACGAGAAATTTGCTGGATCATTCCGGCCTTGGCCCTCGGGACCCCGCCATTTTCGGGGCTTCGCCTACGGTCCGGTACGAATGATCCAGCAAAATTGACGGACCAGGTGGCGGCGGGGTTTGCGGCCGCGGCTATCGTGGGGCGCAAAATGGAGCATGCGTACTTTCGGGGTGGAGGAGGAGCTGCTCATCGTCGATCCCGTGACGGGTCAACCTCTGGCCCTCGCGGATGCGTTGATCAGCGGAAGAGGGCAACAGGACGGGACTTCCGAGGGCGACGGTTCAGGGCTCAGCCACGAACTAAAGCTGGAACAGATCGAGACCCAGACCCGGCCCTGCCATAGCTACGACGAATTGCTGCATCAGATCAGGCGGGGCCGGGCCTTGGCAGACCAGGCCGCCCGCAAGCACGGGGCCCGCGTAGCCGCACTTGCCACTTCGCCCCTCGCTTCCACCCCGCACACGACGCCCAACCCCAGGTACGCGGAGATGCTGGAGCGCTTTGGACTCACCGCGTACGAGCAGCTGACGTGCGGCTTCCACGTGCACACCTCGGTGGAATCGCCTGAGGAAGGCGTCGTAGTCCTGGACCACATCCGGGACAAGCTCGCTGTCCTGACCGCCATCAGCGCCAATTCTCCCTACTGGCGCGGACAGGCCACCGGCTTTGACAGCTACCGGACCCAGGCCTGGAACCGCTGGCCAACGTCCGGGCCGTCCGCTGTGTTCGGTTCCCTGACCTCCTATCGGCGTATGGTCAAGCGGCTGTTGGAGACGGGCGTGCTGCTGGATGAGGGCATGATCTACTTTGACGCCCGCCTCTCCCGGGACCACCCCACAGTGGAGGTCCGGGTTGCCGACGTCTGCCTGCGTTCGGAGGATGCGGCCTTGATTGCCGTGCTGGTGCGGGCTTTGGTGGAGACGGCCACCCGGGAGATGCTCGACGGCGTTGAACCCGCCTCGGTGCCGACGGCGTTGTTGCGCATGGCCAGTTTCCAAGCCAGCAACATGGGTTTGCGCGGTGACCTTCTTGACTTTGGTGAATTCCGTCCCGAACCGGCCACAAGCGTGGTGTGGGCATTGGTGGAGTACTTGGCCCCTGTTTTGACGGAACAGGGCGAGCTGGAACTGGTGAAAGCAGGTTTAGCGAACATCCTGGAGCGCGGAAACGGCGCCCATCAGCAACGGGAAGCTGCGGCTCGCTTCAACAGCCGCCAACGGGACGGCCAAAGCCCCGCAGGGAGTCCGCCCAGTGTTGAGGCGTTGGGTGCCGTGGTGGGGCATGCCGTCAAAGTCACCGTCTCCGGCACACCGGGAGGTGCCATCAAGGATCCCGATCCCGTGCTGGCACGCGTCCGCCGGTCCTAGGAACTCCGCACTACGGGACCTCAGCCAACCGCGGGAACTCAGCACTGCGGGAACTCAACCAACCGCGGGGTCGCCCGCGGGAGGCTCCGGATCCCACACCATCAGGTACCCTCCCACAGTCGCCTCCGTAACGTAGAAGACGAACGGCGGAATGTCCTTGGCCTTGAGCAGGATGCCGGCGAAAAGTACCGCAGCACTGCTGGCCGTCAGCCCCACCCAGCGGTTTGCCGGCGATCGCAGCAAGCCGGTGCCGAGGGCGGCCAGGCCGGCGATGTGCAGCCATGAGTAGCCCAGGAACGGAACATTCGAGCCGCGACGATACGCAAACCGTTCAAGGTCCGACGCCCTCCGGGACAGGCTGTACACAAACAGCGGAGCTCCGGCCAGGAGCGCCGCAGCCGAGGCCTCTACCCAGTGCTTGGCCTTGGCGTCAGGCATGGCCCGTGCCAAGGCGGCGAATCCAATCGGCACGGCCGCGGTCCCGGCTGCGGCCACGTGGTGGCCGGTCACCCATCCCCGCTCACCCCGCAGAAGCAGCCTCAAACGCTCGGCCGGATCGTGGGTGGTATAGACGCGGGGCACCGGAGATATTCCCGCCAGCCACACGACCGAACCCGCAACAATGACAGCCCCCGCGCGGCGGTATGGATGCCTCATGGCATGAGATTAGACCTGTTTGAGGGCCTTCTCCAGATCCAGGATGAGGTCGTTGACGTCCTCGAGCCCAACGGACAACCGGACCACGCCGTCGGAGAGCCCGATGGCTGCACGGCCTTCGGGTCCCATGGCCCTGTGGGTGGTGGTAGCCGGGTGGGTAATGAGCGACTTCGAGTCGCCCAGGTTGTTGGAGATGTCGATGACCCGCAACCCGTCGAGCAAGGCGAACGCGGCTTCCTTGGCGGAGCGGCCGGACGACGGCGAAAGCTCGAACGTCAACACGGTACCGCCGGCCTTCATCTGCTTGGCGGCCAGCTCATACTGCGGGTGGGATGTGAGCAAGGGGTATTTGACCCAGTTGATCGCAGGCTGGTCTTCCAGCCATTCGGCAATCTTCAGCGCAGAGGCGGAACTGTGGTTCACCCGCAGGCCCATGGTCTCCAGGCCCTTGGTCAGCACCCACGCGTTGAACGCGGACAATGACGGCCCGGTGTGCCGCATGAGTTGCTTGACCGGGCCTTCGATGAACTCCTTGGTGCCCAGGATCGCGCCGCCCAGTACGCGGCCTTGGCCGTCGATGTGCTTGGTGCCGGAGTACACAATGACGTCGGCGCCGAGCTCGCCGCAGCGCTGGAGCAGGGGAGTGGCAAAGACGTTGTCCACCACCACTGTTGCCCCGGCGGCGTGCGCGAGCTCGCTGACGGCAGCGATGTCCACGATCTCCTGCATCGGGTTGGACGGGGACTCGAAGAACACCGCGGTGGTGGGCTGGGCGAGGGCAGAGCGCCACTGGTCCAGGTCGGGGCCGTCCACGAACACGGTCTCCACGCCCCACCGCGGCAGGATCTCGTTGAGGATCACAAAGCAGGAACCGAAGAGCGAGCGGGCGGCAACCACCCGGTCGCCGGCGCCCAGCAGGGCACCAAGGGCTGTGAAGACTGCGGACATGCCCGACGCCGTCGCGAAGCAGGCTTCGGTGCCTTCAAGGAGACGCAGCCGCTCCTGGAAGGTGGCAACGGAGGGGTTGCCGTAGCGGGAGTAGACGAAGCGTTCGTCTTCTCCGGTGAAGGCGCGCTCGGCAGCTGCAGCCGACTCGTAGACGAAGCCGGAGTTGAGGAAGACGGGCTCCGCCGTTTCCTGGAAATTGGTACGGTCAAGGCCACCGCGAACGGCTTGGGTGTCTGGATTCCAGCCGGCGGCGTCAGGGTTGAAAGTCACTTCTTATTCGTTTCCAAGGTTGGTTGGCAGGCCGCGGTTTTTCCAGCCGTTGACGGTTCGTTCGCCGTAACGGTCCGGTTCACCTTCGAAGCCTTCGAGGACGTTGTAGGCGGTGAAACCTGCCTGGGTTGCGGCGATGGCCGCAGCAATGGAGCGCTGGCCGGACCGGCAAAGGAACACAAGCTCAACGCCGTCTCCCTCGGGTGCCTGTTGCTGCAGGTCTTCGATGAAGCGGGAGTTCGGGACGCCGCCTGCAAGGTTCCACTGGATGAACAGGGGATCGTTTTCCGTGGCCTTGGTGTCGGGGATGCCGATGTGGGCCCACTCGCCCTCGGTGCGGACGTCCACCAGGATGGCACCGTCCTGCAGCTTCGCCCAGGCATCCTGCGGGGTCAGGTCTCCGGCGTAGCTCATGCGTGGCCCTCGAATGCTGCCTCGTCTTCGTAGTTCTCCAGCTCATCCACGGCATTGGCCACGGCGGCATCCGCGCTGGCGACGGCGGCAGGCAACACCACTGCCTGTGCCACGATGACGTCCGTTCCGTTGAAGGTGGCCGACGGGCTGCCATGCAGGACGTAGCCTTCAGCGAGGGCGTTGCTGATCCGTTCGCAGAAGTCCCGGGTGTCCGGGCCCGTGATCAAACGGTAGGAAAGTCTCTCTTCGATGGGTTCAGGCATTAATGTGCTCCTCAGTCACGCTTGCAGTTCGAAGTGTCGAATACGCCGAGTAGTCACCTGAGGCACCCCGCCGCGGGAGAGGGTTGCCGACCAGCAAGTCAGGGCTTGGCGCTGGTACTCATTACTCAAGAAGAAAATAACATCCGCGGCCGTTGCGACGCATGTGGCGGGTGTCCCGCCGTCGTCATGTTGCGTAACCGGACCGGCCGCCGGGACTGGACCATTTAAGACGTCACGGGAGCATAATTGACGCAATACGACCCCCTGTAACTTCGCATGAAATCAGGTCGCGGTGAACGGACAGAGCAGTTCTACACTCAAGCCCATGCTGCATTTCGGATGGTTCGTGGGCCATGGATTCGGTGTCCAGGGCTGGGGGACTCCCGGCTACAGCCTTGGCTATGACTGGAAGAAGCCTGCGCTCTACCAGGAGGCGGTCAGGGCTTTTGAACGGTCGGGGCTGGACCTGTTCATCATCGAAGATTCACTCACCGTCCCGGACACGTACGGCGGCACCGCGGAAGTGTCGCTCGCGCACGCGTCCTTCGCTCCGAAGCACGATCCCTTGGCCCTGGTGCCGTACCTGCTGTCCGCGACGGAACACCTTGGCATTGTGCCCACCATCAGCGCGTCCTTCTACCCGCCTTTCACCGCGGCCAGGCTCCTTGCCACCCTGCAGCATTTCTCCGAGGGCCAACTCGGCTGGAACGTGGTGACCTCCGGCAGCGACCTCGCCGCGCAGAATTACGGACTGGACCAGCAGATCGAGCACGACCTGCGTTACGAGAAGGCGGAGGAATTCGTCGACGTCGTCCGGCGGCTTTGGCGGAGCTGGGAACCGGACGCCGTGCTGGAGGACGTGGAGGCAGGCCGGTTTGCGGACCACACCAAAGTCCATCCCATCAACCACGACGGGCAGTTTTTCAAGGTCCGGGGTCCGCTGAATACGGCACCCCTTCCCGAGGAACCCGTACTGGTGCAGGCCGGTGCATCGCCCCGGGGCAAGGCGTTCGCGGGTGGCCACGCCGACGTCGCAATCGCCCTGGCCCGGGGCGTCGACGGGATGAAGGCCTACCGCGATTCCATCCGTGCCGAAGCCGCAAATGCAGGACGGAATCCCGACGACGTCAAGGTACTTTTTGTCCTCAAGCCCACCGTGGTGGGGTCTGCTGCGGAGGGGGAGGAACTGCGGGCACGGCGCAAGGAGCTGACGCAGCGGGACATCGACAGCCAGCTCAACTCGATCTCCTACCTTTCGGTGATCGACTTCAAGCAATTCGACCTCGATCAGCCCCTCCCCGAGCTGAGCACTAACAGTAACCAAGGAACGCTGGAACACTTCGCCAAAGCGGCTCCTCCCGGGTCCACGCTGCGGCAGATCCTGCAGGCCCGCAGCGGCGGCGCCGGTGATTCGATCATCGGGACCGCCGGAGAGATCGCCGACTACCTCGAGGAGACGGGCGAGGCCGTGGGCGGTGACGGCTTCCTGTTTTCCGGGTTCGTCGATCCGGTGACGGTGCATGGGGTCCTGGACAAACTGACTCCCGAACTTCGTCGCCGCGGCCTGCTGAGGAAAAGCTATGGCAACGGCGGTTTCCGGCAGAATCTCCTGGATTTCTGACCATGTTTCCGGAGTCGAAGGTGCTGCTGATCGGGACGGCGCCCGTTCATTCAGAAAGCATCGCCATGGCGGCGGCGGAAGACTCCTGCCACGTGAAACTCAACCATGATGCCCTGACTTTGATCGGCCGTTCACGGGAAGTCGTGGAGCACGTGGCGGCCTCCGGCGAGCGGGTTTACGGCCTCAACACCCTCCTGGGGTCCGGCCGCGATACCGCTGTTGAGGAAGGCTCCATCCTTGCCTACCAAGTGCAGGTGGTCAGGTACCACAACAGCGGGGTGGGACCCTACCTGAGCCGCGCCGAAGCACGTGCCGTGATCCTCGCCCGCCTGGTCGGATTCAGTCGCGGCGGCTCCGGCGTCCGGCCCGAAACAGCCCGCTTCTACGCCGACCTCCTGAACCGTGGCGTCCACCCCGCCATCCCGGCCGAAGGTTCGGTGGGCTCTTCCGACCTCACCCAACTGGCCGCCGTCGCCGCCGTCGCGATCGGTGAGGGAGAAGCGCTTGACGCGTCCGGCGTCCTGGTGCCCGGCGCCAAGGCCCTCGCGGACGCCGGACTTCAGCCCCTCACGCTCCACGCCGGTGAGGCCTTGGCCCTCGTCAGCGCCAATGCCTATTCGGTAGGTGCCGGCACCCTCGCCTTGCTGAGGTTGCGGCATGTGGCCCGGCTTGCGGACGTCGCGCTCGCCCTCTCCCTGGAAACCATCGCAAGGTACGACGGCGGCGGCAACCTCAGCCCCTTCTCGCCGGCTATCCAATCGGCCAAGGCCGTGGACGGCCAACGGGAATCGGCCGCCGCCGTCCGCCGCCTGTTGAGCGGCGGGTGGCTGGAAGACGTACGCCCGGAAGTTTCCGTGCAGGACCCCCTGTCCTTCAGGGCTGCGCCTCAGACGCACGGGGCGTTCAGGTCCGGGGTGGGGCAGTTGGCGGCAGCGTTGGACGTGGAGTTGAACGGCAGGGGTGACAATCCGCTGGTGGACCTCGAATCGGGGCAGATGGTCTCCGGGGGCAATTTCCAGCCGATGCAGCTGGCGTTGGCCTTCGAGGGCTTGCGCTTGGCGCTCGCCCACGTGGGCATCCCGAGTGAACGCAGGATCGCCAAGCTCTACCCGCCGCAGCGTGCCATCCGGGCGAAGCACCTTGCCGCAGCGGCCGGGTCCGGCCTGGTGCAGGAAGAGTTGCCGGGGCTGCTGTGGTACTCGGCGGCCGGGCTCCTCGCCGAACTGAAATTCCTGGCAGCGCCGGCCACCCTTGGCGCACCCACCTTGTCCGCCGACGTCGAAGACCATTCAACCCTCGCGCCGCTCGCCCTGCAGCAACTGGTGAAATCCGTGGACGCCGTGGAGAAGCTGCTCGCCATTGAGGCCCTGACGGCGTCCTATCTGCTGCTCGAAGCGGGAGCTGCGCAGCCGCTGGGCAAGGGGACCGCCGCCGTCGTTGGCCGCCTTGCCGACGTCCTTGCAGACCGGCCGTCCGCCCCGGAACTTGTGGAGCACGCGCGGCGGGAGCTTCGGATTGTTGTTGACGGACTCCGGCAAGGTGGAAACGAATGGTGACGACGGCACATCGGAAGCACGGCGCGCATGCTGCAACTGTCCCTGCCGATGCGCTGGACGCCTCCGTGCTGGAGCGGGTAGGGAACACCCCGCTGGTGAAGCTCGAAGCCCTGGGCCGCGGGTTGGGCAGCAGCATCCACATTAAGCTTGAGTCGGAGAATCCCGGCGGATCCATCAAGGACCGGACGGCCTTGAGCATGGTCCGGGCAGCCGAACGGTCCGGCGAGTTGAAGCCCGGGGCCACCATCGTGGAGAGTACGTCGGGCAATACGGGGATCGGCCTCGCGCTGATCGGGCGGCTCACCGGGCATCCGGTGGTGGTGGTCACCGGCGACACCATTTCCTCGGAAAAACTCGCCGCCTTGCACAACTACGGTGCGCGGGTGATCCTGACCGATTGGAGTGCGCCGTCCGAATCCCCGGAGAACGCCCGGGCCGTGGCTGCACGCGTTGTGGAGGGGACCCCCGGAGCTTGGCGTCCCATGCAGTTCGACAACCCGGCCAACCCCCTGGCGCATTACCGGACCACGGGACCGGAAATCTGGGAACAGACCGGGGGCGCCGTAACCCACTTCGTGGCGGGCATCGGCACTGGCGGGACCATCAGCGGCAACGGGCGGTACTTGAAGGAACGGGTGGCGAAGGAGCGGCCGGGCGGGCACGTAGAAGTGGTGGGCGCCGATCCCTACGGCTCCGCCTACAGCGGTGGCCATCCCGGCGAAATCCTGGTGGATGGCGTGGGGAACTCATGGCCGGCCGCGGAGTGGCCCAAGATCTTCGACCGCTCGATCGTTGACCGATTCCTCCGCATCCCCAACGACGAGGTCTACACAGTGGTGCACCGGCTTCTTGACGAAGAGGGCCTGTCCTTGGGGCCGTCGTCGGGACTCACTGTGGCAGCGGCCTTGCGGGTGGCCAGGGCGGCGCCCCACGGTTCGGTGGTGGTGGCGATAGCCCCCGACGCCGGCACGAACTACCTCAGCAAAGCCTTCAACCCGCAGTGGCTGGCTGAGAACCACATCCGCCTCGCGGTGGACATCGTCCCCGGCGAGTGATCCCTCTATCACGTCCCGCCGGGTTTTGGCGGCGCTCTATCACGTCCCGTTGCGCTAGGCTCCAAGCATGCCCGAACAGGAGACAACGCCGCGCCTCGCCGGCTATCTGGACAAGCAACAGCCGGACCTCTACGCCACGTTGACGCACTACTCGCAGCAGTTAGTGGATGAAGCCGACCGGGTGGGGATTCCGCGGAAGACCTTGGAACTCATCAACTACCTGTGTTCGCAAATCAACGGATGCGCGTTTTGCCTGGACCTTCATCACCGGCGGGCCTTGAAGTACGGAGAGACGGAGCAGCGGTTGTCCCTGGTTGCCGTCTACAGGGAAGTGGGGCTGTTCGAGGCCGCAGAGGTCCTGGCCATGAAGATTGCCGAGCAGATCACCCGAATGAGCACCTCCAGGCCCAGCGCCGAGCTCTTCGCTGAAGCCCGGGAGCACTATTCGGACGAGCAGATCAGCGTGATTTGCATGGCAGCAATCGGCATCAATGCCTTCAACAGGCTGTCCATACTGAGCGAGCATCCGGTCCGGGTGGCCAAGAAGTAGCTGTCCAGGCGTACCTCCACGACCCTCTTTGGGCTCACTAGGCGCCGCTAGGCCGGGTTTTCCCGGCGTGTTGGGCCTCCGCCGTCTCAAAGTGGGTGGTGGCGGCACACCCTGCCGAGGCTTCGAGGGCTTTTAGATAGAGATTTGCAGACGAAAGCAGCCCCCGTGCAACCAATGAAGGTTGCTCGGGGGCTGCCCTGGTTCCAAATGAGGTCAGGAGCCTACAGAGGCCTTGCCCTCGACCGCTCGGGGGAGCCGCCGGCGTCGTCCGTACTTGAAGTAGAAGACGGCGTAGCAAGCACCAACGAACGGGATGCCGAACAGCAGCGCTGCAACCTGGTTGGGATCGAAGGCGATGCCCACCAGGGACACAACGCACAGCGCAAACGCGAGGATTGGTACCAGCGGGAACAGCGGAGCGCGGTAGGGGAGCGAGGAGAGGTCGCCGCCGTTCCGTACGAAGGTCCGCCGGTAAACGAAGTGCGAGGCCACGATGGACATCCAAACGCCCACGGTTGCGAAGCCCGCAACAGAGACCAACACAAGGTAAACAGTGGCGGGTGCCACGACGCTGCTGATCAACGATGCCAGCCCGCCCAGCATGCTGACGCAGAGTGCGACCATGGGGATACCGCGCTTGGTGAGTTTTCGGAACGCCTTGGGCGCATGGCCCTCGTCGGCGAGGGAGAACAGCATCCGCGCACAGGAGAAGAGGCCGCAGTTGCCGGCGGACAACAACGCTGTGATGATCACGAAGTTCATGATGTCCGCAGCGAACGGGATGCCGAGCATGGAGAACACCGTCACGAACGGGCTTTCGTCAACGCTGACCTTCTCGTAAGGGATGGTTGCTGCGATGACCAGAATCGCCCCGACAAAGAAGATCATGAGCCGGATGACCGTGGTGCGCATGGCCTTGGGGATGTTCTTGCCCGGATCCTCGGTTTCACCCGCAGCCACACCGATGAGTTCCGAACCGGAGAAGGCATAGAACACGGCCAGGCACGTTACAAAAACGCCGGTGAAGCCGTTGGGGAACAAGCCTTGGGAGGTGGTGAAGTTCTCCGTCAATGACGGGTAATCGCCCTGCGCCAGCGGGTGGAAGCCCAGCAAAGCGGCGCCGCCCAGGATGATCAGCCCGACGACGGCGGCAACCTTGATCAGCGCGAACCAGAACTCCGATTCGCCAAAGACACGCGATGAAATCGCATTGAGGGTGAAGAGGACGGCGGCGAAGATGAAGCACCAGATCCAGACGTCGACGTCCGGGAACCAGCGCTGCATGAGCAACCCGGCTGCTGTGAACTCCGATCCCAGGGCCACCGCCCAGCAGAGCCAATACAACCAGGCAGTGGCGAAACCGGTGGCGGGCCCAATGGTCCGCGCTGCATAAATGTGGAACGCGCCTGAGACGGGGAACGCAACGGCGAGCTCCCCGAGGCAGGCCATGACCAGGTAGACCACCACGGCGCCGACGAGGAAAGCGATGACGGCTCCCAGTGGTCCTGCGGTGGCGATGGTGTAACCCGAGCTGACAAACAGGCCCGAACCGATGACGCCGCCCATGGCGATCATCACCAGGTGGCGGGCACCCATGGAACGGCGAAGGCCTTCGGCGGAAGACCCTCGATCCGATGCATCAACGTCTGAAGGCCTTCTGTCCGACGACGCGTCGGTGGCCGATCCCTCGGCATGTGTTGGGGAGCTGAGTCCCATATTCCCTCCGGAAAGTTAGCCGGCAAACTCTAAAAGGTGGTGCAAGGAGGAGGTGATCCAACTAACACGAGAACAAGGTTCATCACAGGACGAAGCCCCATTTCAAGGAGGCTAAGGAAGCCGATTGGACGCGAAGGAGCGCAAAGCCTGAGCTTAAGAGTTTCTAATCAGAGCGTCATCAGAGCGATTACTTCACTTGCTGTCTGTTAGGTTCCTTGCGGGCAGCTTCCGTGCAGGCGCCTGGACCCAGGGTGCACCCCCGCTGCACCCAAGGCGCACGTCCAGGACGTGTTCCTATTCGATGCCCGCGAAAAGCTGGTTCAACTCAGCGGTCAGCTGCTTGCGGACTGCGGGCGAGCCGATTTCCTGGCCATTGATGTGGTTGACGGGCGCGATCAAGCGAATGCTCGAAATCAACCAGACAGCATCAGCATCAAAGAGGTCCTGAGGCACCAGCGGACCGTAGCCGAGCTCCCAGCCCGCTGCCTTGGCCGCCGCAAAAAGGGCGCCTTGGGACGTGCCGGGCAGGATGCCGCTGTCCAGTTGGGGCGTGATCAGGCGCCGGACCGTCTTGACGGAACCTTCGCCGTCGTCCACCGTCTCCAGGTGGGCCAGCAGCACCGTGGAGGTAGGCCCTTCAAGGACGCGGCCGTCGGTGGACGTGAAGATGGCGTCGTCCGCCCCCTGCTTGTGCGCGTAACGCAGCGCGGCCATGTTCACGGCGTAGGACAGCGTCTTGGCGCCCAGCAGCAGCCAGGGCGCCCGTTCGCTGGCCTCGGTGTCGAAACCGCGGTCAAGAAGTACGACGTCGATGCCCGTCTCGCGCTGCCGGCGACTGCCCGCGGGTGAGGGCGAAGCCTGGACCCAGCACGTGGGCGTTGCGGCGCCTTCGACGCCGCGGGTCACCAGGAGCTTGACGACGACTTCGTCTTCCTCGGGCGTTGGAGCAGGGTAGTTCGTGCGGAATTCGGCGAGGGCGGTATCGATGGCGCTGCGCCAGGCATCCTGCCCCGGAATGGCCAGATCGAGTGCCGCTGCGGAACTGCCCAAGCGGTTCAGGTGCGCCTGTACCTTGCGAGGCCTGCCTTGGACGGCGAGCAGGGATTCAAAGACTCCGTCACCGCGTGTGGCACCCAGATCCGTGGCCATGAGCTGCGGCTGGCTGGAATCGGCCACCCTGCCGTTCGGGTAGGCAGGATCAAGGAAAACGAGGACCGTTGGCGCGGGAGAAGTCATGATCCCAGCTTAGTGGCGCTCGGCAACGCGCACGGCGGATAGGCTGTGGTCACCGTTAGTTCATGAACCGTGGGGGTTTGTCGAATGCTTTTCCCTTTTCCGCTGGGCCCTGAATGGACGTGGCTTTTGGGCGTTTGGGTCATTGCGGAAGTCATCATGCGCATTGTCCTCCTGGGCATCATTCCCGGTAATCGCCGCCCCACCACGGCCATGGCCTGGCTGCTGGCCGTCTTCCTGATTCCTTCCGTGGGCTTCGTCCTGTTCCTGCTGTTCGGCAACTTCAGGCTCTCCAAACGCCGGAGGGAACAGCAGGAAGCGGTCAACCACAGGGTCCGGTCCGTCACGTCCGATCTGTCCGACCCCACGAGCGAGTACTCCGGCCCGGAATGGGTCCGTTCGGCCGGCGAGCTTAACCACCGGCTGGGTTCCTTGCCCATGGTTGACGGAAACAAAGTGGAACTCATCCCGGGCTACGAAGAGTCCATCAAGGCCATGACAGAGGCCATCCGCGGGGCCAAGAGCTACATCAACGCCGAGTTCTACATCATGAGCAGCGACTACGTGACTGATGAACTGCTGACCGAACTGGAGAACGCCACGGAACGCGGCGTCACTGTCCGGTTGCTCTTTGACCACATTGGCACGCTCCGCATCAAGGGTTACCGGCGGTTGAAGCGCAGGCTCAAAGCGAGCAAGATCCAGTGGCGGCCCATGCTTCCCCTGCTACCCATCCACGGGCAGTGGCGTCGCCCCGATCTCCGTAACCACCGCAAGATCCTGGTGATCGACGGCTTGCTGGCTTTCACCGGTTCGCAGAACCTGATTGAGCCGTCCTACAACAACCCCAAGCATCGCAAGGTGGGTCGGAAATGGGTGGAGCTCATGGCCCGCCTCGAAGGTCCGATCGTTCCGACCCTCAACGTCGTCTTCGCCACCGACTGGCTCAGCGAGACCGACGAATCCCTTGAAGACCAGTTGCGCCTTCCGGAGCAGTCGAATCCAGGACGCGTCACGGCCCAGGTGGTGCCGAGCGGTCCGGGGTTCTCAACGGAGAACAACCTTCGCCTGTTCAACACGCTGATCTATTCGGCACAGCACCGGATCTCCATTTGCAGCCCGTACTTCGTCCCTGACGATTCACTGCTCTACGCCATCACCACTGCTGCCCAACGGGGAGTTGACGTGGAGTTGTTTGTCTCGGAAAAGGGCGATCAGTTCCTGGTCCACCACGCCCAACGGTCCTACTACGAAGCACTCCTGGGCGCGGGGGTCCGCATCTACCTGTACCGGGCTCCGTACGTCCTCCACGCCAAGCACTTCACGATCGACGACGAAGTGGCGGTGCTCGGTTCCAGCAACATGGACATGCGCTCCTTCTCCTTGAACATGGAGGTCTCGGTGATGCTCCTGGGCGCCGACACCGTGAACCTCATGCGGGCCGTGGAGTCCACGTATCGCGAGGTTTCCCGTGAGCTTACCCTCGAGGATTGGGTGCACAGACCCCCTCTTGCCAAGTATGTGGACAACGTGGCCCGGCTGACGGCCACCCTCCAGTAAAAGGGCCCCGAAACGGCTCAAACGAAGCAGCCAACGGAACGCCCACGGAGGCTCAGGACGGGAATGTCGCTCCAAGGGTCGACAGAACGCCGAAGGCCTTCGTGCGGATCTCGTCGTACTCGTCATCCGGCGTCGAGTCCGCAGTAACCGCCCCGCCGACCCCCAGGCTGAGCGTTCGTCCGCCGCCGCCGTCGGGGTTTATCACCAACGTGCGGATGACGACCGCCAGGTCCGTAGCGGCGTTCATCGAAAAGTAGCCGATGGCGCCGGAGTAGACGCCGCGCGGGCCTGCTTCCAAGCGGTCCAGGATGTCCATGGTGCTGATCTTCGGCGCCCCGGTCATGGAACCGGCCGGGAAGGCGGCAGCCACGGCCTCTGCCCGCGGTGCCCCGGGCCGCAGGTGGGCGTCCACGGTGCTGACCATTTGGTGGACGGTGGCGTAACTTTCGATCGCGCACAGCCTGCTCACCGTCACCGAGCCCGGCACCGCGAAGTGGCTGAGGTCGTTGCGGAGCAGGTCCACGATCATGATGTTCTCGGCGCGGTCTTTCAACGAGGTCTCAAGATCGTGCCGCAGCCGGATGTCCTCGGCGTCATCTGCCGAACGACGGCGCGTGCCCTTGATGGGTTCGGCCCGCATCCCGCCGTCGGAGGTGATCCGCAGGAAGCGTTCCGGAGACGTACTGGCAATCGCCAAGCCGCCGAACCGCAGGTAGCTCGCGAACGGGGCGGGGTTCCGGCGACGCAGGGCTTGGTAGCTTTGCCACGGGTCGAGTTCCCCCGCGGGGGCCTCGAGCGTGGTGGTGAGGCAGACCTCGTAGGAGTTTCCCTCGCTGATTTCGTGCTGCGCCTCGGTGATTTTGCGCCTGTAGTCGGTGGCCGAATCCCTGCAGGCGAACTCCGGGGAAGCGGCCGCAACGGCTTGCCCGGTGGTATCGATGGGGACACCCACGGCGCGGCGGCCGGAAACCGGGAGGCCGGAAACCGGGCGGACCGTTGCCGGGTGCACGGCAGGGTGTGCGTCAGCTGCCCCCACGGCGGCGCGGGCAACGCTGAACCATTCGTCGGCGTCGGGCGCTTCCAAAGCGAGCAGCCAGACGGCGTGCTCGCGGTGGTCCAGAACCAGCGCCCGCCCGGCGAAGACCAGCGCCGCGTCCGGGGTAGCGGAGCTGACGTCGTTGCCGCCGGTTTCCCGCTTGAGCTCGTAACCGAGGTACCCCAGCCAGCCCAGCGTGAACTGGCCGTCGTATCCCTCGGGAGAGCGCACTGCCCGGCGGCCCCACACCGAGTCCAGCCAGCGGAAGAAGGGGCCGGAGCTGCGCACGGTGGCCGAGCCGGTCGTCACCCACGTAGTCCCTGAGGAGTGGCGGACAGACTGGCCGAACGTCCCGCCGTCGTCGGCCATGATGCTGAACCGGCTGCGGGCGGCGGCCTGGGTTCCGCCGGTGATGGCGGTGTCGGCGTTGGAAGAATCGAGCCACACGGCATTCGTTGACGATCCGTAAACGTCCTGGAAGAGGGCTTCGGCGTCGGGCGCCGCGTCGATCCGTTCCGCCCGAAGCTGCAGGCCGCGTCGCGCGCTCAGCTCGGGCGAGAGCACGGCGGCCAGCGGTGCAAGGTACGTCATGGCCTGCAGCACGTGCGCGGGGGCGCTGCCGTCGGCGGGATTCTGCACGCGGATGTCCGCCGCTTCCGTCACAGGGTCAACGGCCAGCCACTCTTCTTCCTGCTGCGCCCAGGCGTCCCAGTACGGCTCGTAGCTCCCGCCGTCGCGCGCAAGGGCCCGACGACGGCGGTCCTCACCTGATGCTTCCACCCAGACGACGGCGTCGAGCATGCCGCGGGCGGCTTGGGCTGCCGCGCCGACGCCTTCAACAATAACGATTTCCGCGGGGAGCGTGACCTGGGTACGACCGTCGTAGTGCTTTTCCCAGTCCCAGCTGATCCATTCCGCGGGTTTGCCGTCGCGCAGCGGAGCAAGCACCGTTGCCACATAGCGCTCAATGCCGCTTGCCAGCCCGTTCCAGCCGGGGTAGATGTCTTCCAGATGGAACAGGGAAACTTTGTGGTGCTCCCGAAGGCGGGCGGCCAGTTCAACGGCGAGGGTGGTCTTGCCTGCGCCTGACCTCCCGTCGACAGCAATAATCACGGGGGCAGGGGTCATGACATAGAGGTTACCTGCTGGTGGTCCTCTGACCCGTCCAGCCGACCTGCTCCTTCGCGTTCGGCGATAGCCGCCTTGACGTGCTGCACGATTCCCGGGACCGCTGCCCTGATGAGGATCCATGTGTTGTCGAAGTCCGTATGGCCGCCGTACCAAGGGTCCTCGATGCCTTGGTCGAGGGAGCTGCGGCCGGCCATTGCGGGGTCGAAGCTGCGGAGCATGCGGACCCTGCCCAGTGCTTCCTTGTCCGGAGCGCCTTCCTGGAGCCAGCCGAAGTGGTCGACGTCCAGTGCCAGGATAAGGTCCCTCTCAATGAACCATTCGCGCCGCCATTCCCGTGCGATGTGGTCCTCCGACGCGATGTGCTGGGCCATCAGGACACGGGCCGCGCGGGGATCGATGGGGTGTCCCACCTCGTATCCCGTCGTCCCTGCGGAGTCCACCTCAACGAGGTGGCCGAGCCCTTCCGCTTTGAAGGCTTCGGTGAGCATGAGGGCTGCCATGGGCGAGCGGCAGATGTTCCCGGTGCAGACCGTAATGACGCGGTATGGGCTCGACGTTGAGTACATGGTGCAAGCATGATTCATGTCGCCCCGACTTGGCTAGTGGATTACTCGAATCACGTGTCACTTTCTGTGTCGAATTTGTCATATCCGGTGACAGGAGCTCGAAAATGCTCGGCCCGGCCTAACCCATGTAGGTCGCATTTGTGCGCGTTTTGAGGGCTCTAAACGCGCACAAATGCGACCTAGTTGGGAAATGGCTGGGCGGCTTCTACCTGCTCGAGGGTGGGGTACGCAGCTTGCGTGCCCTTCTTTGTTGCAGCCAGCGCAGCTGCCACCGAGGCAAACGACGCAGCCGCCACCAACGAATCGCCGGCGGCCAAACGCGCAGCCACGGCACCCGTGAAGGCGTCCCCGGCGCCGGTCGTATCCACGGCCGAGACCTGCGTTGGAGCAATGCGGGTCAGCTGCCCGCCCAGGGCCAGCGAATCCAGCACCACAGAACCCTGCGCGCCCAGGGTCACGAGCACCCGCTGCAGGCCCCGGTCCGCAAAGCGGCTCCGCACGGGCTCCCAGGCTTCCACTGCAGCGTCCGGATCCGGGATGCCGGCCTCCGAGCCCAGGAACAGTGCGGCCTCGTGGGCGTTCACCAGCAGGACGTCCGCCAATCCGGCCAACAACTCAGGCACCTCAGCGTAAGGCGACAGGTTCAGCAGTACCGCTGCTCCGGCGTCGTGCCCGGCTTGTGCGGCGGCTACCACGGTGTCGATGCCCACCTCCAGGCAGAGGCAGACGACGGCGGCGTCGCGGAACGCGTCGAAGTCCACGTCCGCGGGGGCGAGGGTGCCGTTGGCGCCAGCGGAGATGATGATGCTGTTCTCGCCGCGCGCGTCCACGGAGATCACCGCCACGCCGGTGGCCGTGTCGCAGCGCCGGACGCGGGAGACATCCACGCCGGCACCCGCGGTGGACTCGAGGAGCATCGTCCCGTTGGCGTCGTCGCCGACGGCACCGATCAGCGTCACATTCCCGCCGAGCTTGCTGGCCGCGACGGCCTGGTTGGCGCTCTTGCCGCCGGGATTCACCGCGAAGCCGTTGCCATGCACGGTCTCTCCCGGCTGGGGGAGGCGCTCGGTGTAGATGGTGAGGTCCGCATTGAGCGAACCCACGACGACGATCCCGGACCTGCTCATGCTGCTACCTCTTCGTGTTCGGCTACTTCGGCGTCGACGGGCTTGGGGATCAGCAGCGATGCGGCGAACGCGGCGAAGGTGATGGCAAAACCAACGACGACGACGGTCAGGTAGGACCCCTTCGCGTCACCCAGCGCTGAGGTAGCCACCAGGACTGCGGGAAGGACCAGGAAGCTGAGTCCGGCGCCGAGGTTGAAGGCCCCGGCGTTCATGCCCGGAAGGAAGCCCGGGTTGCCTTGCGGGGAGAGCACCACGCCCAGTCCGTTCAGCATGATGTTGACCGTACCGGCGTACATGATGCCCAGCAAGGCCGTGCCGACGATCATCATCGGCAGGTTGTTGAGGCCGAACAAGGCGATGATGGCCAAGGCCACGAGGCTGCCGACGAGGCCGATGCGAAGCACCTTTGTGTAGCCCAGGACCGGAGCCAGCCGGCCGCTGATCGGCCCGAAAAGCCAACCGAGCAGGGCGTACGGGGTAAGGATGATGAGCGACATCTCGGTGGGTCCCACGCCGAAACCCGGGTCTGCGGCCTGGACGTACGCCGGGACGATTCCGTTGATCACCGCGAAGATACCGGTCATGGTGAGCGTCGTGGTCAGCAGGGGAGCCCACGTGGAGCGCTGCCGCAGGTGCACGGTTTCCACCATCGGCTGCTTGGCGCGCTTCTCCACGGTCCAGAAGGCGAAGAACGCGACGGCGGCGACCACGGTCAGCACGACGGCGAAGGTAAGGGTTCCGGCGTCGAAGGCGGTGGCGAGTTTGGCGCCCTCGTTCAGCGCGGTCAGCAGGGCACCGACGGCGATGACGATGAAGAACACGCCGAGCCAGTCCATGGTGGTGCCGGCGGCGGGCTTGCTCTCATTGGCCAGGAAGGCAATCAGGAAAGTCGCCACGATGGCCAGGGCTACCATGAGCCAGAAGATGCTGCGGAATCCGAAGTTCTCCGCGAAGTAGCCGCCTACGAACGAGTCAACGCCCGCAACGCCACCGTTGACCGCGGTGATGAGGCCCATGAGTGCGCCGTACTTGCGGTTGTTGCTCACGGCCGAGCGAAGCATGATGAGGCACAGCGGAACGGTCGGGCCGCTGACGCCTTGGATGATGCGGCCAACGAACAGCCAGGTGACATCCGGGGCCAAGGCCGCAATGACCGAGCCCACGGCCATGAGGAGCATCATGCCGAGGAGGATCTTCTTGCGGCCCACGATGTCGCTGAGGCGGGGCAGGAACAAGGAGAAGAGGGCTGCAGCCGTGAAGAACCAGGTCTGCGACAGGCCGATGGTTGCCTGGTCGGTCTGAAGTTCGTTGCCCATGGTCACCAGCGCCGGGCTGAGCATGGACGCGTTGAGCTGGAAGGCCACGCAGGCTGCGAGCAGGGCAACCATGAGGGCTGTGACGTTGTTGCGGGTGGCGGTTGGGGTGGTCATCACTTTGCCTCTCCAGCCAGCACGGCCTCGGCAGTTTCGGCGACCAGCGCATCTGCGGAAGCGCCGCCGTCGTGCGTTGGTTCGCCAATCCGTTCAATCGCATCGATGACCAAATCCCAGAACTTGCCGTGGTCCAGGTCAACGGCAACGGATGTGTGGCAGTCCTCCGGAGCGGGCGCGCGGAAGTCGGCCACCGTCATCCCGAGCGTGAGCTTGCCCTGCAGTTCGATGTCTACGGGAACCTTGCGGGTGGTCATGACGGTGGGGTCGATGACGTAGGCAACGGCGCAGGGATCGTGCACCGGCGGGAAGTCGAAGCCTTGGGCATCCTTGTAGGTCTTCTTGAAGAATTCCATGAGCTCCAGGACGAACGTGGCAGGCTTGGTGCCGATCCTGGCGATCCGCTGGACGACCTCATCGGTAGCCAACGCCTGGTGCGTCAGGTCGAGGCCCACCATGACCACCGGCCATTTCTCGTTGAACACGATGTGTGCCGCTTCGGGGTCGATGATGATGTTGAATTCCGCCACTGCGCTCCAGTTGCCCACGTGGTAGCCGCCGCCCATCAGGACCACTTCCTTGACGCGCTCCACGATGCGCGGTTCCTTGCGGGCGGCCATGGCGATGTTGGTCAAACCAGCGGTGGGGACCAGCGTTACCGTTCCGGGCTCGTGCGCCATGACGGTTTCGATGATGAGGTCGACGGCGTGGCGCGGGTCCAGCTCGATCGCGGACTCGGGCTGTTCCGGGCCGTCCATGCCGGTTTCGCCGTGGATGCTCGGTGCGGTTTCGATGGTGCGGACCAAGGGGCGGTCGCATCCTGCGGCGAACGGGACGCCGGTGATGCCTGCGATCGTGGCAACCGAAAGTGCGTTCCGCGTGACTTTCTCGAGTGTCTGGTTGCCTACCACCGTGGTGACGGCCAGCAGCTCGATGTCCGGGTTGCCGTGAGCCAGCAGCAATGCCACTGCATCGTCATGGCCGGGGTCGCAGTCAAGAATGATCTTTTTGCGGGCTGTTATTTCCACGTCTCTCTCCACGTCATTGGGGCCTGTCCGTTGACCATGCCCCGTGACGGGGCGGCGCAGTGCCGGACAGGGTGCTCGGCATTCACGGGAATCATGGCACTCATTGAGGGTTTACGTCAAACGCTTAACGTTTGGAGCGTCAAGCGCTTGATGCCATACGGGACAAGAATTGCCCGGATCACGGCTAGGATCGATGCATGGACAGCCACCAACAGACCCGCACGCGCGCGCCCCGCGTTACGGCTGCGATGGTGGCGGCCAAGGCAGGGGTTTCGACGGCGACCGTCTCCCTGGTTGCCAACGGCAAGACCCAAGGGCGGGTCTCCGAGGAGAACATTTCCAGAGTCCGGACTGCGATTGCTGAGCTCGGTTACGTGGTGGACAGCATCGGCAGCTCCTTGGCACGCGGTGTCAGTTCGATCGTCATCCTCGTGACGCCGGACGTGTCCAACCCCTTCTTCGCCAACGTGATTGCCGGCGTCCGCGAATCGTTGGGTGCCCAATACCAGCTGCTGCTCTCCGTGATCGACGCCGGGGAGTCACCCCAGGCTGACGACGTCCGTAAGCTGCTGGCCCTCCGACCCGCCGGACTGCTGGTCGGCGCTCCCAGCGCCGAGTTCCTGGAAGACCTTTCCGCCGGCGGTCCGCTGGTCCTGCTCGACGCCCCCGGGCTGGATTCCTGGGCGCCGTCAGTCAACCTGGATGTTGCCCAAGGCGCCCGCGAACTGGCGCGCCACCTCGCGTCATCCGGGCACACCCGGGCCGCCTACGTGGACGGCATCACGGGGACGGAGACGTTCAAACTGCGCCGTGAAGCGTTTCTCGAGGAAGCTTCCCGCTGCGGGCTCACTGTCTCAGCGGACCACGTCATCAGCACGTCCATCGACGTCGGCGAGGCCGCCGCTGCTTTCGCCGAAGCCTGGCCCTCCTGGCAGCGCGAGGGAGTTACCGCCGTCGTATGCGGCACCGACACGCACGCCTATGGCGTGCTGCAGGAGGCCCGTGTGGAAGGTATCCGGATCCCGGAGGAAGTGGCCGTGGCCGGCTTCGATGACCTCCCGTATTCCGCCACAAGCAACCCGTCGCTCACCAGCGTGCACCTGCCCGCGACGGACCTGGGGCGGAAAGCGGGCGAGCAGTTGCGGGCGCTGATGGAGGGGCTGGCCCTGACGGAAGCGCACGTGACGTTGGAGAGTTCGCTGGTGGTCAGGGGATCCACTGTTCCCGCGTAGCCGGAGTTAGTGGATCACTGCCAGCAGGACGCCAACCAGGACGAAGAGGCAGCCGAAGACGCGGTTCAGGATCTTCTGCCCGTGGGCGTTATGGGTAAAGCGCTGGAATGACCTGGCGGCGAGGGCAAAGAAGAACCACATGACCATGATGTCGATGACGATCACCGTGGCCGTCAGCACGACGTATTGCTGGAGCAGGGGCTCACTCGGCCGGATGAACTGCGGCATGAAAGCCAGGAAGAACACGATCGCCTTGGGGTTGAGCAGGTTCACCCAGATGCCGCGCTGGAACATGGAGAGCGCGGGTTCGTTCTTCTTCTCCTCGACGGATTCCTTGTCCAGGTCCGGCTTGTGAAGGAACTGCCGGATTCCCAAATAGACGAGGTAGGCCGCCCCCGCGTAGCGGATGATGTTGAAGATCAGCGGCGAATTGGACACCAGGACGCCAACGCCCAGCGCCACGATCACAATGTGGATGACCAGTGCCACTTGCTGGCCGAGGATGCCCCAAATGGAGCGTCGGAAGCCCGAGTTGAGCGAGTTGCTCATGGTGAAGATTGCCCCGGCGCCGGGAGTGAAACTGATCAGGGTGCCGGCACCAACCAAGGCCAGCCAAAGGGAAAAATGCACCAGATCAGCTTATGGTGCTTTGGCCGGGCGAGTGAGGCAGACTAATGCCGTGACCGGAATCCCGTGGGTCCTGCACGTCGATCTCGACCAGTTCATAGCAGCGGTCGAGATACTTCGACGGCCCGAACTCGCCGGGAAACCCCTGATCGTGGGAGGTCGAGGGGATCCGAGCGAGCGGGCTGTGGTGTCCACGGCGTCCTACGAGGCCAGGAAGTTCGGGGTAGGTTCGGGCATGCCGCTGCGCATTGCCGCCCGGAAAGTGCCCGACGCGATCATCCTCCCTGTTGACCAGGAGGCATACCTCGCCGCCTCAGAGGTTGTGATGGCCACCCTCCGGAATCAGCCAGACGCCACGGTGCAGGTGCTGGGCTGGGATGAGGCCTTCGTCGGGGTGACCACCGAGGACCCCGACGGCTACGCCAGGCAGATCCAGCAGGAGGTCCTCAAGAACACCCGGTTGCACTGCAGTGTGGGCATCGGCGATACCTTGGTCCGCGCGAAGAATGCCACGGACTTCGGTAAACCGGCTGGCATCTTTCGCTTGACGGAGCAGAATTGGCTCGAGGTCATGGGGGATCGGCCCACGCGGGATTTGTGGGGAATTGGACCCAAGATTTCCAAGAGGCTCGCGGATCATGGCATTAACACCGTTAATGAACTGGCCGCTGTGGACCCGTCCAGCCTCGTGGAAGAATTCGGTCCGAAAATGGGCCCTTGGTACGCACAACTCGGCAGGGGTGAAGGTTCCAGCGAAGTTGACGATACCCCTTGGGTTGCCCGGGCGCACGGCCGGGAAACCACGTTCCAGCAGGACCTGACCGAGCCCGCTCAAATCAGCGACGCCATCAAGGAACTTGCCGCCAGGGTTTTGGAAGACGTCGCAGCTGAGGGCCGGCCTGTGGTCGGGCTGACGCTCAAGGTCCGCTACAAACCGTTCTTCACCAAGACCTATGCACGGAAAATCCCCGAAACCTTCGACCGCGCCGAGGTCCTCGCCCAGGCCCTGGGCCTGACCTCCAAGATGGAACCCGACCGGCCTATCCGCCTGCTGGGGTTGCGCGCCGAAATGGCCATGCCGGACGACGCCCGGAAGGGCCACACGCCAACCCGCAGCGGCTGGTGAAGCCGGCGTCGCTAAAGCACGACGCCGGCCTGACGCCTACCAGCGCGGGTGTCATTCTCCAATAGCCTGAAGTCTGCCTCCAGAGCCATTAGCCATCAGCTCGGGATTAAACTCGACATATTTCGCGTCATGAACCGAAGGTTTGTGTTTCGAGGTCGTTCTCGCTTTGCCCGCGCGTGGTCGAAAGAATTAATCGTGGAAATTCAGCGAGATCGTTGATAACTTCCTTCATCAGTACTAGTCTCAGAACGGGGTTCCCACCATAACGATGGAGGGAAAATGAAAACTTCAACGTCAAAGCTGAAACCTTTCGCACTGCCTATAGTGGCGTGCTGCCTGAGTGTTTTACTAATGTTTCTGGCGCCAGCAGCGGACGCCTCATGGAATTATCGTTACTTCGATGGCGAAAGCTTTGCGAACAGTCTCTGGCGAAGTGCAACCGGCACTGACTCGGGTGGTCGTGTCTACACGGGCATGGGCGCGGCGGGGTACGGCTTTAGTAACTATCAGTACACGGCAAGCTACGACGGCGCTACGGGTTATTGGATCTCTTCTGCATCTGGCGATACGGGTAGTTGGACAAATAATTGGTCAACATTGCACTACAGCGCCTTTCAAGAGTGCTGGTGGAATTCAAACTACTCTAATCCAGGACAGCCTGCGATGACATGTGAGCAATTCCGTGATTGATGGCAAAGAAGACTTCTAAGGAGAAAACCATGAAAAGATTTTCCAAGGTGCTTTCACTAGCTTGCGTCCCGGTGGCAGGCCTGGCCATAGGCGCGTCACCAGCTATGGCTCAACAGATCACCTCTCTGGATACACCGGTGCTGGTCCCCGCGCTGGCTTTCCCTCAGGGTTTGCAGGACAAGGAAATCGCAAGGTCTATACCGGGGCAGGCTGCCGTCGACCCCGCCAGTCTTCGTCTTCTCGGAGAGGACACAAATGGCAAATATTCCGTTGCACAAGCAGAGGGCGGAACGCAGATATGCATCATCGTTCAACTGCGCGGTGTTGGCTCTGTAGGGGGATCTTCGTGCACAACGAAAGAGCAGTTCGCCCTTTCAGGCGTAAGAGTGGGCGTTCAGGAGAACGGAGGGCGGGCTGTCGTCACGCATCTCCTGCCCGCGGATGTGGATGCAACTCCCATTAAAGCCAACTCGAATTTGACCGGGAAGTTTGTAAGCAATCTCGTGGTTCAACCGAATGCTTCCCCCGGGTCAGGACAAGTTGAACTTGACCGTCTAAAAAGCAGCGCCAAGTTCAATTATTCCGCTTTGCCGTTGGCTTTTAAGTAGCAATTGGATGCAGCATTCGAAGACTTCACTAGCTGTGGTTCCAATTTTGTCATTCGCCGTTGTGCTGGCAGCCGGATATCTCGCCCTGCAATCAGAGGGCATGCTCAACGGGTATCTCTTTGACTTCACCGGCACACCTGCAGTATCTATTGCCAAGCGGTTTCCTTGGGAACTTCACGTAGCTACTATCTTAGTGTGCTTCTCGGCTACCGTCGGCTATCGAAGGCTTGCGGTCAGTGTTCGCCTAAAGGCACTCGTGTTCGTCACCTTGGTGTTGGCCTCGGTTCTCTCGATTCTGCTCTATGAAACAATCCACACAACGAGGACCAATTTATTCGCCATGGCTTTTGTTGATGGAGGCGTTTCGCCCATGACGCTGGGACTGATTGCGGCCGTCGCCTCGGACTCAATCCATAGTCGACGAGGACGAGCCCGCGGCTCGCCATAGGACATCTGTGGCGGCGACCGACTGGTGGCGCCGCCACAGCTGACGCCTACCAGCGCGGGTGGATCGCTTCGCGGAAGTAGCGGTCATAGATGTCCCGGACGCCATCAAAAAGGCTGCCTTCCAGCGAGACGGAGCCCGCCTCAGCGTTCGCGCGGGCCTGCGACGCCGACCGGGCACCCGGAATGACTGAACTGACGCCGTCTTGGGCAATCACCCAGGCGAGGGCCGCCTGTGCGGTGGTGACGCCGTCGGGAACCAACTGGCTGAACTCCTGCGCTGCCCTGACGCCGGTGGCGAAGTCGACGCCGGAGAAGGTTTCACCGACGTCGAATGCTGCGCCGGTGCGGTTGTAGTTCCGGTGGTCGTTCTCCGGGAATGTTGTTTCCGCGGTGTATTTCCCGGACAGGAGGCCGGACGCCAGCGGAACCCGTGCAATGATGCCGACCCCTGCCTCCTTGGCGGCGGGCAATACTTCGTCCAGGGGCTTGAGCCGGAAGGCGTTGAGGACGATCTGCACGGTGGCGGTGTTGCCGCGCTTGATGGCTTCGAGGGCTTCATCGGTACGTTCAACGCTGACGCCGTAATTGCGGATGACGCCTTCGCTGACCAAGGTATCCAGGGCGTCGTAGACTTCGGAGTTGCTGTACACGGCTGTCGGTGGGCAGTGCAGTTGGACCAGGTCCAGGGTGTCCTGCTGGAGGTTGCGGCGGGACCGGTCGGTCCATTCGCGGAAGTTGGCCAACGTGTAGTTCTCCGGCACTTGGTCGACGCGTCGGCCCATCTTGGTAGCCACGGTGATACTAAGGTCCGGGTTGCTGCGCAGGAACCGGCCGATGAGTTGCTCGCTGCGGCCATCGCCGTACACGTCCGCGGTGTCGAAGAAGGTAACGCCGGCGTCGACGGATGCCTCAAGCACCGCCAAGGCGTCCTCTTCTGTAACGGATCCCCAGTCGGCCCCAAGTTGCCAGGTGCCCAGCCCCACGGTTGAGACGTTCCGGCCGGTCTTGCCAAGTATGCGCTGTTCCATGGAGTCGACTATATGGTGTTTGTGAGCGCTATCACCAAGTGCCCCGGGAATCCAGATCCGCCACTTTGCCCATGAGGTACCGCCTTTCCTGGAGGCTTCCCGTCTTGCCGGCGGCGGCCACGTACGCGGAACGGGCTTCCCGGAACGAACCGGAAAGTTCCAGTAGATGCCCCCGTACCGAGTCCAGCCGGTGCGACTTCCCCAGTGAGGAGCCCAGTCCGTCCAGCACGGCCAGCCCCGCGGCGGGTCCGCTGACGCGTGCAACGGCAACGGCCCGGTTGAGGGTCACCACGGGACTCGGGGCCAACCCCTCAAGCACCGTGTAGAGGGCAAGGATCTGCGGCCAATCGGTTTCCGCGTCGGACGCTGCTTCGGCGTGGACGGCGGCGATTGCGGCCTGGAGTTGGTACGGCCCCGGTGCCCCGCGCCCCGGCCCACCGCGACCGAGGACCGAGGACAGCAGGGCGATGCCCTCCTCGATCTGCCCGCGGTTCCACAAGCGGCGGTCCTGATCCGCCAACGGCACGGGCATTCCGTCCGGTAAAGTCCGCGCCGCGCGCCGGGAATCCGTGAGTAGCATCAGTGAGAGCAGCCCACTTGCCTCCGGCTCGTCCGGAAGGGCTTCCAGCAGCAGCCGCGTCAAGCGGATGGCTTCCGCCGTGATGTCCTCGCGTTGCAGCGAGTCACCCGAGCTTGCCGCGTAGCCTTCGTTGAAGATCAAGTAGAGGACGTGAAGTACGACGCCGAGCCTGGCGTTCCGCTCCGCCGTCGCCGGTTGCTCGAACCTGGCGCCCGCCTTCCGGATCGCCTGCTTCGCGCGGCTGATGCGCTGTCCCATGGTGGCTTCCGGGACGAGGAACGCGGAGGCGATTTCCGCCGTCGTGAGTCCTCCTACTGCCCGGAGCGTCAAGGCGAGTTGCGACGGTGCGGAGAGAGCCGGGTGGCAGCAGAGAAACATGAGCGTGAGGGTGTCATCGGCTTCGGAAACGGGGTCCGGCAGGGAGGTGTTGGGCGGCTCCATGGCCGCTGCCTGCTCTTCCCTGCCCCGGCGGGCGCTCTCGCTGCGCCAAGCATCGATCAACCGGCGGTTGGCCACGGAGAGCAACCAGGCTTTCGGGTTGTCCGGAAGTCCGGAGGGCCACCGCAGGGCAGCCTCGATGAGTGCCTCCTGGGTGGCATCCTCGCAGGCGTCGAACTGGCCGTGCCTGCGGACAAGCGCGCCAAGGACCTGCGGCGCGAACGTGCGCAGCAGGTCCTCGATTCCCGTGTCCCGGGAGGGGTCCGGCAGGCAGATGGCTAGACCTCCGGCGGGCCGTCCGGGATGGCGCGGAGTTCCACCACTTGCGCGTACTTGACGATGCTGGAGCAGATCTCCACGGCCCGCTCCTCGCTGGCGACGTCCACCACCCAGTACCCGATCAGGGACTCCTTTGCCTCGGCGTAGGGGCCGTCCGTGGTGATGACGCCGTCCGGGGTCTGCTTGACCAGCTTGGCGGTGCTTCCGTCTGCCAGTCCGGCGTTGAAGACCAGCTCACCGGAATCACGGAGATCCTTGTCGATCTGGATCATGAAACCGATCATTTCCTTGACCCACTCCGGATCAGCGGTCTCCATCATGCCCTCGGCGGATCCGAACATCATGATCATGTATTTCATCTCTGAACTCCTTGGTGAGGGGCTCCCTGTGTGGTTGCCTTCACTCATAGGTCGGAACTGATACCGGATTTTCTACGTGGTTCGGCAAACTTTTTTACGCCCGGGCTATGACTTCGCCGTTGGGGATGAGGAAGTAGCCGTCCTCGGTGGCTCCCCAACGATGCCAGCCCGCTGCAATGCGGGCAAGGTCGGCCTCGTTGGCGAAGCCGTATTCAAGAGCCTGCTCGGCGAAGGCCGAATGCAACACGCGTTCGCTCCAGACCCTGGATTGCCACGCGCGTTGCTGGGCCGTGGCGTAGAGCCAGTTGCTGCTGCTTGGCGAAACCTGTCCGAACCCGGCCTGCTGCGCCCACGAGACCAAGCGGCGTCCGGCGTCGGGCTCGGCGCCGTTGCGGCGGGCGATCTTCTGGTAGAGCTCCATCCATTCGTCCAATTCGGGGACTTCCGGGTACCAGCTCATGCCGTGGAAGTCGGCGTCGCGAACCGCGACGATGGCCCCCGCCTTTGCGACCCGCCGCATTTCGCGCAGCGCTGCCACGGGGTCGGTCAGGTGCTGGAGGACCTGGTGGGCGTGGACGAGGTCGAACGACTCATCCTCGAATTCGAGGTCGTAGATATTGCCGGTGCGGAACTCGACGTTGTCCACGCCGCGGTCCTTCGCCAGCTCGGCGGCCTGGTTGATGACATCGGGTGAGCGGTCCAGCCCGATCACGTGCCCGGGGGCGACCAGCCGCGCGAAGTCGCACGTGATGCTGCCCGGTCCGCAACCGACGTCGAGCACGGCCGTTCCGGGCGTCAGGTGAGGTATGACGAACGCGGCCGAATTCTCGGCGGTCCGTGAGGCGTGGGCCCGGACAACCGACTCGTGGTGTCCGTGGGTGTAGACATCTTCTGGCTGCTGCTCGTTCATAGGGAAACGCTACAGCTTGCCCACTCAACTAGGTCGCAATTGTGCGCGTTTTCAGCGGTCAAAACGCGCACAATTGCGACCTAGTTGGGTTCGGGGTGGGGCGGTTGGGTGGGTTCGGGGTGGGGTGGGTGGGTTGCTTCGTGGCGCGCTGCGATGGTGGCCTCCACCATGTCCGTCATGAAGCGCTGCACCAACTCCAACTCTTCAGGAGTGTAGGCTCCCATCGCTTTGCCCATCCGCAGGGCGAGGGGAAGGAACATGGCGCTGCCATCCTGGTAGGCCTTGGGGGTCATGTGGAGCTGGACCTGCCGGCGGTCGGAGCCCAGGCGCTCGCGGGTCAGGTGGCCGGACGCATGGAGCCGGTCCACCAGCGCCGTGGTGGCAGGCGAGCTCAGCCGCAACTCGCTGCGGAGGACCCCGGGGGTTACTACGCGGCCTGCTGCCGAGTGGCGCATGATCACGGCCAGGGCGTTGAGGTCGGTGCGGTGCATCTCCTTTCGCCCTCCGGCAGCGTCCACGTAGTGGTTGGCCTCGAGGGTGAAATCCTGCAGCACGCGCACGAGGTCCTGCGTCAGCCCACCCTGAGGGGGCCCGGTCTGTTGTCCGCCGGTCGCGGCCCCGGGTTGCGGGCGCTCCGTGGCCTCGTCAGCACTATTGGGGTGTTCGGCCCAAGCCTCAGCCATGCTGACCCTCCTGCTTTCATGTTTGCTGCCTTCCGGATACTACTCCCGCTCCGGACCCACGAGGTATTTCCGAATCAGAGGATTGGAATAGTTCCATGGTGGAGATACTCTATTGTCTAATAAATAGTAAACCCCGCCACCCCTCCCTGGAAGAAGGACTCATGACATCGAAGGTGCCTTTCTGGCTCAGATGGTTAGTGCCCGTGGTGCTTGTCATCACGTGGCTCGGCATCGCAGGCATTGGTGGACCGACATTCGGCCGGATCAGCGAAGTCTCCTCGAACGACCAAGCATCGTTCCTGCCTGCAAGCGCTGAAGCGACCGCCGCAGCGGAGTGGCAAGCCAAGTTCCGCGACTCCGAGGAAATTCCAGGCGTCGTCATCATCGAGAACGACTCAGCCTTCACACCCGCACAGCTCGGCGAAGCAGCCAAGCTGAAGGCCGACATTGAGGCACTCAAGCTGGGCAGCGCCGTCGTGGGCCCTATCCCGTCGGAAGACGGCAAGGCTGTCCAGTTCATCGTCCCCATTGCGTCCTCGGATGAGCTGCGCGAGAAGGTCAAGGAGCTCCGCGACGTGGTCCAGCCCGGCGCGCCCGATGGCATGCAGGCCTTCGTGACCGGACCCGCCGGACTCACGGCGGACCTCGTGAACGCCTTCGGCGGCATCGACGGCATCCTTCTCCTGGTGGCCCTCGGTGCGGTGTTCATCATCCTGCTTCTGGTGTACCGCTCAGTGGTCCTGCCGATCGCCGTGCTGCTGACCTCGGTCTTTGCGCTGTCAGCAGCCATCCTGTTGGTCTTCGGCATGGCAAAGGCCGGCTGGATCCAGCTCAACGGCCAGAGCCAAGGCATCCTCTCCATCCTGGTGATCGGCGCGGCAACCGACTACGCGCTCCTCTACGTTGCCCGGTTCCGTGAGGCGCTGACCCACACCACCAACCGAACGCAAGCAGTTCTCACCGCGTGGAAGGCATCGTTCGAACCGATCCTGGCCTCCGGCGCAACCGTCATCATCGCTCTGCTCTGCCTCCTCTTCTCCGACCTGAACTCGAACAAGGGCCTTGGGCCTGTGGCGGCGGCCGGTATCGTATGCGCCCTCCTGGCGGCACTGACCCTCCTTCCTGCTTTCATGGCGTTGCTGGGCCGCGCGGCCTTCTGGCCTTTCCGGCCCAAGCTACTGCCCGACGACGAACGCGAACCTGAGCTGGTCACCGGACTTGAGGGGCAAAAGGGTCTGTGGCGCCGTGTGGGTTCGCTGGTTTCCAAACGGCCGCGCATCGTATGGGTCGCCTCCGTCCTGCTCCTTGCGGTCGCTTCGATCGGCATTACGCAGTTGAAAGCCAACGGTGTTCCGCAGACCGACGTCATCCTGGCCAAGTCCGACGCCGTTGACGGCCAGGCAGCACTGGCGAGGCACTTCGACGCCGGCAGCGGCAGCCCCGCCGTCGTGGTGGCTTCCGAAGGCAGCGCCCAGCAGGTGCTGGACAAGGTCAAGGCAACCAACGGCGTCAGCGACGCCTACCTCCTGGCCGAAGGCAACATTCCCGTCACCGGGGCTCCGGGAGCGTCGGCTGACCCGGCCGTCCGCGACGGGCGGGTACTCATCAACGCGACCCTCAGCTCCGCGGCGGACTCGCTCGAGGCGGAAGAGACCGTCAAGGAACTGCGGACGTCACTGAAGGAAGTGGATTCCGAAGCGCTGGTGGGCGGCATCACGGCTACCGCCCTGGACACCAACACCACCGCCCAGCGGGACCTGGTGGTGATCATTCCGATCGTGCTGGTGGTCATCCTCTTCATCCTGATGCTCCTGCTCAGGTCCGTGGTGGCCCCCGTGCTGCTGGTGTTGTCCGTAGTGCTGTCCTACGGCGCGGCGATGGGCGTCTCCGCATGGGTCTTCAACGGGATCTTCGGATTCTTGGGTGCCGACGCCACGGTGCCGCTGTTCGGCTTCGTGTTCCTGGTGGCGCTGGGCGTGGACTACAACATCTTCCTGATGAGCCGCGTGCGCGAGGAATCGCTCAAGCACGGCACCCGTCCGGGCATCCTCCGCGGCCTCGGCGTCACCGGTGGCGTCATTACTTCGGCGGGCGTTGTCCTGGCTGCCACGTTCGCGGCCCTCGGTGTCATCCCCATCATGTTCCTGGTGCAGTTGGCGTTCATTGTTGCCTTCGGCGTGCTTCTGGATACCGTCCTGGTGCGCTCGCTGTTGGTCCCCGCCCTCGCCTACGACATCGGAGACAAGGTCTGGTGGCCGAGCAAGCTAAGCCGCGGCAGCTCCCGGTCGCGCGTCCAGGCAAGCGAGCAGGACAAAGCGCCTGTGAGCGGATAACCCTTGATTGCTTGGCGGGTACTTGTTGCACTTGATGGGTACCCGCCGAGCCAAGGAGATTTTGTGAGCACGCAACAGCTGATCATCATAGGGTCCGGCCCCGCCGGCTACACCGCAGCAATCTACGCCGCCCGCGCGGGCCTCAAGCCCTTGGTCCTGGCCGGTTCCGTAACGGCGGGCGGGGCCCTCATGAACACCACCGAAGTGGAGAATTTCCCGGGGTTCCCCGATGGCATCCAAGGCCCGGAGTTGATGGATGGCCTCCAAGCGCAGGCGGAAAAGTTCGGCGCTGAAATAGTGTTCGACGACGTCACCTCGGTGTCACTGCAGGGTCACCTTAAGTCGGTGGTCACCGGGGCAGGGGAGACCCACGAAGCTCCGGCCGTCATCCTTGCCACCGGGTCGGCCTATAAGGAACTCGGTCTCCCGGAAGAGAAGAAACTCAGCGGCCATGGAGTGTCCTGGTGTGCCACGTGCGACGGCTTCTTCTTCCGCGAGCAGGACATCATTGTGGTGGGCGGCGGCGACTCCGCCATGGAGGAAGCAACCTTCCTGACGCGGTTCGGGAAGTCCGTGACCGTGGTGGTGCGTAAAGGCGAGCTGCGTGCCTCCCGCATCATGGCCCAGCGGGCGAAAGACAATCCAAAGATCCGCTTCGCGTGGAATTCGGCAGTGACGGCCATCCATGGCGATTCCAAGGTCACGGGCGTAACCCTCACGGATACGCGGACCGGTGAAACCCGCGAGCAAGCGGCAACCGGGATCTTCGTTGCGATCGGGCACTTGCCCCGCACGGAGCTCGTGGCCGGCCAGGTTGAGCTCGACGCCGAGGGCTACATCAAGGTGGATTCGCCTACCACATGCACCAACCTGTCCGGGGTCTTTGCATGCGGCGACGCCGTGGACCACCGGTACCGCCAAGCGATCACCGCCGCGGGCACCGGCTGCGCGGCCGCGTTGGATGCTGAACGGTACCTCGCAGCGCTGGACGACGTGGACAGCATTGCCACGGCATTGGTGGAGGAACCGACGCACTCCTAGGTGCTGACGAATCAGCGAGGTTTGTAGACATCTGCGCGGTGCTGAATTCGATGGACGTAGAGCACGTGGTCCTCGATGTCGAGGGTGAACAACACGCGGTAATCACCTCGGCGGGCGGTGCGCATGCCAAGAAGTTCATTGGTCAGGGGTTTGCTGAGGCGGTGTGGGTTGCCTGCCAGGGCCCCGGTTATGAACTCCACTATGGCGGAGGCGGCCTTTTCGGGAAGCCGATGAAATGTTTTCAGTGCCGGACTTGTGACCTGAATGTTCCACGGCTCGCCCTCCAAGCTGGAATTGCTCACCGGGGAGGCAGTCCGAATTCACGGCGCAGGTCATCGCCGCTTACTGTGTTGCCCTCTGCGATATCGCGGCGAGCCTGTGCAAGATCCTCACGTAGGCCCGGTTGGGACAGCCAGTGGATGGTTTCCTGAAGTGATTCCAGGTCATCCGCAGACATGAGGACGGCCGACGGGTGTCCGTGGCGAGTGATCTGAATGATTTCGTGTGTGGTGTCTGCTTCTTCGACCAAGGCCGAGAGTTTGTCCTTGGCCTCGCTGAGGGGAACCGTCTTCATGACCCAATTCTAGCCAATTATCAGGCTAATAACTAGCCTAGTAATTGGCTTGCACCCGCGGTCTCTGTGCTCTTTGCGCGGTACGCGTCTGCCGGGTAGACGCCAAGGACCCGGACCTCGGTGGTGAAGAACTCGAGTTCCTCCAGGGCCCGCCGCAACCTCGCGTCTTCCGGATGGCCTTCGACGTCGGAGATGAACATGGTGGCCGTGAACTCGTTACCCACCATGTAGCTCTCGAGCCGTGTCATGTTGAGGCCGTTGGTCGCAAATCCACCCAGTGCTTTGTACAGCGCGGACGGAACGTTGCGGACGCGGAACACGAATGTGGTGATAGCCGGGCCGGGAAGCTCCGCCTTTGTGGGAAGGGCAGTCTCCCGCGCCAGCACTACGAAGCGGGTGGTGTTGGTGGGATCATCTTCGACTCCCGAGGCCAGCACCTCCAGTCCGTACAGCCCGGCAGCAAGCGGCGGGGCCAGGGATAACTTGCGGGGATCGTTCCAGTCCCGCACCTCGCGGGCCGAACCGGCGGTGTCACCGGCGATAACAGGCTTCAGTCCGGCTTCCCTGATGATCTTCCGGCACTGGCCCAAGGCGTGGATGTGGCTGTGGACTTCCGTTGCCCCTTCGATGGTGGCGCCGGGGATTCCCAACAGGTCAAAACGGATAGGCAGGAAGTACTCGCCCACAATCTGCAGGCTGGATTGTGGAAGGAGGATATGGATGTCCGCCACGCGCCCGGCAATGGAGTTCTCGATCGGGATCATGGCCAGGTCCACGTCGCCGTTGGATACCAACTCAAAAACATCCTCAAAGCTGGCGCAGGGCACGCTCTCGTATCCGGGGTACATTTCCTTGCAAGCGAGATCGGAATTGGCTCCCGGTTCGCCTTGGTACGCAATCTTCTGGGCCATGGTGCTCATGGTTTCACGCGAGGCATAGGGCTGCGCAAAAGCGTCCACCTTATGGCCGGTCCGTAGCGAGAGCTGGTGCTCAGTATGCCAAGTCGAGGCCGAAGTGCTTCTGCAGCTCTTCCAGGCCGAAATCAGTCACCTTAAGCGCCCGGACGAGCCAGCTTCCGCTACCTGCGGGTATGCCCCACAATCAGTCTTGTGACTCTCGCATCCCTCGCTGCTTTCGCCGGGCTTTGCCTGGTGCTGTCCGTAACTCCGGGCCCTGACACCTTCCTGGTGCTGCGCATCGCTTTGAACAGGCCGAGCGCTGGGATCGCTGCCGCTGCCGGCTCGGCGGGCGCGGCGATCGTCTGGGCAGCGCTGGTAGGCGTCGGTCTCGCCGCGATCCTTGAGCAGTCAGCCGAGCTGTTCCGGTGGATCAAGATCGCCGGTGGCCTCTACCTGCTCTACCTCGGCATTTCCTCCTTCATCAAGTCCCGTAAAGCCGCCAACGCCGGCACATCGGGGGACGGCCATGACGCACCCCTTCCGTACAGCAGGCTCTCCGCTGTGGGTGCCGGGGCGTTGTCGACGTTGCTCAACCCCAAAGTGGGCCTGTTCTACCTGGCCGTGGTCCCGCAGTTCATCCCCCACGGCGGAGACACCATGGGCACGTCCCTTATCCTGGGCGTCACGGTGGCCGTCATTGCCTTCGCCTACCTTTCCATGGTGGCCGTGGTGGCGTTCAAGGCCATGCGATGGCTCAAACGCCCCAAGGTGAACACTGTGGTTGAACGGGCCAGCAGCGGAATCATCGCGGGACTGGGCGTGGGCGTGGTGGCATCGGGGGCTAGCAGCTAGCCCTGCATCCCCTTGTAACTGGAACGCGCGGTGCCACAATTGACCCATGACCGCAGCGTGGTCGATTCGTGGAGGATTCCGCAGTGGGCCGGATCCCGGTGCGCTGCGCCGTCCGTTCTTCATCGCCGCCGTCGTCGTATTTGCGTTGGTGATCCTCACCGAAGTGGGCATGTCGCTGGTACTGGGCCAAACCGCCGTCGAACCTGTTTCTGCCGATGAGGCAGGGAGGCTGGGCGTCCCGCTGGATGTCTTCCTGAAAACGCAAAGGGCCGACGCCGATCCGCCCGGTACCGGCATAGGTTTCCTCGCGTTTTTGGACGGCTTGCTGCTGTTCACGGTGGTGATGCTCGGACTGAGCCTGATCATGGACCTGCGCGCCTACGGGCGGATCCAAGGCATCGTGACCCTGGTGGTGACGTTCCTCTGGGTGATCGCAGCTTTCCTCACCGCGATGCTGGCCCTGGCCAAGCTGTTCCTGATGATCGGGCTGTTTGTGGCCACACCGTTCGGAACACTGGCCTACCTGGCGCTCTGGGGAAGCTTCCCCAAGGGGCAGGCCGCAGCCATCCTGGGCCTTCTGTTGCTCCTGAAGATCGTGTTCGCGGTCCTGCTGATCCTGAGCCAGCCGAAGTTCTTCAAGATCACGGGGCTGGTGTTGCTGCTGGCACTCTCCGTCCTGCTGCAGGTGATCCTTGGTGTGATCCACGGCTTCCTGCCGGGGCCATTGGTCTCCATAGGGGACCAGTTTTGGGCACTCATCACCGTGGTTGTGGCCCTGGTGTGGGCCGTGGTGATGCTGATTGCCTCCATCCCGGCGATCATCAATGCTCTCCGGGTGAGTGGCTCGGTGGGGGACTAGGCCCCGGAAGTCGAGCTCGCCGGGTTCGCGGGAAGCCTGCGCTTTCGCAGGGAGGCTTGGCCCTCGCCCGCACGTTTCCCGCGAAGCCGCCACACGGGCTACAACGAAACCCGGCTACAACGAAACCCGGGTCAGCTTGTCCGGATTGGAGACCTGGCGCACTCCGCGGATGGTGCCGTCAGGTCCGGCGTCGATCACCAGGACGTCGGCGCGGCCTTGATGCCTCAGGACCATGCCGGGTTCGCCGTTTACGTCGACGATTTCGGCCCTGACCGGCTGCGAAGGATCGAAAGCCACGGCCTTGCCCAGGATGCCGGTGAAGAACCGCGCGATCCTGGCCGCCCCGAACAGCGGGTTCATGGCGCTCTTGACCTTGCCCCCGCCGTCGGCCCAGAGTACGGCGTCCCGGTCCAGCATGGCCACCACTGTCTCAATATCGCCGTCCTCAATGGCGAGAACCAGCTTCTCCAGCGCGGCGCGGTCCTTGGCCCGTGGTGCAGGAGCGTTGGGGTCGATCTCGAGGCGCCGTTCCGAACGCGAGATCATCTGGCGCACGGCTGCGGGTGATTTCTCCAGGATCTCCCCAATCTCCGGCGCGGACATGCTGAAAGCGCGGTGCAGCACCAGGGCCGCCCGCGCTTCCGGTGCAAGCTGCTCGGCGAGGTGCAGCAAGGTCAGGGACAGGAGCTCGCGGTTGGCTACCGTTTCCTCGGGAAGCCGGGAAACGTCCACCGGTTCAGGCAGCCAGGGACCCGTGTATTCCTCACGCAACGTGGCCAACTGACGGACACGGTCGATCGAGCGGCGCACGCACACCGTGGTCAGCCATGCGGGCCAGGAGTCCACGCCGGACCGACGTTCCTGCCGGACGGCGTCGATCGCCACTTCGGAGACAACATCCTCCGCGTGGCCGAAGTCGCCCAACATCCGGTAGGCGATGCCCAGGAGGCGGTTCCGTTCGCTTTGCCACGCCGCAGTAGCCGACACCGCAAGAGTCATGCCCTCCACGCTACCCCTCAAGCAATCGGGTTCTTCTCATCAACCGGCGGTTCCATCTGCGTGCTGACGGCAATCCTGTTCCACACGTTGATGGTGGAGATGGCGAGGATGAGCGCACCCATTTGGCCGTCGTCAAAGTGCGTGGCGGCAGCGTTCCAGATCTCGTCAGTGACGGTGTCCGGTCCGAGCCGGGTGACCGCGTCCGTCAATGCGAGCACGGCTTGTTCACGGGCGTCGAAGAACACCTTCGAGTGCTGCCACGCGGCCACAGCGTGCAGTTTCCGCGAAGGAATGCCGCGCTTCCGGCCTTCGGTTGCGTGCATGTCCACGCAGAACCCGCAACCGTTGAGGATGGAAGCGCGCAGCTTGATGAGTTCATACAGTTCGGGCTCCACGGACTTTCGGGCGTAGCCCTCCAGTCCAATGACGGCGGCGTATCCAAGCTTGTTGCTGCGCCCCATGTTGATGCGTGGCATGGTGTTTCCTTTCCGGTTGGTTGCTTACATCAGGGATGTCGGAAGGGACCCCGGAAGTGTGACAGCTTGTAGAGTCGACCCGTGCGAGCAGTGATTTTTGACGACGTCCGAAGCCAACCCCACGTAAGGGAAGTTGCCGTCCCCGAAGCGCCTGACGGCGGTGTTGTGGTCAAGGTCGTGGCCACGGGAATGTGCCGCAGCGACTGGCACGCCTGGGCGGGACACGACGACATCGCCCTTCCGCACGTTCCGGGCCACGAACTCGCAGGGGTGATCGCCGCCGTCGGGCATGGCGTGACGCGCTGGAAGGCCGGCGACCGCGTCACCGTCCCGTTCGTCTGCGGTTGCGGCACCTGCGAATGGTGCCTCGCCGGGGACGCACAGGTTTGCCCGGACCAGCAGCAACCCGGGTTCACTCATTGGGGATCGTTCGCCGAGTATGTGGCCCTGCACGCTGCGGACAGCAACCTGGTTGCCATTCCTGACGGTGTTGAATTTACGACGGCGGCAAGCCTCGGCTGCCGCTTCGCCACCGCATACCGGGCCCTCGCTGCCCGGGCAAAGGTGAAGAGCGGAGAATGGGTAACGGTCGTTGGTGCCGGGGGTGTAGGCCTGAGCGCTGTGATGATTGCCAAGGCGCTGGGGGCACGGGTGGTGGCGGTGGACCGTAACCCGGAAGCGCTCGCCGTGGCGGCCCGCGTGGGTGCCGACCATACCGTGCTGGCTGACGGGACGGACATTCCCGAAGCCGTCAACCGGCTGACCGGTGGTGGCAGCCACGTGGCAATTGACGCCGTCGGAAGTGAACAGACGTGCGCCGACGCGATCCTTAGCCTTCGCCGGCGGGGACGGCACGTGCAGATCGGCTTGTTGCCTTCCATCAACGGGCACCCGCGCGTCCCGATGGATCGGGTGATCGGCTGGGAGCTTGACTTGTTGGGCAGCCACGGCATGGCAGCGGTGGACTACCCGGGCATGATGGCGCTCATCGAGCAGGGCGCGTTGCAGCCGCAGATGCTCATTGAACGGACAATCGGCCTGGAGGAAGCGGCGGCCCTTTTGCCGACCTTCGACACAGCGACCGTGGCCGGGATGACCATGATCGACCCGGCGCGCTAATTGCCCCCATCTGGCCCAGCTGGGTCGCAGCACCGCGCGTTTTGAGCCGTCAAAACGCGCACAAATGCGACCTACTTGGGCTAGTCGGCGGGGCGGTTGCGGTACGCGGCGAGGAAGTGCGAGATCCGGCGGACGGCTTCCTCGATGTCCTCGACTGCAGGAAGGATCACGAACCGGAAGTGGTCCGGGGCGGGCCAGTTGAAGGCCGTGCCGTGGGAGATCAGGATCTTCTGTTCCTGCAGGAGCTGGAGGACGAACTTCTCGTCGGAGTCGATCGGGTAGATCTCCGGGTCCAGCCGGGGAAAGAGATACATGGCGCCGGCGGCGGGAACGCAGGAGACCCCGGGAATGGCCGTCAACAGCTTCCATGCAAGATCGCGTTGTTCCCGCAAGCGGCCACCGGGACGGATCAGGGCCTCAATGCTCTGGTAACCGCCGAGGCAGGTCTGGATGGCATGCTGCGCGGGAACGTTGGAACACAAGCGCAGGGAAGCCAGCAGTTCCAAGGACTCCCGGTAGGCGGCGGTCGCGGCGAGGGGCCCGGTCACCGCTACCCAGCCGGCACGGTAGCCGGGCATCCGGTAGGCCTTGGACAGTCCGCTGAACGTCAGCACGCAAATGTCGTCCGCAATGGAAGCCGTGTGGATGTGCGGGGCGTCGACGTACCGGATCTTCTCGTAGATCTCGTCGGAAAACAGCACAAGATCGTGCTTCCGGGCGAGCGCCGCGAACTGGTCCAGGATGTGCCGGGGGTAGACGGCGCCGGTGGGGTTGTTCGGGTTGATGATCACGATTCCGCGGGTGCGCGGGGTGATTTTGGCTTCGACGTCGGCCATGTTCGGCCACCACTGTTCGTCCTCGTCGCAGAGGTAGTGGACGGCTTTGCCGCCCGTGAGCGTGACGGCGGCGGTCCAGAGCGGGTAGTCAGGCGCCGGTACCAGGATCTCGTCGCCGTTCTCCATGAAGGCCTGGAGGGTCATGGAGATGAGCTCGCTAACCCCGTTGCCGATGAAGATGTCTTCCACGCCGATGTTCATCAATCCGCGCGTTTGGTAGTACTGCGAGATGGCTGTGCGGGCGGAGAAAATGCCCTTGGACTCGCTGTAGCCCTGGGCTCCGCGGATGTGGTGGATCATGTCCACCACCACGGACTCCGGCGCTTCGAGTCCGAACGGGGCGGTGTCTCCGAGGTTCATCTTGAGGATGCGGTGCCCTTCGGCTTCCATGACCTTGGCGGCCTGGAGGATAGGACCACGGAGTTCGTACCGGACGTTCTGGAGTTTGCTGGAGTGCTGCATCGGGCGCATGGTTGATCTTTTCATGTCGCAAGGCCAAGCGAGTAAAAACGCCTCAAGGTTGCAGCCTCTGGACGCAGAACTGCGGATTGGTCTTGCAGATGTTGGGCAGGGGGTCCAGGACGATGATTGACCGTGGCTCGGTCCGCACCAGGACCAGGGCGTTGACGTTGACCTTGGTACCGACGTCGGGATTCACGCCCACCACCACGCAGGGCCGGAAGAGCGGCTCAAACGCGGAACCGAAGCATTGCGAGCCCTGGGTGAAGTCCAGCTGGATTTTCGCAGCCTGGAACGCAGTCTTGGCGTCCTCGATCCGCTTGCCCAGGACGTCCGGCACTGTGGGGCGCGCAGGAATGGCGACCTCGATGTTGACGGTGCTGCCGCGGCCTGCGGTTTCGCCGCCATTCGGGGTCTGCTTGACCACGGTGCCTTCGGTCTCGGCGCTTTCCACCTGGCTGCTGCCGACCTTGAACCCGGCATCCGTGAGGATCTTCACCGCTTCGGCCTCCGGTTTGGCCTTCACGTCCGGGACGTTGGCGTCCTTGAAGATGAAGAACAGGATTGCGCCGACGATCGCCAGGAGCACCACCCCGCCGATGATCACCCACAACCACGGGAACGGTTGCGGCGGCTTGGGTGCCTCGGCCGCCGGCACCTTGAGGGTGACCACATGCGCCTGGTCGGCGTAGTCCTCGGGAGCGTCATCCGCGGAATAGGCGATCAACTTCACGGGGTAGTTCCCTGCCGTTGCACCTGTGGTGTCGAAGTTGACCACGTACTGTTCGGTGGCGCCGGCGGCTATGGTCCGGAGCGGGTTGGGGATGGTGGTGTACGTCTTCGACGGCGGATTGGTCACCTGCCCGGGGAAGGCGCCCAGGACCACGCGCTCGGCTTCGGGCGAGCCGTTGGTGACTGATGCCGTGAGTGATCCTTTGCCGTCCTTGAGAACAACATCGGGGGAGCTCAGCGTCATGGTGATAGTGGTCATGGCATAACTCCTCTGTGGACGGTTGCGAGGGTAGTCAGGGTCATTTCAGCCTCCGGGTTCCAGCAACTGGAGCGCACAGGCGCCGATCAGCCGGCAGGTGATGCCCAGCTCTCCGCCCGACGTCCCAAAGGTCAGGTCCACGGTCTTCCCCGGATCGGAGTCCTGCTGGGCGCGGGTCCCTTGCAGGAAGAGGGTCACCGTGACGGGCTGTTGGGGAGCCAGCCTGGCCCGTTTGGTGGGTGGCCCGAAGTAGAACGGCCCGCCGCCGAAATCTTTCACCGCCAGCACGCATCCTCCGTTGACCACCAGCTGGGCGTCCGACACCGTGCAGGAACCAGCCGTGACGGTGAAGTCCGCTGCGGTAAGCCGTGCGCCGCCGCCCGCTCCCGAGATGCCTGCCTGCCAGTCCGGGGCGGCATTGTTGTTACCGCCGCCGCAGCTGACACCGAACACCAGCACCAAGACGGCGACCACCCCGCAGGCGATCACCACCAGGATCGGCATCCGGTTCTCCTTGTTCATCGCGGGCGACCGTTCATCGCGGGCAACCGTTCATCCAACGTCACCCGGTTCCGGCAGCAGTACCAGCTGGTCCGTAACGTGCGCCGGCTTCATGCCTTTGACGATCCGGCCCACCAGCTCAAGGTGCCCGGCGGCGTCCGCAGGCACCAGTACCTTGATATGGAACTCACCTGGGACGGATTCGACGGCGAACCCGGGGACGCCCGTCGCAAGGTGCAGGAACCGGGTGAGCCCATCCACGGTGCCGCGCCGTGACGACAGGTCCGCCGCGGCTGCGATGAGGTCCCGCTGCCTCGCGACGGGAATGGTGCCGGGATGTGTACTGTCCGCTGTGGCCGTGCCGGGATCGGGCAGCGTCAACCAGTCCAGGTCCACCCAGTGCGAGAGGAATGGAATCAACGACGCCGGTGCGCGCCTTGGGTCCGGAACGGTGTGGATGCGGTCCAGGACTTCCCGGACGGGCCCCTGCATATCCTCGGCCACGGCCATGAGTGCCCGCATGGCAGGGCTCGTGTCCGCGGCTACCTGGAACACCTCCGGGAGGACCTTGAGGAGCCTGGACCCCGACGGTTTCACGGGATCATCCATGGCCATGGACCACCTCAATCCGGTGGTCTCCGGAACAGAACAACCACGTGTCCGGCAACGTCACCACATCCGCCACCACACGGCGTGTGCAGCTCGCCCAGGACACGGCGTTGTCCGTGCTGCGGTATACGCCCTTGGGCCCGGCTGCAAGCACCATGGCCGCTCCGCCGGGGCCAACAGCGCCCGAAACAGACCGCACGGGCTCAAAGCGGGTCCGGTCACGCAGGGGCAGGTTGCAGTTCACATCGGGGACGCTCCACTGCGCCGAGGCCTGTCCCAGCTGCAACCGGAGAACCCCGCCGCTTTGGGTGGCAGCGTAGGCGGCGTTGCCCATGACATGCACGCCCCAGCAGCTGCCGCCGGTCCAACCTGCACTGAACTGCTCCCAGGACTCCATGAACTGCTGGTCGAAGTCAGTCCTGCCCAGTTCATCAATCTTCAGCCGGAGGCAACCCGTCCCTGTGCCCTCAGGAACCGCGCGCCCCACCCACACGTAGCTTGCGCCGCCGTCGTACTGGACCGTCAGGCAGCGGATGTCCTCCCCGGCTGCCTTGACCTGTTTGAAGCTTCCGGCGGTTCCGGCGTCCGGGGAGAGCCACACGCCCGCCGACGCCTCGGCCGCCACCACCACGCCCGTCCTGCCGCGGATATCCACCAGGGCGTCCACGGCGTAGAAGCCGCGGTCCGGCTGGCTGGTGTCCACCACGTTCTGGACCGGGATGGCTCCTTCCGTAACGGGCAGTTCGTACAGGCCGCGCTCGCCGGCCAGGAGCAGCAGGGGCTCGCCTTGGCGGTCCACCCAGCACAGGTCTGCCACCACAAAGCCGAGCTCCGCGGCCTTCCGCCATGACTCGCCAAGGTCCTCGCTGATGTAGATCCGGGAGCCCGTGCCCGTGACGGTGCTGACCGCCACCATGCCGGGGTGGCGTTCGGGTCCGGCCCGGCCGGGTGCGGGGGAGCGGAAAGGTGCAATGGAACGGACGGTTTCGTCGTCCCCGTCGGCGAAGTCGGCGCACGCCTCCCAGCCGTCAGCGGCGTTCGTGGTCCGGAACAACGTCCCGTCCTGGCCTACGAACCACGTATTGTCCTGGCCCTCGGCCTGCACCAGTCCCACCGCATCGGTGTCCGGTACCTTGTCCACTTCCAGCCGGACGCGGTCAACGTACTGGACCCCGGGCTCGGCTTCCTCCATGGCCCGGTAGAGGTTGGAGACACGCAACGGCTTGCCGAAGCCCGAACCGTAGGATGACGCATCGGAGCCCAAAGGACTGATGCTTTCTGACAAGCGGCCCACGATCCGGTTCTTCACAGCCTGGGCATCCTCGTCGGGACGGACCACGATCCGTGCATCAACCAGCACCTGCTTGTAGAGCCCCCACCGCACCACCGGTTCGGCGCCAACGGTGGATCGCCTGCGAAGATACGCTTCCACTTCGGAGCGCACCTCTTCCCGCGACTGGGCTTCGAGATCCGCGGCGCGCACCGGACTGTGCCCGGGGCCGCGACCGGCGGGGACAAACGGCACCAGCACAATCTCCACTTCCCCCGGACGCGCGAACGCCCACAGGTCCCTCCGCGTGAAGGCCCGCGCCCGCGCCACCCCGCCGTGGCGGCGTGCCAAAACCTCATAGTCGCGAACGGTCACCGCACGGTCACGCGCTTGGAAATCCTGGGGCGCGCGGCGAAGGGCGTTCTCCAACGACTCCCCGTCGCGGCCTCCCGTGGCAGGCTCCGGATTGGTCACCTTGGCCCCCGGCACCGGCGTCCGAAGCACCGTCAACTGCCCGGCCCCGACGTTGCCCGACGCGCCGCCGCCGCTGCGGTACCAGGCCCGGACCTCTGCTCCCGGACCGGGGACCAGCACCGGGTCCGACCTCCCGGCCGACTCCTCGTCCCACCACGCGAACATCACGACGCCGGCACTGCGGTCGATCCGCACCGGCACCTCCCCGGGGCCCGCGTCGGCGAACGCCTCCACCTCCTGGCAATAACGGAAGGGTTTGCCGTCCACCAGCACCGCCTCGCCGCTGGCAAGCCGCGTCCCCGGTGGAACCTCGACGGCGATTGCCAGGCCGGCGCCGGAAACGATCGGTGCATTGGGGATCACCATGCTCTGGCCCGGCCTGCCTGTTCCCGTACCGATCGGGATGGCGTCGTACATGGTGACGTCGGCTGCGTCGACCAGGACGCTCGCCTGGCCGGACGCCAGAGTGGCTGCCGCCGTCGTCGTGAATAACGGCTGTGATGTCCCCGGCACGCCGGGCGGGCAGCTGACCTGGGTGCCGCGCGGGATCCGGATCTCCTCGTCGGCATTCGCCGCGGACGCGCGGCTGAACTCCAACACCGTCTCAGCGCAGGACGGCGGATAAAGGGCCGTGCCGAGGAGGTTCAGGTAGACGGCGTAGAGCTTGTCCGGGACCCGGTTCACCCGGTACATGAGGGTATCGGTGAGGTACGCGAAGGCCTCCACGATGGTGATCCCGGGGTCGTGCACGGAAAGGTCAGTCCACTCGGGCGCTACCTGCCTGATGCGCTCGCGGGCCCCTGCCACAAGGTCGGAAAAATCGCGGTCGTCGAGGTTGGGGACGGGGATGCTCACGCCACACCTCCGGATTCGACGGGAAGGGCTATGACAATCTGGTCCTCCATGTGCGAGGTGCGGACCCGGTACTTGAGCCGCACCTCAAGGACCTCGGGAGCCTCCGGAGACCGCGAGGCATCCAGGGAAAGGACCGTGATCCTGCGCTCCCACTGCTCAACCGCCCTGGCCACATAGTGGATCGCCAGCCCGGCCGTGGTGTCGTCAGCCGGCGCGAAAGCCAGGCGGAACAGATGGCAGCCGTAGGTGGGACGGTTCACGCGTTCGCCGGGCCGGGTGCTCAAAAGGAGCAGGAGGGCCTGGCGGATGGAGGCGGCGTCGGTCACCGTGGCGAGCCGTCCCGCCGGAGTGATCCTCAAGCCTGGAGGCCCCGCCGCGGCGTCAAAGTCGGGGTGGATGAAAGCCGCTGATTTGTAGCGCGGGGTGCTCATCGTCCGCGGCTTCCCATGATCCGGCTCATGATCCGGCCCCCACCAGCGTCTGGCCCGGCCGGCGGACCGTGTACTTGACCGCGCCCGGAGGGGTCCCGTCCGTGAAACCCTCCACAGTGTCCAGGCACACGGCCTTGCCGCCGATCCTGATGAAAGCCGAATAGCCCCTGATCACCGGCAAGGTCTTCCGGCAGGGCTTGATGTTGATGCTGATATGCGGGCACATGGAGATGTCCCGGCCCTGCGGATCCGTTGCCACCAGGACGGGAGAACCCGTGACCCGCACCCACTCCTGCGACGGCACGTTCTCCACCTTGCCGTCGTGTCCGCAACGGAGGATGGCTTCTTTGACCAGGACCTTCATGCCGCCTCCATGCTCAGGCTTCCTCGAAATCCACAGACTTGGCCCTGATCTTCATGGCCCTGCCCGGAGCTTCCAAAACAAGGTCCGTCGCGGCGGAAATCCGGAGCTCGTCCGGTCCCAAATGCACCGATGAGCCGTGCCCGTCCGTGAAGCTGACCGTGCGCGCACCGCCGTCGAGCATGATCTGTTGGCCGTCCGCGCTGCGGAACGTATAGCGGCTCTCGCGGGGCGTATTCACGTGATGGTCCGGCGGCTGTTCGGCGCCGTAGAGCCCGCCCAGGACGATTGCCTGGGCGGGGTCGCTCGCCGGGAGCAGAACCAGGACGTGGTCGCCGGGGGCAGGGGGCGCCACCATTCCCTTGCCGGGGCCCGCGGCCGCCATGAGGACAGGTGCCCACAGGGTTTCCAGGTCCGGATAGGCAGGCAGCCGGACCCGGACCCTGGCGCGGGCCTCGGGATCGTTGGTGTCCGCGATGGCTCCAAGGGTGAAAACATCCGGCCTGCGTTCGGGGACGGGAGAGGACGGCCTGGTGGTCAGCGTGGTTTCGTAGCCGGTGCCGTCCAGCCTGTGTGCTGCGCTCGCGATCAAGTATGTACCCTCAACGGACGCCGATACCCCGGTGATCCGGACCCGGCCACCCGCCCTGAGCTTCGGGTTGCCCTCCGCGATGAAAACACCCGACACCTGGCCTGCGATCCTGGCATCCAGCTCAGCCTGCGCAAGTCCGGCCGCGAGCGCCGGCGAGTCGAAGAGCTCGTTGTCCCGGATGACGTCGCCACCTGCGCCTACGCTGGCCAGGCCCGGGTCTGCGGTGACGTGGGCTTTGGAGTCGCTGGTGCTGGTTTCTGCTTGGTGGAGGGAAGCATCCTCCGCACGCCAGCCGTGAGTTGTTGCGCCGGCATAGGCGGGCTCCTGGCTGACCTCGATCTCGGCCGAGTGGAGCGTGGAGCCAAGCGTCAGTTCCAAGGGTTCGCCTTCGCCGTCGAGCCCCACGAGCTTCAGGTTGCCGTCATGGGCGACGGGGTAGGCGCCGACCCTGGCGCTTTGTTCAACCAGCAGGCTCAGGTCCGTGCGGGCGCACTGGTAGACGTGGCCCAGCCGCTCATTGCCGCCCACCACGCTCAGGCCGGTGCCTTCGCAAAGGGTTTTGGCCAGTGTTGCGAGGTCGGTGTCCTCGTGGAGCCGCGTGTATTGGCGTTTCCTCAGCCGGTGCAAGGCATCGTAGGCGCGGATGCGGATTTCCTGGCCAAGGTCGGCCCCGTAGCCGTACTCCACCACGGTCACTTCGCCGGCGAACAGCGCCGTCCGTTGGCCGCCCAGCTCCACCCGGAGCGCGTCCCCGGGTGCGGGGTCCACCCCGCCGCGCGCCGCAGCAGTGCGTCCCGGGCCGGGGCGCCAGGAAATGAGGCATTGGGCCGGCCTCGCTAGGGAACTGAGGACATTGACGGAGACGATCGCTGCCGTTTCCGCCGTGGTGAGGCGTCGCCGGCCCAGGGTGACGATCAGCTCGGGAAGTCCTTGGAGTTGCCTCATGACGCCTCGCCCATGGGTGGGACGGCCAGGGGGCCGTTGAAGTGCGCGGGATCATCCACGTTGTTGTATTCAAGGAGCAGTTTCCAGAGCAGGGGCGTCCCGAATGCTTCAATGGACAAGCGTCCCAACTCGGCCGGCGGCACCTCGGGAAGGAGCCCGCCGTCGGGAGTCAGTGCGTCCCGGTCTGTGCTGCCGTCGCCGGTGACCGGCAAGGTATCCACCGGCGGTGCGGTCAGGTCCACGGGAGGAAGCCTCCGGGCGAGTTCGTAGTTCTCCCCGCCTTCCTCGTCCGCGGCTTGGCCGACGCGGACGAACACCATCCGCATCCAGGAACGGAGGGGCGAACCGTCCGGGGCGAACCGGTCAAAGCGCTCCGCCACTTCCGTCACGATGCCCGGCACGTTCCACGCGCGGCCCCACACGAACCGGACCGACGGCGGCCGGCGCTGGCGTTCCACTTCGGCGCTGTTTTCCGCGAGCGCCCAGATGGGGCGGGTCATTTGGCGGACGTCCTGGACGTGGAGCAACGCCGGCGCGAGGTCGACGTCGAAGAGGAGATCCAGCCGCAACTCGGTGTGGCCGCCGCCTGTGAAGAGGAGGGGATCGTCGGCCAGGCCGGTGCCGCTCAGCTTGCCGCCCGCGCTTCTTCGGGGCTCAACACCGGCGGAGCGTTGCATCACCACCGTTTCCGGGTTGAGGAGGCAGCCCAGGTGTTCCCCGGTGTCCTCGATCAGGAAAGCGACCCGTTCCATGTCAGAGCGCTCCGTGTTCCTGGTCAATCCGGGTCTGCCGGGCCATGGCACTGGTCAGGGTTGCCCCGTCCACAGGTGCTGACCGGGAAGGACGGCGAACGAGTTCCGGCCACACCCCGGGAAGTGCCGGAGCCGGGGTGTGCGCGTTGGCATGGGCGCGGGTCTGCCGGGGTTGGCTGCGTTGTGGGACCCGCTGTGCGCGCTTTGTTGGTTCGTTGGGACGCAGAGCGGGCCCCGCACCGGGTGTGCTTGTGGGTGCTTGGAGTGTTTCAGGGTGGGAGGGCGCGCGAAGCCTAAGGGTTGGGGTTCGTTGTGGGGCCTGCTGTGCGCTCTTTGTTGGTTCGTTGGGGCGGAGAGTGGGCCCCGCAGGGGGTGTGGGTTCCTGTTGTGGGGCCTGCCGTGCGCTCCTAGTTGGTCTGTTGGGGCGCAGAGTGGGCTCCGCACCGGGTGTGCTTCTTGGCGCTTGGGGTCTTTCAGGTTGGAAGGGTGTACGAAGCCGCAGGACGGGGGTTCGTTGTGGTGCCTGCTGTGCGCTTTCCGGGTGCTCGTCAGTACGCGGAGCGGGCCCGGCAACGGGTGTGGGTTCCTGTTGTGCGCTTTCCGGGTGCTCGTAAGCACGCAGACTAGGCTCCGCAACGGGTGTGCTTGTTGGTGCTTGGGGTCTTTCAGGTTGGGAGGGCGTACGAAGCTTTAGGGTTGGGGTTCGCTGTGGGGCCTGCTGTGCGCGCCACAGTCGCGGGATAGCACGCTGAGCGGGACCGGCAACGGGTTGTTCGGCGGTGGGCTCAACGTGTGGTGCCCGCAGTGCGCGCCAAAGTCGCGGGGTAGCACGCAGAACGGGCCCCACAACGGGGTTGGGAGCTGCGGGGTTGGGAGCTGCGGAGTTGAGACCCATCCGCTTGGGCGCGGCGGAAGGTGCCAACCCGGCGTTCCGCAGCAACGCAACCCAATGCTCGGGTGCGTCCGCCAGGTCAAAGGCGCGTTCCGCCGTCGTCGTCTCAAGAGTCGTACTTTCAAAACCCGCGACGCCGGAGCCGCCGCCTGGTTCCACCCACGCCGCTGCCCGGCGCAGGCGCCCGGCCAAGGCCCGCCGCCAGGAAGCCCGGGCGCCCGAGGGGACGTCAAGCGACGGGAGCGCGGGCATCGTCGAGCTCCAGGCGGTCGTAGGCGATGCTCAGGGTCTCGATGGCGAGGTCCTTGCCGAGGGCGTCCAGCGGTGCGCCGAACCAGTCGCAGGGCCAGGCTCCCAGCAGGTTCCAGCGCCGCACTTCCGTGGAACCCGCGTCGTTCAGCATGGCGATGGAGACGTTGCGCCGCTCGACCGTCCCGTTCACGGCCTTGAACAGCCACTGGAGCATCTCGGTGGAATCGGTGAGCCCGTATTTCAACGTCACCGGGGTGTATTCCACTTGGCCCGGGATGACGCGCACGGTGCTGTTTTCGCCGCCGGAACGGTACAGGATGCGGCCGATCTTGAGGCCCAGGCCCTCCACTTTGGTGAAGTGGCCCTGCACCACTCCTTGGATGACCAGCTTGAAATTGTAGGCCCGGTACGGGTCCACCACGTTGCCCGGTTGCGCTGCAGGTGTTGGGGTGCTCATGTCAGGCTCCTCCGCTCTCTGTTTCGCTGGTGTTGTCCGCGGATTGCATGAGCTTGAAGATCACGAATTCCGCCGGCTTCACGGGTGCGATGCCGATCAGCGTGACCACTTGCCCGGCGTCGCGGACTTCGGGAGGGTTGGTTTCCTCGTCGCATTTCACAAAGAACGCCTGTTGAGGGGTAGTGCCAAGCAGCGCTCCGTCCCGCCAAACGTTCGTGAGGAACGCCCCGATGTCGCGTCGGATGGACTTCCACAGGGTGTGGTCGTTGGGTTCGAACACCACCCAGCGGGTCCCGTCCGCCACGGATTCCTTGATCATGTTGGTCAGGCGCCGGACGTTGATGTACCGGTACTCGCTGGCCTCGGGAGCCTTGGTCCGCGCGCCCCAGACCCGGATTCCTTCGCCGGGGAAGTATCGGATGCAGTTCACGCCGGCAGGGTTCAGGACCTCCTGCTCACCGCGGCTGACGCGCCGCACCAGGTCGATTGCGCCTTGGATCGGCTCGTTGGCGGGCGCCTTATGGACGCCGCGGGTCGCGTCCACGCGCGCCCACACCCCCGCGATATGGCCCGACGGCGGTTGGGTTACCTTCTTGCCGGAGACCGGATCGATCATCACGATCCATGGGTAGTACAACGCCGTATAGCCGCCGGGGGACTGGGGTGCGCCGAGGTCCTGTTGTTCTCCGGCTTCCGTGCTAGCCACATCCGGTCCGTCCCGGCCGTCCGGCTTGTTAGAACCATCCGGCTTCTCAGCACCATCCGGCTCGTCGCCATCCTCCGGTTCATCGGGCCCGGTGTCCGCCGAATCTTCGGCCAGGGCATCCGGGGTCCCGGGAACCCCGGAGGTCGCCGCCCGGGTGAGCGCACCGACGTCGTCCACTTTCTCCACGGTGTCCAGGATCGCCATCCGGTCCTGGCGGAGCGGATGTTCCACGTGGGCCTGCAGCGCTGCGTACGCCTCGGCGGTGGCGTAGCCCGGGGCGGCGACTATGGAGAGGTCGTCCACGGCTTCGAAGAGGGTCAGCCCGGTGGGCGCCGAGGCGGTTCCGGTCAGGCTGCCGCCCGGGCCGATGTTCACTACGTAGCAACGGCTTCCTCCGTTGGAGAAGAAGCCGTACACAGCGTTGGAGAGCGGGGTACCCGCCGTCGCGGTCCCGACGTATTGGTCCACGAATTGCGTCCAGTTATCCAGGACGCGGAGCTCATCGACCAAGGCGTCGTTGTCCGGAGCCAGGCCGACGAATCCGGCGATGCTGGTGTTCACCTGTCCTATTGCGCGTGCCCCGCTGGGGACTTCCTGTACGTAAACGCCTGGCGCCTGGTAATTCGCCATGGTGCGCTCCCTTCCCTACCCGCACATGGGCGGGTTCAGGTCCACCGGATGATGACCGGCAGGCTGCTGGTGCTGGCCGAGACTTCCCGTTCGGTGCCGTGGACCGCAACGGCGAAGTGCTGGAGTTCGTCCGCCGAGGCCAGGACCTCAAAGTGGCCGGTCGCATCACTGACGACCGCCGTGGCGGAGGAATGGGCGTGGATGTAGGCGTCGGGGATGCCTTTGTTGTGGACGTCCACCAGGCGTCCTTGGATTCTGCGGGCGACTCCGGTCTTGGCCACGAGCGGTTCCAGGACCGGCGGGCCGGACGGTTCTTCGAAGCGAAGGGGTACCGGGATGCGCACCAGGAAGCCGAGCCCGTCGCGGATGCTTTCCTGGTACTCGCCGGGCCGGTATTCGTTGCTGGAAACAATCGAGTACTGGCTGTGGCGTTCCACGGACAAAAGCAGTTGCTCCATGTTGTCCAGTTGTTCCGGGCCGTGGCATTCCACCGCGACCCGCAGCTCCAGGTCCAACACGGGACCGTCGCGGCGCGAACGGCCAACCCTGTCGAGGGCGACGGCGTGGACAGTCACGGGAGCTTCGGGAGGGGAATCGGCGCCGTGGGGGGAGTCGTCGTCGAACCTTACGCGTTGGGGAGCGACGGCGTCGGAAAGGACTCCGAGAAGGTCGGACAGCGACGAACGCACATAGCCCACGGCAGAACCCCAGCTGGAAGGTGATCCACAAACGTAACTGGGAATAGGGTACTCCCGCAGTTGCCCGTAGTCACTGGGGAAACAGGGGTAACTCCATTCGTTTGAAAAGTCGCATGGGAGGGGCCCGGGCCGGTGCCGGCAACTGCCAACCGGGACAGGTGCCGGCACCGCGCCGGGAATCAGGCCAGGCCGGGCACGCGGTCGTTGATGGTGAAGGATTTTCTGGTACTCACCGGGGCTCCGGGCTTGGTGACGTAGTCCAGGACGCGGAAGTCTGCCGTCATGGAGTCCTTGGTAATTCGGGTGTTCACGTATCCGCGGTTGTCGTTGTAGAACTTCAAGTGCGGGTTCCATGCCATGGTTGCGTCCGTGGTGGATCCCGAACCGTCTCCCGTGGAGGTGATGGAGCTGCACACGAGTTCGGAACCGACAACCGGCGACTCCGGATCCTTATAGTCCACTTTCAGGTCCGTGGCCCAGTGCCGGTGCACGTCGCCGGTAAGTACGACGGCGTTACGGACCTTCGCGTCAACCCAGCCTTGGGTGATACGCCGGCGGGAGGCGGCGTAACCGTCCCAGCCGTCCATGGAAACGTCGTCGATGTCGGGAGCCTTGTTACGGTCGCGCTCGGCGAAGAAGACCTGCTGGCCAAGGATGTCCCACCGCTGGGTGGAGTTCCTGAAACCGTCCAACAGCCATTTTTCCTGTTCGGCTCCCGTGATGGTCCGGTTCTCGTCTAGGCGTTCGGCCACATTCTTGCGCCAGCCGTCGCCGGCGAGCTGGTCGTCGCGGTACTGCCGTGTGTCCATCATGTGGAAGTTGGCCAGTTGGCCCCATTGGATGGTGCGGTAGATCTTCATGTCGAAGCCGGCCGGGAGCGAGGAAGGGCGCAGCGGCATGTTCTCATAGTACGCCTGGAAGGCAGCTGCACGACGTTGCCGGAAGTGTTCAGTGGTGTCGTTGAGCTGGGCAGGATCGCTGTTTTCCGGGATCTCGTCCGCCCAGTTGTTGTCCACTTCATGGTCGTCCCAGACCACCAGCCACGGTGCGATGGCGTGGGCTGCCTGGAGGTCGGCGTCGGCTTTGTACTGCGCGTGGCGCTGGCGGTAGCCTGCCAGGCTGACAGTTTCCGGGCCTTCATGGTCGCGCGGGTTGCCGCCGCCGATCACATAGCTGTCCTTCTTGTATTCGTACAGGTAGTCGCCCAAGTGGAGTACCAGGTCCGGGTGGTCCTCAGCCAGGCGCTTGTAGGCCGTGAAGTAGCCGTGCTCGTACTGGGCGCAGCTTGCGAAGGCCATGGCCAGGGCTGCGGGAATCTCCCCGGGCGCGGGGCTGGTCATCGTGCGGCCGGTGTCGCTCAGGTGGCGGCCGGTGCGGAACCGGTAGAAGTATTCGCGGCCGGGTTTGAGGCCTTTGAGTTCCACGTGCACCGAGTGGGCGGACTCGATCCGGGCCTGTTCGACGCCGCGGGCTACTACCCGGCGCATGTGCGGGTCCTCTGCCACTTCCCAGGCCACCGCAACGTTGCGGGACGGCATGCCGCCCAGGCCGTCTTCGGCCACGGGGTTGGCGGCCAGCCGGGTCCAGATGACGAAGCCGTCCGGCCACGGCTCCCCGGAAGCTACGCCGAGCGTGAAGGGATTGGTGCGGAGTCCGGCGTCGTCTGCTGTTGAAACGGCGACGGCGGTGTGCGGCAAGGCGGCAATCAAACCGGCCCCGAGGCCGGCGGATATGAGGGATCTGCGGGTGATGTTCTCCATGCCCTCGACGCTAGGAAGCCTTAGTTGACAGGCGCCGAGAGTGGTGTGAACTGCCGGTTAATTGTGTGACAAAAAGCGTTAACTCGCTGCTGTGTCATAGGCGGGGTGCTGGTCGCACGAACTGCTGCACCGAATCAGGACGTAAGCCCCTATGCGGCAGATGGGCATGGTCGGGAAGCTGGGTGTATGCACGTTGACAGTGTCAGATCAGGACGCCGCACCATCACCGCGCGGGTGCTGGCGGTGGCCGGGACAGTCCTGGTCGGAATTCCCTTAGCGGCGCCCATCTTTCTTGCGGCGATCTTCTTCGTGAGGTCCGGCGGCTTTCATCTTGACTTCCTCATGCCCGGGGAACTCTTCGTGGTGGTCCTTGGCGGAGGTGTGGTCCTGTTTGCCTCCAGCCTGGTTTCGCGGCAACGACGCAACCTCACCGGATGGCTGGTGTTGGCGGTGGGGGTCCTGTTCGTCGTCAGTATGATCCTGGCGATAACCACGGGCCTGGCCTCGGGAGAGGCGCCGGCAGAGGGCTGGCCGCTTGCCATTGTGCTTGGATCCTACGGTCTCTACCTAGTGGCGGTGGTCGCCCTCTTCGTGGAGGGTGTGGGGCTTTGCCGCCGCCTGTTCGCTGCGGCTCCCGCCTTCAACTTTCCACATGCGGGGATTGGGGGCGGCTTGGCCGGACCAAAGAGAGACCGCTCATAGGCCCCTCCAAGGTTCCTTGTTTGGGGACGCGATGGGTTCTCATGCCATTGAACGGTTGCGGGTGCGCCGACAGTGCCACTTCATTCGCAGCCCACAACTTCAGGTGCAACACTGGCCCGTCGCGCCGCGAACGACCATCCTGTCAGTCCGCCAGGGAACAGCATGCAGGCTGTCCCCTGGCGGTGCGGCAGCTTCCTCGAGAGCCGGTAGACCGTGTCAGACCTCCAGCGCGTCGTCGTGGAAGCGACGCAGGGGCTTGCCGGCCGTTTCGCGGATGAAGATTGAGGCGACCCCCAGGGCGATGACAGCAACAACCGTGACGTAGATGGCCGGGGCCAGCGAATTTCCGGTGGTCGCCACCAACCAAGTAGCCAGGTAGGGTGCGGTTCCACCGAAAATCGCGTACGTGACGTTGTAGCTCAGTCCGGAGGCCGTGTAACGCACGTCCGTGGAAAACATCTCGGACAGCAGCACCGAGGTCACCACGTTGGCGGACACCGCGCCCAGGGCGATCAGCGCCTGGCTGGCCACGGCACTGCCCAAGGTCCCAAGCTCGGCCAGCATGTACGCGGGGATGGTCATCACTGTCAGCAGGACCGCGGCCATCTGCATCATGCGACGTCGGCCGATCCGGTCCGATAACCGCCCCACGACAGGAGCGAGTGCCGTGGCGAACAGGAGTGCGACAAGGCTGGAGAGCAGGGCCAGGCTCTGATCCAGTCCCACCACCCGGGTGAGGAACGTGGACATATAGGTGGAGAAGATGTAGAAGGACAGAGCCGTCAGCATGACAAACCCGCCAAGCCTGAGCATCTGGGGCCACTGACTGCCAACAACTGCACCCAGGCTCAATTTCGGGCGGTCGGCTGAGTCTTTGACCATGGCCTCGAACTCGGGTGACTCGTGAAGCTTGGAGCGGATGTAGAACGCGACCAAGCCCATGGGGATGGACAACAGGAACAATGCACGCCATCCCCAGTCGCCCATGGCCTCGGCCGGCAACATGAAGCTGAACAGTGCCCCGAGGCCGGCGGCCAACGCAAAGGAAGCGAAGGTGGCCATGGACATCGCGCTGGAGTAGCGGTTGCGCCGGTGGTCCGGGCTGTGTTCCACGGTGTAAATGGTGGCGCCGGCGTACTCACCGCCGGCAGATAGGCCTTGGATGCAACGCGCGATAGCCAGAAGGACCGCGGCCCAGATCCCGATCGTTTCATAGCTGGGGATGAGGCCGATGGCCGCCGTCGATCCGGACATCAGCAACACCGTAAGGATCAAAGTCTGTTTCCGCCCGAGCCGGTCGCCCAGCCTCCCGAAGATGATCCCGCCTAGCGGACGCATAGCGAAGGCGACGGCGAAGATGGCAAAAGTCTCCAGCAGTCCGGTCAGCGGGTCGCCGGATGCGAAGAAGGTGGCAGCGATGTGGGTGGCCATGTAGCCGTAGATCGCGAAGTCGAACCATTCGACAACGGTGCCGGCGAAGGAGGCCCCCACAACCTTTCGGAGGTGCCCGGCACTCACTTTGTGGAGTTCGGGTACGTGGTCTCGATCAATGCTTGGACGGTCGGCCATGGATTTATTGTCCGCGGTAGAGGGCATGGGTTTTCTCGTTTCAGTTGACCTCAGTGGCGGTGCGCCACTTCAGGTGAGAGTGATCCGTTTCACAACATGTTGCTCGTATAGCAATTTAGACCCGCATAGAGCAACAAACAACCCCCTAGGTGGACATTTTTAGATCCAAGTCTTTTGTGGAATTTCCGGGCTCCAGGTGACCGCGGTCAGAGCGTGATTCTTGCGCAAGGCATTTCGGCCGGCCTCTAGCGCTCTGCAGTTTCGTGCGTTACTGTAGCCAACACAGCAACTTAGTTGCTAGGAAAGAAACATCTATACGAATGAGGAAAGAGAACCATGACAGTAGAGACACAGACGGCAAGCGACATAGAAGCCCGCCTCGCAGCAGTGCTCCAGGAGGCATTCGAGGCAGGCACCGATATCTACAACGAGCGGGGATTCAAGCGTCGGATCGGCTACGGCAACCGCCCGGCTGTTATCCACATCGATCTGGCGAACGCCTGGACCCGCCCGGGCCACCCGTTCAGCTGCCCGGGCATGGAGGAGATCATCCCGAACGTTCAGCGGATCAACGAAGCTGCACGGGCCAAGGGTGTTCCTGTCTTCTACACCACAAACGTCTACCGCAACCGGGATGCCACCTCGGGGACTAACGACATGGGTCTGTGGTACTCGAAGATCCCTGTGGAGACCCTTCCGGCGGACTCCTACTGGGCCCAGATCGACGACCGCATTGCGCCGGCGGAAGGCGAGGTTGTGATCGAGAAGAATCGCGCGTCTGCATTCCCGGGTACCAACCTCGAGCTGTTCCTGACGTCCAACCGCATCGACACCCTGATCGTCACCGGCGCGACAGCGGCCGGGTGCGTACGCCACACCGTTGAAGACGCGATCGCGAAGGGGTTCCGCCCCATCATTGCCAGGGAAACCATCGGCGACCGCGTTCCGGGCGTCGTGCAATGGAACCTTTACGACATCGACAACAAGTTCGGTGACGTTGAATCGACGGACTCTGTGGTGGATTATCTGAACGGTCTCCCGCAGTTCGAGGACACGGTTCCGAAGACCCTTTCGGACCCCCAGCCCGAAGTGGCTGCCCCCGCGGACCCCGCCTAAGCCGTTTCACCTTTGCTGATACACCTGCGGGCGGAATCCCCGTATTGACCTGAAAGCCGGCACCCCTGATGGGTGCCGGCTTTCCAGGTTAGTTAAGTGCTGAGGAAACGTGGCGTCCCTTGTGGGCGAGGTCGCTCAAGGAACTTTTGCTGCATCAGCCCGGAAGAGAAGCAGACCAGCCCAAGCGGATGGAAATTTCCGATGCCGCCTGTTGCGCGGCCTGAACAAGAGAGTCCTTGACCCCTTCTTTCTGCACCCTCGAACGAGGGGCAGAGACAGTAATGCAGCCCACCACCTTGCCGCGGTAGTCCCGAACCGGAGCGGAGACCCCAAACTCCTCTTCGGCGGACAGGCCATCGTTGACGGCATACGCTTGATGGGCAACTTCCTTCAGATGGGTGGCGATGTCCTCCGGCAGGCCGTCATCTTTGGCGCGCAGTATCCTTCCGGAATCAACGAGGTCAGCGGCCAGTGCCGGCGGCAGTTCCGCCAGAAAAACCCTTACCGATGAACTTTCGAATTTGTTGTACCGAGTCCCGATCCAGGCGGTGTGTTTAACCTGGTGCGGACTGGCCACCTGCTCCACCACGATGGCCTCGGCGCCGTTCCACACGGAGATGGCGCTTGTCTCGTTGGTGTTTGCGGTGAGTTGTTCCAAATAGGGGACTGCGGCACGCCTCACGTCCAAGTCCGCCAGAAGCGGTCCGGACAACGCAAGTAGCCCCAGCCCCAGCCGATACCGGCCCGTCTCCTCATCCCGCTGGACGTAGCCTGCATCTGTAAGGCCGCTCAGAATGCGCGAAACCGTGCTCTTGTGGAGGCCTACGCGTTGGGCCACCTCTGTCACACCCAGAACCGGATTCTGAACCGAAAAGGCTTCCAGTACAGCAAGACCATTTAGCAGCGACGCCGCAGCGCCCTGGACTTGGCTGTTGTCCTGTTTCGGCCTGCCTGCCATGCGTATCCCTTCGCCGTGTCAATGCCCCGCGCTTTTGGCCCATCATATGCCGCGTGCGCATCAGACCGCGGCCACGGTGTGCTTCCACCATTGCACGGTCGCTGCCGCCGCCTCAGGGAGCGGCGTCGGTTCCAGGCCAAGAAGGCGTTGGCTCTCCGCCGAGTCCATCACGAACGGCCGCTCGAACTGATAGAGCATCTCCGCCACCTCCCGCATGTCTTTGGACACCAGGCCAGCGCCCCGAACAACCCAACCAGGAATGGCCGTTACTTTCGGCGCCGGCAGTCCCGCTGCCGTGGCGTAGGCGGTTGCGAGCCCGCGCTGGGTCAGTGCCGGATTGGTGGGGGCGTGCAGCACGCTGTTCCACAGATCGGGACGCCGGGCTGCCGCAATCATGGCCGCCGCCAGGTCCGGCACATAAGTGAAGGAGTGCAGCTGGTCGGCACTGCCCAGCACTTGGACAGTCTTTCCTTTGAGAACCAGGGGCACCATGCGTTCACCCGCGTGTGCCATCCTGACCCGGGGCCCAAAAAAGTCCCCCGCCACCACGCTCACAGTTTTTGCGGCGTGAGCCTCCCGAGCCTTGAGCAGTTGCGTACGGATGCCGCGTTTGCCTCCGCTCGCCTCGCGGGCCCCGGCCTCTGTCATGTCGCGGTCCGGCTCGCTGTAGGAGTACAGGCTTTCGGGAAAGACGACGACGACGCCCGCGGCTGCCGCTGCATCCATCACCACCTGCTCGGCGTGGGGGAGCTCGGCCTCCCAGGCGGATGCGGAGTACTTGGACCCGTGAATGCAGTGGAAGATCGCCTCTGCGCCCCTGACCGCCTCGGTGAGCCGCGAGGGGTCTGAAACGTCAACTCTCATCCGCTGGATCAACGCATGATCGGGTCCGCTGCCGGAACGCGTCAGGACGCGGACTTCATGGCCTTGGTCTGCCAGTTGCTCTGCGATGGCCGAGCCGACGGGTCCTGCTCCTGTAACGACGTACACGGTGCCTCTTTCCTTGTAATGGTGATTGAGAGAGCACTGCTCTCTCAATCAAGGTTCGGGCAGTGGTCCGCAATTTTCAAGAGCAGTGCTCTCTTTTGCTATCTCCGCTCTTGTTTATGGCAAGCTATCCCCATGCCCGAGAAACCGAAGCAGCCCACCCCGCGGGAGCGAGCCCGTGCCCGGACCATTGCGGACATCGTTCAACTGGGCCGGCAGCACCTCGCGACCCACGGGGCCGCCGCACTGTCCCTCAGGGCGGTTGCCCGGGATTTGGGCGTCGTTTCTTCGGCTGTGTACAGGTACGTCGAAAGCCGGGATGAGCTTTTGACCTTGCTGCTGATCGATGCCTACAACGAACTCGGTGACGAGGTGGATGCGGCAGTCCGTGCCGTCCCGGGTGATGACTTCGCCGCGCAATTCCGGGCGTTGGGCACTGCCGTCCGAGCATGGGCGCTCCGGGAACCTGCCAGCTATGCGCTGCTGTTCGGCAGCCCCGTGCCCGGCTACCAGGCTCCGGGCGAGCGCACCACCGGCCCCGGCACCCGCGTCATCGTCACCCTGGTGGGAATATTCGACGCCGCCTACCGCGCCGGTGCGCTGGACGCGGAGGTGGCTCCCGCCGTCGTCATGCCTTCCAAGCTGGCCGCAGACCTGGCCGGTATCCGCGCCGACATGGGGCTGGCTGCGCCCGATGCGTCGCTGGCGAGGGGCGTGCTGGTGTGGACCTCGCTGTTTGGGGCGGTGAGCTTTGAGGTGTTCGGTCAGTACGGGGCAGATACCTTTAGCGCGCGGGACGAACTGTTCGATCATCAGCTTGCAGTACTCCAGGCAGTCGCCGGGCTGTAGGGAGCGGAAGTAGAGTATTCGGATGGCTCGTGGTTTGGCTGACATTGGAGCCGAGGGTGTACTCCTCGCGGGGGCCGGCCGTGCCATCCTGCTTCAGGTTGCGGACCCGCGCATTGGCCACGGCGTGGCGGCGCACAGCAATTTTGTTGACCGGCCGCAGGACCGGCTCGTGGCAACGCTGACCTATGTTTACGCGATTGTCTATGGCACCGACAGCCAGGTTGTGGCAGTGCGCCGCGCTGTCAACCGCGCGCACGCGCCGGTGCGTAAGCCTGCTGATGGTAGTTCCGCCGGTTACAACGCCTTCGACGCGTCGTCCCAATTGTGGGTGGTGGCTACGCTCTACAACACCGCAGTCACTGTCTACCAACATGTACTGGGGTCGATCGATGACCACACGGCTGACCGCATGTACCGGGACTATGCCCGGATCGGGACTGCTCTGCAGTTGCCGCGGGAGATGTGGCCGGCGGATCGTGCCGCTTTCGCCGAGTACTGGAACCGGCAGGTTGCCTCCTTGCAGCCCGATGAAGCGGCCCGGAAGATAGCCCGCGACTTGCTGTACCCCTCGCGCGGTCCCGTGCTCATGCGTCCCCTGATGCCGTTGGCCCGGCTGTTGACTGTGGGGATGTTGCCGGAACACGTCCGCGAAGGGTTCGGCCTTGAATGGGGTCCGGCCCACGCCCGGCGGTTCCAACGGACCATGCGATTGCTGGGGCAGGTTTATCCCAGGCTGCCCCGCCGGATCCGGCACTGGCCAAAGAACTACTGCCTGGGCAAGCTGCAACCCGCGCCCGCCCGGTTGCGGGGCGGGACCCGGAATGCGTAGTTCGACGTCGGTGGAAGCGTCCATCGACCGCCTCGCCCACCGCTACCTGGACAGGGTGGTTTCACGCGGCGGGGCGGGAGGCGTTTGGAAAGCGCGGCTAACGGAGTTCGTGGTGTTCGGGCTCAAGCAGGCGTGGGCGTGCGTCTTTGGTGCCCTGCTGCTCGCCGTCATCATTGCGGTCCGCCTCTGGTACCCCTCCGGTGCCGCGTTGGCGAGCAACGACTTCCTCACCCTTTCGGCAGTCGCAATCCAAGTGCTGATGGTCGTTTTTCGTCTGGAAACGCTCCGCGAGCTTCGGGTGATCGTGCTGTTCCACGTGGTGGGCACGGTCATGGAACTGTTCAAGACGGAAGTGGGCTCTTGGGCTTATGAAGCTGACGGGGTGCTCAGGATCGGCGCCGTGCCGTTGTTCAGCGGCTTCATGTACGCAGCAGTCGGGTCCTACATGGTGCGGGTGTTCCGGTTGTTCGATCTGCGCTTCGACCGCTACCCGCGCCGTTGGATCACTGCGCTCGTGGCCGCGGGCATCTACGTCAATTTCTTCTCGCACCACTTCATCCTGGACTTCCGCTGGGTGCTGCTGGCCGCCGTCGTACTTGTCTACGGCCGGTGCGTGATGCACTTCCGGGTCTTTCGGAAGCGGTTCCGGATGCCCATCCTGCTCGCGTTCCTGCTGGTGGCCCTGTTTATTTGGTTCGCCGAGAACATCGGCACCTGGTCCCGGGCCTGGCTGTACCCGAATCAGCTGGAGGGGTGGCAGGCGGTGTCCATTGACAAGCTGCTCGCGTGGTTCCTGCTCATGATCATCTCCGTGGTGCTGGTGGCGTGGGTGTACAAGCCGGAGCCTCCGGAAGGTTCCCACGGCAGCCCATCGGCAGTTCACGCTGGGCGAAATGAGGCCTGAAGCCCGCGTAATTTCGCGGTTTTTCGCAAGTCGTGGGTCAAAGTTGAGCGTAGTTGGCTCAACTTTGGATTGACATCGTTCCGAGGCTGAGTACAGTTGAGTGCAGAACGCTCAACTAGCCGATTGTTGAGTGGTTCCCCGAACAACACAACCGCTGCCGCGGAGGATGCTGCCGGGCGCGATCATCAACATCGGCCATTGAAAGGAAACAAGATATGTCACGTGCAGTAGGTATCGACCTCGGAACCACCAACTCCGTGGTTTCTGTCCTTGAAGGCGGCGAGCCCACGGTCATCGCCAACGCTGAAGGCGGCCGCACCACGCCGTCCGTCGTCGCGTTCTCCAAGTCCGGCGAGGTCCTGGTCGGCGAGATCGCCAAGCGCCAGGCCGTCAACAACATCGACCGCACCATCGCTTCGGTCAAGCGCCACATGGGCACCGACTGGACCAAGGCGATCGATGACAAGAAGTACACGCCGCAGGAAATCTCCGCGCGTATCCTCATGAAGCTCAAGAACGACGCCGAAAGCTACTTGGGCGAAAAGGTCACCGACGCTGTGATCACCGTTCCGGCATACTTCAACGACGCCGAGCGCCAGTCCACCAAGGAAGCCGGCGAAATCGCAGGCCTCAACGTCCTCCGCATCGTCAACGAGCCCACCGCGGCTGCTTTGGCTTACGGCCTGGACAAGGGCAAGGAAGACGAACTCATCCTGGTCTTCGACCTCGGTGGCGGTACGTTCGACGTTTCCCTCCTCGAGGTTGGCAAGGACGAAGACAACTTCTCCACCATCCAGGTCCGCGCAACCGCAGGTGACAACCGCCTCGGCGGCGACGACTGGGACAACCGCGTTGTCGAGTGGCTCCTGGGCCAGCTCAAGGTCAAGGGCATCGACCTCTCCAAGGACAAGATTGCCCTCCAGCGTCTCCGCGAAGCTGCAGAGCAGGCCAAGAAGGAACTGTCCTCCTCCACCAGCACCAACATCTCGCTCCAGTACCTGTCCGTCACCCCCGACGGTCCGGTCCACCTGGACGAGCAGCTGACCCGTGCCAAGTTCCAGGACCTCACCAAGGACCTGCTGGACCGCACCAAGAAGCCGTTCCACGACGTCATCGCTGAAGCCGGCATCAAGGTTTCCGACATCGACCACATCGTCCTCGTCGGTGGTTCCACCCGTATGCCTGCCGTCTCCGAGCTCGTCAAGGAACTCGCCGGTGGCAAGGAACCCAACAAGGGCGTCAACCCGGACGAGGTCGTGGCCGTAGGTGCCGCACTCCAAGCCGGTGTCCTGAAGGGCGAGCGTAAGGACGTCCTCCTCATCGACGTCACCCCGCTGTCCCTCGGCATCGAAACCAAGGGTGGCGTGATGACCCACCTGATCGAGCGCAACACCGCAATCCCCACCAAGCGTTCAGAGACCTTCACCACCGCGGACGACAATCAGCCGTCCGTAGCCATCCAGGTCTTCCAGGGCGAGCGTGAATTCACCCGCGACAACAAGCCGCTGGGCACGTTCGAGCTGACGGGCATCGCTCCGGCGCCCCGTGGCGTTCCCCAGGTTGAGGTCACCTTCGACATCGACGCCAACGGCATCGTCCACGTCTCCGCGAAGGACAAGGGCACCGGCAAGGAACAGTCCATGACCATCACCGGTGGCACGGCCCTTTCCAAGGAAGACATCGACCGCATGGTCCGTGAAGCCGAGGAGCACGCAGCCGAGGACAAGGCACGCCGCGAAGCCACGGATACCCGTAACTCCGCTGAACAGCTCGCCTACTCGGTGGAGAAGCTGCTCTCCGAAAACGAGGACAAGCTGCCTGAGGAGGTCAAGACCGAGGTGAAGGCCGACGTCGACTCCCTCAAGTCCGCGCTGGAAGGCACCGACGACGCCGCAGTCAAGACGGCGTTCGAGAAGCTCCAGGCATCCCAGACCAAGCTCGGCGAAGCCATCTACTCGCAGGCAGCTGCAGCTGATGCTCCGGGTGCAGGCGCAGAGGGTGCCCCGGCAGGTTCCGGTTCGGCCGATGAAGACATCGTTGATGCCGAAATCATCGACGAAGACGAAGCGAAGAAGTAGCCATGCCCCATCACGGCAACGAAGCAGAGCACTCTGAAGGCAACGAGCAGCGTAAACCTGTCATCCGGGACAACCGCAAGGTTGACCCGGAGACAGGGGCGGCCCGCCACCCTGAAGGCGAAGCGAAGGCAGCGCCCACTGACGGCGACGCCCTCTCCCAGGCCGAGGAAATCCTCAACGGGGTTGAGGTTCCAGCCGAAGAGTCGGTAGCCCCCGGTGCTGCAGCCGAGGCCCAGGCAGCGGAACTCCGCAACGACCTCCTCCGCCTGCAGGCTGAGTACGTCAACTACCGCAAGCGCGTTGAACGCGACCGCGCCGTAGCAGGAGAGATGGCCGTCATCGGCGTCCTCAACTCGCTCCTTCCGGTGCTGGACGACGTCGACGCCGCCCGCCAGCACGGTGACCTCGAAGACGGCCCCTTCGCCGCCATCGCCACCAAGCTGGAGAATGCGCTGAAGACGTACGGACTGGAACGCATCGCGGAAACGGGCGTCGAATTCGACCCCACCATCCACGAAGCCCTCATCCAGCAGCCCGGCGAGGACATCGAAGTGGACACGGTCAGCCAGGTGCTGCGCACCGGATACCGCTCCGGCGAGCGTGTTTTGCGTGCAGCCCAAGTGATTGTGGCCGTACCCGCGTAACAACTCATCGAGATGGCAGTTCGTGACAGTGTTTGAGATGAACATTGGCATGAACTGCCATCTCGTTACCAACGAAAGGAAACGCTCTTGGCCAGCCAGGACTGGGTTGAAAAGGATTTTTACGCGATCCTTGGTATCGCCAAGGACGCCTCCGACGCCGATATCAAAAAGGCTTACCGCAAGCTTGCCCGGCAGTACCATCCGGATACCAACGCCGGGGATGCTGCCGCGGAGAAGCGGTTCAAGGACATCTCCGAGGCTTACTCGGTGCTGTCGAGTCCTGAAGACCGGCAGCAGTATGACGCCATTCGCGCCATGGGTGGCGGGGCACGCTTTGCCCCGGGTGCCGGGCGCGGGGGTGCCGGTGCCAACGGCGGGTTCGAAGACCTCTTCGGTGGCCTGTTCGGCGGCGGCGCACGCCAATCTCCCGGGGCGGGCGGAATTCCGCCGGAGTTCGCCGACCTGTTCGGCGGAGGTTTCGGTGGGGGACCAACCGGGTTCCAGCGGGCACCGCAGAAGGGCACGGACCGCACGGCAAGCACGTCCATCTCCTTCGCCGGTTCCATCAAAGGCACCACGGTCAGCCTGCGCGAGAGCAACGGCAACGTGATCGACGTCAAGATTCCCGCCGGCATTAAGGACGGCCAGAAGGTCCGCCAGCGCGGCAAGGGCAACGCAGGCCCGGCCGGCAACGGTGACCTCATCATCACGGTCAACGTGAAACCCCACGACTTTTTCCAACGCGACGGCGACAACATCCGCATCCACGTGCCGGTGACTTTCGCGGAAGCGGCGCTGGGCGCCACCATCGAGGTTCCAACGCTCGACGGCGACACCGTCAAGTTGCGCGTTCCGGCGGGCACGCCCTCAGGCCGGACGCTGCGTGTGAAGGGCCGAGGTGTGAAGACGTCCAAGGCGACCGGCGACCTGCTGGTGACTATCGACGTCGCGGTTCCGCAGAACCTGAGCAAGGAAGCGGAAGAGGCCGTGAAGGCATTCGCCGCTGCCACCTCTGATGCTAACCCGCGGCGGGACCTGGCCTCGAAGGCCCGGTTGTAAGGAGGCGGTCATGGCAATCGACGTCAACCAGCCGATCTTTGTCATCTCCGTCGCCGCGGAGCTTGCCGACATGCATCCGCAGACGTTGCGCCAGTATGACCGCCTGGGCATCGTTTCCCCCAGCCGTGCTCCGGGCAAGTCCCGGCGTTACTCCCAAAAGGACGTTGACAAGCTCCGGGAGGTCCAGCGCCTCTCGCAGTCGGGTGTCTCCTTGGAAGGCATCAAGCGCATCATGGAGCTTGAGAACCAGGTGGCTGCGCTGCAGTTCAAAGTTGCTGAACTGACCGAAGAGCTGTCCCGCCGGCGTAGCCCCATGGATGCCCGGATCTTCGCGGCGGGTGCCGGCGGCGATGTTGTCAGCCTGGCCCGCGGGCAGCGTCCCCGCCCACGGTCGCAAGCCGTTGTTGTGTGGCGACCGCGGCCGGAGAAGCAGCGGTGAGCGCCGTTTTGCCGCAACTTGCCCTACCGGGTGAGCGTCCTTCCTCGCTTCAGAATATTTTTGGCTCTTGGTGCCCCAAGGCAGTGGTGTTTGATTGTGACGGTCTCCTCATGGACACCGAGTCCCTATGGACGCAGACGCAGGAAATAGTTTGTGCCCAACTCGGCATTGCCTTGGACCAGGATCTCCGGCATCGGTTGGTGGGCCTCCCGGCCAGCCGCATCGGCCCGCTGATGGCGGAATGCGCCGGGGCTGAACCTGCCACGGTCATCAAGCAACTGCTCGACGTCAATGAGGACTTGGTTCAGAAGCATGGTCGTCCCATGCGGGGCGCTCGGGAACTCGTTGAAGCCATGAGCGCAAAGGTCCCTCTCGCTGTAGCCAGCAACTCCGCGCGGCGCATTTTGGATGTCGCCATGGCTCAGTCGACGTTCAGCCGGCACTTGGCTGCCACGGTTTCTGCTGAGCAAGTTGCACTGCCGAAACCCGCCCCCGACGTCTACCTTGCCGCCGCCGAAGCACTGGGTGTTTCTGCAGAAGAGTGCCTGGCCTTCGAAGATTCGGAAGCTGGTGCCAAGGCGGCTGTGGCGGCCGGCATGAAAGTCATCGCGGTCCCGCAGGTAACAAGCCAAAAGCCGCTCGCCCACGCATTCTGCGACTCGTTGGAATCAGCGGAATTACGCGCGTGGGTAGCGGCGTGGACTTAGTGCGGATGAAGATCTCTCAGCGGAGATAGTTCGTACCGCTAACCCGGCGCCGCATTTCGCGCGTGCGCTTTCTGAATGTTTCTACCGATGTGAGCCGGGTATGAGCATGTCCTCTGATAAAAATTTCTGCCAAAACTATTCACGCGAATGAAAATTCCTGTTAGGTTGAACGCGGGGTTTGAGGCAGAAAGGTTTTAGGATGTTCAACTGTGCTCAAAGGCGTGCGAAGCTCTTTCGCGTAGCCGCCATCGGATCTGTGGCGGCACTTCTATTCGGCACCTCGGCTTGCTCTTCTCCACAGGGGGAAAGCGGCAAGGAAACGAAAACAATTGGTTACTCGACGTTCAATCTGACAAATCCGTACTTCGCGGGAATTCTCAAGGGCTTGGAAGACCAGACAGAGCAATATGGCTGGAAGCTCGTGGTGACCAACTCGAACAACAGCGTTGAGAAGCAGGTTTCCGACATAGATAACATGCTCACCCAAGGTGTGGATGTCATCATGTTGACTCCAGCAGACGCACAAGCCGTGCTGCCGGCCATTGAAAGCGCAAAACGGGAAAACGTTCCTGTCTTCGCGCTCGGCGACACCGTTTCTGCTGATATCGATCAGCAGGTGTTGCCTGATAGCGTTGCGGCCGCCGAAGAAGCGGTGGACCAGATCGCCGCGCACCTTAAGTCGAAGTACGGTGAAGCCCGCGGTTCCGTTGTGAACGTCCGGGGAAAGATCGGCACAGTGGTAGAGCGCCAGCGTGAGGAAGGCTTCCGTAAGGCTCTCGAGAAGTACCCGGCCATCAACGTGGTGGCTGAAGGTGATGGAGGCTTTGATACAGCCAAGGCCAACTCACTGATGGCCGATATCCTGCAGGCAAACGCCCAGGTTGATGCCGTTTGGGCTGCCAACGACGCGATGGCGGTAGGCGCTTCTGCTGCCATTAACTCGGCCGGACGCTTCAGTCCGGTAGGCAGCAAGGAACACATCTACGTCATCAGCATGGATGGCGCCAAGCCCGCTATCGAGGACATCCGAAAAGGCGTGCAGGACGCCACTGTCAGTCAGAATCCAATCGAGATGGCCGCCACGGCCGTCCGAAACGTCAAGATCAAGGATGAGGGAAAGACCTTGGAAAAACAGGTCAATTTCCCGACATTGCTCATTACCGGCGACAACATCAAGTCCCCGGAGGTGCTCGAATACGGCATCTGGGCTGACGATGTCGAATAGCACCGAGGCTGCCCCTGCAACGCCAGTAACAAGTGCAACACCTAAGCCTGTCCTCGAGCTGAACGACGTCTCCAAATCCTTCGGCCCTATTGAAGTCCTCCGCAACAACAGCCTTGCTCTCATGCCTGGAAGCATTACTGCCATCGTGGGTGAAAACGGGGCCGGGAAGTCTACGTTTATCAAAGTGATTTCCGGGGCGGAAGCGCCAACAACCGGGAACGTTTTCATCGGCGGCAAGCAGGTTCCACCAAATCCCGGACGGGTCATCGAGGCAGGTGTGTCGGTCATTTATCAGGAATTGACCGACATGCCGGAGATGTCCTTGGGAGACAATGTCTTGCTTGGGCGGCAACCGTCCACGATGGGCCTGGTTCGCCGCCGCATGGCTGATGGCATTGCAAGGGAGGCGTTGGCTCGTGTCGGTATGGGTCACATTTCGCTGCGACGGCCTATGCGTGAGCTCAGCATTGCGCAACGGCAGCTTGCCGAGATTGCGCGCTGTCTGACTCGCGATACCAAGGTTTTGGTTCTGGATGAACCCACGTCCTCTTTGGCAGAAGGCGACGTCGAGGCTCTCCTCGACACCCTGACTGCTCTTCGCTCGGAGGGACTGGCCATCCTTTACGTCAGCCACCACCTCGACGAAGTATTCCGGATCGCGGACAGAATCGCAGTGCTGAGGGATGGTTCTCTGGTGGACACCCGCCCTACCCCTGAGTGGACCGAGAAATCCTTGGTGCGCGTCATGATCGGGCGAGATCTGGAGAACGCCTTCCCATGGAGGGAACGTGAGGTATCGGGGACGCGCCTGGCAGTGAAGTCCTTGACTGGTTCAGGGTATTCGAATGCGTCTCTCACCGTCGGCGCCGGGGAGATCGTCGGCGTGCTGGGCCTGGATGGCTCCGGCCACCGCGAACTCGTGCGGGGCATCGCAGGAGTCAGCCGTCCTACGGGGGGAAGTGTCGAGGTGGACGGACTGGCGGCGAGGAAAGGTGGCTTGAACAGTCTCCGCCGCCAAGGAGTTATCTATTCACCCATGGATCGGAAAATCGAGGGGCTGACACTGGACGCAGCTGTCGAGGACAACCTCATCTACGGCCTATATCCCAAAGTATCAGTGGCGGGCGTGTTGTCCACGGCCCGCAAGCGGAGATTGGCCAGGAATGCCATAGCAAAGTTCGGCATCAAGACCAGCTCGCCCAGGCTCCACGTGGGGAGGTTATCAGGCGGGAACCAACAAAAGGTGGTCCTGGCCCGCCTGGCCGAGAACAATCCCGTGGTTGCGCTTCTCGACGATCCAACGAGGGGAGTCGACGTCGGGGCCCGCGCCTCAATACACGACCATATTTTGTCAATGGCAGAGACGGGAACGGCAGTGATTTTGACCAGTTCCGACTCTGATGAAGTGATGGCCATGACCGACCGACTCTATATTGTGCGCGCCGGACGTGTGGTCGCCGCCAGGCTACGGGCCGACTATGACCGTGATGAGATCCTGCACCTCGCGGCTGCAGGTTGATCAGGAATGAGACATTCATGAATACCTCCACCCTTGCCTCGCCTGTAACGGCCCCGGATTCCGGGCACCAGGGCCGACTCGCGGGTCTCCTAAAACATCAGACCACGCCCATTTTCATCGCATTTGTGCTTGTCTGTGCTGCCTTGGTCCTGATGACGGGGAGTTTTGCAACGCCGCGAAACTTTTCCAACATCATGGTTCAGGCCTCGATCGTCGGCATCGCCGCTGTGGGCGCGACCTTCATCATCATCACCGGTGGTATCGACCTCTCAGTCGGCGCCGTAGTCGGACTCGCCGGGATGGTTGGCGCGCAGCTCGTCCATGCCGGAATGGACCCGATCCTGGGACTGCTCGTGACCATCGCTTTTGCCATGCTGTGCGGCGCGTTCAACGGAGCCTCTGTGGCGTTTTTGAAGATCACGCCGTTTATTGTCACTCTCGCTCTCTTGGGCATGGCGCAAGGCCTGACACTTCAGCTGAGCCAGGGCGAGAGCGTTTACGACCTTCCGAAGGCGCTGACGTGGCTCGGTGGTGGAACAATCGCCGGTCTTCCCGTACCCGTGCCGTTGACGTTCGTGGTGTTCGCCATCGGGGCCTTCGTCCTCAACCGAACCACGTTCGGCCATAAAGTCTTCGCGGTCGGGGGCAACAAGGAAGCCGCCCGCTTGGCCGGCATCAACTACCGTCGCGTCATCTTCTGGGTCTACGCCATTGCCGGCGCTTGCGCCGGACTTTCTGCGGTGGTGCTTGTCGGACGGCTCGGTTCGGCTACTCCAACAGCCGGCCTCGGCCTGGAACTGCAGGTAATCGCTGCCGTGGTCATCGGAGGGACGAGCCTCTTCGGCGGAAAAGGAAGCCTGTTCGGGACCCTTATTGGTGTGCTGTTCATTGCGGTAGTGAACAACGGGCTCACCCTGCTGAACGTCAATCCGTACTGGATCCAGATAGTCCAGGGCGCCATCATCTTTGTCGCCGTGCTCATGGATTCGATCAATTCAGGCCGGCTAAGGCAAGACGCCTGACACCTGGCCCGGCTTCCCATAGATGTTCATTATCAACCGTCAGGCGCGCCTTTTGGCTTGGAAATCGCCTGTGACTATTGCAAGGAGGCATAAACATGTCCGAAATTGGTTTGCACATGCTGGTATACACCCCTGAATGGAACGAAAGTTCAGCCAAGAGGTTCATGGAAAGGGCAGCCGCACATGGCTACGACTTTGTTGAAGTGCTGATCTTCGAACCTTCCGAGACGGATGCCCTGATGACTGCGAGGCTCGCCGAGGAATTTGGCCTCGGTGTGGTGGCAGCGATCTGCGGAACGCTGGACGCGGATATTTCCAGTTCCGACCCGGAAGTCGCGCGGCGGGGTGAAGCCCGCATCGCCAGTGCCATTCCCCTGGCACGCGATATGGGTGCCACGATGATTGGCGGGCCGACGTACTCAGCTATCAACCGCTATCTTCAGCCATCTTCGCCGGATGCAGTTGGCCGGGCCGTGGAAGCTTTCTCGCGGATCGCTGATTCAGCGCAGGCAGCAGGTGTCCGTGTGGGGTTGGAAGCGGTGAACCGCTACGAAAGCAATTTCATCAACACCATAGGTCAAGCCGCGGATGTCTGCCGGCAGGTTGGATCCGATGCGCTGTTTGTTCACGGAGACGTTTTCCACATGAACATCGAAGAGCCCGACATATCAGTCGCGCTTCCGGCAGTCCGGGACGTCCTTGGGTACCTTCATGTGACGGAGAGCAACAGGGGAATCATCGGCACCGGAAATTTCAAATGGCAGCAGATGTTCGAGACGCTGGCCGCCATGGATTACCAGGGTCCGATTACCTTCGAGTCGTTCTCCCCTTCCGTTGTTGGGCCTGAGTTGTCCTCCATGTTGGCGTTGTGGGAGGAACCTTGGACAGATCCCGAGCCCATTGCGGCGGACTCACTTTCCTTCATCAAACAAGGATTGGCTGCTGCACGGGCCAAACGGGGACTCGACGCATGAGCAAGGTCGCACTGGTAACGGGAGCGGGATCGGGAATTGGGTCTGCGATCGCCCTCCGGCTTGCCTCGGAAGGCTTCGCCGTAGGACTTTTTGACCTCAACGCCGGTGGTGTTGAGTCAGTCGAGCGAGTCATTCTCGAACGTGGTGGTTCCGCTGTCAGTGTCCAAGGAGATGTGACGAAGCGCGAGGATGTGTTTCATGCCGTCGAGAGGACTGCAGCCGAATTCGGGGGGTTCGACGTCATGGTCAATAATGCAGGAATTGGCCCGGCGAAGCCCATCCTCGACTCGAACCAGGAGGACTTTGACAGGATCATGCATGTGAATGTCCTCAGCGTCCTTTGGGGTATTCAGGCTGCAGCAGACAAGTTCAAATCTCTTGGGCGGGGCGGCAAGATCGTCAACGCTGTTTCCCAGGCCGGTCATAGGGGCGACGGTTTCGTTCCACTGTACGCAGCGTCCAAGTTCGCTGTGCGAGGCCTCACCCAGTCAGCGGCCATGGCTTTGGCCAAAGACAACATCACTGTTAACGGGTACTGTCCCGGGCTGGTGGACACCCCCATGTGGCGATCCATTTCCGATGAACTCGCAAAGTCGGAAGGACGGCGGGGCGACGAGGTCAGGGCGGAACAAGTCCAGCGTATTGCCTTGGGCCGGTATCAGACCCCTGAAGACGTTGCAGCGTTTGTCTCGTTCCTCGCCGGACCCGACTCGAATTACCTGACAGGCCAGTCAGTACTGATCGACGGTGGAATGGTGTTCGTTTAAAGAAGCCGGACGAATTGAACTAGCGACGGTGCGCGGGAGCTGAACTCTATATGCCCCGCGCACCGTCGTCGATTCCGGACATGCTAAAACGGTGCGCCGATTCCTGAGAATCAGGAGCTCCTCCGCGATTGGCGGATGCTGTTCTGGTAGGTGTCTTTGAGGTGTTTGACGGTGGTGTCGTAATGCCTGGTGGCGTAAGCGGCGTAGAGGATGTCGATGACCAGGAGCTGGCCCCATTTGCTGGTCACTGATTCGCCGTAGAGTTCACCGCCGCTGGGGACAGTGGCCGTGAACAGTGCTGTGTCGGCGTGCTCCAGCAGGGGTGAGCCTTCTGTACCGGTGATGGCCAGGGTGGCTGCACCGCGTTGCCGTGCCAGGTGCAGTGCCTCAATGATAGGTGAGCTTTGCCCGGAGTCGCTGATGCCGATGAGGAGATCGCCCGGGGCGAGGATGGTGGCGAGCATGACCTGGATGGTGGTGTCGCGGTAGAGCATGCATTTCTTGCCGGCACGGGTAAAGCGCATCACGGCTTCTTCGGCGGCGATGCTGGAGGACCCCATGCAGCAGAACACCAAGGTGTTGGCGGCGTCGATCATGTCGACCGCACGCTGGATGGCCGTTACGTCCTGTCGATGTCCCGTTCGCCGGAGGGATTGGATGCTGCTGCGTTCAACCTTGCCCACGATGTCACTGGGGGTATCTCCGCGAGTAACACCTTCGTACACCACATCAGCTGCGGAGGACTGTTCCTGGGTGGCGGCTTTCGAAATGAAGGTTGCTTCGGCCAGGCCCAGCAGCAAGGATTTGTATCCGTCTACACCCAGCTCCCTGACGAAGCGGGAGACGGTGGATTCGCCGACCCCGGCGGCCATGGCCAGCTCAGTGATGGTCATGCTCTGCGCGCGTTCAGGCGATTTCAGGACGGCTTCTGCCACAAGACGGAGCGACGGCGGAAGGTAAGGCAGCCGCGCCGAAATCCGGTGCAGCAGTCCGCCGTCGGTAAAGGTCTCCGTCATGTGGCAGTCTCCGGTCTAGTGCTGGTGGGCCAGGGCCTTAAGCAGGTTGTCCACGGCCGCCCACGTGGCCCGGTCAACGCTTTCCCCAGTGTAGCCACCGATGTGAGGGGTCGCGATGACATTGGGGTGTCCTACCAGCGGCGTACGGCCGGGTGGCTCGGGGTCGAAGACGTCGGTGGCCAGGAAGCCCAGCTGCCCGGACTCCAACGCAGCCAGGACTGAGCCATCATCCACCAGTGATGCACGGGCGGTATTGATGATGCCTGCTCCGGGTTTCATCAGGCCAATGGTCCCTGCCCCGATCACGGGTTCCGCGGACGGCGGCATGTGGAGGGAAACAACATCAGCTGACCGCAGCACTTCCTCGAGTGAACCCCACGCAAAGTCTTCGGACGGGCGGAAGGACTCCAAAGGGTAGGCGTCGAAGGCGATGACCTTCATGCCGAGGCCCAAAGCCATGGTGGCCACGCGGCGACCTATTTGGCCGCACCCCAGCAATCCCAGGGTTTGCCCGGAGACCTCCCGGCCGGCCCGCCGCGCCCACGTGCCAGCTTTCAGCTGTGCGTCGTGCCATGGGATCCCGCGTATGGCGGACAGCAGCAGGGCTATGGTCAGCTCAGCGACGCCCTGGGAGTTCGCGCCGGGAGCGGTCAGGACACTGATTCCTTGCCGGGCGGCGGCATCAACGTCGATTGAATCAACGCCCACGCCGTTACGGGAGATGGCTTTGAGCTCCGGAAATTCTGACAGGAAGGAACCCGTCAGTCGTTCGGTCCCGGCGATGTACCCCACACAGCCTTGCAAGGCTCCGCGCAGCTGTTCTTCGTCGGGAACGGCACCCGGTGCGGGATAGACGACGTCGTAACCCGCCTTCTCGAGCTGGCGTAACGCGGGATGCCCCCCGACCGAAATGGAACGGGGGGTTACCGCAATCCGGCGGGGACCGCCGTCGTGCGTAGCGTTCGGTGACATGGCAATCAGGCCTGCCAGCGCGGGTTGTCGATGAACTCGGGCTTGCCGTCACGCTCGACGCACAGCTTACGGAAGCCCTTGGTTTCGATGGTTCCGTAGTCGTGGCCGGCGTGCCCCGGGAAGGCGAAGAAGGTTACCAGCGGTTCGGTGTCGGAAATGTTGATGCTGCGGTGGGCGTAGCGGCGTGGAACGTAGACGGCCTGTCCCGGCTTGAATTCCGCGGCCTGCCAGTCACCCTCGGGGTTTTCCATGAGCATGTAGCCGTTGCCGCTCAAGCAGTAGTAGATCTCCGCCGTATCCAGGACCTCGTGGAAGTGGCCCTTTGTCATGTAGTACTCATCGCCCACCTTTCCGGGGTAGGTGATGCTGGTTCCGTAAGCCACGTCACCGGGCGTGGACGGGACGCCCATGTCGAAGAATTCGTACACCAGGACGTCGTCCTCGGCAACCTGCGCGGCAGCGGCCTCCTGGTCGGCGTACATGTCAGCCATGGCGGAGAGCTTGCGCTGGAGCGGGGTCTTGGTGGTGGACAGACCCGTCTTGACGTCGAAGTCCGTCAGTACTGCCTGGACGGTGGTGTCAGCAGCGGTGGTTTGAGCGGTGGTGTTCATTTGGAAATCTCCTTCTTGGATACGTTCAGTGCGATATCGGACAGGCGCTCGAACGCCGGTCCGCGGGTAGGAATGTCGATGCCGAAGACGTCCGCGATCACGCGGGTCCATCCGTGGAGGAAGTAGACCCAGCCGTCTTCGACGCGGACGTTCAGGCTGGATTGCTGGGCCCGCGCCTGGTCCAGGAACACGAGCTCGCCCCGGTAATTGAAGTCCCAGGCGATGGAGTCCTGTGGGAAGACCACATTGTCCGTGAGTGGGGATCCCGGGCGGTCCTTGCCCAAGCCCGTGGCGTTGATGACCACCGAACCACGGGGAGCGGCAGAAACCACGGCGTCATTCCCGGCGGCATCTGCCACCTGGACGTAGGAGATGGGGAGCGTGCTGCCCAGACCTGCGTGCATGGCCTGCATCTCCTCCAGACGGCTGATCCGACGATTGGTGACCGTGATTTTGCGGGGGACCGGGAAACCTGCGGCGGCGCGTTTGTGAAGGTAGTACGTCAGCGCCAAGGACGAACCGCCCGCGCCCAGCAGGATCAGTTCGGCGTCGGAGTCCTGCCAGTAGTCTTCAGGGACAATCGCTTCCAACGACAGTCCGCTGGTGACGGCGTCCATGGCATTTCCCCATAGCTTGCCGTCCTTCTTGGAGATGCTGCTGATCTCGTGCAGAACCTGGGCGTCATCGCCGAAAGTGTCGAAGTCATCCCGGGCGGCGCTGACGATATCCAGCTTGTGGGTGGTGACCAGCGCCCCCAGGGACAGCGGATCGTCTTTGATGAAGCGGACAACGTCCCGGTAATCGGACGCCGGAGCTCCGGGCGGCAGGTCTATGCCTTTCAGGACAGCGGACAGTCCCAGCTCCTCGGCCCAAGCTGGAAACACCCGCATGATGGACGATTGTTTGGTAGTGACCCCAACAAAGTACATGGTGGGTTCAGTGGCGGGCATCAACATGGTGGTGCTCTCCTCGGTGTGCTGTGAATGAATGGTCTAGTGCTCTTCCCAATCGGAAGCCCGGGCTACGGCCCGTTGCCAGCCGGCGTATAACTTCTTGCGCTTTTCATCGGCCATGTCCGGAACAAATTCCCGGTCCAGCGCGAAGGTTTCGCGGAGTTGGTCCTGGCTGCTCCATATTCCGCAGGCCAGTCCGGCCAGAAGGGCTGCTCCGCGTGCCGTGGACTCCACTTGCCGGGGACGAAGAACACGGACGTTCAACATGTCGGCTTGGAACTGCATGAGGAAGTTGTTGCGGACAGCCCCGCCGTCCACCCGGATTTCGGAGACCGGGATCCCTGCATCCGTTTCCATGCAGTTGATGACGTCCTTGATCTGGAAAGCGATGGACTCCAGAGTTGCCCGAATGATGTGGTTCCTGCTTGAACCGCGGGTCAGCCCGAGGATCGCTCCACGTGCATAGGGATCCCAGTAGGGGGCAGCCAAGCCGGTGAACGCCGGAACAACGTACACGCCACCGGAGTCCTCCACATGGATGGCCGCGTATTCGCTGTCTGCGGAGTCGTAAATGACACGGAGTTCGTCCCGCAGCCACTGGATGGAAGCAGCAGCAACGAAAATGAGTCCTTCCAAGGCATACTCGACTTTTCCGTTCAGCCCCCACGCAATGGTGGTCAGCATGCCGCTGTTTGAGCTGACAGGAACGCCGCCTGTGTGCATGACCAGGCTCCCGCCTGTCCCGTAGGTTGCCTTGACCATCCCGCGGTCGAAGCACGCCTGCCCGAACAGGGCAGCCTGCTGGTCGCCAACGGCGGAGGCCACAGGGACGCGGGCACCGGCAAAGATTGCATCGCAGGTGTGTCCGTAAACCTCGCTGCTGGGGCGGACCTCGGGCAGCAACGCCCGTGGGATGCCCAGTTCATTGAGCAGTTTGTCGTCCCAGTCCAAAGTTTTGATGTTGAACAGCATCGTCCTTGCCGCGTTGGAATAGTCCGTGACATGGGCCTTGCCACCGGTCAAGTTCCAGATCAACCAGCTGTCCACGGTCCCAAAGCACAATTCCCCGGCTTCAGCACGTTCCCGCGCACCCGGGACGTTGTCCAGGATCCAGGCGATTTTTGTTCCGGAGAAGTAGGCATCCACCACCAATCCGGTGGTGGTGCGGACATGCTCTTCGAAGCCCTTGTCCTTCAGTTCGTCACACAACCCTGCCGTGCGCCGGTCCTGCCAGACGATGGCGTTCATGACGGGCTTGCCCGTATCCCGGTCCCAAACGACGGTGGTTTCGCGCTGGTTGGTGACACCGATCGCGCCGATGTCCGAGGGATCTATTCCCGCAGCCTCTGTAGCCCTTCGGGCCACGGCGAGCTGTGTATTCCAGATCTCAATGGGATCGTGTTCCACCCAGCCCGGCTTGGGGTAGATCTGCGTAAACTCCTGGCTTGCCTCGCCAACAATTTCAAGATCCTGGCTGTAAAGGATGGACCTGATCCCGGTGGTCCCGGCATCGAGTGCCATGATGTACTTCTTCGTCATCAGATGTCCATTTCTGTTTGCGCGAACCCTTTGACCGCGCTACTTCGTGTCGAAAAGGATCATGGCTTTCATGCCGGCGCCCGATCCTGCGTAGTCCATGGCCTTCTCGATGTCATCCAGTGTGAAGGTCTCGGTGACCAGGGGCGAGAGGTCCAGGCGTCTCTGTCCTACCAACCGCAGCGAGGCGGCGTAGTCGGAATTGCTGGACCCCGTTGTTCCCGTCAAGGTGAGGCCTTGATAGTGGACCCTGTTGGTATCGACGGGAACCCGCTGTGCCTTGCCCAAGCCAGCAAAGAAGTTCACCCTGCCGTGCATGGCCAGCAGATCCACTGCTTCGGCCTGGACTTCCGGCTTGGACACGCACGTCAGCGCGACGTCCACGCCCCTGCCGTTGGTTTCCTGCTCGACCACGGACGCCAGCTCGCGTTCGCCGAGGTTCACCAGGACATCAGCCCCCACGGAACCGGCGAAGTCGAGCCGGGCCTGGCGGTTGTTGGACACAATGACCTTGGCTGCCCCATAGAGCTTGGACAGCATCACATGGCAGGCGCCGATCGGGCCGGCACCCATCACCAGGACCGTGGTCTCCGGCCCAACGTTCAGCTTGCTGATGGCGTTGTAGCAGCAGGACAACGGCTCAACCAGGGCTGCCTCGGCGTAGTCCACGGAGTCCGGGAGGTGGAACACGTTCCCGCGTTCAAGCGCGAACCGGGGAATGAGGACGTACTCCTGGAAGCCGCCGTCCAGCGTGATTCCGAAGGCCTCGTAGGAAGGGCACATGTTGTTGAGCCCCACCAAGCAACTCGTGCAGCGTCCGCATCCCACGTTCGGGGTGACGCTGACCCTGTCTCCCACGGCATAGCCGTTAACTTCCTCCCCGGCCTCAACAATGTCTCCGGCAAACTCATGGCCGAGGACACGGGGTGTTCCTTCCGGGAGCTTGAAGTGGCCGTTGACTGCGATCCGGCGGTCCGTGCCGCAAATGGAGGCTGCACGCACCTTGATGACAATGTCTCCGGGTCCCGCAACGGGACGCTCTACCTCGTCCACGGTAATGGTGCCGGCGGAGTGGAGCCTTGCAGCCTTCACTGGGTACGCACCTCCTCCTGCGCTTCCTCGGAGACAGCGAACAGGACCTTGTTGTACCAAATGGAGCGGTCCGTCAGTTGGCGGAACAAAGCAGGAGCATCTTCCAAGGGGCGGACGTGGCTGATCAGCTCCTCCACTTTCAGGTCCTTGCCCAGATGGGCTATGACCATGTCCCATTCACTGTGGCCCTTGGGGGTCACTTTGGCATTCCATGTCCCGTAGAGCCGAAGTTCCCTGCGGAGCAACGACGAAACTTCGGCCTTGGCCAGCTGGAGGTCGCCGCTCAGGTCCCCCAGCAGCACTACCTGCCCTTGGACGGATGCGGCGTCGATCGCCTGGACCAGCGCTTTCGGGTTGCCGGTGGCTTCCACGGTGATTTGCGGTCCCCAGCCGTCGGTTGCCGTACGGGCGAGGTCGGCCGTGTTACCGGTCCTGGCATCCAGCGTTTCGAAGCCCAGGCCGGACATGATCTCCAGCTTTTGGTCGTCGATGTCCGCCACTAACACCCGCGAGCACCCAAGGATCCGCAACCATTGCGCGGCCAGGGCGCCGATGGGTCCGGCGCCGATCACCAAGGCTGTGGCGTGGGTGGGAATGTCCAGCTTCAGCATGGCGTGCAGGGCTACACCTGCCGGTTCCACCATGGCCGCGTGGGTCAGGGCAGTGCCGTCCGGGACTTTGAAGATGCTCTTGGCGGGCACCCACATACGCTCGGACATTGCGCCGTGGCGACGGGAGCCGAAGTAGTCGTAGCCGGTTCCCAAAGCGTGTTCACCGATTTCGGACATTGGGTCGCCGTGCTGGTGCAACAGGGGAAAAACAGCGGCGCGGTCCCCGGGCTTGAGCCCGGTGCCCGCCGGCGCCTCCTCCACGATCGCGGAAAATTCGTGGCCGAGGACCAGCGGGTAATGGTACGCCTTGCCGTGGCCGTAGCGGAGTACATCGGAACCGCAGACCCCGACGGCGCCGACCCGCACCAGGACGGGGTCCTCGCCTACAGGTTCGGGCTCAGGGATGTCCTGGTACTCCAGGTCATTGAGTCCATTGAGAATGGCAGCCTTCATGGCAGGTTAGACCTCCATGCCGTAACGGTGTGCCTTGTGGGTGGGGTACAGGGCGATCTGCGGAATGGTGACATCCGGCGTGCGGGTGGCCACATAGAGGGTGATCTCCGCGACGTTGTCCACCTCGATGCAGCTGGCGTGAATGCCTTCTTCGATTTCCTTCTTGTCCAGCCAGCCGTCGATGTAGGCCGGGACGTCGCCATCGTAAAGGCCCTTGTCGATGATTTCGGTCATCGGGGTCTTGACGTGGGACGGGTTGATGACAGTGACGCCGATCTTCTTGTCCTTGCCTTCAAGCAGGATGTTCTTGCTGAAGCCCATGAGGCCGTGCTTGGAAGCGCGGTATGGGCTGTGGCCGGGGCCGGAGGCGACACGGGCGGACGAGGAGCCCATGTTGATGATGCGGCCACCGTTTTCCTGCTTCTCCATGATGCGGAAGGCTTCGCGGCACATGAGGAATACTGCGGTCAGATTGGGGTTCAGGGTCTTGTTCCACTCGTCCAAGGTGACGTCCGTGACCGGCGGGGCCAGGGAGTCGCGGCCGGCGCTGTTCACCAGCAGATCGACACTGCCCCAGTTGGTCTTGGCCCAGGCGAAGAGATCGATCACGGACTGTTCGTCGGTGACGTCGGCAAGGATCGAGTGGACGTCTCCGCGGCCATACCCTCGGATGCTGGCAGTGACCTTGTCCAGGCGCTCCTCGTCGATGTCCACCAACAGGACTTTGCTTTCGTTGGCGGCGAAGATGCGGGCCACGGCCTCGCCGATGCCGGAGGCAGCGCCGCTGATGATGGCGACCTTGCCGGCCAGGGCGACGCCGTTCTGGGGGACGTATGTTTCACTCATTGTGGTTCTCCTTGTATTAGGTGGTTTTGATGGGGTCTGTGGCGGTCACACGGACGCCACGGAAGGGGATGCCAGGCGAACGGCCTGGCTGGCTTTGGTGCGGATGTCATCCCAGCGCCGTTCGGCGATGTCGTTTTTGGTGGCGATCCAGGAACCCCCGCAGGCCACCACGTTGGGCGCCTGCAGCCAGGATTCCAAAGAGGACGCCGTGATTCCGCCGGTGGGCATGAACTCAACATCCGGGTAGGGGGCCGCGAAGGCTTTCACCAGCGGGAGTCCGCCCACCGCTTCGGCGGGGAAGAGCTTCAGCAGGCGGAGGCCAAGCGACCGGGCTGCCTCAATTTCGGTGGGAGAGGTGACGCCGGGGATGATCGGCACACCCGCGCTGCGGGCGCTCGCCACCACGGCAGGATTCAGACCGGGCGAGACCAGGAAGTGCGCACCGGCGTCGACGGCTGCGTCCACATCCGTCACTGAAAGGACGGTTCCGGCGCCCACCAGCAGGCCGGGGACCTCACGCACCATTCGTGCGATGGCCTCGGCGGCTGCCGGTGTCCGGAACGTCACTTCAGCTACGGGCAGTCCGGCCTCCACCAACGTTTGTCCCAGAGGGACGGCGTGGGCGGCGTCGGCGATTTCGATCACGGGAACAATCCGCAGCTGCCGCAAAGTATTTTCCGGGGTCATGTCAGCGTCCTTTCAGCTGTTCTGCCGGTTCGCGGGCCGGCTCGACGGAGTAGCACCTGCCCACTTCAGGAAGGGTCCATTGCAGGTCACCGGCCACCTCGCCAAGTTCGCGGGCGGCGTCTTCGCGGGGCACCGTGTTGAAGTCGAACAACCCAAAATGGTGGCCAACGACGGCGGGAATCGCCGCTTCCTGGCAGAGCGCCGCTGCTTCGCGAACCGTCATGTTGCCGGGGACGCCGTTTTGCAGCCTGCGGCTGTCCCGCCCGTTGATGGGCAGCAAAGCCAAGTCCACGTGGTGGTTCCGCAGCAGTTCGACCTGGCCCCCATACGGTACACAGTCGCCGGAGTGGTAGATTCGGATGCCGGCGATATCCAGGATGTAGCCAAGGAAAACGGAGTCGCCGTTGGCATCGAATTCGAGGTCCTCGTGCGCAGCCGGAACGGCGGTAACGGACATTCCATTGCCGAGTTCAACTCGATCGCCGGCGGTTACGGCCCGCAGCCGGTCCGCCGGAATGTTCCTCTGGATGGCTACATCGCGCCGTGCCCTCGGAGCCACGAACAAAGGGCTGTTGTTCTGCAGCAATCCTTCAACGGTGTCCGGGTCCAGGTGATCGGTGTGTGCGTGGCTGTGCAGGACAGCCTCAACACCAAGCACCGCGGCAGGGTCCACCGGGACCGGATGAAGCCGGGCGTGCGGAAACACCTTCCCTGCGTACTTCCGGGCAAGGCTGTCCGAGAGGTAGGGATCCACCAGAACGCGCCGTCCGGCATGCTCGAAGGCGAAGCCCGCCTGCCCCAGCCACCAGAAGCGGAGGCCGCCGGCGTTGTCCGCTGCCCGGGTGAGATGCCCGACGTCGGGACCGCCGTCGGCGCGAAGGGTTACCGCAGCGCTCATCGGACTGCCAATCGGGCTGGAAGTGCCTCGGGGTCGTGACCGGCTGGCGGTGTCTGCGCGCCGGTCATGAGGGATACGGCGTCGTTCATGGAGATGTCTGTTTTCTGGACGCAGGCGATGCGGCGGCCGAGGCGCTGGACGTGGATCCTGTCCGCCACCTCGAAAACATGAGGCATGTCGTGGCTGATCAGGATGACGGGGATGCCGCGGTCACGGATGCCGGCGATCAGGTCCAGGACCTTGCCTGATTCCTTGACGCCCAGTGCTGCCGTGGGTTCGTCCATGATGATGACCCGGCTGCCGAACGCTGCCGCCCGGGCCACTGCCACACCTTGGCGCTGGCCGCCGGAAAGTGTTTCTACGGCCTGACCGATGTTCTGGATGGTCAACAGGCCGAGATCTCCCATGATCCGGGCAGTTTCCTTGCGCATGGTCTTGTGGTCCAGCATCCGCAGCCCCCAGCCCATGGGGCCGGGTTTCCGGAGTTCGCGGCCCAGGAAGAGGTTGGCCGCAATGTCACGGGCCGGTGCCAACGCGAGGTGTTGGTAGACCGTCTCAATGCCGGCGGACCGGGCGTCCAAGGGGGAGCGGAACTTCTGGGTTTCGCCATCTACTTTGATCTCGCCCTCGTCCGGGATCAACGCTCCTGACAGTGCCTTGATGAGGGAAGACTTGCCGGCACCGTTATCCCCGATGACTGCCAGTACTTCGCCGGGATAGAGCGTGAGGTCCGCGCCGGCCAGTGCCGTGACATGTCCGTAGCGCTTTACGAGGTTGCGTGCCTGGAGGATGGGCTGCGTGGTTGGGGTTGGGTTGGTGGTCATCCCGCGACCTTTCGGGTCCACTGGTCCAAACCGACTGCGACGATGACCAGTACGCCTGTGGTGAATACCTGCCAGAGAACATCGACGCCGGCCAGTGTCAGGCCGTTGCTGAAGACTCCGATGATGAGGGCCCCTAAGAGGGTGCCAAGGACGTTGCCGCGGCCGCCGAAGAGGCTGGTGCCTCCGATGACTACTGCTGTGATGCTGGCGAGGTTGACGCCTTCGCCGGAGAACGGGCTCACGGAGCCGACGCGGCCGATCAGCAGCCAGCCGGCAATGGCACAGATGATGCCCGCCACGATGTAGACGCTAAGCAGGACGCGGGTTGTCCGGATGCCGCTGAGCCGGGCGCCTTCGGCGTTGTCGCCTACCGCGTAGATGTGTTCTCCCCACGCGGTGCGCTTGAGGATGAAGGCTACGGCGACGAAGCTCAGAAGGACCAGGATGGACCCATAGGTGACCGGCGCTCCGAGGACCCGGAAGGTTTCACCGGGCCAGAGGAGCAGGTCCGGGAGGACATTGGCCTTGATGGTTTGGCTCCCGGAGGCCAAGAGGTTCAGGGCCGTGAAGATGCTCAGCGTTCCCAGCGTTGCGATGAATGGCGGCACGCGGAACCGCGTCACCAGGAGGCCGTTGAGGAAGCCGCAGGCTGCGCCCGTCGCCAAGGCAATCACAAGTGCGACGACGGCGGGAAGCCCGGCTTCAGCGGCCAGCTTGCCGGAAATAACGGTGGTGAAGACCATCACGGCGGCCACGGAGAGATCGATGCCTGCCGTCAGGATGATCAAAGTCTGCGCAATGCCCACCATGCCGATGATCTGGACTTGCTGGAGGATCAATGACACGTTGAGGGGGTCCACGAACCGGGGGCCCACCATGACCGTGAAGACAACGCAAGCAAGGATCAGGACGGCGGTTGGACCCAGGAGGGGATGGGCGTGCATTTGACGCTGGACCCGGCCCAGGAATGAGACCGGCGGTTGCTGGTCAAGGCGCTCGCCCACCTTGCGTTGGATCGGTGCGTCCGGGGCCTTGGCCGGCGCGGGGCCGGGCGTCGCGGATACTGAATTCATTGTTGTACCTTCGCTGTTCAATGAACGGGTGGTTGGCTGCCGGGCCTTAGCCCCAGCAGTTCTCCAAGCCCCAGGAAGTCGGTTCGGAAGTGACGCCCGGTGCTGCCTGATCGGTGATGAGCGTGACGCCGGTGTTGGTGAAATCGAGGCCTTCTGTGGTGGTTGGCTTGGTGCCGTCCTTCAGGTAGGCGTTGATGGCTTGAAGTGCGTCGGTGGCCATCTTGATGGGGAACTGCATGGACGTTGCCCCAATTGCACCGGCCTTGACGTCATTGACTCCCGGGCAGCCGCCGTCGATGGAGACCACCTTTACTTGACCGTCCAGTCCGGCTGCCTTGATGGAAGAGTAAGCGCCGGCAGCGGCCGGCTCGTTGATCGTGTAAACGAGGTTGATGGTGCGATCCCGCTGGAGGAGCTTCTCCATGGCAGCCCGGCCGCCGGCTTCGTTGGCGTTGGTGACTTCGTGGCCGACGATCCGGGGGTCTTTTTCGTCGCCGATCTTCTTCTTGTCAGCCAGGTCGACTCCGAAGCCTTGCAGGAATCCCTGGTTGCGCTGGACGTCGACGGCCACTTGGGCCGGGCTGAGGTCCAGCATGGCGATTTTTGCCGGCTTGTTGGCGAACTGGGCTTTGGCCCACTGTCCGATGAGGACGCCCGCCTGGAAGTTGTCGGTTGCGAAAGTGGCGTCGGCGGCATCAGTGGGGTTGGTGGGGGAGTCCAGAACTGCGACGAAGACCCCTGCATCCCTTGCCTTCTTGATGGCAGGAAGGATGGCTTCCGAGTCCGACGGAGCGATCATGATTCCCTTCGCGCCGCGGGCTACCAGGTTCTCGATGGCCTTGACCTGGGAGTCGTTGTCGCTCTGGCCCTGGCCGGAAAGCGACTGGAGCTCGAAGCCCAGTTCCGCGGCCTTCTTTTCGGCGCCTTCGCGCATCTTGACGTAGTAGGGGTTGTCATCGGTCTTGGTGATGAGCCCTACCAGCGGTTTGGAATTGGCTGCCGATGAAGAACATGCGGCGAGGGTTGCCGTAAGTCCGGCCGCCGCGATGAAGGCAGCTGCCTTGACGGTCAGTCCACGCCGTTGTGTACGAGCGGTCATTTCGAGGCCTTTCTGTCGAGAGGAACTCTCTGGTTGGGGAGGGGTGGTGTTGATCACAAGCCTAGCAGGAATTTCCTTCCGAACAATAGTTTCTGGAAGAAATTTCCAAACTCGATTAGGCTGGCCACCATGTGTGGAATCGTTGGTTACGTCGGCAGTGCCGACTCAGTTAAAGCCCGTCGGCAACGTGCCCTGGATGTCGTGATGGGCGGCTTGCGCCGCCTTGAATACAGGGGCTACGACTCGTCGGGCATCGCCATCCAGTCGGAGGGACGCATTCACGTCCGTAAGAAAACGGGAAAGATCAGCAACCTCGCGGCTGCGGTCGCTGCCGAGCCGCTTCCTGACGGGAAGGTGGCCATTGGGCATACCAGATGGGCCACGCACGGTGCTCCGACGGATGCCAATGCCCACCCGCATCTGGCCGATCAGGGCCGGTTGGCGGTGATCCACAACGGCATCATCGAAAACGCTGCGCCGTTGAGACATGCGTTGTCAGGAAGCGGGCACGACTTCGCTTCGGAGACGGATACCGAGGTGGCCGCGGCGTTGCTCGCGCAGGCGTACCGCGCCGTGGTCACCGACTGCGCGGCTCCGGCCGCCGCGGAAGATGCCTTGGCAGAAGCCATGCGCCGCGCCTGCCTCGAACTGGAAGGCTCCTTTACGCTATTGGCGGTCCACGCTGACCACCCGGGACTCGTGGTGGCTGCGCGGCGGAACTCGCCTCTCGTCGTCGGAATGGGCGACGGCGAAAATTACTTGGGCTCCGACGTCGCGGCTTTCGGCGAATTTACGAGGCGCGCAGTTGAGTTGGGCCAGGATCAGGTTGTCGCCGTCACCGCAGACAATATTGCGGTGACCGACTTCAACGGCGCCCCGGTGGAAGTCGCGGAAGTGGCAGTCGACTGGGACCCTGCCACCGCATCCAAGGGCGGCCATTCGTCTTTCATGGCCAAGGAGATGCTGGAACAACCCGAAGCTGTGCGGCGGACCATCCAGGGTCGCATCGGCGTAGACGGCTCTGTCCGCTTGGACGGCTTGGGCATCGACGACTCCACGTTCGCCGGGATCAACAAGGTAGTGGTGGTGGCGTGCGGCACCGCGTCCTATGGCGGACAGATTGCGAAGTACGCGATCGAGCGTTGGTGCAGGATCCCGGTGGAGGTCGACCTTGCCCACGAATTCCGGTACCGAACCCCCATGCTGGATTCCCGGACGCTTGTGGTTGCCATTTCCCAATCCGGGGAGACCATGGACACGCTGATGGCTGTCCGTTACGCGCGTGAACAAGGCGCCGTTGTGCTCTCCATCTGCAACACCCAAGGGTCCACGATTGCCCGCGAGTCGAACGGCGTCCTGCATACGCTGGCCGGACCCGAAATCGCGGTCGCCTCCACCAAGGCCTTCTTGGCGCAGGTAACGGCTAATATCCTCTTGGGTCTCTACCTGGCGCAGCTTCGTCGGAGTGCCCTGAAAGAAGAAACGTTCGCCGTGGCGCGGGAGCTGCGGATGGTGCCGGATCTCGTCCAGCGCACCTTGGCGGGCGCGCCGCGGGTCAAAGCGTTGGCAGCCGACATGCGCGAAGCGACGTCGGTATTGTTCGTGGGCCGGCATGTTGGGTTCCCTGTGGCCTTGGAGGGAGCGCTGAAGCTCAAGGAGCTTGCCTACATCCATGCAGAGGGATTTGCTGCCGGAGAGCTCAAGCATGGTGCGATCGCGCTCATTGATCACGGGCAGCCGGTCATTGTCATTGTTCCCTCGCTCCGGCACAGCAGTCTTTTGCATTCCAAGGTCATGTCCACCATCCAGGAGATCAAGGCCCGCGGCGGCAGGGTCATTGCGGTGGCGGAGGAAGGAGACGGGGTTGTTGCGGAATGGGCGGACGAGGTAATTACTGTGCCGGAGTCGTCGCCGCTGTTGGCTCCGTTGCTGACCACGGTCCCGCTACAACTGTTTGCTGCCGGTCTTGCCGCTGAAAAGGGACTCGATGTGGACCAGCCCCGGAATCTCGCCAAGTCCGTCACGGTGGAATAGCCCAGGGCCGCCCGCTGATAAAGCGGGCAGCCCTGTTGCTTCAGCTCCGCATGGAGGCGGGGAGTTCGGGTGTGGCTGCCTGGGTGTTGCTGAGCGACTGCAGCCGGGTGGCCACGACGCTGATTTCCGCGATGTTGGTCCGGGGCGGCAGGCTCACGGCGCAGTGGACGGCCTCTGCGATGTCATCCGGGTGGATGGCCCAGTCGCGGACTTCCCGTGGCGGCGGGCTCGGGCGAAGATCAAGGATCGGGGTATCCACAATGCCCGGCAGGATGCTGCACACGCGGATGCCGTTTCCGTGTTCGTCCCGGGAGGCTCCACGGGCCAGGCCCAGCAGTGCGGACTTGGAAGCGCCGTAGGCGGCTCCGCTGTGGTCCGGCCAGCTCGCGGCGATGCTGGAAATAATCACCACGTCGCCCTTGCGTTCGCGCAGTTGGTCAAGCGTTGCGGAGAACAAGGTGAAGACCCCGTAAACGTTGGTCTTCATGATCTGGTCAAAGCTCTCGTCGGTGAGTTCGGCAACCCGGCGGCGCGGAACGTTGGTCCCCGCGGCACAGACCAGGATGTCGATCGGATCGGTTTCGGCCAGCCGGGCGGCCAATGCCCGGGATGCCGCAGTGTCCGAAACGTCCAATGCGTGTGTAACAAACCTTCCATCCGCCAAGTGTTCCGGACTGACTTCGTTCAAGGCTTCCTGGCGGCGTGCAACTCCGTGCACCCGGGCCCCCGCTGCGAGGAGCCGGCGGACCACGCTGGCTCCGATCCCGCTGCTTGCTCCCGTTACAAGGGCAACCCTGCCCTCAAGATTCGTCTCCATGGGTCCTCCTTTACGCCGCGGTCCGGCGTTTTCTCGTTTGGGAAATGGGGCGGGAGGACGGGCCACCCTGCCACCGTTTCTAAATTATCACTTGACAGACACTTTGTCCGCATGATGATGTTAATCGCAGAAAGTGAGCCTTCCGGCCCACGGCCTGGCCTAAGCCGCCCGCCCAGAGGGGCTGCACATCATGGCCGGGTCACTACCGAGTCCAAGCCACATCACGTGGCTTCCCAACGCGGGAGCATTCAATGACGATTGTTGAGCAGAACGCAGCCCTACAGGGGACCAGCCCCGAGCGGCTGCGTCTTCAGCGCAAATCCTTGCTCGCCACTGGTGTGGGCAACTTGCTTGAGTGGTTCGACTGGACCATTTACACCGTTGCTTCCGTCTATATTGCGGGCAGTCTTTTCAACTCGGGCAACCCCATGTCGGCACTGCTGAGCACCTTGGCGGTCTTCGCCGTCGGCTTCCTGATGCGGCCCATCGGCGGCCTGGTCTTTGGTCCCTTGGCCGACAAATTGGGCAGGCGCAAGGTCCTCCTCACCACTATGTTTCTCATGGCAGGGGCGAGCCTGGGCATCGCCTTGATTCCTTCCTACGCCGTGATCGGCAGCTGGGCGTCCTTGCTGCTGCTGCTCGCCCGGCTTGTCCAAGGCTTCGCCCATGGCGGGGAGTCGACGACGTCCTATGCCTACATCGCTGAGATCGCGCCGCCAAAGCGCCGGGGCCTGTGGTCGAGTTCAGTCTTTATTGCCGTGGGATCGGGTTCTTTGCTCGCCACCTTCTTCATGGCACTGCTGACGGGATTCTTCAGCAAAACCGAGATGATGGAGTGGGGCTGGCGGATTCCGTTCGCCGCGGGTGCCTTGCTGGCCGTCGCAGCGCTGTGGTTGCGCCGGGGCATGATGGAAAGCGAACATGTTGCGGCCGCTCCGGAATCAAGCGCAGCGCCGGCGTGGAGCAGGAAGCAGGTTGTCACTGCGGGCGTGAAGCTCTTCCTCTATGAGGCCGGCGCCACGCTGACCTACTACACGTGGGTGACCTCGGCAGCAATCTATGCGATCGGCGTCAAGGGTATGGACCCGGGCCAGGCCTTCGTGATGAGTGCCATCGCCCAAGTGGTCTACATTCTGTTCCTTCCAGTGTCGGGCTGGATCTCTGATCACTGGGGCCGCAAGACCACGACGCTGATTTCCTTGGTGGGCATCGCCGCGACCGTCTTCCCCCTGTGGGCATTGATGAGCAGCGAGCCATGGACGTTGCTTGTCGCCCAGACCGTGGGCCTCCTGCTGGTTGCCTTCATCACGGGCTCCAAGCCGGCTGCCATTTCGGAACAGATCCCCACCCGCTACCGCACCCGCATCTTCGGAGTGTCCATCTCCTTGGGCGTTGCCATTTGCGGTGGCACAGCGTCCTACCTCAGCACCTGGCTCAACTCGATCGGTAACGGCTGGATCTTCAATATCTACGTCATCGCGGTCGCGGCCATTTCCACGCTTGTGGTCTTGAAGTGGAAGAACAACTCCGGCGTTCCCCTGCACCAAGTCCGGTAAGTCCGGCCATCAGATCAACAGACAGTTCCCGGCGGTGCCCCTGGCCCCCGGGAACTGTCGCATTTCGGAAGGATCTCCATGAATCTCCCCGCAACAGCACCGGCCGCCGTCCGGTCATCCACGGCGCCCCGCAGCATCATTGTCAGCATGAAGGATCTTCCAGACCCTGCTCTTCAGGAAGTTCTTGTCCGCACTGAATATTGCGGACTGTGCGGGGCCGATCTCCACATCTGGAACGGCGACGATGGCTACGACTGGGTGCCCTGCGGCACAACCCTGGGTCACGAAATCGTGGGAACCGTGGTCCGCAGCGGTCACGGATTCACCGCGGGGGACAGAGTCACCGCAATCGCCCAGTCGGGGTGCGGGGAATGCCCGGCGTGCCAGGCCGAGTACGCGAACGGCTGCGAAGGGAAAATGACCTTGGGCTTGACGCGCGACGGCGGCGCTGCGGCTTTCGTACGAATCCCGGCCGCGCAGTTGCTGGCCGTTCCGGAGAATGTCCCTACGCTTACTGCCGTTCTCACGGAGCCGCTCTCTGTAGCCGCCCGCGCCGTCGCCGGCCGGGGGAGGATCACCGCAGAAGACACTGTGGTGGTCAGCGGGCCGGGAACCATCGGTATCCTCGCAGCATTGGTGTGTAGATACGTGGGTGCGCGGGTGCTCCTGAAAGGCACGGCCGGTGATGTTGCCTCACGTGCGGGTCTCGCGGCCCGGCTCGAGCTGGAACTGGCGGAGTCTGTGCCCGGAAGTTATAGCCCTACGGTCTGGATCGAAGCCGCAGGCGCATCGGCAGCACTAACTGATGCCGTGAGGGCCCTGCCGGTCAGGGGTCGCTTGGTGATGGTGGCACTCTACGGCGCACCACCTGTGCTTGCAGCCAACGACGCCGTGCGGAAAGAACTGGACATTATCACGAGCTACAGCTCCCACCGGCCCGACTATGAACTTGCGCTCCAGGTGCTCCAGACACAACCGGACCTGGGCAGCATCCTCGTGGAGACTGTCCCGCTCGCCGACATAGCCGGGGCGTTCGAGAAAGTGGGTCGGGGTGGTGCACCCAAGGTCGCCGTCGTGCCCTGAGCGCAAAGGTGCCTTAAATACAAGGGCCGCAGCGTCCGGAAGTCCGGTGCTGCGGCCCTGTATCCGGTCCGTCAGTCGAATGTCCCGTCGACCGTGAGGCCGCCGTCCACCTTCACCACCTCACCGTGAATGAACGACGCGTCCGGAGACAGCAGGAACGCGATGACGGACGCTATTTCCGACGATTCCGCCAGCCGGCCAAGCGGCGTGCGTCCCAATAAGGATTCCTCGTTGAGCGTGCCGTTTCGGAGGCCGCTGCGGACCATCTCGGTGTTCACATAGCCTGGGGCCACCGCGTTGACGCGGATGCCGTGCCTACCCCATTCGACGGCGAGGGTCCGGGTCAGGCCCAGCATTCCCGTTTTGGCCGTGGAGTAGGCAGAGCGGCCCGGGAGGCCAAACGAGGAGCCTACCGAGGCGATATTCACGATGGAGCCGCGGCTGGCTTTCAGCAGCGGAAAGCCGGTTTTTGCCATCAGCACCGATCCGGTCAAATGGATGTCCAGGAGACGCCGCCACTGGGCGATGTCCAGCTCTTCAGCGGGCTGGCGGAGGATGTTGCCCGCGCAGTTGACCAAGCCGTCCAAACCTGTGGTTTCCTGCGAGACAGAGGTGAAGAGCCCCTCCACGCTGATCTCGTCCGCAACATCCACGCCGAATCCGAGGTGGGGCTCGCGCGTCGGTGCACCGTGGTTGAGTTCCTCCGCGAGATCCTTGGCGGGCCCTTCGTTCAGGTCCGCAACCAGCACGCGCCACCCCCTCTCGGCGAGCAGATGGGCTGTGCGGGCACCGATTCCCTGGGCGCCTCCGGTGATCAGGGCGGTACGTGGGTTCATGATGTGCTCCTTTGTGACATTGGGGATGCGCCTCAGGCTGTGCCAAGGCGGAAGTTTTCTTCGGGGGCCTGGACTGATACCGCAGGCGCCCCGGTGAGGGTGCCGAGAGCGGTGGTGGAGCGCCCGACCGCCAAGGCGCCCCAGGCTGCCGAGCGGGCCAGGGATTCTGAGAAGGACCACGCACGGTTTCGCGGCCCGGTTGGGCCTTCCGGTTCCACACAGGCCTCGCTGAGGAATCCGGCCAGGGCAGCGTCCCCGGCACCGGTGGTGTTGACTACCGTGGTCTTGGGCGCACGGGCCCACAGAATGCCGTCGGGTCCTGAGCCGATGAGCCCGTCCGCCCCCATGCTGGCCAGGACAGCCCCGACGCCGGCCTTCCGAAGCTCTTCGGCTGCCCGGACTACGTCGCCGACTGTTGCCAATTGCTTTCCAGCGAATGACTCAAGCTCGGGAACGTTGGGTTTGACCAGATTCACGAGGCCCGTGGCGGCCCAACGATTCAGGTCAGGGCCGTTGACATCCAAGCACACTCTGGTACCGATGGCCCGGGCCTCGCGAAGAAGGCATTCAAGATCGGCTGGTTGACCGTCTTCCGTGACAGGCAGGGCGCCAGCCACCACCAGCCAGTCGGCATTCAACGCCTGGACCTCCCGCAGCGTCGTTTCGCAGACGGACTGCCACTCACGCTTAGGCAAAATCCCGGGCCGCTGGTTCGCGTTGGTAGTGGTGCCTTGTGAGTCCACCAATACCGTGTTCACTCGGAAGGACGTGGAAACGGGGACGGTGGCCACCGGGGCCGACACTGACTGCAGGAGCGCTGCCCTGCTCTGGTCCGCTTCGCTGGCGGGAATGACTGCGGTGGTTGGGTTGCCCGCCAGCTTCAGCGTGCGGGCAACGTTGATCCCGTTCCCGCCGAGGCTCTCCTCGACGGCGGACGCCCGGTTGACAGCGCCGGGCACGAAGTCCTCGAAGAAATAGATCCGGTCAACCACGGGAGATGGTGTGAGGGTCACCACCCGCTGTTGGCCCAACCGGGGAGTCGGGGCGGGCATCGGGGGATGGGAGGCGCCATGGGAGCGGTAAACCGAAGCGCCGCGGATGGTTCTATGGGTGAGGCTGCTCATGGGATCGGCGCCTGCGGCTAGTCGTCGGCCAAGGCGTGCCGGACCTGCTCCGCTACGCGCTGTGCAGAGAGGCCGTATTTGTCCAGCAGGTATGCGTTGGGAGCCGATTCCGACCAGGAATCCGCGAGGCCAAGCCGCGTCACGGTTTTGCCCAGGGTGGTACTGGTCACCAGCTCGCTGACCAGTCCGCCGAGGCCACCTATGACGCTGTGCTCTTCGATCGTGAAGATCGGTGCAGGTCCGGAGAGCGCTGACAGGAGAGCAGCTTCGTCTACGGGTTTCAGGCAGGGAACGTGGACCACACGGACTTCGAGTCCTTGTTCGGTCAACAGTTCTGCGGAATCCATAACCCGGGAGGTCTGGACTCCGGTGGAAACCAGGATGGCGTCGCCTCCTTCGCGCAGTACGTGGACAGTGCCGGGTACAAAAACATGGTCGGAGTCGAAGACGTCGGCCACGGCATCCCTGGCAAGACGGATGTACACAGGGCCGTCGTAGTCGGCGGACCAGCGGATGGCAGCTTCGGCCTCCTCGGCATCGGCCGGTGCGATGACCGTCATACCCGGCATGGCGCGCATGATGGCGAGGTCTTCGATGTCCTGGTGCGTTTTTCCGCTGCTGCCGTTGAGGAGTCCTGCATAGGAAGCCGCGATCTTTACCGGTGCTCCCGTCTGGGACACAAGCATGCGGATGGGGTCCAAAGCCCGGTGTGTCAGGAAGACGCCGAATGTGGAGAGCCACGGCCGGTATCCGAGCGTTGACAGGCCGAATGCGACGCCCACCATGTTTTGTTCGGCTATGCCGATTTCAAAAAAACGCTCCGGGAAGGCCTCGGCGAAAAGATCAGCCTTGGTGGAGGTCGCGAGATCGCCGTCCACCAGGGCAACCCGGCTGTCGCTGCGGGCGAGGTCCACCAGCGTCTGGCCCCATACATCGCGCTGTGCCTTCACTTTGCTTCTCCTTCGAGTGTTTGGCCGAGTTCTGCAGCAGCAACCGCCAGTTGTTCCGGTGTGGCAACGCCGTTGTGCCACTTATAGGTGCCCTCCGTGAAAGAGATGCCCTTGCCTTTGACAGTGTTCGCGAGGATCACCGTCGGTTTTCCCGAGCCATGGCCCGCGCGCACGTGGTCGAAGGCTGTTTGGATCTCGTCAAAGTCGTGGCCGTCAATGCTGACGACGTTCCAGCCAAAGCTGCTGAAGACCCCTTCGAGGTTCACTCCCGCCCATGGGTTTGAACGGTCGAAGCGGTCGCCGTCTTCGGTCACAGGCCACCCGTATTGTTGGAGGCCGTTCAAGTCGATGACAGCGGTGAGGTTGTCCAGCTTGAAGCGCCGCGCGGTGTGGACTGCTTCCCACACCATCCCCTCCTCCAGTTCCCCGTCGCCCAACATGACCCAGGTGTGGAATTCCGCACCGAGTTGCTTGGCCGCGATCGCCATGCCTGCACCGGCTGAGAGCCCTTGCCCCAAGGATCCGCTGGATGAGTCCACGCCCGGGGTCAGTTTCATGTCGGGGTGGCCTTGAAGCCGGGAGCCGCCTTGATCGAATGTCGCCAGCTCTTCGATGGGGAAGTAGCCGCGGAGGGCCAGGACTGCGTAGAGCCCGATCGCGCAGTGCCCCTTGGAAAGAATGAAGCGGTCCCGGGCAGGGTCCTGCGGCTGCTGAGGATCGATGCGGAGCTCGTTGAAGTAGAGCGAGACCAGAAGGTCCATGGCCGAGAGCGGTCCGCCGATGTGGCCCGCTTTGGCGTTGGTGACGGTCTCAATAACGTGCCAGCGGCCGGCTGCCGCCAAATGCTGAAGTTCGGCTGTGCCGATTCTGCTTGCTTGCTTGTTTGGCATGACTTTGTCCTCGTCGATCGTGTCAGCAGGTCTGTAAGCCTATTATTATCGCTTAGTGGACGTTAAGTCCAGAAGGTGAGAAATCTAGTTGCAGCTCCGAACGAGGACCTTAACTGCACCGGACCCTGAGCGGGCCTCGGCGAAGGCGCTCGCGACTTCCTCAAGCGGGTACTCAGACACGGGGATGTCTGCCAAGGGCAGGGCCTGGCTGCTGATCAGTTCCACTGATCGGGCGAAATCCTGGGGTTCATATACCCGTACCCCGATGATTTCCTGTTCGGCGAAGGCCATTTCCCGGAGGTCCACCTCCGCCGGGCCGTGATGGACGGCCACGATGACAATCCGGCCGCGGACCGGAGCGGCTTCGGTCAAAAGCGGAGTGACGCTGTGGTGACCCGCGCAGTCGAAGACGACGTCGGCGGCGTCGTCGCGATGCAAGCGCGCCACCGGAACATCCTCTGGGGCCAGTGCGGTGAGCCCCAGTGACTCAACCACCTGCCGCCGTCGTTCGCTCGGCTCCACGACGCCGAAAACCTTGGCGCCTTCATGCCGGGCGACCTGGGCAACCAGGATGCCGATCGGTCCTGCTCCGAAAATGAGCACACGTTCTCCGGGGACGACGCGGGCGCGACGCACCGCGTGGATCGCGACCGCGAGTGGTTCCGCCAGGGCGGCCTCCCTTGCGGGCACCGGTTTGGGGAAGGCGGTGATGTTCGCGGTTGGTACAGCCATGACTTCCGTCATGGAGCCGGGAGTATCTATGCCTAGCAGTCGAAGGTTGCGGCAAACATGGGGGAGTCCCCGGGTGCATGCTCCGCACTCGCCGCAAGGCAGCAGTGGATTGACCGCCACCGTGGTCCCTGTCTTCAAACCGCTGCTTCCCGGGTCCTCGATGGTTCCCGTCATCTCGTGGCCCATCACCAGCGGCAGCACGGCGCGGGGGTGGGTTCCGTCGACGATGGGGAAATCGGATCCACAGATCCCCGTGAAGGTGATGCGGACCAGGACTTCGTGCGCTTCGGCCCGAAGCTGGCTGCGGTTTTCCACGGCAAATTCCCCGGGCGCAGTGAGTACTGCTGCGCGGTGGGGCATGAGGGTGCCGGTGTGCGATGTCATGGTTCTCCTTCGGTAGATTGTTTCAAATTATCATCTAACGGACAGTCAATCCATAAAACGATAAAGTGCTGGTAAGGAGTTTGGTTGCGCTGCAAGGTTTCCCTTCCGTATCGTGAGTCATGGTCTATGTCCGCTAGGTGAGAGGTTCCAATGTCGGAAGTAACGGACCCCGCAGGCGGAATGAACCTCGTCACCAAGTCGGCTGGCGTACTCCACGCCATTGCGGAAGCCGGAGAGCTCACCGTCGGCGAGCTTGCAGAACGCACAGGTGAGCCTGCGAGCTCGCTCTATAGGTTGCTCGCCACGCTTCACGCCATAGGGTGGGTCGAGGACGGCTCGCGGCGCGGGAAGACGCGGCTTGGCCTGGACTTCGTTCGGTTGGGGGCAAAACTGGAGTCGCAACTTGATTTACGGGAGTTGGCGCGTCCCGAGCTTGAAAGACTGCACGCGTCCACGGGCCAGACGGCATTCCTCTGCATCCGACGGGACCTGCGTGCAGTCTGCATCGATAGGATCGACGGCTTGGATGTCCAGATCCACAACCTCAGGTTGGGCGAGTCCATGCCGCTGGGACAGGGCGCCGCGCCCCGGGCAATCCTCGCGTTCGAATCCGACGAGCTGATTGAGCGCTACTTGAGCGAGCTGCCGGAGGATGAGTTCTTTGGTCCTGTAGCCGTCGACGCTGACGAGCTCCGACGTCGTCTTCAGGAGACGGCCGCGGCAGGAGTGGCCGTCGCGCACAGTGATTGGGGCCAAGGAATAGGCGGGGTCGGCGCTCCGATCTTTAACCATTCAGGAGCAGTAGTTGGTGCTCTTTCCATCAGCGGCCAAACTCACCGGGTGTTTCACAGCGGCTACGACCCCGTGGAAGTGGTTCTTTCTGCCGCGGCGGCAGTCAGCCGCGCCTTGGGCGCCTCGTTGCAGCAAGGCGCCGACTTCCCCGCCAAAGTTGGAAGTGACTCCTGATGCCCGCAAAGCCCATTAAAGTCATGGCCAACAGTGCCGACCTTTTGAACGCGTTGGCTGATACCGGGCCAATGAGCGTCGCTGACATTGCCGATGCCATCTCCATGCCGCGGCCCAGTGTCTACCGTCTGTTGGATGCGCTGGCGCACGTAGGCCTGGTGACTGTTCGGGAAGACGGGCGCGCCCAGCTGGGCACCGGGATCCTTCACCTCGCCACCGCAGCGCTCAAAGGAATTCCGGAAGTCGGAGCAGCCCGTTCTGCAATGCAGCGGCTCAACGACGTGACGGGCCAAACCGTCTACCTCTGCTCCCTCCGTGACCGGCGGGTGGTGTGCCTGGACTGGGTCGAGGGCACAAAGGTCACGCTGATGCTGCTTAAACCCGGAGGAAGTCTCCCGCCCCACGCCGGCGCGACCTCCCGGGCGATCCTGGCTTACGACAATTCCCTTCGCAACAGGGTCTTGGAGGCTGCCCCCCTTCAGGAATTCACTCCCCAGACCCTTACCAGTGCCGAGCAACTCGAGGCCGATGCCGCGCTGATCCGCGAACGCGGCTTCAGCTTGTCTGACGAAGACGTTACCCTCGGCGTAGCGGCGCTGGGCGTGCCGCTGTTCGATTCCAACGGTGTCCTGCGGGGGGCCCTCTCCGTCGCCGGGCTCCGGGACGACGTCCTGCCGCACCGAAACGAATACGCGGACCTGCTGCGTGAAGCAGCGCAGGAAGTCTCGGCAAAGCTTTAGCCGCCCACGGTGTCCGCGTGCCGGTGTACCACCTTCCACTGTCCGTCTTCGCGCCGATACACCTGGGTAGCCCGCAGCACGTAGCTGCGGGCCTCGCCGTTAACGGACGTTGAGGTGTGTTCGAGGCCGACGGTGTAGGCCATGTCGCCCACGACGTCGTAGCTCTGGAGCTCGAACTCGTAGGACACGCAGTCTGAGAAGCTCTCGCCCAAATGCGTGAAAAGGTCGTGCAGGGCGAGCTGTCCCAAGGCATTCCGCCAAGCACCCATCACGCTCACTGGTTCTTTGCGCGACCAGACGGCCCGGCGGGGTTCTGGATCGCCGTTATGCAGGGCCTGTTCGGCGTGCCGAAGATCGGACGTTACCCAGGCCAGGAAATCTTCACGATCGGTCATACCGACAGTATGCGCCTGGGTGGCGCTGATGTGACGGGCTGTGGTGGACCGACTGTGTGAGCCCAGCCGGTTGCCTCAGAGGCCCGTTCGGTTCCAGCTGACAACTACCCGGGCCGCGCCTTCCTCCGTCCGCTCGACGTTCGTCACGATTTCCGCGTCAGTGGCGCCCATGTTCCGGATCTGCCGGCGGTAATCCTCGATGTGGGCCTGCAAGGATTCCTCGGTCCACTCGCCAGGACGCATCCGGGTCGAGATCTCTACCGGTTCAGTCCGTGGGAGCAGCACGTCCGGCGTGTTGGTGCCCACAGGTTCCGTTGCCGCCCGTTTACCCGGTTGGCTGTTGCCGGCAGGGACAGCCGCCCGCCGTGCAAAGATGCCCCCTGCCACACCGGCAACGAGGGCCGTGAGGATCAGCCATGCAGCCCGCCCACGCTTGGGTCGTGTTGCTTGTGCAGTGTTGTTCCGGATTCTTGCAGTTCGTCGTGCCATGGGAAGAAGTGCCTTCCAGTTGGTTGTCCGTACGCGTGCTGGGAACTACCCCTTCAGGGTGCCACAGTCAGCTCCGGTCATGCACTGCGGTAGCTTTAGCCTGAACCTGCCCAGTGGCTAGTACCCCGGATTCGGCAGATAATGAAGGCAAGGTACGGCAAGCAGTGCCCGCGCCCGGCAAGAGGGCTCCAGCGTCAGAAACGGGAGCCGTAGGTGAGGTAGATTCCGATGTCTTTGTCGGATGAAGAACGCAGGAGTTTGGAAGAACTCGAACGGGGCCTGGCCGCGTCGGACCCCGACTTGGACCTGCAGCTGAAGTCAGGCCGCCTGCGGGGGACGGCGGCCAGGACGGTCATGGGCGTGCTGGGTGTCCTTGCCGGATTCGCCTTGATCATCGCCGGGATCGCCACGCAGATCCTGATTGTGGGTGTCGCGGGTTTCCTCGTAGCGGGTGCGGGGGCTTATGTGTTGTTGAGCAGGCTGGTATTTCGTCGGCGCCTCCGCCGGGACGACGGTGGGGACCGGAACGATCAGACCGGCCCCAAGCGGCTCTGGCCGGACTAGTTCGTGCCCTCTTGTGACGAAGCCGCGTGGTTGGCCCCCGTCTCCGAAGCGGAAACGGGCGTGGGTTCTCCTTGAGGGAGCAGCGTCCGCCAGAGGAAAACGGCACCCGCGGAAAGACCTGCTGCGGCAATGAACGTCAACCACAAACCTCGGCGCGAAGGAGTCCTTCCCGCTGACCCCAGGCGACGGTCAGCAAGGGCCTGAGTGGCCCGTTTGACCGCCTTGTCCGCTGCACGGCGGGCTTTCCGCGCCGTCCTGCGGTTGCCGGTGAGCGTCATCATCACTCCCTGCACAACGGACGGCACGTCGGCGTGGTTGATGCGGGAGAGGGCCCAGCCCACCACTGCATCGGACTGCGAGGCCTTCCCGTCAGCAGCGTGCCTGACCCACTCGCCTGCGAGCTCCTGGGCTGCGGAAATGACGGTCTGCGGCTTGTGCATGAGGACTCCTGGGAGAGGGATGTGCTTGTGCTTCGACGGCCAGCCTACGCCGCCAACTCCTTCAGGAACAGGTGACTCTGCGCGCGCAGCTTAGTCGCGGATTACCGAAGCCAACTCGACCGGGTTTTCAAGCCCTTCCCAGGTTCCCGTGAGGGCCAGCTCGGTGTGAAGTTCCGGTGCCGCGGCAGTGTTGACAGCGGCATCGACGGCGACTTCCACTACGCGGTTTACTTTCAGGCGGAGGCTTCCCGCGTCAATGATGGTCACACCGCTTCCCGATACCGGCGCCGAAGCGCTCAAGGCGGGCAGGCCGCCGTCGAGCATTCCCGTTCCTTGCACCGAAACTGTGCTCGGGCGGGGCTGGGACTCGCCGTCCACGAACTGTTCGGCCTCTTTCTGCCCGGTGAGGATGGCAGTGGCCAGCGCTTTGATGTAGACGGGGTCGGCGCAGGCGTCGTAGACCCAGCGCTTCCCAAGGACGGAGTGGTCCATGGTGCCGATCAGCCAGTCGTTCGCACCGGCCAGCTCGTAGCCGCGGTAGCTGAGGGGAACCTGGTAGATGCGGTCGCCGGCTGAGACGACGTGGGTTTCGATTCCGACTTCACCGGCGGGATCGTCAAAGCGGTAGGCGCCCACCAGCTCCGGTTCGCCCTCCTGGATGAACCACGGCTGCTTCGGCAGGTAGTCAGCGATGAGCTCGAGCTTGCTGGGGGACAGGGTTGCCTTGTGAATGATCGCCATGCCACCCAGCCTAGGGCAGCACCGGTCAGGTCTCTAAGTTGTCCCGATGCGCAGGCATTGCGGGGCTCTGATTACAATCGAAGGGACGTCGACCATTGAGGGAATCATGAAGAAACTCACCACTGTCCTGATCGCTGCCGGGCTGCTTGCCTCGGCCTCCGCCTGCTCAGCACCGCAGCTGACCACCGCGCAGACCTGCGACAGGATGGCCGCCGCCGCTTCCGGGCTCACCCAGGAATCGAACAAGACGGCAACCAACCGCGTGGCCAACGCCATCCGTCCCATCCAGGCCGTGGCTTCCGAGGAGATGAAGCCCGTGGTGACCTCCATCCTGGATTTCCTCGACGAGCAGGCCAAGTCCGATCCCGATGAAGCCAAGCTCGGCGAGCTGACCACCGCCTACCAGGAAGCCGGCACCAAGTACGGCGAACTCTGCCGCGGCGCCCAGTAGCCGGCACCCCTTCCGGACGCTCTCTCACATAACGGCCCCTTTTCGCGTTTCCTCTCTCACTCGATGACAGAGGAAACGCCGAATCGGGGCCATAAGTGAGAGAGCGTTTTTTGTGCGTAGGCTTTCACCACTCCGTACCGGTGGGCGCGGGGCTGAGGTACTCAATAATCGCGATTTGCCAGACGACGGTTGAGCCGGTCGACCTCGTCCAAGACTTCCGTTGCCGCCCAAGCGCGATTTCGCTGCGACTGCGTGATCAGGGAGAGTACTCCGGCGTCTGTCAGCCGGTCAAGGACCCTATAAACAGAGCGCTCGTCGATCCCCGCGGCATACGCGGCACTGTGCGCCTCAAAGACAGGGCGTTCCAAGAGCCAAGTCAGAATCCTTTCGTCGGCCGAACCCTTGCGGGGACGAACGACCTCTGTCCATGCTGCAGGCAGCGCGTCCAGTGCGGTAACGGATTCGCGCGCAGCATCCGCAGCTCGAACTGACGACTTGGCTAGATAGAGCACGAAAGGATCGACATCCCCGTCGCGGTAGTTGTTCAATAACGCGAAGTAGGTTTCGACGTCAGCCACCATTGCGGAGGCAACTGGGGTCACAGTGTTCCTGGTTAGTCCCCGTCGACGCGAGACGGCCCCAATCAGGGCCCTGCCGATGCGGCCGTTGCCGTCAGTAAACGGGTGGATGGATTCAAAATGTGCATGCGCAATGGCTGCCTGTGCCATGATCGGGATGTCTTTGCGCTGACAGAAGGCCATGAGGTCGTCCATGAGTTCCCGGACCATCCCGGGTGGGGGAGGAACATGGACTGCTCCTCGCGGGGAATAATCGCTGCCCCCGATCCAGTTCTGCACCTCGCGGAAAGAGCCGGCGTTGTGTCCGTCCAGCGGGTCATCCTTCATCAATGTCCTGTGTGCTTTGAGAAGCGACTCCATCCGGACTTCACCTGCTACCCCGGCGTCGTTGATCATGCTCTGCACAGCCTCGGCGGCGGCTACCATCGACTTGGCCTGATCGGATGCTTTCAGACCTACCAGTGCCCGCGCGTAGTCGTTGCGATTCGCGTCGACGTGTTCGATCTTCGACGAGGACACTGCCTCACTCCGCAGGAGGAAGTCGCTGATTGCCGCCATCCGGGACCCTGCCGTGACATCCAGCGATGCAATGGCAGCGGCTGCCTCTTCGAGAGCTACAACGGTCTCCCGGCTCGGCTCGAACCCCAGATCCGCAATGTGCGGAGGAAGCGATACCTCAACTTCGGTAAACATCCTGTCTTCGCGGGGCGGACGCCCGGAAGATTTCCATGGCATGACGCGCCTCCCGTGCGCTGGCCAACCTCCCATCACCCCTCCTAACAGTGATTTAGCTGCCCCCTATTCGCATTTTACAGTTTAAGTGCGAATAAGCGCTCATTTAGGCGCTCTTTTTGGTCCACAGCAGAAGCGATGTATAGATGTATACAAGTACACTTCACTCTTACTTTGGCGGCAGCATGGCAGAATCACGGCTTCGGAACACCGGGGCGAACCTCGTCTACACCGAGCTCAAGCGGCAAATCCTCGATCTGGAGTTGAAGCCCGGGACCCGTATCTTCGAGCCCGCGATGGCTGCAGCACTGCAGGTCAGCCGGACCCCACTGAGAGAAGCGATCAGGAGACTCATTTCGGAGAGCCTTCTTGAGCAACAGCCAACTGGCGGCGTCCTGGTTCCGTTGCTTGATGAGAAGGCGGTCTCCGAGCTGTATGACGTCAGGGCTGCCCTTGAGTCATTGATGGCCCGCGAAGCCTGCGCCAAGGCCACCACCGAACACATCGAAAAACTACGGGGAATCCTGGACCGAAACGCAGCCATGGTCGGATTCGCGGATGAGGCCATGAGGCATGGAGTGACCCTCCACGCCACCATTGCAGACATCGCCGGCAACTCCTGGGCACTTCGATTCCACGAGCAGATTGCCAGCCACGTTGAGCGGTACCGGTACTTCACCAACAACTCACCGGAACGTCGGGAGGAAGCCTTAGCGGACCACCGGGCTTTGGTGGAAGCCTTGGCGGCCAAGGACCCGGAGCGTGCGGCGAAGATAGCCTTCGATCACGTCATTGGAGCCCGTGACGAGACTCTGCGCGTCATCGCAGACAAGGGACTTGACGTCGAATGATCGGCGAACTGGGGCGGCGCTCGTCAACTGCTCTCCTCCTTCACTCGGCGCTGATTCAGGCCATCACTTTCCTGGTGAGGCCGGCTGCAACATACCGGGCCCTGGAACTCGACGTTCCCGCCTTCGCGCTCGGTGTGCTGGCCGCCAGTTACGCAGTCTTTCCGTTGTTGCTGGCCCTCCCCATCGGAAACCTGGTGGACCGCCTTGGCGAGCGTCGGCTGATGGCCGCGGGCTCCGCCGTCGTGCTTTCCTGTTCGGTGTTCCTGTTGCTGTGGGGGTCGTCCGTGGCCGCGCTGATCGCGGGAACAGCGCTCCTGGGTGCGGGCCAGCTTGCGTGCGTGGTGGGGCAGCAAGCCGTGGTGGCGAATAACGCTGCCTCGTCCCGTCTTGACTCTGCTTTCGGTTACCTGACCTTCGCAGCGTCGTTGGGCCAGGCCTTGGGGCCGCTGGCTATCTCGTTGGTCGGAGGTCAATCAGTGCGGCCCGACACCCACTCGATCTTCCTCTTGGCCGCCGGCATGGGGCTCGTGCTGTTCGGGACGACGTTCCTGGTCTCATCACGGGTCAGTGGTGGAAAGCGGGCCACCCGCAGCGGCGGAGCTCCCCGCGGAAGCGCCTTCTCCCTGTTGCGCGTGCCAGGCGTGGCGCGGGCGCTGGCCACCAGCGCAACAGTGCTGGCCGTCGTCGACCTCACCGTGGTCTACCTCCCCGCACTGGGTGCCGAGCGCGGACTCACCGCGGCCACAGTGGGTCTGATGCTCACCGTCCGGGCAGTCTTTTCCATGGTTTCCAGGCTCGGCCTGGGACGGGTGTCCCGCAGGCTCGGGCGGCTGAAACTCCTTGTTCTTAGTCTCGCTGTTTCGACGGTCGCCTTGGCTGTGGCGGCGATCCCCATGCCGGAGTGGTTGCTCTTCGTGGTCATGGCGTTCCTAGGTTTGGGGCTGGGAATCGGCCAGCCGCTCACCATGTCCTGGCTCTCCGCGCAAGCTCCGGAAGGGCAACGCGGGAGGGCCCTGGCCCTGCGACTGGCGGGGAACAGGGTGGGGCAAGTTGTCCTGCCAAGTGCCATCGGAGTGGTGGCTGTGGGCTTGGGCGCCTCCGGAGTGTTCCTGGCATCGGCCGTCGCGGTGGGAGGGACGATGATCCTGCTGCGCGGAGTGCGCCTGGACGACTGACCGTCACGAGATCTGACTGGCAGTAGTGGTTGCCAAAAGGGCTGGGAACAACCGCTAATGCCAGTCAGTTGGGAGTTATTCCGCAAACAGCGCTGCCAGGTCCTCGGCCGTCAACGAGCCGCCGGCCAGGGCGTCACCTTCCATCACGTCCGCGAAAAGTTGCGACTTCTTGGCCTTCAACGCCATGACCTTTTCCTCGATGGTGTCCTTGGCCACCAGCCGGTAAACCATCACGTTCCTGGCTTGGCCGATCCGGTGCGTGCGGTCCACGGCCTGGGCTTCGGATGCCGGATTCCACCACGGATCCAGAAGGAAGACGTAGTCCGCCTCGGTCAGGTTGAGGCCGAATCCACCGGCCTTCAGGGAGATCAGGAAGACCGGAGCCGTCCCGTTCTTGAACTCGCTCACCACGTCACCGCGGTTGCGGGTGCTGCCATCGAGGTAGCAGTATTCAATGCCTTCGGCGTCCATGCGTTCCCGAACCTTGCCCAGGAACCCGGTGAACTGGCTGAAGATCAGCGTCCTGTGGCCCTCGGAGATGATGTCCTCGAGCTGTTCGAACAGGACATCCAGCTTGGACGACCGCACCGCGGACATGGAGGAGTCCACCAGCGAAGCGTCCAGGCTGAGCTGCCGAAGCACCGTTAGCGACTGGAAGATCGTGAAGCGGTTCTTGTTCACATCGTCGATCAAGCCGAGGATCTTCTGCCGCTCCCGCTGCAAATGGGTTTGGTAGACCTTTTGGTGGCGCGGGTTGAGCACGACCTCCAGCACCTGCTCCTGCTTTGGCGGAAGGTCCTGGATAACCTGCTCTTTGGTGCGCCGCATCATGAGCGGACGGACCCGACGCCGGAGCTTGCCCAGTTGCGCCGAGTCGCCGTTCTTCTCCACCGGCTTCTGGTAGTTCTCGGCGAACCTCTTGGGACTGGGGAACAACCCCGGCGCAACGATCGACGTCAGGGCCCAAAACTCCATCAGGTTGTTCTCCAACGGGGTGCCCGTGATGGCCAGCTTGAAGCGCGCAGGCAGCTTGCGTGCGCACTGGTAGGCCTTGGACTGGTGGTTCTTCACGAATTGGGCCTCGTCCAGCATGAGCCCGGCCCATTGGAAGTACGCGTAGGCCTCGTAATCGATGCGGAACAGCGCATAAGAGGTAATTACGACGTCGGCACCCGCCAAAGCTTCCGACGGCAACAGGCCACTCTTGGCGAATGTTTCCGAAACCGTCCGAACCGTCAGGCCGGGTGCGAACCTCTGTGCTTCCAAGGCCCAGTTGCTGACGACGCTCGTTGGCGCGACCACCAGGAACGGGGCCCTGTCCCTGCCTTCGGAAGCAGCCAGTTCCCGCGCCGCGCAGATCAGCGCCAGCGCCTGGACGGTCTTGCCGAGGCCCATGTCATCGGCGAGGACGCCGCCCAGGCTGTGCTTGTAAAGGAAGCTCAGCCAGTTGAACCCTTCCAGCTGATACGGACGCAGCTCAGCGTTAAGGCCGGCCGGCAGCGGCAGTCCGGTGACGCCGTCGTCGAGCAGTCCACCAACGGACTCCCGCCACGCCGCCGCTTGTTCGTCCACGATCCCAAGCTGTGCGAGTTCGTCCCACAGCCCTACCTGGAACCGGCTGATCTGCAGGGTTCCGTCTTTGTTGTCCGGGTTGTCCTGCAACGAACGGGCCTCGTCGATGAGCTCGCGGAGCTGGTGGAGCTCGGGCAGATCGAGGGAAAAGTGTGCGCCGCTGGGCAGCAGCATGCGGGTCTGCCCGGCAGCGAGCGCCGAGAAAACGGCGGCGAAGGATACCGGTTCACCCTCGAGCGTGATGACGATCCCGAGGTCGAACCAGTCTCCGCTCGCGGTCTCCTTGGTGGAGATCGACACGACAGGCGCTTCTTCGGCCTCCCGGTAATCGGCAATGTCACCGGAGGTTTCCACCACGACGTCGGGCAGTTGCCTGAGTGCCGGCAGCACCTCTTCGGTGAACGCCAGGGTGTCCAGGCCACTCAGTTCAGCGGTAGCAGTGAGCCGGGGCGCACCCCAACCCCCTGTTGAGGATTCCGCGAGGGCAGGGACGATCTCCCACGGGTGCCCCAGCGATTCGAGGATGCGTGCCTCCGCGGCGTCGTCCCGGTAGCCGCGATCGTCCGGGTGCCGCCAGAGGGGTTGGGCCGTCACCAAGGTTCCCGACGTGTAGTGCCACTCCCAGTGGAGCCGGACCTTGTGGTCGTTGCCGTAGTTGGCCAGCAGGGACAACGTCGGCACGGCAAGCGTCGGCAGCTCCACTGATTCGTCGGCTGCTTGGACAGGCGTGGACTGACGGAGCTTGGGGTAGAAGGACGTGAGGAAGCGGCCCTCGTCCTCGGCCGGAATCTCCAACGTGGAACCCTCGGTCACGAACTCCAGCAATTCATCGCTGAGGCTCCCCCCAAGCGGTGCAAGGGTGATCAGGTTCTTCTGCTGCGGCGCCCCGGGCAAAGTGTCGGCGCCGGATTGCGTATAGAAGATTCCGTTGGCCGGCTTTCCCACAAAGCCAACAGTGGCCGGATCAACGGCTTCCCCGTCCACGGTGACTGACGGCGACAGCTGCAGGCCGCCGTCGGGCTTTCCGTCAACGGAACCTTCCCGTCCCGTCCTGGCCAGGCTCAAGCCCACGACGGCGGGTTGGGACGCCACGTGAACGGGCTCAGTACCAGCGGTGTGGATGAGCGGAATTCCGGCTTTCCTGGCTTCCTCAAGGAGTGACCAGAGGTTCTTGCCGGCGAAGTCGTTCAAGCTGAGCCACATTGCGCCGGAGGGCTGGTGCCGCCCGCTTGGGGAACCGTGGGCTGCCATGAAGGTTTGCAGCCACTCCACCTGGGCTTCGTTGAATTCACGGCGGAAACTGATGTAGCTGAGGTTGTTCCACGATACGTCGCCGCGGATCCATTTGCCCTTCGCGCCCATCATCATGGGGCGGGCCTTGAGTTGCCTTACGCTCCTTGCAGGGTCGCGGCGGCCTGTGTAGGAGAAGTGCGCGGCAGGTTCTTCCACTTCGAACTGCAAAGCGAGCTGGATACCCGCGGGGTTGGCGGGTGCTCCAGGCTTGGTGATCAGCCTGTTGAGGGCAAGTTCCCATGCCGGGCGGCTGGTGGCCTGGCTTGGGTTCGCCGTTTGCATTCCGGGGGATTGGGCAAGGAGCTGGGCTCGAATGGTGGGGTGGTCCTCCGCCGTGAAGAGCAGGGCTGCGACGTGCTTGCAATCCTTCCGGACCGGGCAGCTGCAGATGCCCACGGTGCAGCTCCAGCCGCTCGGTTTTCGCACCAGCTTTGCCGACGTGGAGTAGGGCTGCACTCCGTTGCCCCGGACTTTGCCGAGGAGGAGACCGGTGGCTGAGTCGAAGGTAATCCCGTTGACCCGGCTTCCCATGGCATAGGCCAGCCCCGCCGCGAGGGAGCGGTCGTTGATGGCAGGTGTTTGTATGGCCAGTTCCCAATTGTCATCGGGGTGGGATGGCATGCAGGCGACTACTTTCGGAAGGAGGTTATCTGCCCAATCTTAGTCAGCCTGCTGCGGCTCCCAAACTTGAGCCGCCGGGTTCGCGGGAACGTCCCCTCGTAGCCGCCGAGTTCGCGGGAACGCTGTGGGTTCGCATGGAAGCTTGGGGTGCGGCGGCAGGCTTCCGGCGATCTCGGGAGCCGCAGGTGGGCGATAGGTAAAGCGTGCCGCGGAGCTCGGCGTCGTTCCCGCAGCTTTGGTGCATCCCGCCGGGTTCGCGGGTACGATGCCCAGACGCTGTAAGTTTGCGGGGGCATTCGCACCGTTGGCGTCTACTTTCCACATAGCGACGACCAGGCCTACTGCCGACTTGGAGGCCCGGCGATGCTGAAGCGATGCAACCAACATCAAGTGTGACCACTCAGTCGACCCTCCGCGCCGCACCTCAACGAGGCTATATGTGGCGCACGGACGAGCTGCTTCGCCTGGGCTACAACAGCCGAAGCATCAAGTACCTCTTGGATTCAGGCGAGCTGCGTCGAATGCGGTACGGATGCTACATGAGCGCCGGCAAGTGGGACTCCATGGGACCACGAAGTCAGGCCCTTGCGCGGATCATGGCCCATGCTCACGGAACCCTGACGACTTCGACGGGCGGTTTGGTCTACAGCCATCTATCGGCGGCACGACTCCATGGCCTGTTCTTGTGGGGTGTGGACCAAAAAGTCCACGTCCTGCACCCGGTTCGACCGTCCTCGGGTCGATGGGGCAAGGACGTCCGGGGTCATACTGAAGCGCTGGCCGAGACTGAGATCGTGACGGTGAGAGGCCTGCGGGTCACGTCGCTTGAGCGCACAATGTTCGACTGTGCCAGGATGCTCAGCTATCCGAAGGCGTTGGTCATCATGGACCATGGTCTGCGGCTTGGGGCAGATCGGAATGTGCTCGCCTCAATGGGCGCAGCGTCCGCGGGAAAGCGCGGGATCCGTATTTTTCGCAAGGCCCTTGAGAATGCCGATCCCCGGTCCGAATCCGCAGGCGAGACGCTGAGCCGGGAGTTGATGCAGCGGTTACGCATCAAACCACCGGAACCCCAATTCCGCGTGAAGACCCGGGTAGGAAACCACCGCTTGGACTTCGCGTGGGAGGAAGAAAAACTGGCCTTGGAATTCGACGGGAAAACCAAGTACTTCGACTACAAACCAACCGACGAGGTCATCTTTGAAGAAAGGCGACGCGAAAAGGCGCTCATGGAGGACGGCTGGAGGTTCATCCGGATCGAGTGGAAGGACCTGTTCCAAGAGCGGACCTTCAAAGAACGAATCCTTCGAGCGCTCAGGTCGCGCAGGTAAGGGGGTGGTCGCGCGGGTTCGTGGGAAACGTGCATGGGCGCAGGGAAGCTTGCAGCGGTTCGGCACGCTTCCCGCGAACAGCAGGGGTGGTCGCGCGGGTTCGTGGGAAACGTGCATAGCAGCAGGGGTGGTCGCTCGGGTTCGTGGGAAACGCGCATAGGCGCAGGAACGTTGCAGCGGTACGGCACGCTTCCGGCGAACTCGGCGAACTCGGCGATCGGCAACGGACGAGGGGGCCCACTCAGTAGCCCGAACCAGCAGCGCCCTTGATCATCTCTCCGCCGGGGCTCACCAGGTACCAGACGTTGTTCACACCCTGGCCCGCAACATCACCGGGGGCCTTGTCCTGGGCGTAGTAGTACAGGGGCATGCCGTTCAGCGTGACCTGCTTCTTCCCGTCGGGCGTGGCGATGGTTCCCACAGTGCCGGTGACGCCATCAACCTTGGGCGCGTCCGCCGTCGTCGTAAATACGGGCCACGCGGCAAGGCATGCATCCACGCAGGCGCTCTTGCCGGAGTCCTTGACGTCCTTCGTGAAGAAGTAGAGGCTCATTCCTTTGCCATCCACCACGATCGGGCCGGCGCTGGAGGACGCCACTTTCATCTCCGCGTCTGCCTCTGCTGTGCTGGGAGCGGACACGGATGACGACGCCGGCGGTGCAGAGGACGTGGACGTGCCCGGACTGCCGGCGCATCCTCCCAAGGCCACCGCGAGGACCACAGCACCAAGTCCAAAGCTGAATCTATTCTTCATCACTGGCTCCCTTGACGGGCCGGCCGGAGTGGGCCGGCGCTAACCCTAAGACGCCGCCGGGGGAAGAATGGTTCATGGTGAACCGTGTGCCGGGAAAAGGCGTCGTATGGGGTGGGATCGAAGGAGGTGGCTATGCCGTTGGACGAGGACGTGGTGGCAGCGATCTACCGCGACCACGGCACGGCCCTGAAGCGTTTTGTGCTCAGTTGCACCCCGGATGCGCACCTGGCTGACGACGTTGTGCAGGAAACCATCCTGAAAGTGTGGCAGCACGCCCCGCACATCACGGGAAGCCTGCGAAGCTACCTTTTCAGGACCGCGCGGAACGTGATCATCGACAACTACCGGAAGGCCCAGCGCAGGCCCGCGGAGGCAGAGGAGCACGAACTTCCGGACCACGTCGCCACCGAGCGCGTGGACGAGCTCTTGAACCGTGTGCTCATGGAGGAAGCGCTTTTGCGGCTCAGCCACGAACACCGTGAAGTTTTGGTGGCCCTGCACTACCAGCGGTACACGGTCACCGAGGCGGCGCTGCACCTGAACATCCCCGTGGGCACTGTTAAGTCCCGGGCTTTTTATGCAGTGAAAGCCCTCCGAACGATTCTTGACGAAATGGGGGTGGAAAAATGAACGCCGATTCCGTCCACCAGTTGCTGGGCGCCTACCTGCTGGGTGGCCTTGAGCCGGATGAGGCACGCGCGTTCGAGGACCACCTCGCCGCTTGCGCGGACTGCCGCGGCGAGCTGGAGGAGCTCGAAAGCCTTCCCGCGTTGCTCGACGCCGTCCCCGCCGCTGATGCAGTCGCCCTCACCGTTGCGGGCGGAAGCCAGCCGTTGGCGCCGTTGGAGACTGTCCCGCCGTCGCTCCTGGTTGATCTCTCCACCCGCAGGCGGAAATCACGACGGCGGTGGGCAGCCGTTGTTGGGGCTGTCGCCGCCGCGTGCCTGGCCTTGGGATTCCTGGCGGGTCCTTTGCTGAACCAGCCACCGAAACCCGACGCCACGTATTCCGTTCAGTCGGGCGATGGCCTGCAGCTGACGGTTGGCATGGTCAAGAAGACCTGGGGCACGGAGTTGGCTGTTGAGGGGCGGAGCATGCCGCTGGAAGGGACGCTCTATCTGTGGGTCAAGGGGCGCGACGGCGCTGAGGAACGCACGTGCGGGTGGACGGCGACGCCCAGCGGACGCATCAAGATCACCGGCGCCACTCCTGTTCAGCTGACCGGCATCGCGGGTGTTGAGCTCAGGGACGATTCGGACAGGACGGTGGCGTCAATCTCCGTGCCGTGATGCTGCTTGCAGTTCGGCCACGAGGGCGGGGTCCTCGCATGCCCTCGCGAAGGCCTCGATCCGACGCTCAATTTCGCGGCCCAACACCCATGTCCCGATTTTTTCGGCGATAGGCGCCAGCCAGCCGGGCCTGCAGGAGAACGTGTATTTCCACACCGCGCGGGTGCCCCCGGGCTCCGGAGTGAACCGCCACCCGCCTCCGAAGGTGCCGAAGAACCAGGGGCCGGCCACCATGGTCATTCCTACGTTTCGTGGGGGATTGTAGGAAACGTACTCGGTCACCATGGTCAGCTTCATCCGGGAGACGGTGCGGGTGCGGACCCCTTTGCCTGGTTTCGTGGCGCCGTCAACGAACGATTGTGCCGAGATGAACGGGTCCCATGTAAGCCTGAATGCGCCTGTGCTCTGGGAGAGGGCGAAAGTGGTCTCCGGATCCAGGCGGATGAACCGTTCTGCGCGTACCTGCGGCATATCAGCCCGCTTGTCCGGATCCGAGTACCAAGATCACCATGAAGGCCACCCCGAAGACGTTGACCGCCATGATGGAGAGCCCAACGATGCCCGTGATTCTCCCGGCGTTCATGCGGCCTGCCCGGAACACGGCAATCAGTCCGCAGACCACGGCCACAATCGCCAAGGCAACAGCCAACGCGGCGAAGGCCAAAGCTCCGATCCACCACGCATCGTTGCCCTCGTTGAAGCGGCTCATGGCAGAAGCCACCGCAGCGATGCCCAGCGGAACACTGACCACGGCCGCCACCGGCGAGAGCACGGCAGCCACGATGCTGGTAATGCCGGCCCCCAACCCCCGCGTCCCCGGTCGGGGTGGCTGCTGGTGGTATTCGAGTGGTGGTTGGTAGCTCATGGTTCCCCCGGAGTCCGTGGACTAGATCTTGCGGTAGGTGAGGTCGAAGATCATGCGCCCGGCCTCGTGGGCTTTGTTCTCGAAGCTGGTGCGGATCCGGCCGTCGAACCGGGGAGCCCAGCCGCCGACCTCGTCCACGCCCTGGTTGGGGCCGGTGTGCTCGGTGCTGACGGGTGCGCGGCCCTCCTTGACGGGGGCGCCGCCAACAACGGATTCGACGCCGGATTGCCAGACTTGCGTCAACGGGCTCTCCTCGCCGCTGCGCTCGCCTTCGTGCATGTTCTCGAACTCCGTGGAACCTGCAAGGACTTCCCGAACGTGGATGGCGTAGTTGGACCAGTCGGTGGCAATCCGCCAGTAGCCACCCTTCTTGAGGGCCTTGGCCGCGACGGATGCGAAAGCCGGCTGGATGAGCCGGCGCTTGTGGTGCCGGGCCTTGTGCCAGGGATCCGGGAAGAATACCCAGAGTTCGCTGACTGAGCCCGCGGGCAGCATGGACTCCAGGACCTCGGGTGCGTTGGCTTCCACCACGCGCACGTTGGTCAGCCCGCGGCTGTTGATCTTGATGATGGTGTTGGCCAGGCCGGGGGTGTAGACCTCAACGGCAAGGAAGTCCTTGTCCGGGTTCTGCTCGGCAGCATGGACCACTGCATCGCCTAAGCCGGAGCCGATCTCCACGATCAGGGGAGCCTTGCGTCCAAACACGGCCTCGGCGTCAAAAACGTAGTCCGGGTGCACGGACGTGTTGGCCACATGACGGGGGACCTGCACAGCCCAGCGTTCGGCATGTTCTTCCCAGGCTGCCTGGCGGCGGCCCTGGAGGCGGGTACCTCGACGCACAAAGCTGACCGGACGGCCGCCGTATGTGCCAAAGGAAGCTTGGCTGCCGGGGGTGATGGGGCGTGGGGTATCTGGGGTCTCACTCATGTCCCTTCCAGAATACTTGGCCGTCCAAAACCGGGTCACAGTCGGTCCCACAGGGGCAGCAGTAAACAGCCCTGACAGAATAGGACGTGTGACCTCCTCCCAGAAGCCTGCCTCCGCAGAGAGCCGAACCAAGAAGCGCACAGAGAAGTCCGAAGAGAAACGCCCCTTGCCCGAGATCGCCGTCGACGCTGAGATCGACGAAGACCCGGCCCCGGCTCCCACCCAGCTCAAAGGCAAGCGGGCGCTGGCTTATCTTGCGGTCTGCCTGATCCTCATCGGCCTCAACTTGAGGACCGTCTTCTCCAGCTTCTCCGCGGTGCTGCCGGAAGTAACGTCCGACGCCGGTCTGCCGGGTTGGTCTGTTGTGGTGCTGACTACTGTGCCGGTGACGTTGCTGGGTGTCTTCGCACCTACGGCACCCGTCCTGGCGAGAAGGTTTGGAGCAGAGAGGGTGTTGCTGGGTGCGATGGCCGTCCTCACCGCAGGGCTCCTGCTGAGGCCGGCCGAGCTCCCCGGCGCAGGCCACCTGCCCGCCTTGCTGGTGGGAACAGCGGCGTGCGGTGCAGCCATCGCGCTGTGCAACGTGCTGCTTCCCGGCGTGGTGAAGAGGGATTTCCCGCACCGTCTCGGCTTGATGGGCGGCCTGTACACCACGGCGATCTGTGCCTCCGCAGCACTCGGCGCGGGATTCACGTATCCGGTCTTTACGGCAACCGGCCACTGGACATCGGCGCTGTGGTTCTGGGCGGTGCCGGCCGCCGTCGTACTTTTGCTCTTCCTGCCGCCGGCCATCAGGCAGCACCCCGTACGGCACCAGCACCTCAAGGGCGGGGTGAATGTGTGGAGATCCGCGGTGGCGTGGCAGGTGACGGCGTTCATGGTGCTGCAGGCGATGATGTCGTTCAGCGTGTTCGCGTGGCTGGCGCCGATCCTGCGTGACCGCGGTGTGGACGGTGGCACGGCGGGCCTGATCGTCTCGGTGTCGATTGTGCTGCAGATGCTGGGGTCGTTGTTCGCCCCGGCGCTCGCTGCCCGGCTCAAGGACCAACGGGTCATCAACATGGTGGTGGCGCTCATGACGGGCGGCGGCTTCGCCCTGAGCATCTTTGGGCCCACTGAGTTGATCTGGGTGTGGACGGGGTTGCTCGGGCTCGGCCAAGGGTCACTGACTGCCGTGGCACTGACCATGATCATGCTCCGTACCCGGGACGCCCACACAGCCGCGCACCTTTCCGGAATGATGCAGGGGGTGGGCTACGGGGTGGGTTCCACGGGGACGCTGATGGTTGGCCAGCTCCACCAAGCAACGGGTGGCTTCGCCGCGGCGGGGGTCCTGTTCCTGGTGGTCGGCTTGCTGGCGGCGTTCTTCGGATTCAGGGCGGGCCGGAACCGCTTCGTCTAACCCAACTGAGTCGCAGCAGTGCGCGTTTTGAACGTTCAAAACGTGCTCTGCTGCGACCCAGTTGGGAGGGGTCAGGCGGTCAGGTCCTTGCCCTTGGTTTCGGGGATCAGGAAGGCGAACAGGATACCCACCAGCAGCAGGATCACCGCGTAAACGTTGAACAGGTACGCCTGGCCGATCGTGCCCAGCCACGTCTGCAGGTAAGGGGCCGTGCCACCGAACACGGCTACGCAGATCGAGTAGGGAACGCCCACGCCGACGGTCCGGATGTGGGTCGGGAAGAGCTCCGCGTAGACGGCGGGGACGATCGCGGCGCTGCCGGCGATGAAGAACAGCATCACGGACATGGACACGGTCAGCTGCCATGGCGAATCCTTCAGCAGCCAGGTCATGGGGAAGTGGAACAGCGCGGCACCGGCGGAGGACATGATCAGGACGGGCTTCCGGCCGATCCGGTCAGACAGGCGACCCCAGAACGGCAAGGCTGCAATGAACACCACATTGGCGAGCACGCCGGCCCACAACGCAGCGCCGCGGTCCATTTTCAGGGCCGTCGCTGCGTAGCTCGGTGCCACAACACCCCAGATATAGTACACCACCGTGAGGCCCACAGTCAGCCCAATGACTTGGAGGGCCTGCTTGCGGTACTTCACGATTTGCGGCCACATCGGCGCGCGCTTTTCCTTGGGAGACTCAGCCTCGAAAGCCTCGGTTTCCTTCATCTTGGCCCGCATGAACAAGGCATAAATGCCCAGGGCGCCACCGATCAGGAACGGAATGCGCCAACCCCACGCGCCCATGTCTTCCTTGATGAGCACAGCGGTCAGGATGGCGCCAAGCAGCGTGCCTGCAAGGATTCCGGCCGTGCCGGAGGTGTAAATGAGGGTGGCCCAGAAGCCACGCTTTTCCTTGGGTGCCATCTCCGAAAGGTACGTTTGCGACGACGGCAGCTCGCCACCGTGTGCCAGGCCCTGGATGAGGCGGGCCACCAGAAGCATCACGGATGCGAAGGCGCCGACGGACTCGAACGTGGGGGCCACGCCGATTAACAGGCTGCCGATGGCGCCGAGGGCCACGGCAACAGTCATTGACGTTTTGCGTCCAATCCGGTCGCCTATCCAGCCGAACACGAACCCGCCGAACGGCCGGGCTACGAATCCGACGGCGAAGATCGCCAGCGTGGACAGCACGGCAGAGGTGGGGTCGGCCGCGCTGAACAACGCGCTCGCGATGAAGGGCGAGAACGTGGCGTAAATAGCCCAGTCGTACCATTCAACGGCGTTGCCGATGCCGGTACCCACAAGGGTGCGGACGTGCGACTTGTGGACCTTGATGTCGGCAGGGGTTCCAACAGTGGTTGTCATCTGGTTCTCCAGGAGTCAGTTGGCGGCGAGCGCGGCGATGCGGGACACGGCCAGTTCGGCGTAAAGCGCGGCACCGTCGGTGAGGACGCCGTCGTCGAACGTTGCGTAAGGGGAGTGGTTGAAGGGCGACGTCGAGGGGTCGGCGCCGGGGGCAACGGCACTGAGTCCCACGAAGGTTCCGGGGACCTCGGCCAGCACGCGGGAGAAGTCCTCGGAGCCGCTGAGCGGGGTGGCCATCCGGGTGAGGCGGGAGTCTCCGAACATGCCGGCAATGACTTTCTCGGCGGTATTCGTTTCATCCTCGTCGTTGATGGTGAGCGGGTACTCCTCTTGGTAGTCCACGTCCACCTCCAATCCGTGTGCTGCGGCGATGCCTTTGAGCAACCGGGGAACTGCTTCCATCATCTTCTGCCTGGACGCTTCGGAGAAGGTCCGGATGGTGGCTTCGATGCGTGCGGTTTCCGGGATGACGTTCCGTTTGGTCCCTGCGTGCAGCACCCCGACGGTGAGGACCACGGGATCGAACATGTTGAACTGGCGGGTGACCATGACCTGCAGGGCCGTGACCATTTCCGCCGCGGCAGTGACGGGGTCCTTGGCGGAATGCGGGGCCGACCCGTGGCCGCCCGCGCCGAGGACCGTGACCACCAGCCCGTCGGAGGAACTGAGCATCACGCCGTCCTTCGTGACGAACTGCCCGTGCGGCTCCAGCGAGGAGAACACGTGCATTCCGTAGGCGGTGTCCGCCCGGCGCCCGGCAGCGTCGAGGACGCCTTCGTTGATCATGTAGCTGGCACCGTCGAATCCTTCTTCGCCCGGCTGGAACATGAGGACCACGTCTCCAGCGATTTGGTGGCGGCGTTCGGCCAGGAGGGTTGCGGCTCCGGCGAGCATGGAGGTGTGGAGGTCGTGGCCGCAGGCGTGCATGGCTCCGTCCACCCGGGAGGTATAGTCCACGCCGGTTGTTTCCTGGACTGGCAATCCATCCATGTCGGCGCGCAGGAGCACCACCGGCTTCCGGGCCGAAGCGTGGGCCGCACCGCCCCGCAGGACTGCGGTGACCGACGTCGTGTCCTTGCCCAGCGTGATCTCGTACGGAAGTCCGTCCAGCGCTTGGAGTACTTTTTCCTGGGTGCGGGGGAGATGCAGTCCGATCTCCGGTTCGCGGTGCAGTTCGTGCCGGAGCCGGACGATGTCTTCGCGGAGTTCCTGGGCGTCGGCGGCGATGGTCATGCGGGGTCTCCTGTGATTTGTTCGGCTTGCGCTTCTCTTAGATCATTCTGCGGTGATGCACCTCACAAGGCCCGAAAGATCAGGAAATATGCATGGCATGTGTGAAAGGTGCAGGATTCATGCAAGCGGGAGAGAATTGGGGACATGGAACTCAGTGAGGAAGACCTGCGCCTCATCAACGCCCTGCAGATTTCACCCAGGATCAGCTGGTCCGACGCCGGCGACGTCCTGGGCGTCCATGCCACCACCTTGGCCGCCCGTTGGGACCGGCTCAAAGCCCAAGGTGCTGCGTGGACGACCGCCCACTTGATGGGTGACCCCAAGAACATGTGCCTGGCGATGGTGGACGTCGATTGCGACATGGATCTTCGGCCCGACGTCACCGCGGCCCTCGCCCGGTTGCCCGAGGTGATCACCGTGGAGGAGGCGGCCAGCAACCGGGACCTCACCCTGACCGTCATCACGCAGGACCTGGATCACTTCAGTACCGGTTTGCTGCCCCGGCTCGAGGAAGTCCGGGGCCTCACCAAGTACCACACGTCCCTGTGCACCAGGATCCATACAAGTGGCTACGCCTGGCGGCTTAACGTCCTCACCAAGGCTGAACAGCAGGCATTGCGCGCAATGGCCGGTCCCGAGTCGGCTAACCCGCCCGCACCGGACGCCATTGTTGTGCCGCTGCCCGAAAGCCACCTGGCACTCATCCCCTTCCTGGCCCGCGACGGCCGTGCCACAGCCGCGGAAATTGCCCGGGCCCTGGGCCGCCACCCGGCCACTGTCCAGCGCCAACTCACCCGCGTGCTCGGCAGCCGCATGCTCTCCTTCCGCTGCGAGATCGCACAGAAATTCTCCGGCTACCCCGTGACCGTGCAGTGGTTCGCCAACGTCCCGGCCGGCCAGCACGAAGCCGCGGCCACGGAATTGCGGGCCATCCGGAACGTGCGGTTCCTGGCCTCAACCACGGGGCGGACCAACTTCACCATGATCATGTGGCTGCGCACCCTGGCCGAGGTGATGGAGATGGAACTTGCCATCCAGCAGCGCATCCCGGGGATCGAATTGGAGGAGAGCGTCGTCATGCTGAACACCGCCAAGCGGGTGGGCTGGATGCTCAACCCGGACTCCACGTGCACCGGAACCGTGGTGCCACCCTTCGGCGAGCTGCTCCCGGCGAGCGCTTAGGGCTTCCTCGTAGCCCGAAGGACGGTATCCATGATGGTGGCAGGGTTGCCATCCGGGTCTTCGATGGTCCGCTCGCGGCTGGTGAGAACCCCAATCGACCACGGCCCGTGTTCCAAGCCCAGTTCCTCCGCGAGTTCTTCGGGTGTGTAGAACATGTCCGTCTCGTGGTGCCGGCTCCATGGCGCCAGCCCGTGCGGGTGGTGCCCGACCACCAGCAGCGTTCCTCCCGGAGCTACTGCGGCGGCAGCCTTCGACGCCGAGTCCCGCCAGGGCAGTAGGGGAGAGTGCAGGAACTGGGCTGAGACAAGGTCGAAGACAGGCTCGGGTGTCCACTCCGCGAGGTCCTGTTGCTGCCAGTTGACGCTCTCTTGAAGTCCGGCTTCCCTGGCATGCCCGGCTGCACGTTCAAGCGCGACAGCCGATACATCCATCGCGGTGACCTTCCATCCGTGCTTCGCGAGCCAGATGGCATCCGCACCCTCGCCGCAGCCGAGGTCCAGCGCAGTTCCCGGCTCCATGCCCGTGATCTCTGCGACCAGTTGGGGATTCGGGTTCCCGCTCCAAATCTTCGGGCGTTCCCGGTACATCCCGTCCCACATGTCCACGGCGTTGTCCGCATCCTCGTGGAGGTCCAGGCGGCCCTGTTGGTCGCCGCCTTGGCGAGCCACGCCGTCGTGATGATGCGCGTGCTGGCGGGTTCCGCCGTCGTGAGTGTGTTCAGTCATGATTCAAGCGTGCCGTCCGCCGCAGACCCGACGCAACACCTGTTGCTGTTCCAGCAAACCCCGCCCAACTAACTGGCAGCAGCGGTTGTTTTGAGGGCTCAGAACAACCCCTAATGCCAGTCAGATGGGTGCATTCCACCGCTGGGCGCCCGCCCCGGATGCCCCGAGTTCGTCCGACGGGTTCTGCAACGTGCACGATTTCAGGCTCAGGCAACCACAACCGATGCATCCGTCCAGATCGTTCCTGAGGTGCTGCAGGGCGGCGATGCGCTCGTCGAGTTCCTGCCGCCAGCGCAACGAGAGCCTGGTCCAGTCGCGCTTGGTGGGTGTACGGCTGTTGGGCAGGGACTCCAATGCCTCGCGGATGTCCCTCAACGGCAGCCCCACCCGCTGGGACGTCTTGATGAACGCCACGCGGCGCAGCGTCTCGCGGGCGTAACGCCGCTGGTTGCCTGGCGTGCGTTCGGCGCTGATGAGGCCGTTGCGTTCGTAGAAATGAAGGGCCGACGGCGACACTCCACTCCGCTCGGAAAGCTCGCCGATGGTCAGGGGCCTGTGTCCGGATACCTTCGACATGACTGAACTTCCACGTGCCCGGCGGGGCGTTGACCTCAACAATAGTTGAGGTTCTAGGGTAGCGTGCATGACCCCTGACACCTCAACGGCCGGTATCCTGCGCCGTCCATACCTCCTGGCCACCGTGGGCACCTGCGCGTTGGTGTTCCTGAGCGCCTTTGAGTCCCTCGCCGTCACCACCGTGATGCCGGTGGTCAGCCGGGACCTGAACGGAGCCGGCCTGTATGCACTGGCCTTCGCCGGTCCGCTGGCTACAGGCGTGATGGGCATGGTGGGTGCCGGGAACTGGTCCGACCGGAGAGGCCCGAAGGCTCCTCTCTACGCATCGGTGGCGATGTTCGTGGTGGGACTCCTCATCGCAGGAACTGCCGGCACCATGGAAATGCTGGTGCTCGGCCGTCTGGTCCAGGGCCTTGGTGGCGGGGCAGTGACTGTGGCGCTGTACGTCTTGGTCGCGCGGATCTACCCGCCCGTCCTGCACCCCAAGATCTTCGCGGCCTTCGCCGCTTCCTGGGTGATTCCGTCCCTGATCGGTCCTTTCGCGGCGGGGGTGGTGGCGGAGCTGAGCAGTTGGCACTGGGTCTTCCTGGGAGTTGTTGGGCTGGTCATTCCGGCCTTGGCCATGGTTGTTCCTGCGATGCGCGGGCTGGCTTCTCCGGAACGCGGTACCGGGGCCCCATCGGGCGCGGATGCACCCACCGTCCCATGGGCTTTCGGGCGCATGGCGTGGGCTGCGCTCGCGGCCGTGGCCGTTCTTGGACTGAACCTGTCCGGCGGGGTGCCGGGCGTCGGCGCGGTGATTGCCGCCGTCGCACTTGTCACGGCGCTCGTGGCTGTCCGTCCGCTGGTCCCGCGGGGAACCCTCACAGCGCACCGGGGGTTGCCGAGCGTCATCCTGTCCCGTGGGCTGGCGTCGGCTGCCTTCTTCGGTGCCGAGGTGTACCTGCCCTACATGCTGACGGAGCGCTATGACTTCAGCCCGACCTTTGCGGGCCTGACCCTGACCGGATCAGCGCTGGCGTGGGCCGGGGCGTCCGCTGTGCAAGGACGGCTCGGGTCCCGGCTGGCTGATGCCTTGGCTGTACAGATTGGCGCCATCCTGGTGTTGGGGGCCATCGTTTTGGCGCTTGTCACGTCCGCGCTGGCGCTGCCGGCGGCCATAGCAATTGTTGGCTGGCTCTTCGCGGGCTTCGGCATGGGCCTGATGTACCCGCGGCTCAGCGTCATGACCCTGGCGCTGTCCTCGCCGGATAACCAAGGCTTCAACAGTGCCGCCATGTCCATCTCCGACTCCCTGGGCGGTGCGCTGGCCCTCGCCGCAACGGGCCTCGTCTTTGCCGCCTTCACGAACGTCGGGCCCTTTGCGGCGGTCTTTGCACTGACGGCGGTCATCGGCGTCGTCGGTGTTGTGGTGGCACCGCGCGTCGCGGCCCGGCCGGGTGGTTCCGCCGCACCCAACGCCCGCGGAGCCCGCGACGGCCAAGCCGACTTCTCGCTCACCCAGCCCAAGTAGGTCGCATTTGTGCGCGTTTTCGGGGCTCAGAACGCGCGGTGCTGCGACCCAGTTGGGGGCCCGATGCAAGGAGAAACGTCCACCGCTGCTAGAATGGGATCACTTGATGTGCGGTGACGCCCTGAAGCAGGTGGCCTGACAGGCTGCGCGGCGGGGCATTTTTCATGTGAGAGGCACATCCTGCGTCGATGAACGCGTTCCATTTGGTCCCGGCCAGCGCTCCTGCAGCGAACCGGTAGACCACCTGACTTTTCCTCGGCGAACCCCTGGCCCAACCGGCGTCGGGGGCCGATGTCCGCCACAGGACACCGCCCGAAAGACATGAAGTACATGACTACTTTTGCTGCCCTTGGCACGCCCAAGGCAATTGTCGAATCCCTCGCTGCAACCGGCATCGAAGAGGCATTCCCCATCCAGGTCAAGACCCTGCCGGACACGCTGGCCGGTCGCGACGTCCTGGGCCGCGGCCGCACCGGCTCCGGCAAGACCATCGCATTCGCCATCCCGCTCGTTGCCCGACTGGCCGGGCGCGAGGCAGGCTACTTCCGCAAGCCGGGCCGTCCCATGGGCCTTGTCCTTGCGCCGACCCGCGAGCTCGCAACCCAGATCAACGCCACCGTCGAGCCGATGGCCAAGGCCATGGGCCTGAACACCACCGTGATCTACGGCGGCATCTCCCAGGCGCGCCAGGAGAAGGCGCTGCGTGCCGGCGTCGATATTGTCATCGCCTGCCCGGGCCGCCTCGAGGACCTGATCCGCCAGCGGATCCTCACGCTTGAAGCGGTTGAGGTCACCGTCCTGGACGAGGCAGACCACATGGCCGACCTCGGATTCCTCCCCGTGGTCAAGAAGCTCATGGACATGACCCCCAAGCAGGGTCAGCGCCTCCTCTTCTCGGCGACGCTGGACAACGGTGTTGACAAGCTGGTCAACCGTTACCTGTCCAACCCGCTGACGCACTCCGTAGACGATCCCCAGGCCGCGGTCACCACCATGGAACACCACGTCCTGGTGGTCAACGACCAGACCGTCAAGAAGCAGCTCATTGTGGAACTGGCGTCCGGCGCAGGCCGCCGCGTCCTCTTCATGCGGACCAAGCACCATGCCCGCAAGCTGGCCAAGACCCTCACGGACGCCGGCATTCCCGCGGTGGACCTGCACGGAAACCTGTCGCAGAACGCCCGTGACCGGAACCTCGCCGAGTTCTCCAGCGGCGAGGTGCGTGTCCTCGTGGCCACCGACGTCGCCGCCCGCGGTGTGCACGTGGACGACGTCGAACTGGTCATCCACGTGGATCCGCCCACAGAGCACAAGGCCTACCTGCACCGTTCCGGCCGTACGGCCCGCGCGGGTTCGGACGGTACCGTCGTTACGCTGACGCTCCCCGAGCAGCAGCAGGACGTCAAGAAGCTCATGCGGGCTGCCGGCGTCGACGTCTCGTTTGAGCGCGTCACCGCCAACTCTCCGCTGGTGGCTGAGCTCGTGGGGGATGTAGCGGACAAGGTTGACCCCCGCACCCGCGCTGCACTCCTGGCAGCCAAGCTCCCGCAGCAGGGCGGCGGGACGTCCAACGGCGCCAATGCCCAGCGCAAGCGCGCACGGCGTTCCGGCCAGGCTACGCCCACTGCAGGCGGTCGCGGCGGGCGCGGCGGACGCGGCAAGGTTTCGGCCGAGCCGGTTCGCACGGACCTCAGCCGTGCGGAGCGTCGGGCAGCAATGAACGACGACGTCGCCCGCGGCTCACGCGGTCGCGGCAAGGCAGGTGCCTCGCACCGTAACGACGTTCCCGGCTCGCAGGGTCAAAGCGGCCGCAGTGGTCGCCCCGCAACCGGCCAGCGTGCATCCGGCGGACAGCGGTCGGCCTCGGCTCCGCGAACCGCTTCTGCCACCACGACGCGCAGCAGCGGAAACAAGGCCGTGTGGTCCTCGAACACCGGCGGCACCTCGGGTGGATCCTTCGGCGCGGGTAATTCCGGCCGTGGGGGTTCCGGCTCAGGTCGACCGGCGCGCAGCGGTCCCCGCCGTGCGTCTGCCCCGGCGTCTAACGAGCGCCGCGGCCGCTAAGATCCCTCACGCTGTGAGGCCCGCTCTGCGCTCTAT